>CAZOTY010000062.1:0-1502 GCA_964582905.1 uncultured Spirochaetaceae bacterium | reverse complement strand
ATTCTCTTGTAACATTAGGGATGTGGTCAATCACCACATCCCTTTTTTATTGTCTAATTCTCACGTCAACCATCGAGTATACGCGGAGTCCGAGACGTTTTTACAACATGCCATCTCCTAACAAAATTAGAGGTTGTCCAATATGATTGGGAAGAGATAGAAGGGGAGCATTTTCACAGCACCGTCACGGTGAGGGGCTTTGGTGTATACCATCAATGGGTATAGTATACGATTAGAGAACTTCTCGCAAAAAGCATCAAGAGATTTATGAGTTTTATACCCTCCCGACTTTATTTCAACCGGGATAAGTTTATCGCGAGTTGTAAGAAGGAAATCTATCTCATAATACTTTTTCAGGTCATCACGTTGTGGCCAAGTGTAGTAGTAAAGCGACCGTCCGGAAGCGCGAATCAGCTGGGCAGCCAAATTCTCAAAGATATAACCGAGATCTACACTTAGTTTATCAGCAAGAAGTTTGGAATATATGACATTCTCCGATACGTCCCTATCCCAAAATGCAAGAGTGACAAAAAGCCCCGTATCTCCCATATAGATTTTGAAATAATCGACCTCCTTATGTAGCTTAAAACCCACATTGGGATCGGAACACCTGAAAGAGAAATTTACAGTCATCGACTCGTCCATTTCATGAAGCAACTTAGGGAGTATTGAGGGAGGGTTGCCGAGCACACTTCCTAATTCCATTCTCAATTTTCCCTTTGACAGTTCGCCGGGAATTGACTTGAATATCTCAGTAAGTATACCACTTGGATCGATTTTTTGGAAATCATCCATATAAAGTTGCAAAATTCTGCGCTTTACTCTGTCGACTTCTGCCAAGTTATTAGTTTGGATATACTTCAACACAGCCTGAGGCATTCCTCCAATTAACATATAGAGCCTCAGATCCCTCATAGAAGTTCGATTTAAAGAATCATCAAAAGAAAACCAATACTTCTCTTGCTCTCTTAATGCACTATATGACACCTCCTTCCCAATGGCCCATAAGAATTCCTCGTAATCCATAGGAAACATATCAATCCTACTTTCTTCACTTGGAATCAGAATATCTTTAGTATTCTTATGAATGGTTATGAGTGACCCGGTTTCTATATAATCGTACCTTCCGTCTGCCACAAGAAACTTTATAGCCTGTCTTGCTTTCGGGCAGAACTGTACCTCATCAAAAATAATGACTGATTTACGCACTTCTAATTTGATATTTTTAATCTGCTGGAGGCGAAAAAAAAAGAAGTCAAGGTCTGTCATATTATCAAAAAGACTTGAGAGTTCCTCTCCATCACGGACAAAATCAATGAGTATATAACTTTTATATTCATTAGTTGCGAAATCTTCGGCGACCGTCGATTTCCCAACTCTTCGCGCTCCTTGAATCAGTAGGGCTTCTGACCCATTGGCGTATTTTTTCCATTCAAGAAGTTTCTGATATATCTTTCTTTTAAATATGACAGGAGGCAACATAAGAACTTTACGATTTTTAG
>CAZOTY010000061.1:0-1602 GCA_964582905.1 uncultured Spirochaetaceae bacterium | reverse complement strand
CATGGAGCCCCGGCTTCCCAGCCGGCCATGGAACGGAGGCGTCTCGCCTCCCCAAAAAAACAAGTATGCGGCTAAAGCAAATGAGTCATATATACAGGGAGATAGAGCACATTGCTCTCAAAACTTAAATTGCCGGGATGCAACACAATGGCTTGATTGAGCTCTCGTGAGTACTTGGTCATAGCCTTTTCCAATGAAGTCAGACTATATCTTGTGCTCGATTTAACCTCAATAAAGTTTATATTGTGCTGATTGGTGAGTTTGCTTTTGGGTAGCAAGAAATCCAACTCCATTCGGTTACTCTTTTCTTCCCTGTCAGAGTTTGAATAAAAGAAGAGCTTATGCATGTTGGCGGCTAACATTTGTGCCACAATATTCTCCATAAACATTCCATTGTTTATGGCTAACTTCCCTAAAATAATCTTTCTATATACATCGTTTTTTTCTTCAATGCTTGACATCGCCAAAGCATAAAGAAGCCCGGTATCACCCATATAGCATTTGAGCATGGTCCTGTCAGAATTAATTTCCAGTCCGAGACTTGGCTCAGTGCTGCTGAAACATAGGTTGACAAATCGCGCGTCTTTAAGCCAGGTAAAAGGTTCGATGTAATCTCTCATTCTTGCTCCTTCTGATAGCACGGAGAGTCGAAATTTTTTCTCATGTTTGGATAATTGCGAAGGTATGGAGTCAAAAATACTTTCAACCTTTAATGTAAAGGGTCCTGCATGCTTGGCAATATCACCTCTATATAATGTAAGAATCGTAGTCTTTTCTCTATCGGCAATGTTGAAATCCTTTGTCTTCACATATGCCTTTACCACTTGAGGCATACCTCCAATGATCATATATTCTTTAAATAACTGCATAGTTTTTCTATGCAGTGCTTCAGGAAGTCCTGTCCTTTTATTGAAGCATTCCTTTATGAAATCCGACAATAAATCTTCTCCCAAGGCCCAAAGATATTCCTCAAAGTCCATAGGATACATATCAAGATGTTCTTCTTCGGATGGAATTATAATATTATCAGTATTTTTTCGGATTGACATAAGGGATCCAGTCTCAATATAGTCGTATCTGCCATCTGCAACCAAATACTTTATGGCTGCTCTTACTTTAGGACATTCCTGTATCTCGTCAAATATAATCAATGAATCTCGCTCATAGAGGGTTGTGTTATACAACAACTGAAGATACGAGAACAATCTATCGCGATCATGAAGAGTATCAAGAATCAAGTTCAAGTTATCAGACGATATATCATTGAAGTCAACTTTGATATACGACTTATAATATTGCTTCCCAAATTCTTCAGCGATATAACTTTTACCAACACGTCTTGCTCCCTTAATGAGGAGGGCTGAAGTTCCTTTGCGTCCTTTCCATTCTACTAACTTATTGAATATCTTTCTTTTCATAATTTTATTTCACGTTTTCAAGAGTAAAAATATACTTATATTACACCTTTTCAAGGGTAAACAATACGCAAAATTATACATTTTCAAGGGAAAATGCAACTTTTTTAGGGATTTTTCAAGTCCCGGCACTTTGCAAATTTCAATAATTTTAACTAATTTTGCATTTTCAAAAGAATCAGCTACA
>CAZOTY010000060.1:0-1721 GCA_964582905.1 uncultured Spirochaetaceae bacterium | reverse complement strand
AACTCTGCAGGGAGCTGAAGACTTCATAAAGGTAATCAGAAAAAACAATGGAAAACACGAAATTATTCTTAGTCAAGGAAGGGGAAATATCCCTTAAAGGTGCAAACCGCAGCCAGTTTGAAGATAAGCTGAAAAACAATATAAAGCATAAACTAAGGCCATATCACTCTACAATAAAAAGACAAAAAGGAAGGCTATTTATATATATTGACTCTTCCTGCCCAAGTGAAAGTGCAGAGTTTGCATTAAAAACAACATTTGGAGTCACAGGGTACGCTGAGGCTTTCAAAACAGAAAAAGATATAAACAAAATACTGGAAAAAGTCAGAGAAATTCTGCCCCAGTCCACATTCAGTGATAAAGGGAGCTTTAAAGTACACGTAGTAAGGGAAGATAAAAACTTTCCTCTCTCATCAAAAGATGTAGCAATAAAAGCAGCAGAAATTGTCCATGAATTCTTCCCTTCCCTTACAGTTGATTTAAAACACCCTAACCATACTCTATACATAGAAATCAGGAGCGAAGTGTATATTTACACTTCAGAAAAGAAAGGATGCGGAGGGCTTCCGGCGGGAACAGCAGGTAACGGCTTACTTCTCCTCTCAGGTGGAATTGATAGTCCCGTTGCAGCTCTTCTTACAGCTAAGCGCGGTCTCAAGCTTCAGTGTGTGTATTTCCACGCCTATCCTTATACCTCAGAGGAAGCACTTGAAAAAGTCAAAACCCTTGCTTCCATTATCAGCCCATATCTTCAAGGTACAACTCTATATGTCGTCTCATTCACAAAAGGACAGGAATACATAAGGGACAATGGCTATCAGGCAGAAGCAACTTTGATGTTCAGGGCTTCGATGGTAAAAATTGCCCAAAAGATTGCAGAAAAAACAGAAGCAAAAGCCCTTGTAACAGGGGAAGCCCTTTCTCAGGTTGCTTCCCAGACGCTGGATGCCATGGCCTTCACTGACAGTATGACAAATAAACTTGTCTTAAGGCCTTTGGTCGGTATGGATAAGGAGGAAATCATAACTAAAGCCAAAGAGTACGGAACATATGAAACAAGTATTCTTCCATATGAAGATAGCTGCGTTGTTTTTGCACCAAAGCATCCTGTGACAAGACCGAAACTTGGTCTGACCAAAGAGCACTTTGATTCTCTTAATATGGAGTCTTTTATCGAGGAAGCAGTCAATACGGCTAAAGTATATTCTTTCAATACAAAAGGTGAACTCATTGAAAGCGAAAATATTTCTTAACGGAATCGTTACTTTTTTCAAGAAGGAAATCCTCTTGGATATTTCCCTTATTCTGGCAGTAATATCCCTTTTTATCACAAAACCGTCAGAGGCACTTTTACACTCAATTTCATGGAAAACACTTGCGCTCCTTTTTATGCTTTTTTCGACAATCGAAGGCATGAAGAGGCAGCACTCATTTGATTTTGCCTACAGGATGGCAGGAAAGTTCAGAAAAGTGGTTCCACTCTCCCTTTTTCTAATCTACCTCTGTTTTTTCCTCTCTATGCTTGTAACTAATGATGTGGCTTTGGTACTTATTGTTCCGATTACAATTACGATTTTCAAAGCCGCAGAGAGGGAAAAGTATATTATTCCCCTACTCGCCCTTGAAACAATAGCAGCAAACCTTGGCTCCATGCTGACCCCGTTTGGGAACCCCCAGAACTTGTTTATCTATGATAAGATGGGAGTTTCCGGACTCTCATT
>CAZOTY010000059.1:0-1860 GCA_964582905.1 uncultured Spirochaetaceae bacterium | reverse complement strand
GCGTTTAGAGAACTTGGTGCATCAAAAGTATCCCTCGGTGTATTTGAGAACAACAATGCTGCAATCCAATGTTATATAGCAGCTGGTTTCCATCGTGTTTCAATGCCTAAACCGGAGAGTAACTCCCATCCTCACTTCCCAAATATGATCTATTCTAATAATTATGGATATGTCGAATGTGTATGCCGAAGATGGCGACAAGCAGGATGTTTATGTATTGGGTATATGAACATTTTACGAGAGGGGATGTTTGAGTTACAGTAAGTAATTTTGCGCCTTTGCGTGAATTAATTCCAAGCTTACGAAACTTTAGTATGTTCCCCAAAAAAGTGAAATTAAAAATTACAAAAATGAAAGTAATAGGAATAAACGGAAGCGCCAGAAAAGACTGGAATACCGACACACTCGTAAAGAAAGCTCTTGAGGGGGCTATCTCTGCCGGGGCAGAAACAGAACTCATACAACTATACGCAGAACCAATCAAGGGATGTCTTGAGTGTTTCGCCTGCAAACGCAAAGGAATAAATACAGGTGGCTTATGTGCGATTCGCGACAATCTCCGCCCCATATTGGAGAAAGCACTGACAGCAGATGCTATCGTTATAGGGTCTCCGAATTTCTTCGGGTATCCTTCTGGAATGACTCGATCTTTCATTGAGCGCTTTCTTTATCCATTGACTTCCTATCAAGTAGAAAATGGACAGGTCAAGAGAGTTTTAGGTAATCGGATTATTCCTGCAGGATTAATTTTCACTATGAATTCTAATGAAGAATACTACAATGCGGGTGGTTACAATATTTCGCTTGGGATGACTAAAAGCAATCTCGAATACATTCTCGGATATGCTGAACAATACAATTCATACTCTACTCTTCAATTCAAGGATTATTCCAAGATGAATGCCAATCTGTTTGATGCTGAAGAAAGAATTGCTCGGCATGAAACCCAGTTCCCCATTGATGAACAAAAGTGTTTTGAAATGGGCAAGCGATTAGTTGATAAAGCAAAATATCTTAACCAAGCCGACCTGACGCTTGACTCTACAATAAAGGTAATATAAAAGTTGAAGTCTATGACATCAATTAATGATAGTATACTGATAAACTGAATGTTATTGAATAAAGGCAAGATTCTTGATTTTCAGGAATCTTTTTTTTATTTACCAACAAATTCAGTATTTCTGAATTTGGCTCATTGGATATTTTTTTATGTGAGTTTATCAGTTTCTATATTTACTTCTGGATTTAGTAATTGGTTTCATATTTTCTTTTGCCCATTCAATAAGAGGATACAATAAAGGTATCAAACTTTTTCCGCGTTCAGTAAGACTATATTCAACACGTGGAGGGACCTCTGCAAATAATTTACGGTTGATAAGGTCATCGGCTTCAAGATTCTTGAGTTCCTTTGACAGCACCTTTGATGAAATATCGGGAATATATCGCAATATATCAGTGAAACGAGCTGTTCCTAAAACATCAAGCAGAAGCAAAATCAGCATGGGCCATTTAGCTCCAAACCGCATCACGACATTTCGTACCGGACAATTATCTATATCCAAAAAATAATTTAGTCTTTCTTCCATTGCAATTTATCTGATATTCAACATTTGTTACCTTTAGGTAAGTTTGATACTTAGAAGTAACTTATTGGTTTACTGAACAAAACACATTAGATTAGTGTTATAATAATGTACTTTTGAAAGTAAATTACCAACACAAAGTTAGTGAATTATTTACATAAAACAAAAAATAATTAAGACAATGAGCAATTACACCAAAACACATGTAGCTGAGGGAGCACCCCGCACAGAGCTACACGATACACTCAAGCTGACTGGTGCAGAGGTATCGATCAAC
>CAZOTY010000058.1:0-2335 GCA_964582905.1 uncultured Spirochaetaceae bacterium | reverse complement strand
ACTTTCATACAAAATTCTTCTTTGTGAGAATCATTTATCAACATATGTTGATAATCCCGAAATAATTCCAAGGATAACACGTACAAATACTGCGTAGCCATAGAATGGAGGAGCCATCGCCTCCGCCGTGCTGATATAAGCTAACTATGGCCAGGCCAGATGCAAGAAATTTTGTGAAAACTCCTAAATTTGCAATTATTCTATAGTGTAATTGAGGCCGGAAGTATAGGTACACTTATCCTTCAATACGAATGGATCAGAACCTTTAGCTACTTCAATGCTCAGAAAGTCAACATATCCACCTTCGTTGTAGTAACTTGCCCCTAACTCTGCTTTGAATCCTCTTTTCACCGGGCCAACACAATATTGGAATTTTCCGTCAGGCATTGATGCATCGATATGAGTATTTTCTCCAGTTTCATTAGAAAAATACATTCTCACTTTGGTGTTAGGTCGAGCTATAGCTGTATACCGTACATAGCATACTGCTGAAGGTTCGTCATCGTGGTTGCACCCTGCCAGGAATAGAGCGATGACGCTGAATGTTGCCATAAAAAGAATGGTCAGAACAGTTTTAAATTGAATAGTTTTCATCTTAATCTATATTGATTTTTACATTAAGACGCAATGCTCTCCGAAAAGTCCTATTCTATTTACAAAAAATTTCAAGAAAGTCGCAACTTTAAAGCATTGATAATGCTTAAATCATATTATTTGCGTGTATTTTGTAGATTTAAATCATCAATTTTGTGTAGTTTTTCCTTGATTATATCATCATTTTTGTGTAATTTTGCATTGAATCAATATTTTATCTAAGATGTATAGGAAAGCTTATAAAAAAATGTTGGAATGGAAGGCCTCCGACACTCGCAAACCATTGCTGTTGCTTGGTGCCCGACAGGTAGGCAAAACTTGGCTGATGAAGGAATTTGGTAGAGAGGAGTATGAAGATGTTGTGTATATCAACTGTGATACAGAACCAATGGCTCAACAACTTTTTCTTTCTGACTATGATATTCCTCGGATTCTCCTTGGTCTTCAAGCTATCTCTGGCAAATCCATCAAAGAAGAGAAAACACTGATTATATTAGATGAGGTGCAGGAAGCCCCTAGAGGATTACACTGTCTGAAATACTTCTGCGAGGATGCCCCTGGCTATCATGTGATGGCTGCCGGTTCGTTATTGGGGGTAGCATTGTCGCATAAAGAATCGTTTCCTGTAGGAAAGGTTAATATGCTAAAAATATTTCCTATGGATTTCGAGGAATTTCTAATGGGAATAGTTCAAAATAACTTGTCTGATCTTCTTGCGACTCATGATCAAAACCTTGTCTCTGCCTTTTCGGAAAAATTGACAGATTACCTGTTTCAATACTATTTTGTGGGTGGTATGCCAGAGGCTGTTAGGTCTTTTGCAGAGGATAAGGACCTTAATATTGTCAGGGAAATTCAGCATACTATTATAGATGCTTATCGTAGAGATACAATCAAGCACACTTCCAAGACGGAATCTGTACGAATTGATCAAGTACTCAGCAGCCTCCCGTCACAACTTGCAAAAGAAAACCGAAGGTTTATATATGGAGCAGCAAAAAAAGGTGGACGTGCGGCAGACTTTGAGCTTGCGATACAATGGCTGCAGGATGCAGGACTCGTATATAAAGCCACTCGAGTTACAAAAATCGCGCTCCCTCTAAAATTCTATGAAGAGTTCAATGCCTTTAAACTCTTTTTTGTCGACACCGGACTTTTGGGTTGCTTGGCGGAGGTGCCGCCCTCTATTATAGTCGATAAAGGTGATACCCTTACGGAATTCAAGGGGATGCTTACCGAGCAATATGTAGCACAACAGCTGGCATCGGCAGGTTATTCACTTTTCTATTGGACAAATGACTCAACACCAGCCGAAATTGACTTTGCCATTCAGCAAGGGGAAAAAGTGTTTCCTATTGAGGTAAAGGCATCCAAAAATGTGAGAGGCAAGTCAATCGCCCAATACATAAAGGATAATCCCGGATTGACTGGATTGAGATTTTCACTCCTTGATTATAAAGAACAAGAATGGCTTACCAACATCCCCCTATATGAAATACCCTACCGTTTCTAATTAAGAAGATTCGAAATAATACTTCGAAGTATTACGAGTGTAGCGCCCCTGACTCCTGCGGAACGTAGGAGCTACGAAGCTGATGTCAAGAATGCATGGATACATTGAATCTTCTTCTTTAGAGGTGTTCATAGCCACTTTCCTCTATGATACTCTGGCCTATTGGAGTGGTGAGGAACTCGAACAATTCATAAGCTGTACTGTTTCGGTCGATATCGGAGCGGACAG
>CAZOTY010000057.1:0-2381 GCA_964582905.1 uncultured Spirochaetaceae bacterium | reverse complement strand
GCATGGCTCTACCTTACAGGTCGAGGGGTTACAGAAAACGAATCGAAAGCATACTCGCTATATAAAGAAGCAGCAGACGCTGGATATCCAGAAGGAAATGCTGGTGTAGGGTTATGTTATGAAAATGGAGCTGGTGTAACAAAGAATTTATACAAAGCTGCCACCTACTATAAAAAAGCTGCAGAAGATGGTAACGCTTATTCCATGTACCGACTCTATAATATGTATAAAGACGGAGAAGGAGTTAGTAAAAATAATCAAGAGGCTCTTAATTATCTTCGTCAATCAGCAGATTTAGAAAACACAGATGCTCTTTGGGCATTGGGAGTGGAATATATGATGGGGGAATTACTTCATGAAGAACATGGGAAAGCATTGGAGTATATGACAAAGGCAGCCGACAATGGAAACGCATGGGGAGCGGCTATTTTAGGAACACTTTACTACGACGGAACTGAACCATGTTCTAAAGATTACGACAAGGCCTTTAAGTATCTATCCTATGCTGCCCAAAATCCCGGCTCTCTATCTGAAGAACTTCAGGCCGAAGTCTACAAAGAACTTGGTGCGTGCTACCGCTTTGGCCGTGGAACTGAAGTTAACCATAGTTTAGCTTCCTATTACACAGAACAAGCAGCCTCTCTTGGTGATACAAAATCTTTTGATGCTGTAAAAATGCTAAGAAACGACTAATCGAAGAAATATGAAAAAGGTTTTCTTTATCATTATATCCGTGCTGATGGGCTGTGTGGCAATGGAGGCCGCACAGCTCACGCCGGCACAAAAAAAGGCAAAGACTGAAATCTTTAACGCCTTAAAAAAGTATGGCACAAATATCTTAGACAGTGGAGAAGAAGTAATTGAGTTTAAGTATAACGATGTTAAGTACGAAGTATCAGTACACATGCTCAATCCTCAAACGCTCTATCTATCTTTATCGGTTGTTTTTGGACTTCCTGAGAGTTATATCCCGGAAGTGGCAAATATTGCGGCGAATGCTGCCGCTTCCCCAAAACCGGTGTGTGCATTTGGAGGGAGAGGAATTTTAGCTTTCTCTTGTGAGATGTATGCTAAAGAGGTAAAACCATTCCTTGCAGTTTTTCCTGAAATGCTTCAAGCTCTTAATTCCTCTGTAGAGAGTTTCCAAGATGAATATGACAAGGCCTTAAAAGACTATGTACCTGTCTCTCTAGCAAGCGCAACTTCAGTGACAACTGATGCGAATACCTTTGTATATCCTAAGATTGGATCAAAAGGGGACTCAAAATTATATATAGAAAAAGTCACCCTTGATCCTAATTATACCATACTTGATATGGTTAGTTATAATGGTCGTCAGTATCAGTGGTGTTCCATATCAAAAAATAGCTATATATCTGTAAATGGAAAGCGTTATAACATGACGCGCGCAGAAGGAATTGAATGTTCCCCACAGCATACCGATTATCCCGGTTGGGACACTGGTAGAGAAGTCTCTTTACATTTCAAACTTTATTTTCCTGCATTACCGAAAGGCACAACTTCGTTCGACTTTTCGGAAGGATCTGTTGATGGCTGGAATCTTAAAGGAATAGAACTGAAGCATGGGAACGCGTATGCTATAAATGGCGAACGTATTGAGACATCATATCACACTTGGGACTGTACGGCCATTGAAGTTCAAGATGGACAAACGATTGTTACTAAAACCGTTCGCCCAAAGAGTGAGGGTACATTTATGTATAGCAGTCAAGATGAATATATAGAGGATGCCGATACTGGTCGGAAGTATTACTTGATGAATAGTAGCATCGGTTTTGAGGGTTCTCCAGAAATATCTCATGACACGAAAACCATCACTTTCTATGAGGTATATCCCGCTTTGCCGTCTTCGGTTAAGAGAATAAATATATCCTCTGGCTCCCAGTATTATGTCAAAGACTTGAAAATCCGATGAAAAAAATCATATTATATCTTATCTTTTCCTTCGCTTCCCTTTTAACATATGCACAAAGTGGCTATGGTTATGAAAGAGCCGTCATTGAGTATATGGAAGCAACTAATGCTAAAGAAAATACAATCAAGGGATTAGAGTCAGTCTATCAGAACATGAATCTCCAAGTCAACGATATGCATAAAATGTGCGAGGAAATTGTTGAAGCGATTTGGCCAAGTTTGATCAAAGAATATAATGCGATTATGCAAGAGTACTACACCCTCAAAGAGCTTAATGAAATAATTTATTTCTATAAGACACCTGCGGGAAAGAAACTTGCAAAGTATGAGCCTGAAGTCTTTCAAAAAGTAACGAGTTTTAGCATGTCTTCAGAAATAGAAAATCTCATTCACCCCACCCCGGAGGCCCAGAAGAAGGTAGATGAGCTCCTCAAAGGCAAGACCGA
>CAZOTY010000056.1:0-3650 GCA_964582905.1 uncultured Spirochaetaceae bacterium | reverse complement strand
CTGCTAACTCAAGAGTATTGATTGCACAAACAAACTCTGGATCACTCCATACCGGTGTTATTTCAAAGCTTTCCAAGGCACAGTCATTGACCACCAAAGTATTTGGCATACCAGAATAATCAGGAAGAGATTTCACATGAACAACTGGTTGCTTTGTAACTGTGAAAGAAGTTATCGTTGGAGGATCTTTAATCTCCAAAGAACAAGTAATCACTTTCTCAATATCCCCATAAGAGAGTGTCAAGTCTTTCTTTTTACTGCTTTCCTCTTCTGAAGATATTTTTATTTCCTCGCCATCTAACTCATTGATTGAGAAACCAAACTTGCTGGCTTCCTGCCAAGAATTAAATGTATAAGAAGGCTGGAAGAAATAGGCAAGTCTAATTTGGAATCCACCGCCAAGTGTAGTAAAAGTATATTTCCCATTCGTATCTTTAGAAACAAAGAGTTTAGGAGTTGGGTTTCCTTCAATATCTTCAAGCTTAGGTTCCAATATCTCTATAGGACACTCAACCACCTTTTTTGTAGCTTCATCACTAACAAAAACAAGGGCCTTCTTTTTTGCATTGACCTCATCCGGAGTCAAAACTATCTCAGTCTCAACCCCTTCAAGGGAAACACCGTTTTCCTTTGCATCTTTTAATGATAAATATGATTTTAAGACCTTGCCACCAGATACTACGTTGATTTTATATTCCCCAATCAAATCAAAATAATAACTATCAGTATTTTCAGAATCTTGGACATTTCTCTCAACTGAAAGAATTGGATTGCCTTCGATAGTCAAGCTTTTCTGTTGCTTATCAGAATTCCCACCATCAACGCCCCTCATCTCTGAACTTTCTCCTGAACATCCTATAAAGGATGCTATTAGAAGAATTATAAAAATATTTAATGTTAAGTACTTTATTATAGAGTTTTTAGTTTTCATTTATTCTCCTTCAAAATTGAATCACAACCTTTTGAAGCTATTTATTTCTAATTCTTTTTAAATAGGTTTGCCCCTTCATCAACCACATATTTCATGACAGCCTCATCACTTATTACTCCACCGCCGTCTTCATCGTACCTTTCATCCACGGCAACAATAATACGCCTGCTGTCCTTTGCACCTATTTCTATGCTATTAAATGGAGTATTGCTTCCAAAAGCTGCATAATTTGGGTTAAATACTATGATTATATCTGCGCCTATTGCAGCGTCCCATCCATTGTTCCAATTGATGGCTTTAGCAATGTTATCCCTTTCAACTAGTTTAGGAATACTTATTAAAGTTGCATTTTCGTCAATTTTGACGGTACCACCTTTAACAACAACTAAATCAGTTCCTCTAATCGTTGCTTCCGCTCCAATAGTGAGTGAACCAAGTGAGGAGTAGAAAATTCCGACAGGAGCGTCAATTGTTCCACCGTTGATTTGAACTGATACGTAAGACTTTGTCCCATCATTTGGCTGCGTCAAGTTATTAGTTGCAATAGCAGTATCACCACTCATGATATTACCGTCATTGATAACCAAAGTTGAATTATTGAATGCACAAATACCATAAGTTGAATCTATGCTTCCTATTGTACCACCTTCAATTATCAGGCTTGCATTATCTGTTACACAGAGTGGATAACTGCCATTTGTATAGATTCTCCCCAAATTTGAGTCATCTTTTATTGTGATATTTGCATTACCACCAACTATAATAGTTTTTCCAGCACAATCTAAACTAAAAGTGTTTAAGTCTAAAACCAGCTTTCTATTACTACCAATCTCAATCTTGTTTGTTAGTGTAATGTCACCTTCAAGCTGAATTGCCTCAAAAATTGGATTAGAAATTGCTATGCGTAATTCATACTCATTTGATACCCCAACTGTGTACAACTCAACTGAGTCATCAATAATTGCATTGCTTGGACCCTGGATACTTGTCTGGTTGTCACATGCAACAAATGCAAAAAGTAATACAACAATAAGTAATGCGAAAATTGTTTTCTTCATAATTACTACCTCATTTTTTATTCTTTCTTGAGCCAAAGCTCTCTTGCATATTACCTTAGAACCCCCCCCCGTCAAGTATTTTGCGCCCTTTTCTGTTTTTATCGGGTGTATAAGAATCTCACTTGCCCCATTTTTGGTTAGTTTTGAAACATAAATGTTGGATTAACAGCATATTTAAAGCACTTCTTCTCGCTCAGTAAATAAAGCAAAAGGACTGCTAATGCCCGAACACTAGCAGCCCAAAATTGAGTAGAAGTATATAAAGAATAAATTTAGGTAAACTCGTAATCTAAATATTTAGAATTAATCAGAATTACCACCAACTACAGTCAAGTCAGCATCAGGTGGTGGGATAACAGGAACTGGAATAGGATCCTTTATACTACCTCCTGTCAGAGCTTTAGTATAGGTAACTACATATGTGGTACCACCACTGAGGCCTGTCTCTGTAGTTTGTTTTGAATTATCGAATCCTAAATTTTTAGGTTTGACAATTTCAGCCATTTCTGTAATCTTAGTCAAATCAATGTCCTTAAAAACCAAATTACATCCTACTTTGAAAAGATTGTTAGAGAGCTTTAATCCACTTATGTTGATTCTGAAACCATTCGTAGGAAGTCTTCCTTCAAAAATAAGTTGGCTAGAACTCTCCCATGTATTATTTTCAATAAGAATGTTTCCTGATGTACCATTAGCAATTTTCACGGTTCCCATAATGGTACAATCTCTGATTGTTATATCTTTAACGTCTGGAATACTTGAATCAACTGAGCTTTTAGCTGGAGAAATATATAAGCTAACAACAGTGCAATCTGAAATTACTGTACCACCTTCGGCTGCAACCTCAATGCTCCTCCCACTTGTGGAAGCCTCTATTCTAAGCCCATTTAATACAACATTGTTGCCAATTATACCGATATATCTTGCAGCCGAACTGGAAGAAGAATCTTTGAGTGTGACAGCACCATTTGCCACAATAGCAACATTATCAGCAGCAATACATAAAGATGAATTATCGGCCCAGTATTTCGCATTTTTCCATTTTGAAGGGAGCGTACCCGCACCCAGTCCGATTAAACCTGCTGTATCATAAGTTCCGGCATTCATAATAATCAACGTGTTGTTTGATAAACTATTAAGTGCGGTTCTTAATTCATTTACGTTATTTACAACAATTCTATTGTATCCAGCAATCTGATATCTATCTGCATAGAAAGTAACATTTTGGGTGACTGTGTATGGAAATGTTACTTTGTTCTTCATGTTCAGCAAACTATCTAAATAAAAGTCGCAAACGCTAGAACCACTACTTACTGATCCATATTTAGAATTTTTTGTGAAAGTTGAAAACTCATTACCCGAAAGGACAGTTCCCTCTGTATATGTTTTATTCGTAGAGACAGATCCATACATAACAGTAACCTTATAACTTCCTACTCTTTTGAAAGTAGTGTTTTGATTTATCGGATAAGTGAGAATATTGGAAACCTTTGTATCTCCAACATACCAAGTACCAGTAAGATCAATATTAGGATTTGTTATAGTGCCACCCTCTAATACTGTCTGGGGTTCTGCAATTTTTGTGCCTGATGCATTAACAAAGTTGACAGTATAAGCGACTAGACCATATAAGACTACATTACTTGATACAGTATATGGGA
>CAZOTY010000055.1:0-3734 GCA_964582905.1 uncultured Spirochaetaceae bacterium | reverse complement strand
GTCATTATGCTTTTTTTGATAATAACCCCGGTTTTTGCTGATAATTTTGATATAGCCTTATCAATAGGACAGGATAACTACAAATGGTGGCCGAATGGTCTTTCTTTCTCCTATGGAGTCAACTTTGGGCTTAGTCAGCATTTTGAACTTATGTTTTACGGAATCAGTGAAATCTGCCCTGAGCCTTTCAGTAACAATCTTTGGGCAGGAGAGATTGATTTTGCCATGATTGGAAAAAGGACAACAGGGACAAAGGTATCTGGAAGCGGAATCAATGTTCTTTTGGGACTTGGCGGGTTCTACTCTTATGAGGATAAAGGTGCCGGTCCACTTGTTTCGGTAACCCCACTGACTGTCGGAACCCCGATTACAGGAAAAAGGGAAAGATTGCTGAAAACAACCATGGGATGGGACTTTGTAAACAACAAATTCCTGATTGCCTTTTCCCTTATGAATCTGGACTTTTATGTCAGAGGAACCTACAGGCGCTACAATATGCTAGGCTAGTTATTTCCCCTGAAGAGAGAAGGTTTTATCGATTCTTCTCTGATGACGTCCGCCTTCATATTCAGCATCTATAAAAGCATCAAGCATTTCAATGATGTCATCCTGATAATCAATTCTTCCACCGAATGCTATGAAATTCGGGTTATTGTGTCGCCTAGTCATCTCTGCTGCATATTTGTTCTGTGGCAGTGAACAGAAAATCCCGTCCATCTTATTTGCCGCAACGGAAATGCCTATTCCAGTCCCGCAGAGGAGAACACCGAATTCGTATCCTCCCTTTCTGTATTCTTCAACAGCCTTTTCGGCCTGATCAGGGTAATCTGCACTCTCTCCGTCAGCCAGCTTGAAGAATGTTACTTCATACCCCCTGTCGATTAAATGCTTAACAATCAAATCTGCTCTCTCAAGAGCTGCATGGTCATTTGCAACAACTACTTTTTTCATTTGTTTGATGCCTTCCTTTTCCAAATTGTATATTATTTTTTAAGCTTTTTTTAAAAATTGATTAAAGTTCTTGATGAAATATTGATGCGTTGTTTATTGTTACATTTTTTGATAAATTGTAAAAAATGTTGTAGATACAAGAAATACAGCGACAGGAGTGAATCGAGGTAAATAATTGAATATCTGCATTTTTTATTTTTCAGGAACGGGAAATACAAAAAGAATAGTCGACTTGTATTATGAAAACTTTATCTCTTCTGGCTCTGCTGTTACAGTCAGAACAATCGAAAGTACTTTTAAGGAAGCAGAAAAGCTCGAGTTAAGTGGATACGATAAAGTCGGTATTGCATATCCGATACACGCTTTCAACGCACCTTCAATTGTACTTGAGTTTGCAAAACGTTTGCCAAAACTTACAGAGAAAAAGGACCTATTTATAGTAAAGACATCTGGGGAACCCCTTGTTTTGAATAACGCATCCTCACTTAAGCTGGTATCTATTCTCAAAAAACGCAATTACGTGCTTACCAATGAATACCATTATTGCATGCCATACAACATGATATTCCGTCACGCAGAAAGTACGGCATACAAAATGTATGAATATGCCAAAAGAGTCATACCATATGATTGTTTTGAAATAATTGATGGAAAGAATGTTATGTTATCCCCGGTTTTTTGCGGGCGGATTATTTCCTTTGTTTTCAGAATAGAGCATTGGGGTGGCAGATTTAACGGAAGACTGTATAAAGTTGATGACAGGTGTGTAAACTGTCTCAAATGTGTAAAAATATGCCCAGTTCATAATATTGAGTTTGATGGCAGCAAGTTCAGGTTCGGTAATCAATGCCTGATGTGCATGCGATGTTCCTTCAGCTGTCCCAAGAATGCAATAAGAATCGGTCTTTTCAATAAATGGAAAGTAAATGGTGCATATGCTTTCAGAGAAAGCAATGATGAAGAAAAACATAGAAAGTACTGCAAAAAGTCCTATGACAGGTATTTTGCAAGAATTGAGGAGAAAACAAGTAAACCTGTCCGATAGCAAGGTTTGTTGATGTAATCTTCAGAAGGAGTATTATGGAAAACAAAGTTAGAATAGCAATTACTGGTGCAACTGGAAATATGGGCGAAGAAGTTATGAGTGAACTGATAGCTTCAGGAATTGTCTCAAAATACAAAGTGTTGCTACATGAAAATAAAAAGGCAAAAAAGTTCAGGAAAAAGTATGCGTCTTTGATTGATAATGGCGTAGTTGAAGTTATTCAGGGAACTCTTGCAGATGAAAATGTTTGCAAAGCCCTTGTTACCGATGTGGATTACATTGTCAACCTTGCTTCAGTAATTCCCCCTCATTCAGACAGAAACCCGAAGAGTGCCATTGAGTGTAACGAGAAAGGAGTTAATGAACTTGTAAAAGCAATTGAGAATTTGCCAACTGCGAAGCAACCAAAGTTCATTCATATAAGTACAGTTGCTCTCTATGGTAACAGGAATGAAAAGCACCCTTATGCACGAGTCGGGGATCCGCTGCTTGTTAGTCCGTTTGATGTTTATGCAGCAACGAAACTGCGAGGGGAATTCAGGGTACTGGAATCTTCAATAAATAAATGGGTTGTTTTACGACAGACTGCTATGCTCCACAGAAACATGCTTTCAGACAATATGAGTGATGGTCTTATGTTCCATACCTGTTTCAAATCCCCCCTTGAATGGGTTACAGCACATGACAGCGGACGCCTGATAAGAAAGATTATTGAGAAGGATAGCAAGGCAGAAGTTGACGGATTCTGGAAAAAGGTATTTAATATCGGCTCATACAAGACCAACTGTATAACCGGCTATGAAACTTTGGATCATGGTTTCAAGATAATAGGTGGGAATGCAAAGCAGTTCTTTTCCCCGGCAGATAATGCTACCAGGAATTTTCATGGTGTTTGGTTTTCAGACGGGCAGGAGCTTGAAAAGCTTTTTGCTTACGAAGAACAGACAGAAGAAGATTATTGGAATGAAATACTGGATACGCACAAGTATTACAAGGCTGGAAAAATATTACCTAAAAGCCTTATCAACCTATTTACTGTAAAGAGACTCAAGGGAGATAAAAATGCCCCTGCATACTGGGCTAAGCATGGGGATGAAGCAAAGATTATGGCATTCTTCGGTGGGAAAGAAAAATATGAAGCATTGCCAAAGAACTGGAACGGAGTTCATATTCCTGTGAAAGCAGATTATGCTCCTGATCATTTCGAGAACAAGAAAAGAAATGAGAGTGAGATTACCATTGATGATTTAAAAGAGTATGCAAAGCGTCACGGTGGTGAACTTCTGTCAACCGATTTCAATACCGGTGATATGTATAAAAAACTTGAATGGCTCACACAGGATGGCGAAAAATTTACTGCTACAGCTTTTTCTGTTATTGTTGCAGGGCATTGGTATAGCCCGGTCTATGAGAGACTTGAATGGGACTTTGACAGACTCTCAAAGAAGGATGAGGTATTTGCCTTTTACTGGTATGATTCACATGAAAGGGATGAGGATGTGAAGTATTATCTTGATGATGACTTCAATGCCCATACTGAGTTTTCAAACTAGTTTGTGGTAATGATAATATTACTGGCGGGAATCAATAATATAAAAACCGGTTAATAGCAAAAAAGACATAAATTATAATTGACTAAAAAACAGGAAATTTAGTAATCTAACAGAGCCGCTTAAAAGGGGTGGCAGATTTTTTTACACATTAAGCGAAGGGAAGGAAAAGGAAAAAGAAGCTTGTA
>CAZOTY010000054.1:0-3759 GCA_964582905.1 uncultured Spirochaetaceae bacterium | reverse complement strand
TTAGCTCAGCTGGCCAGAGCACGTGATTTGTAATCTCGGGGTCGTTGGTTCGAATCCGACAGGGGGCTAATTTTTTGTCTTAGGTGAGATAAGGTTTACTTTTTGCCTTTTTTCAAATAAGATACACAAGAAACAGAATGTTCGATTGAAGAACGGAGGGTAACGAGATGGCAGGTAATATTTCAAAGAACGCTAGACGTGAAGGTGCTAAGATTCTTATGAGCAGATGGGGCGGTGTTATCAAGATGAAGAGCGTTTTCGAAAATGGAAAGCTTCGCCATGTAGCTTACTGTGAAAAGACAGGTAATACAGCAAGAAAGCCAAAAGATTTGATGTAATAGGCATCTTTCAATTAGGGGCCCGACGGGGACTCATTTTTTTTTGTTTTTGTTTGTGTGTTGTTATCGAATTGTAGAATAACGGAATTGCAATCAATGAATTTGAGATAGCTTCCGAAAAGAAGCCTGATTAAGTTTTCATCTGAGTCCGTTTGAAAAGAAATTTTATGAAAAAAAGCAGTTTACCGAATCCTGATGTAGTAAATCCCATACCGAATGTCGAAAACTTGATTTATATCAAGCCGACTATTGAAAATCCGAATATCATTGTCGGAGATTTCACATATTTGGGAGATGTTGATTTTGAATTGCATGTAACACATCATTATAGTTTCAATGGTGATAAACTGATTATCGGGAAGTTTTGTCAAATAGCTTCAGGAGTTAATTTTGTAATGAATGGGGCTAATCACCAAATGAATAGTGTTTCCACCTATCCATTTTATATATTTGAAGGGTGGAGCCAGGAAGTACCGCCATTATCAAAAATGCCTTTAAAAGGAGATACTGTCGTGGGAAATGATGTTTGGATAGGGCAAAACGCAACAATTCTTCCGGGAGTCCAAATTGGAGATGGTGCAATAATAGGGTTAAACAGCGTTGTTACGAAAGATGTTGAGCCTTATACAATTGTAGCCGGAAACCCTGCCAGATTTATAAGGAAGAGATTTGATGAGGAGTTGATTGAATTATTGTTGAAATTGAAATGGTGGAATAAAAGCATAGAAGAAATTAAAAACTTGATTCCTCTACTAACAGACAACAATCTGGAAAGAGTGAAGAACGAAATTCGCAATGTCTTAAAAAACTAGTTTTTCATCCTGGTATAAAATTCCCAAACCAATCTTTGAGAAGGCCGGATATCAAGAAGGAGTTAATTTCAGTTGGCCGAATTTCAGAAGAATCCTGCTGTTTTGTAACACTTATTCTATTAACTCCTTATGTTACTTAGTCTTATAAAATTTAATATCCGTCTACAATTTTTTTTGATTTAACTCATTTTGTTTTTTTATTTTTCTATTAATTCAATTCCTCTTGTGTTATCATTGGTTTATTAATAAGCAAAAGATTATATGTCTTCACTAGGAGGATTGTGTGAAACGTTTATCTAAAATTTCATCAGTAATTCTAGTTACTCTTCTTGCTCTTACTTTAGTTGCTTGTTCAAGTACAGCTAAAACAAGCGGAGCAGAAGTTGTAACTCCTTCAAAGACTTCTTCAACGGCAACTTCCGCAGCTCCTGCAGCTCCTGCCAAGTCAACTTCAACTGCAGCTACTACACCGGCAGCTCCAGCTACACCAGTGGCTCCAGCTACTCCTGTAGCTCCTGCAGCTCCTGAAAAAGAAGAAGTTGTATATCCATTCGGCGTGAAAGCTATTGTTAAAAACGATGACGGAAACAAAGACTTTGATTTGTTCGTCGTTCATACAAATGATGTTCATGCAAGAGTTACTCCACAGGACGGAGGAATGGGTTACTTAAAGCTTGCAACTTTGTTGAATATGGGTAGAGACCTAACAGACAATATTCTTGTCTTGGATGCAGGAGATGTTACTCATGGAACAAACTTTGCAAACTTATTTACTGGCGATACTATTGCTGAGATTCTGGTAATGTTAGGCTACGATGCAGTTGCTCCTGGCAACCATGATTTCAACTATGGTATTGATGCATTAGTAGAAAAGGCAGAACTTGCAGAAGATACTTCAGATTTGAAGGTTCTTGCAGCTAACATCTTAGATGAAGACGGCTACTTATACTTCCAGCCATATCAGGTCTATGATTTCAATGGTTTTATCGTTTCTGTAGTTGGACTGTCAACTCCTGATACAAAAGTAAAAGCACATCCCAAGTATACAGAAGGCGTTGAGTTCATTGATTTCATGTCACCTGAAGAGCTCGCAATTGCCCAGGAATATCTTGATCAGCTTAATGAGTTCTCAGACTACGTAGTTGTTCTCGGTCACATTGGATTGGATCCAGATGGTCCATCAGGACTGACATCAGACTACCTTGCTAAGAATTTGAAGGGAATTGATTTGTTTGTTGACGGTCATTCACATACAGTACTCTCAGATGGTATGCAGATTGGAGATACACTCATCGTTTCAACAGGCGAGTACCTGAATAACGTTGGTATCGTACAGATTTCAGTTAGAGACGGCAAAGCTGTTGATACCTATGCTATGCTTCTTCCTGCAAGTGAAGTATTGAATCCATCAACAAGCGATATCTTAAAGTCATTTGGCATTACAAATGTTGCTGATGATGCTACAGTTTCTGCATATGTCGATTCAGTTGAGGTTGCTTTGGATGACAAGCTCAGTCAGGTTATTGCAACAATCCCAACAGACTTAGATGGTGCTAGAGAAAGTGTCAGAACTAAGAGAACTAACCTTGCCAAGCTGATTTGTGAGGGTATGACAAAGTATGGTAATGCAGATTTCACTATCACAAATGGTGGAGGAATCAGAGCTTCTCTTAAGAAGGGAGATGTAACTCTCGGCGATATCAACAATGTTCTTCCATTCACAAATACAATTGCTGTATGTGAAATCACCCCTAAAGAAGTATATGAAGCATTAGAGTTCGGTTACAGAATGTTGCCTGAACAGAATGGCGGATTCCCACAGACAGACTTATTAGTTCTTACAAACAAATCAGCTCCTGCTGGTTCAAGAGTTGTCAGGGTTATCTTAAACGGTAAGACTCTCGATAGAAACGACAACAAGACTATTTACAGAGTAGCTACAAATGACTTCCTGGCAGCTGGTGGTGACGGATTTACTATGTTTGGTAAAGAGGTTCTCGTAGGTCCAATGCTTAACGAAGTATTTGCAGAATACCTTGGCGAGATTTATCCACCACAGGGAAAATAAAACATTCCATTGATTAGTACCCCGGCTTTGGTCGGGGTATTTTTTTGCATAGGTTATGGCAGTAGAAACGAATGAACCTATTAACAGGTTTTTAAGTCCAAGAAAAATATGCCATCTGTTGACAGTAAAAAAGTGTTGTGATAATCTTCTTTCTGTTGTTGATACAGCATTCCCCTGTAGCTCAGTCGGTAGAGCAGGTGGCTGTTAACCACCCTGTCGGCGGTTCAAATCCGTCCGGGGGAGCGAGAACCCATATGGGTTCTTTTTTTTGTCCTAAAATCAAAATATTCTAAACTTTTTATTGATTATCTGGAAATTAGGTTTAATATATTTGTAAGATATTACAGAAGGCGGTTATATGACTCCCCGAGAATTTGTTAAATCCGTTTTTAATGGAGAGAATGACAACTCAAAAAGAGTACCTTCATCCTTTTCACTCCATTTTCCCCAAGAGGATAAATTTGGAGAAAGAGCAGTAAAGGCTCATTTGGACTTTTTTAACCAGACAGATACAGAAATCAATAAGATTATGAATGAGAAT
>CAZOTY010000053.1:0-3844 GCA_964582905.1 uncultured Spirochaetaceae bacterium | reverse complement strand
CAAAGGAGCTGATAAGGTTTTCAGCCAGATCAAGAGTTTTTCCCAATGCATAAATATAAAGCGGCTTTTTTCTTTTTTTCAGCCAAGACTGATGTATGAAAGAGGGAAGTCCGTATATGTGATCGATGTGTTCATGGGTAAGGAATATCACATCTGTTTCTTCACTTAAAGGGATATACAGATTTGATGAAGCATCAATGAGAACTGATGCTTCATCTGAACCTTTAACCAAAATTGAAGTATTATTCAAGCCGTCGCTAGAGATACTGCCACCTGTCCCAAGAAAAGTAACATTCATTACTGGTTTTCCTTTTTCTGTTTGGATTTCCTGTTCTTCATAGCTCTGCTTATAGCTGGATAAGCAATTGAGAAAACAGCAATAAGGATGAAAATCCAGCAAATAGGTTTAGTAAAGAATGTCAGATATGAACCACCGGCAAGTTTTACAGCCCTTCTGAAGTTTTCTTCAAACATTGAACCAAGAATCAGGCCAAGGACTATTGGTGCAATTGGATAGCCATCTTTTTTCAGAACATAACCAAGAACACCCATTACAAGTGCAATACCCATATAATAGACACCGGTCTGCATTGCCTGTCCTGCAATGGCATAGGAGCCGATATATGAAAGTACAAGAATAATAGGAAGAAGAATCTTCTGAGATACCTTGAGAACTTTTGGATAGATTCTTACACCGGCAAGCTGGAAGACTGCCATAAACACATTGGCAATGAACATACAGATGAAAATTGCATATACCAGGGGCATATTTTGCTGGAAAAGCTGGAAACCCGGAGTTACACCTTTAATCATCAGAGCTCCAATCAATACAGCAGTCGCCGCGTCTCCGGGAATACCGAGAGCAAGAGCAGGAATAAGGGCACCTCCGGTTACAGCGTTATTTGCCACCTCAGGTGCAAACACCCCTTCAAGACATCCTGTTCCAGGCATCTCCAGTTTGCCCTTGCTGGAAGCACAAATATCGCAGGAAACGTTTCTCGCCATGAAAACAGCAATTGAAGCACCTGTTCCTGGAATGGCGCCGATTACTGTACCAATACCAAGGGATGAAAGCCATATCTTCCACATCTGAAGAACTTTTTTGAAAGGTGGAAAGACTTTACCGATTTTTGTTTCTATGACTTGGCCCTGAGGCTTGAATAGGTTTTCTATTTCAGCAAATACCTGACTAATACCATAAAGACCGATCAGACAGGACGTAAGGTCAAGACCTTTTGCCAGGGGAGTTGTTGCCAGAAGAGATGCAAACGGAATTCTGAGCTGCCCTGAAAAAGTATCTGTTCCAAGGAAAGCCAGTGCCATACCGAAGGCACCCATCAATAGTCCCTTAATAACATTTTTTCCAGAAACAGATGCTATGATGACAAGACCGACCAGAGCAAGGGTGGTTTTTTCTGCTGGTCCGAATGCAAGTGTCAGTTTTGCAATTAGCGGGGAAAAGAATACAAGTATAATCAGAGACCCCATACCACCGATGAATGAAGCAACAACAGATCCGCCGAGTGCCTGACCCGCCAATCCCTTTTTGGTCATCAATAATCCGTCTTCAACTGTAGCTATTGCATTGGGGTTTCCGGGAATTCCAAGAAGTATTGCAGGGATTGAAGCTCCGCACACTGCTCCGCAATAAACAGCAAGAAGCATACCAATTCCGGTTGCAGTTGGAAGCTGGAAGGAAATAGGCATTACAAGAGCTATGCCCAT
This sequence comes from uncultured Spirochaetaceae bacterium, assembly GCA_964582905.1. Taxonomy (GTDB): domain Bacteria; phylum Spirochaetota; class Spirochaetia; order Sphaerochaetales; family Sphaerochaetaceae; genus Ornithospirochaeta. Next base: position 2,119 of record CAZOTY010000053.1, on the reverse strand, counting down.
TGTAGCAGTAAGTCCGGGGAGTGCTCCCAAAATTATGCCAAGAACTGATCCAAAAGCACACCAGAGGATTGTAGACCAGTTTGCAACTTGACTTAGACCTAATAAGAATGTGTTCATCTCGCCTCCTTTACCAGGTTATGATACCCGGAAGAAGGGTAACCAGGAAGAATTGTCTGAAGACAATGTACAAAAACAAAGTGGAAACCATTGAAATGATTCCTGCTGTATATAACCTCCGCCATGATTTTCCTTTACTTATTCTTCCGATAGTAAAGACGAAAACAAGGGTGAAAGCCAGCAATACAAGTAAGGAAAGGAATGCTGTAAAATTTGAGTTTCCGAATATGGCAGGAAGTTGTCCTGATCTGCCCATTCTTAAAAAAGCACGTGTCATTACCCTGAAAATAGAGTATACCGCAACTGTTGCAACAAGGAATGAGACAAGTCCGATAAGCTTTACCCACCATTTAAGTTTATCCTGCCCTATGGACATATAAAGAACCATAAGGGCAAAAAGTGTCAATGAAGAAGTGAGGACAAAACCCAGATATGATGAGCAAACTACATATGCAATTGCAACAAGGAAAGTACAAAGTGTTACCTTATTCTCTTCCCTGGTTTTCTTTTCTGTTTCTGTCGGGCGTTCCTTTATAGCTAAATAAGTAAATCCGCACAGCATGAAGACTGCCATGGTAAGAGGCAGAATCATACCACCCGGATCTCCTCCTATTTCATCCCCGATCATTTTGGTGTTTCCCAGGCTTACTACATAAATCAGGTAGAGCAGGGATACCACAGCCATTATAAGAGGCAGCAGTTTTACCTTATGTCTGCTTTTGTTTCCATTCTGAGTTTTATCCATTTTTTCCTCTTGTTTAGTTTACTTTATATAAACCTGCTTCTTTGAGAATAGGTTCATAGTCTTTTACAATATCATCCATATATTTGTTAGCTGCATCCAAAGTTGTAAGAGCAGGGATAATACCGTTGTTCTTCATGAAAGTCTGGAATGTTGATGATTCGAATGCTTTCTTGATTGTATCAGCAAGCCATTTCTGAGTTGCTGCAGGAGTACCTTTCTTTACCATAACAGCTCTGAATGAACCTCCAGGAACTGAGATGTTTCCATATCCGGCTTCCTTTAATGTTGGAACTGACTTGAGTGAATCCAATAATGAGTGCTCATCTCCAAGAATTACAAGAGGTCTGAATGCATCAGCGTTTGATACTACTTCTGACTGAGAGAAAACACCGATATCACAGTGACCACCACGTACTGAAGCAATTAAATCTGCTCCTCCGTTGAATGGTGTAACGTTAAAACACTTGTCAAATGCGAGGTTTAAACCGACACATGCAATACCTGTGGCACCGCCCATACCAGCGTTTCCAAATGTAACTTCACCAGGATGTGCCTTTGCATATTTTACAAGGTCATCAAAAGTCTTCCAATCTTTGTCATTTCTGCAAGCAATAATAAACGGATCCCAGTTGAGACCAGCTACAGTGTCCAATTCGAAAGTTCCCTTTGTCAGTCCCTGCAATGTTGCACCAACTGTATGTGTTCCTCCTGCTAAAAGAGTGTAGCCATCAGCAGCTGCATTTAATACTTCGTTTGTACCTGTAGCTGTAGAAGCACCTGTGATGTTTGTAACAATGAAGTTCTGTCCTGAAACTTTCTTCATTTCCTCTGCCAATGTCCTAAAGATCATGTCTGTAGAACCACCAGCTGCCTGAGGACAGACAATTGTGATTGTTTTTTCAGGATCAGGGAATTTTGCTTCCTGTGATCCGCCAGCAAATACCATAGCACATGATGCAAGCAACATAACAAGTACCATGAGAGTTTGTTTTTTCATGATTATTCTCCTTATATAAAGATTTTCTATTTTATAGTATGAACTGTTTTTGCTTTAATTTGTTGTTTTATTTTGACTAAATTACAAAAAATGTTTTGTATAACTGCGTTTTAACAGATTTTTATGAAACTGCCATGGTTTTTCAATCGTGAACATAAACTTACCTATGCATGAGATATACCTATTCTTTGGATTATTGTTTGTTTTATCTATTGAACAAAGTATGAAAAGTTGTTTAAATTAGTTCAGTTATCGGAGAG
>CAZOTY010000052.1:0-3960 GCA_964582905.1 uncultured Spirochaetaceae bacterium | reverse complement strand
GGTCCCCAAGTTGGCATCATACCATGCCTCTACGCCTACGCGCATAGGAGCTCTATGCGGTTTGAACTCTGGTTCGTCATCTTCAGGATGCGTTTCCAGAATGATTGGGGTAGGGATGGAATTCCCAGAATCCGCCTTGACTGAAAGCGGAACCGCAATTGCCATGATGGCAATAATGATTGTAAAAATCTTTTTCATTATTGTTAGGTTTTTAGTGGTTCTGATGGTGCAAAGTTACGACTAAATACTTTCATTTCAAAATAAAAACTTTCACTTTTTAGTTTTTTTGAATTTTATAAAATATTTATAATAAACAAATTACACTTTAAGTTAAATTTATTTTCTGGATTACGCCCCTCAGACTTTCATTTGAAGTATAATAAGAAGTTTTTTCTTGCAGGTTGCAAATATAAAATAGGTTGCAGGTATAAAATAATAGTTGCAAGTATAAAATAATATGAGTAACTTTGCATCATGAAATCAATCTGCAACTATATTATACCCTATATATTCCTCGCCATCATCTTAACATTGATTCTTTCGGCGAGTGGATGCGGCAGGAAAAATATCTATAATGAGAGCCTTGATGTCGCCGAAACCCTTATGGAGAGCCGTCCAGACTCAGTTCTTTCAATACTTGACTCCATAAATCCTTCACATCTCGACGCATCGAGCCAAAAAGCCCGATATGCCCTGCTGAAATCAATGGCACTCGACAAAAACTATGTAGACGCAACTGACTTTGATGTGCTCCAACCAGCAATCGACTATTACCTTAAGAATGGGAATCCTGACGAAAAACTGAGGACTTACTATTATCAAGGGCGTATTTACCAAAACCGCAACGACCGGGACAGTGCACTTCAATCTTTCTCGAGGGGATTGGATGTAGTCAACGAAGCCCATGATTCTTTGACAATAGCCAGGACTCTCGTGGCGCAAGGCCTAATATATAAAGAGTTTTATGATATCAATGCTTACGCCGACAACTTTTTTAAAGCCGCCTGGATCTATAAAAAGCATAATAGGGAGAGAGAGGAATTTGAATGTCTGACAAATGCATTAAATGGCAAGATGATAGTGAAGGATCGGGAAGCCTCAGATAGCATAATGAGCATCCTTGGCAAAATTGAGTCCCTCGACAATAATCAGAAAAAAATTTTACAGAGATATAGGCTCAGATATACATTTAATTTTGGATCAACCCAAGATATAAAAGATTTTTTAGACAACAAAGCCTCCGGTATGCTCTATGATGCATCAAGCATGCTGGGGCTCGCGAGAGCATACAATAGAGTCGGAGATAATAACAGTGCCATACAGTTATTTGATTATATCGACAAAAAAGGTACGAAGTATGATACCCTGAGGTATCTATCGATAAAATTTCAAGTGCTTGAGGATAGAAAAGAATATGAGAAAGCCTTGGAGACATATAAAGACTTTGTCGTCAGATTAGAGACTATGAACTCTACCAAATTTGAGCAAAAGAGCCTTTCCTTGAAGAGGCTGCACGAGGTGGAGCTTAGGGCTGAGATTGATAAAAGAGAGCATATAAAAAGCACTTGGATATGGATTGCGAGCATGGGGGCTCTTGTCTTTATTATTATCATTATGGTGATACTCGTAAGAAGCAGTAAGCTACAACGCCAGTTGGCCATCCAGGAAGTCCGTACCACCAAGCTTGAGAACGAGCAACTGAAAGATGAAAGCGAAAAGCTCTCTCTTGCGAACCGCAACCTTCAGCTCGAACAGGACAAAAAATCATTGGAATTGGAGAATTTATCCCACCGTGTGGAGGAGCTTGAAACTGAAAGTGCCAATCTTAAAATCCTTCTGGAGTCGCAAGATGAAATCCCGGCTGAGGTACGCAAAGCAATTCAGGTTCGGATAGAGATGCTCAACACTTATATTGCCGGACAGATTACTAATAATGACAAATTTGGAAAGGCCTATGATTCTTGGGTTGAAGAGCTCACGGCAAATACGGAAGAGTTCATGAACAGTAATCGACTTGCCTTCCAGGCCTCACATCCCTCTTTTATCAAATATTTCGAAGACCATGATCTCACTCCCAACGAAATCAACTATGTCTGTCTATATGCAATCGGTCTGAAGGGCAAGGAGGTAGGTAATTACATGAAGAAACGGGGCCACGTAAACCTCAGTAGCACTATAAGAAAAAAACTAGGGATTCTTAAATATGATACCAACATCGGAATTTACGTAAGAAAGCTATTGAAGAACCTATAGATTTTTTTAGCGTGGGGAGGAGAGGAGGCGGGAGTAGAGGATAGTGCGGGTGGTGTCAGCGCTGTTTTATCTCAAATGTCAAAGGGTTTTAAGAAGTTTTCTGACATAGATTCCAATATTAGTCTCATGCTTGTTTATGTCGAGCTTCTTGCGGATAGCACTGCTTAGGTTGACATGACTTCGCATCTTCATATAATTTCCTACTTCCTTTCCGCGAAGTCCCAAAGCATATAGACATACGTAGTTGATCTCACGTACTGAAAGTTCATGATCCTCGAAATATTTTATAAAGGCTGGATGGGATGCCTGGAATGCCAGGCGGTTGCTGTTCATGAATTCTTCTGTATTATCCGTAAGTTCCTTTACCCAGTCTGCGTATGGTTTCTCATAATTCGCATTGTCGGAGATATAAGCAGCAAGGAGAGAATTGAGCATCTCGATGCGTGTCCGGATAGCTTCCTTGACTTCTGATGGTATTTCCTGGGAATCTAAGATATCTTTTAGTTTGCCACTTTCCGCTTCAAGCTCCTCCACACGATGGGAAAGATTTTCAGCCTCAAGCACCTTCCTATCCCTTTCCGATTTCAATTTGTCATTTTCAAGTTGAGTGGTGCGGGCCTTTTCATCGGCTAAATTCTTCTTTATCCTACTGCTTCTTAAGAGCAAGATCAATATTATCACGCCCAGAACCAGAACTATGCAGCCGGCTATAGCACTCCAGATAATATTCAGATGCTTTCTTTTTTCTTCTTCCGCACGCAGCTCCATGTTGTGCTTCTCTTCTATTGACCGGCTCTTTTGTTCTATTTTTGATGAATTTTGAGCTTCAATTCTGTAGATAAAATCCCTAAAGGTGGTGAGAGCATTTTCAAAGTCTTTGGACTCTTCCAATATCTTGTATTTTATTGAAAGATATTTCAATGTGTCATCTTCAATCGGTCTTTGTTCAACGTATCTAATCAATTGCAGGGCAGTATGATTATCCCCAATCCGATGGTAGGCGCGGGCAAGGTCAAGCATGCCGTTGATAGTTTATGATTTATTTTCTCCCGGGCTGGCCAAAAAGGTCCTTAAATCCTCATTTGATCCGAATTGTAGTATATATGAGAGTTTTACTCCACTCATCATCTTTTGTTGGTCATCGGAAAGTTTTAAGTTATCAAGCAGACCGATAATGCTGTCGGCCTTTTCTTTATTTTTTGATAAAAGCATCCCATTCAAGGCATTAAAAAGACACTCAAACTCCTGGTCTATCCTATTACGATTCTTTAGGATATTTGCTGCTTTCAAATAATTATCAGCAAAACCTTCATGATCATAGAAATCCTTATATATAATGCCCTGCGCCACAAGAGTTCGTGCAATTGTCAATGAATCTTTACAATTATCAGCGATATCAATCCCCTTCATAAATGAGCGCATTGCGCTGTCTCGCTCATTCTTGTTCTGATATATTCGCCCCTGATAATAATAGGTGCGAAGTTTTTCATCCGGTGTGCCGTTCTTTAAATAATAGTCTATGGCAGGCTGGAGCACTTTGAAGTCAGTGGTGTCAATATAATTTTTATCGAGGGCCATTGACTTCAGAAGGGCATAGCGAGCGCGCAGCTGGTCGCTGCGAAGCAAAGAAGGGTCGATGGAATCAATAATTTTGTAACTGTCCAATTGGGTCACGACAGTAATTTTTCGTGCGAAAATCGTATGTCC
>CAZOTY010000051.1:1596-3976 GCA_964582905.1 uncultured Spirochaetaceae bacterium | reverse complement strand
TCGGAAAAGAAACCAACAGGTTCCCATTCAGATTTAGTCTCATACCGGTAATCCTCCGGCCATATGATATCTGTCTTAAGCATAACTCAAATAAAGCAATTGGCACAAAAGGCATCATTCTCATCATCTGGATCTCCAAAAAGATCAGCAAGTTTTCCAGAGCCTTTACTACGTTTCGCTTCTTGCTTTTTGATAGCGTCAAGCTTTATTTGGCGAATGCGTTCTGGCTTGATCAAATCTGTTAGACTCTCATTTTGATTCCATGTATAACCGTCTTTTTCAAATTTCATTGCTTTCGCAAATAAATCTGGATGCTGTTCATAGAGCCATACCCATTCGAGTTTCTGCTGAAAAAAACAGAAGTAGCAACCAGAACGGCTTCTATTATAAGTGCCAACTTTCCCGTCAACTTCAAATTCAATCGGTTTATAATATTCCGGTACGCCTACACCGCTATCTTCTAGGATCCTGAAAATATCCTCACGCACAAGAACATCTTCATTATCCACCAGTGGGAACTCGTCAAGCTTCCCCACAGGGTAATCAGTTCCTTTCAGAAATTCAAACACTGCTCGATTAAAAAGCTTCACGTCGATATCCATCAGAGCATTAGCTTTTTTTCCGTAATAATACTCTTTTGTGAGCGGCCGGTCAAGAATATTCTTAATCTCACCTTTTCGATTACTACCTGTAAGGTTAAGATATATTTCAGTAAATCTTCCAATATTATTCTTATGAAGAACATGGTGAATAACATCTACACTCCAAATGTTTCGTCGAAATGGAAATATTGCTTGAATATTAGGCTTGGTGGATACGTATCCTTCTCTATCTTCATCTCCACGTATTCCTACATAAGATATGGTCGGAGTATCTCCAACAAAACGTTCCATTTCTGCCAATTTCATCTTTTGAGTACACCATCGTTGCTGAGGGGAAGGAAGAAAGTTGCCACTTGCTTTTAAAAAGTGTTCGAAAGGGGTTGGTTCAGGACTATCTTCAGCTGCTCGCAGTCTTTTAATGCCTCCAAGATAAGACTCTAATCGATTAATAAGCAAATCAGTTTCAGCCAATTCGCAACCAGTATCCGTATTATAGTACTCAACTTGCAAATTCGGATATTTACCTTTCATATAGATAGCAAGGGCAGCACTGTCCTTACCTCCTGATATACCTAATACATGCCTTACTTTTTTCATCTCAATTTCTCATTTAAAAGTTTAAGTAGTACACATATGTTTAATTCCTCATCATCGGTAAACTCTGATTCAATCCTAAAGGCCAATTCTTCGGCTTCTTTCGTTTTGCTTTTTGGAATCCTATAGGTTTGACCTCTTGAAAAATCGCCTTTATTAGAGGCTAATTCAAAATTATAAGCTTCGGTACAGTCGTTGACCGAATCCTTTGCTGTTAGGGCAGAAAATCTTTCAAGCTCACTAAAGACATGAAGAATCTTATTAATCAGTAAAGCTTCTTCCGAATCTTTCGTTTCTTCGAGGCGTTTATCGGTTAATATTACAGAGATTTTCTCAATAAATTCTCTCTTAGAGTTGGAGGGTGCTAAAATTCTTTCAAGAAATGCCCTTGTCTTTGGTGTTAAGATGCGTGCATCTATTGTGGAATATCTGCATTCGAGAACTGATTTATACTCTTCAAAATAAGAGGGCAATCCTAAATGATTTATAATCTCCTTTTCAATCCTATCAATGAAATCACTATAGCAAGAGTTTAGTTCCCTTACTGCTTGACGTATCAAATCCAAATACTGCTGAGTAAAATCATCTTTTCTAAAATCATTATATCCAAAAGCAGCTGGAAGATCTTCAAAAAAGGTCTTAGCAGGATCCTGAGCTTCTGAGAGAATGTCCCTGAATTTAGAAGTATATGGACTGTCAAACTTTCGGGTTGATTTAGCATAGACATTCAGTCCTTTATAGAACTGGAAGAATGGCTTAACAGTTTCTATTAGGGATGCTGAATCAACTCCTATCGAATCATCTTTCTTAAGAAACTGACGATAACGTTTGAAGAATTCAAGCTTTACTCCAGAAATTCGGAAAGCCTTAATGGAAAAATCAGCCATTCGTTTCTGAATCAATTCGAAAACCTCCTTATTGATATTGAGTACAAAAGATTTCCCATTATAAAGTGCAAACTCCTGCTGGTTAACAAACAAGAATATAGGGATCCAGAAATCAATGACACCTTGTTTAAGTTTTAAAGGAACTGATTTCAAGATCTTTGTCAGTTCTGTCAGAGGGCGAGCTTTATCAATAGTGCTATTTAAAAATTCAGTTGAAACCTCCCACAATGACTTCAGATCACTTGAGGTTGGAGCACCCAGAATCCAATTTCCATCTTTATCTTTTCTATGGATGCC
>CAZOTY010000051.1:0-1496 GCA_964582905.1 uncultured Spirochaetaceae bacterium | reverse complement strand
TCGTTTAGTTTATGCTTTTCAAACGCCTTTTGATTTTCAAGTTCCAATTTGGCTACTCTATCATCAAATGCAACGTTATCAATCACATGTTGAAGTTTTTTTATCTCATAAAGATGTTTGGTGATACCATCCGTTTTCTTAACGTACCCGTATATTGATGCTCCTGAATTTTCAGACTGTGATACTTTTTTAACATCTTCTTCTATATCTGAAAGTGGGAATATTATATGTATATACCCATCAATATCACCAGAAGGCTCAACAATAATCGGCTCGTTAGAGATGCGGAATTCAAAGTATCTCGGAGTACCGGTTCGATAATAAGAAGCGGATGCTATGGCAATATTTTGTCTTACATATGGAGAGATTTCCTCTACGGTTAGTACAGGCATCATTACGGTTGAGGCCGCTTTATAAAGTTCATCCTCAATGTCTATGTTCGTGCCCTCATAAAGAATGTATTGTGACTTATATTTGGCAAATCGTATGATACGACGTCCCAAAAGGAGCTTAACTACATCTTCAACATTGGAGATGCCAAGTGCATACTTACCATAAATTGCCAAGAATCCATCGTCAAGAATGACACCATTAAAAAACATATTTAGCAATCCGATAGTCTTGATAAGCTTCAGACAATCGGCAATTACTTCAGCATCCAGATCTGAACTTGTGATTCTTTCGATTGCGACATACAATGCTCTCCAACCCATAGAATCAGCATTCATCTCAGTAATTTCTGAATAGAAATTATTTACAAGATACTCATATAGGGATGGAATATTATATGTAAGATTAGAGGACACTTGAAAGGCATTTATCGAATCTTTCCCGTTAGAGGCTAAGAAGGAGAAAAGAGAACGCTCATTCTGCCCATATCTTTGAATGGCAATAGTAAGACAAACAGCCGAAATTGGATCAAGCGGATATAAAAGTTCGGCAGTCTTGAACTCTAAATTTGCTGAAACAATCTTACTTTTTCGACCAAGATTATAAATTTCCTTAATTGAGTTTAGCTGACTCGAAGTCAAACTATGGTTGTCATCTAAATGTTTAGCAATCAATGTCAACAATTGCTCTACTGGCTCTACGAATACAATTTCTTTAAAACGGCCTTTTACTTTTTGCCATTCGTTACGCTGAGAATCATTAAGTCGACTTGCATAACTACCAAAATTCTGATGGAGAGTTGTGATCAGTATAATATTTCGGTTGGGGACATTAACAAATTCCGCTAGCTTTTGAAGAAAATAGAGCTCATTTTCTGGATCATTTTTAGCAGCATATTCCAATATTTTACCAAACTCATCTATGAAAATGACAAGAAATTTATTTTGCCTCTTCAATCGCTTGTATAATTGACCGAGAGTCTCTAGGGGATTAGAATCTGGAGTACCAAGTTTTTCAGATAATAGAGTGCGTAAAGATTTATAATCTCCTATAATTTTCAAAAAGTCAAATCCTGCAACTTCTCCAAAAACATTATGATTGATAAT
>CAZOTY010000050.1:0-4347 GCA_964582905.1 uncultured Spirochaetaceae bacterium | reverse complement strand
TCAAGTCCAAACTTGGTGGAGATTCTACACTCATTAACTCCAATAAGGATGCCTCTAACTTCATTTTTAAAATAGAAGGTATCAATGATGCCCAGATGAAACATGTTAACTCATTGGAGAAGTTTAAACAAAAGTTTGACTATATTCGTGAGGTTGGTGGTTCATGGGGTTTTTCAAAAGTTTCAGGGGATACTCTGCGTAACAATCTTACCCTGCTTGATTTAGGCATGGCACGTATTGTAGCAGCATGTATGGAGAAATACTATACTGGACAAGGAAGCGATGTTGCCTTAACTTGTAGAAAGGTTACACAAGAAGATCCTCTGCACATCAATAGCCCTGAAGGACAACCTATGTACTCATATAAGATTAAACAGTTCCTTTTGGCTTTTGCGTTGGGAATGACTGTCTCTTCTCCTTGGGATGGTTCGTTCAATGCTAATGGGGGTTACATCGTTGTCAAAGAAGATGGCGATGTGGTATGTTACCACTTCTTTGATCGCAACGACCTTGAAGAGTATTTATTTAACAATACCAAATTCGACACACCAAGTACGACCCGTCATGAATTTGGCGAAGTCTATAAGGCAAAGGATAGCTATTTCATCAAACTCAATCTCCAAATTCGTTTCATCAAATAGGAATTATTGAAATATGTCAATTAAAATCCCATTTAAGGTCTCTGCGCGCACCGCCAGATTAATTGGTCGCGAAAATGTTGCGTCTTCTAAAGGTGCGATTATTGAACTTGTTAAGAATGGATATGATGCGGATAGTCATTGGGTGATAGTTGTCATAGATAATTCTCACTCGGTGTATAAGAATATTATTAGTACTGAAGAGTTTGCATACTTAAAAGACCATGGTATTGAAGAGAATCTCCTTAAAAAGATTTACCATTTGATGGATGGACTCTATCAAGAACGTCCTGAGATTAACAAAGCTGCCAAAGCTGAGTATATATCAAAGATTAATCGGTTAGGTGTTATCTATATAATAGATAATGGGGAAGGTATGACGCAATCGATTATCTCTAATTATTGGATGACGATTGGCACTAATAATAAAGATACTAATTATAGAACAAAGAAAGGCAGAATAAAATCAGGAGCCAAGGGAATCGGTCGGTTTGCATTGGATAAACTAGGGTCAAAATGTCAAATGATTACATTTTTTGATCCAACAGTCCACAAAAATACTGATGAAAATGGAGACCCTCTGCCTTTTATTGGCTATAAATGGTTTGTGGATTGGAATGAATTTGAAAGAGAGTCACTGACTATAGATGCCATTGGAGCTGATCTCATAGGATTAGAGCCTCATGAATCGTTTGCTTCGTACATTAATGAAATCCTACATAGCAAACGACTCGACATAGACCTTTCTGTTAATTCTATTTCTCATGGAACAATACTAAAAATTACAGATTTAAGAGAAGAGTGGAGTGAAAATGCAATAGAGGATCTCTATGCAGACCTTAGTGTACTCGTACCTCCTGTAGATTTTGGAGATTTTAAGATTATCCTCAAATCCACATCTTCCCCTAACAAGTATGGGGAAATAGAAAGTAATATCTGTAATGACTACGATTATAAACTTGAAGCTACTGCAGATGATATGCAAAACGTTCGTATTTGCATAACAAGGAAAGAGTATGATGCGGATAAAATTCCTGCTACATTCTTTAAGAGGGAACGTATGCAAACTGAAAGGTTTCAGAAGGAAATGTTTGCAGGAAACTCTTGGATTATTAATAGAACATTTTCACAATTAATACCAGGATACAGTGCGTATGACAACAGTCAGATTCTAAGTCAAATTGGTCAATTTAGTTTTACATTCTATTTTCTAAAGAGAGGTGCTACAAGATCGGATGAGAAAAGATTCTTCTATAGAAGATGTGCTTATAATTTACGCACAGAATGGTTGAATAAGTTTGGCGGAATAAAACTATTTAGAGATGGATTCAGAGTTCGGCCGTATGGAGAAAGGAATGACACATCTTTTGACTGGCTTGCCCTAGGTGCTCGAAAACAAAAAAACCCTGCGGGTGTAGCAAAAAAAGATGGTGGTTATCGAGTGGAAGTTGAAAATGTAGCAGGATTTATTCAACTTTCAAGATTAACCAATATATCCTTTGAAGATAAATCAAGCCGAGAAGGGCTACAAGAAAATCGAGTCTTCAATGTTTTTAAAGCCCTCATACAAGGTATTATAGCCATATTCGAAGAGGATAGAGCTATGATTGCAAGGGAGTTTGCTGCATATGATGAAGAGGTTAATGAAGAGTCGAACAACCGTGCTCGCGCTGAAGAGCTGGCGAAAATAATTCTTAAGAATCGGGAAAATAAGAAGAACCAATCTGAATCAGAAGATCCAAAGGATATTTCTCTCGAAATATTGGCTAAATTAAATGAACAAAAATCTGCTGAAATAGACCAACTTAGAGAGGAGCAAAAAATGTTACGTGCATTAGCAAGTAGCGGTTTGATGTTGGCATCGTTTAGTCATGATTTATCTAAGTTAAACGATGCTATTTCAGATCGATATTTTAAACTTAGAAAGGTATTACTTGAAAGACTGCCTGAGGCGTTATTTCACGATGCACCTAGATGGAAGAATCCATATGTATTGATTGACAAGGCTCAAAAAAATGATGAGAAGATGCAAAGTTGGCTTCGTTTTTCAATAGGTGTTGTAAGAAAAGACAAACGCAAACGCAAGAATATCAATTTATTGAGTTATTTTGAGGATTTACATGCCATGTGGCAGACTGTTTTCTCAACCAGAGCGATAACATTTGATTACTCTCAGGTAGAAAAGACTTTAATGATAAGAGCCTTTGAAATTGATTTAGATTGTATATTTTATAATCTATTTTCCAATTCCATTGAGTCTTTTGTTCGAATGAAAGAACAAAGGGAAAGAGTGATTTCAGTATCAGTAGTACAAGATGATCAAGGAATAACAATTGAATATAGAGATTCCGGGTGTGGTCTGTCAGACGATATTGCAAACCCAGATCTCATATTTGAACCTTTCTTTTCTACCAAAAGGAATCCTCTTACTGGAGAGATAATAGGAACAGGCTTAGGCATGTGGCTTCTGAAGTTGACCGCATCAGAAAATAATGCTAAAGTCAATTTACTTAATCCTTCCTATGGATTTGGATTAAGACTACTAATTCCACAAATCAAAAATAAATGAAATATAAAGTATTATTTATAGACGAAGAGGTTGATCAACACGATGCCTTTCAAGAATATATGGAACCTGCAACAGAATTGGACGTAGTTTGCAGATTCCCAGCTGCATCTCTAGATGAAATGATTCAGATAATTGAATCTGTAAAGCCGGATGCAATCGTGACAGACTTCTTTCTGAATGAACATCGAGAGTCTGTTAATTATAATGTTGAATATAACGGAGCTGAACTAGTAAAAGCATTTGAAGATATTCGCCCGTTATTTCCTTGTTTCGTTTTAACTTCCTATGATGATGAGGCTATACATGCAGCGTCTGATGTTAATCTAGTATATGTTAAGAGAATTCTTCATCAAACTGAGAAAAATGGAACAGCCCTTTTTTATATGAGGGTCTACGAACAAATTTCAAAATATAAGGTATCCATAGATAACGCCCAAAAAGAACTTACAGAACTTACAAGTAAGAGGGCAAAAGGACAAACTACTCTACAAGAAGAACAAAGATTGGTTGAACTTGATAGATTTATTGAAAAATCTCTTGGATCAGATTATGCAATTCCAGATGATATGAAATGCACTTCAAATATCGAGAAGCTTGCTGATCTTGTACAGAAAGTTGACATTCTCTTAGACAAGTTGAAATGATGATGTATAATTTTAGAGATACCCATCCAAAGCGTACTTATAATAAGCATCATGCAGATTATCATAAGTACAAGGAACATCTTGCTAAAGACTTTAACAATAAATGTGGATACACTCATTGTTCAGATTTTTGGCTCGGTGGAATGCGATGTTTTCAAATAGATCATTTTAAACCGTTTTCGAAGTATCCTGACAAAGAAACAGAATACAGCAATCTTGTATACTGTTGCTCCTATGTAAATAGAGCCAAATGGGACGATGATAATGATAATTATCTTGATCCTTGTGATGTAGATTATAACGAACATTTTTGTAGAGATAAATTTGGTATCATAGTTGCTAAAACTGCGGAGGCAGAGTATATGGTAAAACGTATGCATCTGAATCTGCAGCGGTATGCTATAATATGGTTTCTGGACAAATTGGAAAACAAGATTAATCAATTAACAATACTTCGTTAAAATTTAATTTATGCCGTTGAAAATAAATGAGTTAG
>CAZOTY010000049.1:0-4432 GCA_964582905.1 uncultured Spirochaetaceae bacterium | reverse complement strand
TTCCGAAAGCCTTCTGTATGTCATTGTTCGGACGGAACAGATGTTTTTTGCTCTCTACAGCCGCAAAGACCTTGTCATAGTCCGCTACGATACCGCCCAAGTCGACCGGCATCACCACCTTCGTCTTCTCGGTGATAGCATCTGCCAACTTATCATAATCCATCTCAAACGAATCAGGCGCGCAGTCCACCATCACTGGACGGGCACCCACATGGCAAACGGAGCTTGCCGTAGCAGTGTAGGTGTAAGCCGGCACGATCACCTCATCTCCTTCGCCCACACCGAGCACGCGGAGTGCCAGCTCCATAGCGGCAGTAGCCGAGTTGAGGCAGACAGTAGTAGGTATTTGTTTACCCTCCGCATCATAGCGGGCAGTCTGGCAACACATCGAGATAAGATGTTCAAACTCCTTTGTTTTAGGGCCGGTAGTGATCCAACCAGATTTGAGGGCTTCCGCCACTTCGAGGGCTTCTGCCTCCGTCACATCAGGAGGCGAGAAAGGTATATTTCTTCTTGTATTCATTATTTGCCGATTTTTATTGATAATGCGTTGTTCCTAAAATGATATTAAGCTTTAATAATAGATTTTATAGTATCTACATACTTCTGAGTCCCGATTTCCCGAGTAAGATTGTTTAATATGAAATTTCTTCCATTCTTACCATAGGTCTCGCCCAATTCTCGGTTGTTATAAAGTCGAATTATAGCCTCTTTAAAAGCTTCTTTATCTCCAGCTTTTGTAAATATACCACATTCATTTTGATTAATAATATCCTTCAACTCGTTCTCGTCAAAATTGGCAAGCACTGGTCTTGATGCAGACATTATACTCCAAGTCTTAGATGGCACGGAATTTGATCCGACTTCAGGTTTACTGATTACCAAACCTACATCACCAAGTGAAAAAACTTCACTAATTAATTCATACGGTTGGAAAGGTATTAAATCAACATTAGTCAACTTATTTTCTTTAATTTGGCTTTCGACATTTGTTTTGTAAGCCCCTTCCCCAACGATTAACAGATGAATATCTGGATGAGAAGTCTTTAAATCCTTCATCACGTCTAAAAGCATATCCATATTTTGGGTTAATCCAATGTTTCCACTGTACTCCAAATAGAAAATATTGCGATTGAGGTTGTATTTGTCGAATAGCTTGTTATGATTGCGCGATACATATTTAACTGCATCTTGGTCAACCCAGTTATATATCACACTGATTTTCTCTTCAGGGACACCCTTTTTAATTATGTTATTTTTAAAATCTTCAGATATAACAATTATTTTATCCGCGTGTTTATAGGTTGTGTCCTCAATAAGTCTTCCAATCTTCCAAACAATACTTCCCTTTTTAGCTAACTTTGTACCAACGAGAGAGTCGGGAAAGATATCTTGCAGACAATACACAAAAGGTATTTTTTTTATTTTTTTTAAAAGAACTCCAAGTAAACCTTGGATTGGAGGTGTAGATTCAAGATAAATGCAATCAATATTCTTTTCTCTTAATCCTAAACATAATTGGAACAACCAATTGAGAGAATATCTTAAGGCTCTCCCAAAAACATTAGAACCTTCTCGAAACATGGGGAATCTATATACGTCAACCATTCCTCCATACATAGATTCGTTTCTGATCTTTTTATAGTGATTATATTCTTCATTGGAAAGCCCTCGAGTGGGGCGGGAGGCATGAATTACAACCCGAATACCGTTTTCTGCAAAGGATTGAAGTCTGTTTTCTGTTAAATATATGCTGGCAGCCTTTTCTGGAAGAAAATAGCCTGTTGATTGAAGTACCTTCATAATCTTCAGCTTATTTCAAAAGATACATTGCTAATTATTTCTTCTGCACAATTAATAGCACCTTGGGGCGTTTTATCCACAACAATAACGAACCCACTTCTGCATAAACTGGATGTTACAGCAGGAATGATACTTCCTTTTTGAACTGAGATATTCCACTTATAAACTTTTTCATTTTGTAGTGGGGTAAGATTTTTTATGTCTTTTACCTTTCCTGGAGAGGGACAGAAGTACCGAATACATGCAGCCTTTGCTTCTTCAGTTGGTTCTAGATTAGGTTGCACTCCTAATGCACAATTAATAGCGGCAGCAACCATATCAATGCCACTACTCAAATGAGTTAATTCTGTCGATATAAAATCGCCTCCCAGCCTCGCACCAATCTCAATGATATAAGCCTTGCCATTTTCATATTTTAGCTCGGCGTGACATGCACAATTATTCAATTCAAGAGCTTTTACTCCTTCAATGGCAGCCTGTTTAATTTTTTCAACAACATCATTAGGATATAATGACGGTTGGCTATGGCCTAATTCGACAAAATAGGGATTACCAGTAGTTTTTTTGTCTGTCACTTGCAACACATGGATTTCATTGTTCCAAACAATAATCTCAACACTAAATTCTGGACCAGAGATGAATTGTTCTATAAGTACCGAATTATCCCTTGATTCCGATAGTGCTCTATAATATATTTTTTCAAAATCAATTTTGGTAATCCCTTTACTAACTTTAGAAATGCCTCTTGATCCGGAATTTCTGGAAGGTTTTAATATTGCTTCTGAGTCAAACTGTGTTTGTAATCGCTCCCAAGCATCCTCCATGGAAGTGGTAAGAATAGAAGTTGGAGAAGGCGCGCCATGCTTCTCAAATGCGCTCCTCATGAGATGTTTATTTGTTGCACGAATGGCTTGCTCTTTAGAAACCCCCGCCAACTTCAATTCATCATTGATTCTTCCCATCACAGACATTGCCACCTCAGAACATGGATGGATTACTCCGTCAATTTTTTCTTCAAGGGCTATTTTAAACACATCCTCCTCTGATGTTATATTTGTCACGATAGCCTTGTGTGCTTCTGTTAAGCCAATTGCGGAAGGATCCCCGTCGGCTGCAATGACATAAAGCCCCATTGATTTAGCCTTTTTGATTACAGAAAGCTGTAATAGTCCAGCCCCTAGAACTAAAAGCCTTTTCATGCCCTATATACGTCTTTGTGTTTTAATACGGTTTTAACTGTCAAAAATAAGATTTTACAATCTAAAAGAAAAGACAAGTTTCTAACATAGAAAATGTCTGCTTGAAGTTTTTCTTTTGTTCCAACAGAATTACGGTTGATGACTTGATTCCAACCGGTAATACCAGGTCTAACAGTCAAGATAATGCGTTCTTCTTCTGTATAATGATCTAAGTAAAAAGCAGAATCAGGGCGTGGTCCGATGAGTGCCATATCACCTAAAAGAACATTCAATAATTGAGGAATCTCATCAAGACTTGTTTTTCTAAGGAATTTTCCAATCTTAGTAACCCTTGGATCATCTTCTGCATTGTATGTACTTCCGTCTTCCATTCTCAAATCGGGAGCATTAACAATCATTGATCTGAATTTGTACATTTTGAAGATTTTCCCATTTTTCCCGATTCTTTCAGCGAAATGAAACAAGGGACCTCCATCATCGCATTTAATGCCAATGTATACGATTAGACACAGTATTAGTACAAAAGGTAAGGCTACCAATGCGATGAAGAAGTCTATGAGTCTCTTAAAACAGTTTTTATACACTTTTTCAATAATTGAATAGGTCTTTGTATAATTCGTTATCCCAATCTTTCTTGAAGTCAATCATCATGTCCCGGAAAGTCTTAAACTTAGGTTCAAATCCGAAATCCTTCTTTGCCTTATCCATTGAGAAGAGATAAGAAGTGGTATTATTCGGTATATCTGGTCTATACAGTATCCGAGACCTTCTCTCATCTTCAGGATGAAATATATCTCTCATGACTTCTGCTTGCTCTTGAAGAGTTACACCTCCTCCTGCAGTCATGTTGTATAATCCATATGTATTCTCGTTTTTTATGGCAAGGTAAAAAGCATGAGCAACGTCTTTTACATAAGCCACGTCTCTTATCATATTGGCATCGCCAAAGATTGTGATGTCTTCAGCATTGAGAGCCTTTTCCATAAATATTTGGAATCCACTCTTTTTTAATTCTCCATTTATATATAAACTCATATGAGGTGTGACACCAAATACTGTTGGTAAACGAAATACTGCATTTCTCATGCCGTGCTGTTGGTTGTAGTACTCCATTACATCATTTGCTGCATTTTTGGAGATTGTATAGACAGAATGATCGCCAGTAAAATAAAAACTGCGAGGTTCTTCTTCAGTCAATCTGCGAGTACCATTCCAAGCTTTTCGAACGTCACCATAGGAACATGTTGATATAATTCGTGGAATCCCATTTTTTCTGCAATACTCCAGACAGTTTATGGTGCCTATAGTATTGATTTTGAAATACTCCGCCGCGTTTTCATTCTCCTTGAGATCGACTGGGGCATTAGCGGGTAATAATCCAGCTAACAGAATAACGCCCTCGACGCCTGATTTTGGTAACTTTTCAAAAT
>CAZOTY010000048.1:0-4473 GCA_964582905.1 uncultured Spirochaetaceae bacterium | reverse complement strand
AATATTGATATCCAAAATCAAATAAATTCAGTTAGAAACGGCACACGCATTTTAGTATGCAACGACACTAAGCTGCGTGTGGAAAAGTATTCCTCGCAGCTAATACTGAGAGGAGAAATAATGGAAAAACTAGATTATTTGGAAACGGAAAAAATCAGTACACTTTTGCGAAAATTTGCTATCCCGTGCATCTCATCAATGTTAATCAGCTGCTTTTATAACATTGTCGACCAGATTTTTGTCGGAAACGGCATTGGATATCTGGGGAACGCAGCAACCGGGGTAATATTCCCGATAACTGTTATAGGATGGGGAATTTCCCTTTTGTTTGGAGACGGATGTGCTGCCTTTCTCAGTGTTTCTTCTGGAAAAGGCGATACAGCAAATTCGAACAATGCTGTTGGAAATGCAGTTCTCGGTTCATTCACATTAGGCTGTATCCTAATTATCATCTCCTACTCTGGAGGAAACAGCCTTTTAAGATTAATCGGAGCGACTGAGCAAAATCTGAGCTATTGTCATGATTATGGCTATATCATTTATTCAATGATACCTCTTGCTCTTGTGCAGAATACCCTTGCCTCAATTATCAGGGCTGATGGTAATCCCAGATATGCCATGCTGGCAATGCTTAGCGGAGCGATTATCAATATAATCGGAGATCCGATTGCAATTTTTGTTCTTGGTCTTGGCATAAAAGGAGCAGCATGGGCAACAATCATAGGACAGTTTGTAAGTTTCATTCTCTGTATTTTGTATTTGCCCAGAGCAAAAACATTTACTTTCTCGTTACGGAATCTCAGGCCAAATTTCCATCTGACCGGAAAAATCATGGCTTTGGGCTCTTCCAGTTTCCTGACCCAGATTTCTATTGTTTTCATAACTGTCATTAATAACATTCTCTTAGTCAAATATGGAGCAAGATCAATTTATGGACAGGATATACCGCTAGCCTCAATAACTGTAATAATGAAACTGTTCCAAATTGTTATTAATGTGGCTATTGGGATTGCCGTCGGTGCGCAACCTATTGTTGGTTTCAATTATGGAAGAGGAAGGATAGATAGAGTTAAGGAGATTCTGCGCCTGGAAACAAAAACAGTTTTGATAGTAGGAATCATTGCATTCCTCCTGTTTGAAATAATTCCATCTGTATTTATCAACATGTTCGGCAATGAATCACAGTTATATAAGGAATTTGCAGTCTTTGCACTAAGGGTATTCCTTTCTGGCATAGCACTGACATCTTTGCAGAAAGCCTATTCAATATTCTTGCAATCTCTGGGAAAGGCAAAGGAAGCAGCTCCCCTATCAATAATAAGAGATGCTCTTCTGATTGTTCTTTCATTAATACTACCACCGGTTTTCGGTCTGAACGGGATTCTCTTTGCTGCTCCTGTAGCTGACGTCATATCAATAGCGGTCACTGTCATTGTTCTAGGAAAAGTTATGAAAACACTCTCGCAGGAAAGCAAACGACTTTATATTGGTTAAACGAGTACTCCGTTACTGGAATCTTTGGATTTAGCGATTATCTGTTTTCTTATAGCATCATCGGAGTCGGCCATATCGAAATATCCCAGCTCTGTGATGCTTACCCATTTGAACTCAGTATGTACAAATGGAGTAAACTTTGCACTCTCATCTAAAAGTTCTACCCTGGCAGCAATAAGTCTGTAGACAACACCCCAGTTCTCAAACTCAGTCTCTCCAATATTCTCAAGAACTCTGATGTCTACTCCAAGCTCCTCTTTCCACTCCCGCTTAAGTGTATCTTCAACCGTTTCGCCCCATCGGTTTTTACCTCCTGGAAACTCCCACTTTAATGCCAAAGGACCTTCATCAATACGCTTACCTATGAGGACTTTTCCGTCTTTATTGAAGCAAATACCAGCTGTAGATAATCTTTCCATAACAAATTGAATTGTAAACGAAAAAAAACCGAAGGTTAACAAAAAAGGTTTCTTTACCTAACAGATACGCTTCATTGGCTATCTATATCAGGACAATTGAAGGAAAGATAAAATGCAAAACAGCTACAAATAATATAAAAAAGCCGATTGTTCTCTCTTTTTTTATTTTTATCGGATTCGCCTCATTCAATGAATACTGGTAGTAACGGATAAAAATTGCCGAACCGATTATTGTCATTGAGGGAATAAAGTCGCCAAGTATGGCTGGTCCCGGAGATATAGGAAAGGCAAGATTCATTATTCCTATAAGTAACCCGCATAGAAAATAAAAATTAAGCCAATGGAGGCGGGAGATAAGAATATTTTTTACCTTCAGAATAAATATCAGGGATTTATCGTAAGATGGAGCAATCAAGAGCAAAGAGGTAAAAAGCAGATACACTAATGTCAGGAAATACAGCTGAATCATACTCTTATCTCCTTAATCAGATCATTTGATGAATAAAAAGAATACTTATCATGACTTCTTATTCCAGCCTCCTGATGAACAATTACTGCATTAATTGCAGCTTTTTCCATATTCTCTTCTGAAAGCAGAAAAGCTCCAAGAATTCCTGAAAGCACATCACCCGAGCCGGCAACTCCCAATGAGGGATTTACACCGTCATAGATATATAGTTTTCCACTTTCACCGGTAATCCATATAGTACTGCTCTTTAAAATGATTGTAGCTTCAATTTTTTCGCTGAGTTTTTTTAAGGCAGAATACAGCTTCTCTTCATTAAAAAGGCCATCATCCATGCCAAGGTTGGACATAATGCGTTTATACTCTCCGATATGAGGTGTAATTATACCTTTGTACCCCAGTTTTCTCCCCTTAAGCAGTTTTATTGCGTCGGCATCCAGAACAAAATTCTTTTTCGCCTGAATTACAGAATCAAGTATATCTTCACTTCCATCATCCCAGCCAGGTCCGAGAACAAATGCATCGTACTCTTGTGCATGGAATTTTTCCTCATGGGAAACTATTATTGAAGGTTCCTCCTGGAGTGCTTTAATAATAACTGAATCCTTCGTGTAAAGGGTTACAAGTCCAGCAGACGCATGAAAGGCTGCCATGCTCGTCAGAATCGGAGCACCTTTGAATCGTTCTGAGCCACCAACAACGGCCAAATGTCCACGCTTGTTTTTAAAATCAGTAATACTGAGTGGAAGCCTGGAATAGTCTGTGTTTTCCAATAAATAAATATTTCCGGGACTATCCTTTATTTCAGGGAAGCCGGGATTGTATAGGTGAATATTGCCATCCAGAACACGGTTATCAGGCAGATAAAACGGGAACTTATTTGTTGTGAATGTTACAGTTTCTTCTGCTTTTATCTTCATCAATGAAGGTGTATCCAAAGCATAAACCGGGATACCACTTCTTTTTACCTTTTCAAAAACAGAGCTAAGCCTTGAATCAAGCTCTGACCTTGCAGAAAACCCGAAAAGTGCATCAATAATTACATCAGCTTGGCTTAAATCCAAAAAAGCAGAACTCCTGATATCGCTACATTCTTGCCTTAGATGGAGATTGAGCCTCCTTCCTTTTTCTGAATAATAAAATATTTCGATATTATTGTTTTCCTCTTTAAGAAGCAAAGCCAAAGCGAGTCCATCCGATCCATTGTTTCCCGGTCCGATAAGAAAAAGGACACGCTTTCCCAAAAGTTTTTCCCTCAGAATTTCATAGGCTCCATTTGCTGCATTGAAAACAAGCTTTCTTTCATCAAGATTCAGTCTTTCTATAATTGCTTTGTCGATATTTGCAGCATCTTTGAAGGATAGCAATGGAAGCATAGTGATATTCTATTCAAAACATTTTTGATTATCTACTTAAACAAAGCCTCAAAAAGAAATACACTAAAGCAGTCTAGGGGTGGCGAAAGCCTGAGATTATACCCGTTAAACCTGATCTGGTTAGCACCAGCGTAGGGAGCGACAGTACAATCATTCTTTCTTAGACAGAATTTACTTAATCGGAGGCCTTTATGAAAAAGGTACTTGTGGTTCTTGTAATTCTGTTAGCAATTACAGCACCATTATTTTCAAACGGTTCTAAAGAAGATAAAAAAGCTTTAGAAAGCAACTCAATCACTGTATATGCTTATGATACTTTCTGTGGAGACTGGGGACCAGGAGGAAGTGTTATTCCTCTTTTTGAAGAGAAAACAGGAATTAAGGTAAACCTTGTCAGCGCCGGAGATGCAATTGCAATGATTTCAAAAATCAAAAACGAAGGTGATAGATGTCCGGCTGATGTTGTTCTGGGCATCACTGATGATGCGGCTTACCTCGCAGAAGGACTGTTCGAGAGCTATAGGCCTAAAAGCATTTCCAGCATAGACGACGAAATATTATTTGATTCCGACTTTGCTCTCATCCCATTTGATTATGGTGATTTTGCATTCATTTTTGACAGTGCGTCAAATATCCGCAGACCTGAAAGTCTCAGTGATTTGACTGATGACGAGTATAAAGGAAAGGTAATTCTGATTGACCCGAGAACCAGCAGCGT
>CAZOTY010000047.1:0-4726 GCA_964582905.1 uncultured Spirochaetaceae bacterium | reverse complement strand
TGCTGTAATACCTTTGACGTCACCAGACATTGATACCAGTTATGACAGGAACACATATATTCTTACCAACCATGTTGTCAGAAGCGGGGAGAGTATTGATGGGATTGCCTCACTTTATGCTTTGAGTCCTGAGACAATCAGCAATGTGAATAACCTTAGTAGCTCAGAAATTGAAACAGGCACAGTTCTGGCTATTCCTTATACTGATGGTGTTTTATATCAGGTGGGAGAAGATGAGAATATCTCGGACATCCTTTCAAAGAATAACCTGAAAGGTAAGGAAGCATTTGTTCTTGGTATCAACGGCAAGACCGAAGTCGGGCCTGGGGATATAGTTTTCATCCCCAAAGAGAAAAGCACATCTCCGTTTTCCAATAACAGGGATTTTGACCTTGGGCTTGAAGCATCATTCAATCAGTTTGTAAACGGTATTCCTCTTAAGGGCAATGCTTATAAGACCGAAGTAGGGCAGCCAGTACATGCACTCAGCAGTGCAACAGTCCTAGAGCTTGGAGTTGATGAAAGGTTCGGAAAGTATGTCAAAACAGAAGACAATCAATATCTCATCACTTACTATGGCTTTGAAGTTGTAGATGTCAGCCAGGGCGATACCGTTGATGAAAAAACCACCCTCGGTACGATGGGTGGCAACAATGCATTTTTCTCATCTCCTGCTATGTATATCACCATAGAAAAAGGAAATGAATTTATAAGTATTGATCTGATTTAGGCATTTCTCCCGCAGCACTGTTTATACTTTTTACCACTGCCACACGGGCATGGATCATTTCTTCCGACTTTAGGAGTCGTTCTCCTTATCGTCGTGTTGCTGCTTTGGGCCTGGCTGGCAACGACACTTTTGCCCGGTGCGCGGAAATCAGCGTGCCTTGTCTGTATATTGTTGTTGACTTCCTTTTTCTTCTGGGCAGATTCCAAAGTAACCCTTACATTGTTTGCGCTCTTGCATACTGCTTCAGTAATCGCCTCAAGCATATCATCAAAAGAGTCCATTGCATCTCTTTTGTACTCAAGAAGGGGATTTTTCTGAGCATAGCTCTGAAGCCCGGCGTTTTCCTTTATTTCTTCAAGTTCATCAAGATGATCAACCCAGCGTTTATCTATGTTTCTCAGGTATACTGCCCTGAGCCAGGAGTCGAATATTCCTTCAGGAAGCGAGGATGATTTCTCCCTCATGACAGAAGCCATATGAGCTTTCAGTTTTTCAGGATCTTTAAATAATTCCGGCTCTGGCTGGAATGAAAAGAGACGGACAAACTCACGTTTTCTTTCTTCATCCTTGGAAAAGTCAGAATACACAGAGTCAATTAAATCCATTGTGTTGTCAATAACACGGGAAGTCAGGTCTTTTTCTGAGAGTATCTCGTCCCTCTGTTTATATATAAAGTCCCTTTCATTATTGAGTACATCATCATATTCAAGAAGCCTTTTTCTGATGTTGAAGTTTCTTCCTTCAACTTTCTTCTGAGCCTGCTCAATTGAGTTATCAAGCATCTTGTGATGGATTGCCTGACCATTATCCATTCCAAGACGGCCAAGCATACTCTTCAGTCCTTCCTTGGCAAAGAGCTTCATCAAAGGATCATCAAGGGAGATATAGAACTGGCTCGTTCCCGGGTCTCCCTGACGGCCGCTTCTTCCTCTCAGCTGGTTATCAATACGTCTTGATTCATGGCGTTCGCTACCGATTATATAAAGACCTCCGAGAGCCTTTACTTCCTCATAGCTCTTTTTGTACTCATCAAGTACTTCTTCCTTTGCCTTTGTAAGCTCTTCCTGGGTTGCGTCGGTTCCGGCTTTCTTCATCGCAAGGTGTTCAAGGGATCCGCCTAGCTTGATATCCGTTCCACGGCCTGCCATATTTGTAGCAATTGTAACAGCGCCCTTTCTTCCGGCCTCTCCGATTATATAGGCTTCTCTTTCATGGTTCTTTGCATTAAGTACTTCATGCTTTATGCCTTCCCGGCGCAAAAGGGAAGAGAGGAGTTCCGATTTTTCGATGGAGGTTGTACCAACAAGAACAGGTTGTCCCTTTGCATGTATTTTCTTGATATCCTGCACAATTGCATTGTATTTTGTCTTTTCATCATAGAATGTCAGATCCTGAAGATCCTTTCTCTGCACCGGACGGTGAGTAGGTATTACCACAACATCCAGATTGTATATCTGCTTGAATTCGACACCTTCTGTATCAGCTGTTCCAGTCATACCTGAAAGCTTGTCATACATCCTGAAGAAGTTCTGGAAAGTAATTGTGGCAAAGGTCTGGCTTTTTGCCCTTACAGTAACATTTTCCTTGGCTTCAATTGCCTGATGGAGACCGTCAGAGAATCTCCTTCCATAGAGAATACGTCCTGTAAACTCATCTACTATCTGGATTTCCCCGTCCTTGACAATATAGTCAACATCATTTTTATAAAGGTACTGGGCTTTTACAGCCTGGGTGACATAGTGGACCAACTCGAAGTTCTCATTTGCATAAAGATCATATTTCTTTTCCCCGTTTTCGCCTGTCGTAGCAACAAGATCCCCGTTTCTCCTCAGAAGCTCTTCCATATGTTCCATTCCCTCTGCAGTGAATGATACACTTCTGTTTTTCTCATCGATTTTGAAGTCACCTTTTTCATCAAATGCGGCAACTGCTTCCTTGTCAAATTTCTCCATCTCCGAAAGTTCATAGTACTTTCCTGTCTCCGGATCCTTCTCACATTCTTTAAGGTATGGAACAATCTTAAGCGCAGCTCTGACAAGTGGGGTGTCATCATCCCCCTGACCTGAAATGATAAGGGGAGTCCTAGCCTCATCAATGAGAATCGAGTCTATTTCATCAACGATTGCAAATGAGTGCATAGGCTGGACCTTATCAGACAGGGTCTGCTTCATATTGTCCCTCAGATAGTCAAAACCGAACTCGTTGTTTGTGCCGTATGTAATATCAGAAGCGTAGGCTTTTCTTTTTTCCTCGTTTCCCTGTCCGTTGAATACTACACCGGTAGTAAGACCCAGGTAAGAGTAAACAGCTCCCATCCATTCACTGTCACGCTTTGCAAGGTAATCATTTACGGTAACAATATGGACCCCTTTGCCCTTCAAGGCATTCAGGTATGCAGCAGGAACACTTGTGAGGGTTTTTCCCTCTCCGGTTTTCATTTCCAGAATTGATCCTTCGTCAAGGACCAGGGCTCCCATTATCTGCTCATCGTAGTGGTATTCACCAAGGACCCGTTTTGATGCTTCTCGGGCAAGGGCAAAGGCTTTCGGTCTTATGGAAAGAGGGTTTGCGCCTTCCTGCAGTTCCTTCTTCCATTTTTCTGTATAAAGCGGGAATTCTTCCTTTTTAAGGGAGGAGGCCCATTCTGCTTCCTTATTTATCTCTTCAACCAGGGGGCGAAGACGTCTTTCATCTTTTTCTGCCTTGGTTCCGCCAAATAACTTAGTAAAAAAACTGGACATACAGACATTTTATATCTTTTGTTCTTTTCTTTTAACATATTTGTGTATTTTTACGGTGAATAGAAGTAACAAAAGGGATATAGCCCTATGTGTATTTTTGACACTTTGGAGTGTAAAAAATAAAAAGTCTTTGCTAATATCTAAATATGGATTGGTCTTTTTCACTGGGAAGCTTTTCATTCGGAATACTGGATGTTGTATCCTTTTGTCTGTTTCTTGTTTGCGGGATAGTTTATTCGGTGCAGGGATTTTCCCGTGTTGCAAGTAAAACGTTTGGCTGGATCTGCTGTTTTCCACTGGCTCTGGTTTTTACCTCCCTCCTATCCAGGACAATCCGTGATATGTCAGAACTGAACGAGACACTTTCGTCCCTGATAGCGTTTACACTGCTTAGTATGGGCATATTTCTTGTTTTCTCCCTATTGGGTTTCTTGCTCAAAAGCTTTCTTGAAGCAGCACACCTGGGTGTGCTTGATAAAGTACTCGGGTTCTTTTTCGGTGTCCTTCTTATGATACTCATCCTTTCTGTTCTGGTTATGGTCTTGACACTGGATCAGCCCTTTTTTGATTTTGGACCGCTACTGGAAAACAGTGAGCTATATGAAAGTGTATACAGCAGGGTTTTTGATTTTATTTCAGTAAATGCCAGGGAAGGGTTCAGTGGAATACTTAATTAACGCCTGCCTTACACAGAAAAAGATCTCAAATGAGATTGAGAATTCAATTAAGGACAATAGTCTTGCCAGGTCTGTCCTTTTTTCCGGACCTCAGGGTTCATCGCGCCTTACAGCAGCTTTTGACCTGTCATTCTTCATTACAGATGAGATGGAAAAAAGGGAGAGATTGGAGTCAGCGGGCATAATATACCTTCCAAACAGAAATCTGGAAAGCCAGTTCAAGGCTGCCATGAATATGTTTGTCTCCATGAGAACACGTTCCAGCCAGGTTTTTCTTTTGCAGACTTTGAGGACAATACTCATGCAGTATCATCCTGCACTTATCGATGCCTATTCAAATACGGTACAGTCTCTTTTTACTCAGAGTTCAGATGTTGCATCGGTTATTTCCGAGTACGGACTGGATAAAAATAAGGATTTTGAAACAAAGGAAATAACAAGCATAGAAAAAGAACTCAGGCGCCTTGTTACGCAGCAGTTTATCACCAAGGGCAGGAAGAACCCGAACCTTACAATAGACGAGGTAAGGAGCATAAAAGCCTGGTTCAGTCTCAAAGGGGAGAACAGGGTCGTTATTC
>CAZOTY010000046.1:0-4923 GCA_964582905.1 uncultured Spirochaetaceae bacterium | reverse complement strand
CGCCAATGGTACTGCCTTTTATAGGCGGGAGAGTAGGTCGTTGCCAGGTTCTTTTGTTTATTCAGGGTTTACTCCCTTTTTTATAGATAACCTCTTTTGAGGTTTTTTTTTATGCCTTGTTTTTTATATTTCCTCTTATAAAGAAAACTTTCCTTGGGACTTTATTACAGCATGAGATTATTTTTTATTGATGGGTAGAACTTGGTCAATGTAAAATAAAAGCGCAACCGAGTATAGTGCAATTTGAGTTTATTGTATGAGCCCGAAGCTAAAAGTGAGGAACAATAATGAAGAAACCATTTATCGTATTATCATTGGTTTTGTTGACTGTATTTGTTTTTATCAGTTGTGATAATAGCAATAATCAAGTTTCCCGTCCTGCAGAAGACCCATTTACTGCCTCAGGGTGTCCTAAAACTTTCAATGGCACATTTATTAATAAAGATAATATTGATGAAGTTGGCATAATGGAAGATTGCGTTGAAATGTTTGGAGATTTTGATTTCAAACCAGATGATATAGACGAAAATGGAGAAGTAAAGGACGGGATTTACTCATTTGCAGACAATACTATTTATATAGAAGTAAGAGGAGATGTATCTACAATTAAATATTATGGGTACTCTCTCGAGAGTACTTTAGGTCCCGATTTAGAACCAGAGATTTTTAAGCTTTGGGGTGTTTACATATTGGATTCTAGCGAAAATGGAAGCTATTTATATAATATGGTTATCAAAAGAGGCGATAAAGCTGTAAAAGTTGAATTCAAATCAGATCCTGATGGATACATAAAAATTAATGGAGAGACAATTGAAAATGAAGCTCCAGGTGAGCAGAATGCTTAATTAAAGAAAAGAAGAATATAATGTATTAGTTAATATGCCATTTCTGAAAAGTTATGGCATTTTTATTATTCTTTGGATTGAAAAGTTCTTAGCCTGATTTATCAATTTGAAGGGTTTGGTATATCATAAAAAACCGTATGGAAAAGAAAAATACTGGAATCAGAAATATTGCGATAATTGCCCATGTTGACCATGGTAAAACTACTTTGGTAGATGCTTTATTCAAACAGAGCGGTCTAGCTATGAAAGGTTTGGATGGAGAAAGAATCATGGATAGCGGTGACATTGAGAGGGAACGTGGAATAACTATCAGTGCCAAAAACTGCGCTATAAAGTGGAAAGATGTAAAGATTAATATTATTGATACTCCAGGACACGCTGACTTCGGAGGAGAGGTTGAGCGTGGTTTAAGTATGGTTGACGGCGTTGTCCTTTTGGTTGACGCTGCAGAGGGTCCGCTTCCACAGACACGGTTTGTTCTGGAAAAAGCATTGAAGAAAGATCTTCCTGTTATAGTTGTTATAAATAAAATAGACAGACCAGACGCCCGTCCGGAAGAAGTACTGAACGAGGTTTATGACCTTCTTCTTGAATTGAAAAACGATGAAGCTATGTTAGAAGTTCCTGTCTTCTATGCTAATGGCCGTGAAGGAAAATGCGGAGATACCTTGGAAAGAGTTGGAGACAATATGTATCCGCTACTTGATGCAATTCTTGAGTATATTCCAGCTCCTACATACGATGACTCAGAACCTTTTCAGATGCTTGTATCAGATCTTTCTTACTCTGATTTTCTGGGACGGCTTGCCATTGGTAAGGTTATTAATGGAACTGCAACTACGAATGACAGTCTTATTTGCGTAAAGGAAGATAAGAATGAACCATTGAGAGTCACAAGACTTCAAAGTTATGACGGTCCACGTTTCAAGGATACAAATAAGGTTGAAGCTGGTGACATTATAGTCCTTTCCGGAGTAAATGATGTATCTATCGGGGATACAATTTGCACAAAGGATGAGATTAAGGCACTGGACAGGATTGTTGTTGATGAGCCGACAGTATCAATGCTTTTCATGAAGAATATTTCTCCCTTGGCCGGAAAGGAAGGAAAAGCAGTAACCAGCGCCAAAATCTGGGAACGTCTTCAAAGAGAAGCTCTCAGAAATGTTTCAATACGAATTGAAAAAAATATGGATGACACTTTTACCGTAAAGGGACGTGGTGAATTCCAGATGGCTATTATAGTTGAAGAAATGAGGCGTGAAGGTTTTGAACTCTGCGTTGGTCGCCCTCATATTATTTTTCATCAGGATGAAAAGGGCAATAAAACAGAGCCCATTGAAGAACTGCTCATAGACTGCCCGGAGGAATACTCGGGCGTTGTAATGGAGAAGCTTGGAAAACGTAAAGCAGTCATGAAGGATATGAACTATACACAGTCAGGGCGAGTAAAGATAAAATTCGAAATTCCAGCCAGGGGCCTTATCGGATATCGTGATGAATTCCTGACTGATACGCGTGGTCTTGGAATCATGAACAGCTATTTAAATGGTTATGATACTTACCGTGGTGATTTTCCGGACAGGTTTTCAGGGTCTCTTGTTTCTGACCGTCAGGGAAATGCAGTTGCATATGGTCTATGGGAGCTTGAGGACCGAGGACGGTTTTTCATTGTACCGGGAGACCCTGTATATGAAGGCCAGGTTGTAGGAGAAAGGAACAAGGAAGGAGATTTGCTTCTGAATCCGACAAAAACAAAAAAGCTTACTAACCTCCGCGCCTCTGGAAAAGATGAAGCAGTAACTTTAACGCCAGTCGTAAAACCATCTTTGGAACAAGCTATGCAGTTTATCAAGGATGATGAAC
Organism: uncultured Spirochaetaceae bacterium; assembly: GCA_964582905.1. Taxonomy (GTDB): domain Bacteria; phylum Spirochaetota; class Spirochaetia; order Sphaerochaetales; family Sphaerochaetaceae; genus Ornithospirochaeta. The sequence goes on along the minus strand of CAZOTY010000046.1, from coordinate 2,212 downwards.
TTGTTGAAGTAACTCCCTTATCAATAAGGATGTGTAAGCGGATCCTTGATAGCCAGCAGAGAAAGATTTTCAATAATAGAGGTGAAATTCCAGAATTCCTTCTGAAGAAGTAAACCCCTTATTTATCCTTTCTTTCTTGCAAGTTTGACGGTAAACACTTACACTGAACTTGTTTTTTAAACTACGAGTGTGGGGGTGAAATGTCCAAGCATAAAGGTGAAAAAAAACTTTTCAAGTTTAAATACAGAAAACCGAAACCTATTGAGTTTTTAGTCACCTTGGCTGTAATTATTGGCTTGGCGTTCATAATTAGGTATTTAGCTCCCAATTTTTATCTTATTCCATTTCTCCCAGCAGCATTTCTTATTATTTATATCTTTGCAACAAAACGTATTCTGGAAGCTTTGATTCTCTCGTCAATAATGTGTTACATATTCGCTGATGGAATTGGATTCTTTTCTGCATTCTGTACAGGATTGACAGATGTAATGATGGATGAAGATACAGGCTGGCTGATGATTGTTTGCGGTTTGATGGGATCAATTATCATGCTAATAGAAAAGGCCGGAGGTACATATGCCTTTGGGAATTTTGTCTCCCAGAAGTGTAAGACAAGGGTCGGGACTTTACTTTGGACATGGTTTCTTGGTGTCATTATTTTTATTGATGATTATCTTAATAGCCTGACTGTCGGCTCATGTATGGCTCCTGTTACAGATAAGCATAAAGTATCAAGGGAAATGCTTTCTTATGTTGTAGACAGTACAGCTGCACCAATTTGTGTCCTTATTCCGATTTCAACATGGGCTGTTTTTGCTTCCCGTATCCTTGCGGCAAACGGTCTTACAAGTCCTGAAGATGGAATCAAGTATTTTTTAAAGACCATACCGTATAATTTTTATGCTTGGTTTGCTGCTCTTATAGTTATTCTTGTTGTTGTCGGATGGTTTCCCAAACTTGGTGCAATGAAAAAAGCCGAAGAAAGGGTTGCAAAAGGTGGACCATTGGCTCCGCCGAATTCAGAGAAGATGGATATTCATGGAAACAGCGAGTTTTCTATCCCTGAAAATCCTAAAATGATTAACTTTCTTCTTCCAATGTTAGTTCTAATTGGATCAACGTTGATATTTGATACTGATATGCAAGCAGGTGTACTTTGTACACTTGGCTTCATGTTTGTTTTCTATATTGCTCAAGGTTTGATGAAAGCAGATGAATTTGCTGATTATTGTGTAGAAGGCTTAAAGAATATGCTTCTGCCAATTCTGTTGATGGTACTGGCTTTTCTTTTTAGCAGTGCTTCAGACAGAATTGGGTTCACTCAGTCAGTTATAGATGCAATTGTACCTATTATGACCCCACAGCTAATGGCTCTTGAAATTTTTATTGTCTTGGGTATTACTGAGTTTATTACAGGCACAAACTGGGGTCTATACATCATTGCATTGCCAATTGTCATTCCACTTAGCCAGCAAATTGGTGGCAGTACAATTCTTGCAGTTTCAGCAGTTTTATCTGCAGGTGTCTTTGGCTCCCATATTTGTTTTTATTCTGATGCAACTATACTTTCATCATCTGCTTGTGGATGTAATAATTTTGACCATGCAATGTCCCAGTTACCGTATGGACTGTGTGCTGCAGGATTTGCTAGCATTGCTTTTCTGATAACAGGTTTTATCGTTCATTAATTGCACCTAAATTCAATATTGATTGTTTTATTCGATAAATTTATTTATAGGATTAGTGAATAAAGAAGCTGTGTTTTTAGGCCTAGCTATATGCTTTGACCCTTTTGTAAATGTTCATTGGCATTGATCTGGTATAAAGGTATTTTAATATCTTAACTCTGTTACTTTTGTTCAAGTTATTGGATATTGGCTTTGGAATTATTTGCTAAATTACTTTTTAACAGTCTCTAATTTTTATTATGCTTACATCATTATTTAATTCTGGTCAGATTTTATGCATGAAATTACCCTTGTTCATCCATTAGAAGATAAATATCAAATTTTTATTAGTTATTATCTATGTGCTAACAATGTGCATTAATTTTAATCCTTTCTTCCAGGGACATTGAAAAGGGTATTCCAGAACAAATCTTATAAGTTTCTATTAATAGTAACAAAATAATCTTTAATAAGTTGATTAATCTGGAAGTAAGTTGATTAATCTGGAAGTAAGTTGATTAATCTGGAAGTAAGTTGATTAATCT
>CAZOTY010000045.1:0-6828 GCA_964582905.1 uncultured Spirochaetaceae bacterium | reverse complement strand
GTTTCTCTTGTATTGTCCATTCTCATTTTTTTTATCATCTCGCTACAACCAAAAAATATTATAAAGACAAGCTTAGACAAGTAATTATTGTGAAATATTTTGCTCCTGTGTGTTTTTTGCACACTAAAACGGCAGTAATCAGGTTTTGAGATACCCCAGGAGTATATCGTATGCATTTTTGAATTCACGGAACCTCTTAGCTGCAAACTCAGTAAACTCAGGGTCCAGATTTAAAGAGGAAAGTTTATCAGGATGGAAGCGTTGCGCTTTATTGCGGAAAGCCCTGTCAAGGCTTCTTCTGTCCAACTCTTTTTCTGAAAGTCCGAGGAGAATAAGCGCTTCTAGAAAACTGCTGTCTTTCCTTTTTTCACTTTCACTCTTTTTTTCTCCGTTTCTGAAAGCATTGAACCATTTGCCGTCCTTTCCGATAAGATAGAGAGAGGCATCTTCTTTTATATCCTTGTTCCAGTTTTCCCCGAATTCTATTTTCCTGAAAGCTTCAATATTTCCCTTAAACCATATTTCATCAAGATTATAACAGCATGAAAACGCTGAGCGTCCGATTCTTCTGACTGTCCCTGGTATAATTATCTTTTTCAGTCCGGATGATAGAAAGCATCCATCCGGTATTTCATCGGTATTTTTCACCTCTATATACTCAAGGCTTTTTGTACCTGAGAAACAGAGGCTGCCTAGCCTTAATTCTGAATTGGGAAAATTTACAAATTTCAGCGCAGTGTTATCTGCAAAGGCCAGCTTTCCGATTGTCTCTAGTGAAGAGGGAAAATCAAGGCTTTTCAGGAGGGTACATTTTTCAAAGGCACTTTCCCCTATTTCATATATACCTTTATCAAAGGTAACACTCTCGAGCTTGGGGCAATCTGAAAACCCTTTTTTCTCAATGACTTCTATATTCCCGGTTACAGTGACCCTGGTAAGGTTGGGGCATGAGGAGAAAGCATTTTCCTTTATTGTTGTAAGGCTGATGTCTTCATAGTTTTCCGGAGTTTCAAGAAAAAAGAGTTTTTCCTTGTTGGTCAGACCTGTTATCTCCCCGAAACTGTTGACAATAAGCTCGACCTTGTCTTTCAGAACAGAATGGTGTGGGTAGAATTTCCTTTCTCCGAGATGGAGCGAGTAGAACCCTTTTTCTTCCTCTTCTTTGCGGCTCATCAGATATAATACCCGTAAACGATAGCCAGAACCTGGATGACCATGAAAACTGCTGAAAAGGCGATGCTCGGATAGTTCTTTCTGTCAACAGAGAAGAGAATTATATACAGATTTGAAAAAATGGATGCACAGAGTGCTATAGCTGCTGATTTGAAAACAAAGATTTCTATATAAAGCAGGTAGTAAAGCGCAAGAACAATGTGTGCAAGGTTAAGTACAGTGCTTCTTCTCTCATAAGGCTTGGCCTTGCTGTTTTCCAGAAAAAGCAAGGTGAAAATCGTAATAGTCGCAAAAAGTGCATATAAAATCACTATTACCCTTGGAACAGAGTGAACACCGAGCTTTTCCTTGAATGGAAAAAGTCCGGCTGCCTGAGGCAGGAACGAAAGAAGTACAGCTCCAAGTCCGTATTTGCTGAAACGTGTTTTTATTGAACATTTTTCCATCAGTTTTCCCCGAAGAATGCTTTTATCTTATCATCAATGTCAGTTTCGTTAAATCTTATATTCCATGCAGGAAGAAGTTTTTTGAGTTCAGCTTTGTAACTTGTGTTCAGTCTTCCATCCAGAAGGAGTACCACTCCCCTGTCATTTTCATTCCTTATAAGGCGTCCGACTCCCTGCTTGAGTTTCAGAAGCGCCTCCGGAAGTGAATATTTTCTGAAATAATCCTCCCTGGATCTTTTTCTTCCTTTCTCCAGAGGGTCTGAGGGGGATGCAAACGGTATCTTATCGATAATAAGAAGGCGGAGGCTGTCTCCCGGAACATCTATTCCTTCCCAGAACGAGCTTGTCGCAAAAAGGCAGGAGTTTCTGTCTTTTTTGAATGAATCAAGTATCTTATCCCTAGTGTCTTTCCTTTTCTGCAGGTAAAGGGGAAAGCTATCCCCTATTCTGTCTTTTACAAGTGAATATACCTTGTTCATCCTGTCAATTGATGAAAAAAGCACCAAAGCGCCCCCTCTGCTTGACCTGATGCTCTTTGCTATTATTTCAGAAAAAACCAGAATGCTTTCATTTTCCTTCTGGTAAACCTGGGTAGGTGCTTCCCTTGGAACAATGAGCATGGCATTTTTCCTTAAATCAAATGGAGAGGGATATATTCCGCATTTTATCTCACGCTCCTTTTTCAGTCCTATACTTTTCCTGAAGTATTCAAGACCGGAACAATTACTCTCTCCTACTGAGAGCGTTGCTGAAGAAAAAACAATACTATCGAGTCCATCTTCATAAAAAAGGAGATCCTCAAGTTCACCTGAGACGAATACAGGTGAAAAAACAAGACTTTGGAAAGCCCCGTCCTTTACTGTCATATAAAGAACAATATTCTTCTCTTCTCCGTTTATTAGGGAAGAAAGGAAGTTCTCAAGCACATTCCTCAAGGAAAAAAGACTTGCTGAATAATTATGGATCAGAGCAGTATACTCACCATCTTCATTTACTGCCTTCAGGTCAATTATTGCAATAAGTTTGTCAATAAGATTTATAAGTGGATTAAGGCTTTCAAAATGGGAAGAAAAACGCTCAAAGAAAAGGTTATCAAGGGGACCTAGCTGCTCTTCTGAGTTTTTTGCCTTTAGTCCCATAATACTCGTTGTTTCACTGAACTCTTTTCCGAGAGTGAAAGAGGTTTCAATTATTGCTTTTATTAGTGCATTGACTGCACTTACGTCAAAGTCAGGATTCTCCCTTTTAACCATATCCAGAAGTGAAAGCTTTCCATTTTTCCCGCTGATTTTATTAAGGAGTCCTTTAAGGCCTTCTGTACTGTAAGTATTTGAAAGGATATCAATTGTCTCCTTTTCAAGTTTATGTGCCTCGTCCAGGACAAGATAGGAGTATGGAGGAAGAAGGTATGTGTTTTTTTTAAATGAGTCATCGTTTTCCTTTCTTATCAGGGCATCGGTCAAAACAATATGATGATTGGTGGCTATTATCGACGCATCTTCTGCCTTTCTTCTTGCCTTGTAATAAAAGCAGTTCATGAAAAACGGGCACTTCCTTCCCGGACAGTTGTCCTCATCGGAGGTGAGCCTGGCTTTGTCTATTTCCCTGAGGGACGGGCTCTCATCTGACAGGAGACCGGATTCTGTTTCATTTACCCACAAGCTGAACTCTTTTACATCATCAGATGCACATCGGAGCATATCTGAGGAATACTCCTTCCATAGTCTGAGGCACAGGTAGTTGCTTTTTCCGTAAAGGGAAGCAGTGTTCAGTTTTACCCCCAAAGCATCAAGAATGGATGGGATATCCTTTTTATACAGCTGTGTAAGAAGGGTATTTGTACTTGTTGCAATAACTGCTTTTTTATTATTTCCGATAAGACTGAGAACAACAGGCACAAGGTATGCGTATGACTTTCCTATTCCGGTTCCTGCCTCAAGCAATACCGGAGTACCCTCTTCAATGGCACTATCAATCAGAAAAGAAGCTTCAACCTGTTTTTCCCTGTAATGATATTTTTCCCCTACTGCTTTTGAAATGGGACCGGTGGGAGAAAAGATTTCCTCAAGAGAGAGTCTAGTCATCGCCTTCCTTATATTCGTTGAGTTTTCTGTGAAGTGTCTTTCTGCCGATTTTCATGAGTTCTGCTGCTTTTGTCTTGTTTCCGCGGCAGAAGGCAATTGTCTCAAGAATCAGCTTTTTTTCTGCTTCTTCCATACTTACAGGTAAAGTCAGTTCTACTTTGGTCTCTTCACCGGCTTCCCTTATATGGGCAGGTAGGTCCTCAACCTCTATTATCCTGTTTTTGGTCATTACGACACTCGCTTCAATGGCATTCTTGAGTTCCCTGACATTTCCGGGCCATGAGTAAGAATATAAAAGTTTTCTTGCAGCCGGTGTTATTATGTCCACATTTTTGTTATCTTCTTTTGCAAATTCCTCCATAAAATGTGCAGCCAGAAGTTCTATATCCTCCTTTCTGTCCCTCAAAGGAGGAACATTGATTCCGACAACTGCAAGACGGTAATAGAGATCCTCCCTGAAGTTTCCTTTCTTTACCTCCTGATATAAATCCTTATTGGTAGCAGCAATCAGACGGACATCTACCTGAATCGGTTTTTCCCCTCCGACTCTTTCAAACTCCCTCTCCTGGAGAACACGGAGGAGTTTTACCTGGGTTGATTGATCTATTTCAGAGATTTCATCCAGAAACAGTGTTCCTCCGTCAGCAAGTTCAAAGCGTCCCTTTTTCTGGTTTACTGCTCCGGTGAACGCCCCTTTTTCGTGTCCGAAAAGTTCACTTTCAAGAAGTGACGGGGAAAGGGATGCACAGTGAAGTTTTATAAACGGCTTATCCTTTCTTGGTGACATCTCAACAAGGGCATCAGCAACAAGTTCCTTTCCGGTCCCAGACTCCCCGGTTATAAGAACCGAAGCCTTTGTCGGTGCAATCTGCTCTATTGTCTCCAAAAGAGTGTTAACTTTGCTGCTTTTTCCCATTATTCTTGATGTCGTCTGTTTCTTTTTCAGCTTCTCGATTTCTTCTGTCAGTTTTCTGTTCTGGTTCTCCAGCTGATAGGACGAAACAGTCTTTCTGACAACAAGAAGGAGTTTATCAAGATCCACTGGCTTTGTGAAAAAATCCACAGCCCCATCCTGCATGGCCTTTACTGCAGTTTCTATGTTTCCGTGCCCAGTAAGGACAATAACCGGCAGCCGTGGGTATGCTGAGCTGACACGCTTTATAAGCTCATCCCCTGAGAGCTCAGGCATCCTGAGATCAGTTATCACAAGATCGACATCATTTGAGGAAAGCTTGTTCCATGCTTCCTTTCCATCCTGGGCAGTAAGCACATTGTACCCTTCATCCTCAAAAGCAAGCTCGAGTCCGCTTAATATATTTCTTTCATCATCTGCTAACAGTATTGTACTCATCACTTTTCCTCAATTGATACTCTCTGGCTTTTCGGGACGGGGAATTCCAGTTTGAATACTGTGCCCTCCCCGACCTTACTTTTCACGTGGATTTCCCCGTTATGCTCTTTCATTATTTTATAGACAGTTGTCAGGCCGAGTCCCGTTCCAGTATTCTTTGTTGAATAATAAGGTTCGAATATCCTTGAAAGGTTTTCTTTCTCAATCCCGACTCCGCTGTCAATAATATAAAGGGCAACACAGTTCTGCTCCTGTACGGTTTTCATCGTGAGTTTCCCACCACCTTTCATTGCATAAAATGCATTCTGAACCAGATTCAGGATTGCCTGACGTACGTATTTATGGTCAACTTCCAGGCTCGGCAGGAACCGGGAAAGCTCAAGGTTCACCTTGATTTTCTCTTTATCAGCCTCAGGCTTCAGAAAGGATGCAATATCCCTGACAATATTGTTTATATTCTCAAGCCGGAGCTCTGTGTTCATGGGTTTTACTGCATAAAGGAAATCCACAGCAATACTGTTAAGACGATCTGTTTCGCTGTCAATAACATCAAGGTACCTTGATGCTTCCTTTTCAGTAATACTGCCTTTCTTTGAAAGGGCCTTTTGCATCAGCTGAATATGTATTTTCATAGCAGCAAGGGGATTTTTTATCTCATGGGCAATACCTGCTGCCATTGTTGTCATACTTGCAAGGGACTCACTCCTTCTGAGCCTTGTTTCCTTTCTCAGACGCTCGGTTATATCTGAAATAACCACATCAAGGTATGCCACATCTTCACTTGTTATTGGCCTGAGTGCAAAACGCAGCGTAATGACCTCCCCGCCTTTATCAAATGAGAAGTCCCTTTTGCCATCCATTTCCTTACCGGAAATTACTTCATGGATGAAAGACGTAATATCACCGTCTGAAAGTGCTTCATCAATGCTTGCACCCTGTTCAAGACCAAGTGTTACCTTTCTTGGAAGGAGACTGAGTACAGCGCTGTTATAAAAAACAACTTTTCCGTCCCGGCTGAGCACGAGATGCCCCGTCTCCTCATTTTCAAGAATTGAAAGAAGAAGGTCACTCTCTTCAAGTTCCTCCTTCACAAGGCTCCTGAGCTCAGACTCCGGAAAGGACGAATATTCATCAATGATCTTTTTCAGAAACCGTTTTGTCACATCCTCTCCCTCAGCATCGCGTCTATGCTCTGCCTGATTGATATATTGAAATTATCTTCTTTCTGAGCCCATGTATTAAGCGTGGTCATGGCTTTTTTTATCCTTCTTACAGAAGAAGTGTTGTTTTCAAGTGCGCCAAGGAGTGTCTTTGCAACTTCCTCCCTGAAATAGCGTGACGCATTCAGACTCTCGATTGTACTTATTATCTCCTCCTTTTCCTGCTCCGGGGTTTCTCTTTCTGCAAGAAGGGAGGAAGAGAATAATGTGACTGCATTTCTTATCCTCTCTTTATCCTCTGCCGAAGCTCCCATTGTGAAGAAAAAAGAATCAATTGAGTCATACTCACCGGTTATGTTGAACCTTCTGGTAACAAGGTTGGTCACCTGGTTTGTATTGAGAGGGGGAAATGTGAATTTCCTGAGCCTGGAAAGAATTGTGTCAAGAAGCTTACGGCCATTGGTACTTATCAGTATTATGTAAGAGTTATCGCCCGGTTCCTCAAGGAGTTTCAAAATAGAGTTCTTGGCATTTTCTGTGGAGGCTTCAACATTCTCAAGAATAACGACCCTGTTCTCCCCTTTGAGACTGAACCAGGCTTTTATGCTCCTTAC
>CAZOTY010000044.1:0-7178 GCA_964582905.1 uncultured Spirochaetaceae bacterium | reverse complement strand
GATGACCTTAAAAGCGGAGCAAGAATCGAGGATTTCCAGAATAAACGGAACCAAAAGGATTGTGTTCTGTGGTTCACAGATTCGAAGTACAACAATCAGACAATGACATGGGATTCCCCATGGGGAAGAGGATACCCCGGATGGCATATTGAGTGCTCTGCAATGAGTATGAAATACCTTGGTGATCACTTTGATATCCACTGCGGGGGAATAGATGCAATTCCTGTTCACCATACTAATGAGATAGCACAGAGTGAGGCGGCAACCGGACATCCATGGGTGGATTATTGGTGCCATGGAGAGTTTTTGCTTAATGATAAGGGTAAAATGAGTAAATCATCAGGGGAATTCCTCACGCTTTCTGTATTGTTAAGTAAAGGATATGATGCTCTTGATTACCGTTATTTCTGTCTTTCCGGACATTACAGAACCCAGCTTAAATTCAGCTTTGAGGCTTTGAATCATGCAAAAGCTGCAAGAGCACAGCTTAACGAAAAAGTCAGAGAACTCAAAAAAAGTTCTGATCCAGCAGAGAGCCTGTCAGAGAAAGCCATCGGATATTACAACAATTTTGCTGACAGTATGGCAAATGATCTGAAAACTCCTGAAGCTCTTTCGTATATGTGGCAGATGCTCAAGGACAAAGATATCACCGATAGTGAGAAACTGGCTCTTCTATATAAATTTGATATGATTCTCGGTCTGAGACTGAAAGATGTCCAAACTGAGGAGAAAAGACTGGGAAGTGATGAAGACTGGGCTCTTGTTGCTGAAAGACAGGAAGCCAAGAAGAATAAAGACTGGGCAAGAGCAGATGAAATCAGGAACATGCTCCTTGGGCGTGGTTTTGTCATCAAAGATACCCCTCAGGGGCCGAAGCTCGAGAAAAAATAATCTTTATCTGTAACCTTTTGGTTGGAGAAGCATTTTAGTTATGGAAGTGAAAAGTACAGAGCGCGAGGATTTCAAGAGAATTTACCAGGCTAATTACTCGCTTTTGATGCAAGTTATTATGCATATTGTGTACTCTCTGGATATCGCAGAGGACCTCACGCAGGAAACATTTGAGCGTTTTTATCTGAAAAATCTAACGTTTCCTAGTGATGATGAGGCCAAGTACTGGCTTTTGAGAGTGGCAAAAAACCTTGCTCTTAACTATGTGAGAAAGAACAAGAGAGACCTTAATCTTGTTGAAAAGGTCAAAGCAATGCCACAAGAGGTTATATACAAGGAGGATCAGGACAGGCACCTGATTGAACAGGAAAGCACTAACAGGGTGAAACTGGCACTTTCACAGCTTCCGGAAAACCTTCGTCTGGTGCTTGAGCTGAAGGAATTCAGCAACCTTGACTACAAGGAAATCGGGAAAGTCCTTGGTATATCTGCCTCAAATGTAAAAGTAAGGGTATTCAGGGCAAGGAAAAAGCTTGAAGAGCTCTTGGGAGGAGAAGAAAGAGATGTGTATTGATTCACAGATGCTTTCGGCATATTTGGATAATGAGCTTAATGAACCGTATAAGAGTCAGGTTGAAGAGCACCTTGAGCACTGTGCTGCATGCCGTAAACATCTTGAGGAAATGAAAGAAATTGACGAAAAGGTCAAAAGTACTGCATATCCGGTTTCCGAACTTGAAAGAAAAAAGGATGCCGTCTTTGAAATGATGGATAAAAAACATTTCCAGAAAGGAAAACGTTTTGACTTCTTAAGGAAGAAAGTTCAGGTAAGTCTCCCTATGATGGTAACTGCAGCAGCCGCAATTGTATTTATATTTGTCGGTGGCTTTATGTTTTTCGGTACAAATCCATCCCAGACTGATGATATACTTCCGTCCTTTGCAGTCCAGGCAGGAGAGAACAACGTGCGTTTTGTTTCTTCAAAGGACTCAAACCTGGATAACTATACCCTTGAGGAGATTTTACAGTATCTGGACCAGAAGGGTTATAAAGTTGATATTTCCATTAAAGGCTTACAGCCAATAGAGTGAATAAGGGGTAATTAACTTGAGGAAGGGGTATCCCTTCCTTTTTTTTATTCCCCCGGATGCCCCAGAAGGTAAAGTTCATCGTATAACTTTTCGTAGATTTTAGATGATTTTTTCCATGACCAGTCCTCTTTCATTCCACGCTTTTGCATCTCAAGCCAGTATTTTCTGTTCTCGCTATATAACCAGAAAGCATGACGTATTCTGTCCATGAGTGCATACGGAGTGTAGTCATAGAAAGAAAAACCATTACCAGTTTCACTTACAGGATTATAAGGTGTGATACTGTCTTTAAGCCCTCCAACTTCATGAACGATCGGGACTGTTCCGTACTTGAGTGAAATAAGCTGGGTGAGACCACATGGTTCAAATGCTGATGGAATCAAAAGAGCATCGGAGGCAGCGTATATTTTGTGTGAAAGCTGATCAGAATACATAATATTTGCACTTACCTTATCCGGATATTTTCCCTGATAGTAGCGGAACATATTCTCATACCTTTCATCCCCGGTACCAAGGACTATGATGTTTACCGGCATTGAGCAAAGTTCATCCATATCCTGGTCAACAAGGTCCAGTCCTTTCTGGTCTGTGAGACGTGATATTATGGAAATAGTGAATACATTCTCATCAGGCTTCAGTCCAAGTTCCTTTTGCAATGCAGTTTTATTGGCTTTTTTCCCGTTCTCAACATTTTCAGGTTTGTAGTTTTTTTCAATTTTTGTATCGTGTGAGGGATCCCATATTTGATAATCTATTCCGTTGATGATTCCCTTAAGCCGGTCTTTTCTCCAGCGGAGAATATCATCAAGTCCATCGCCGAATGCAGGTGTCTGGATTTCTTTTGCATAGGAAGGAGAGACTGTTGTTATCCAGTCTGAGTAAACAAGACCTCCCCTCATGAAAGAAGCGTTCCATTCATCATGGGGGATTTCTCTGTTTTGAAAGGGAGAAACAAGGAGTCCTGGCTGGAATACTGAGTCAGGAAGGGATGATACCCACCTGAGGTGTCCGACATTCCAGCTTCCCTGAAAACGGATATTGTGAATTGTCATTATTGTCTTCATCCCTCTGAAAAATGGATCTCCCTGAAAGACAGTATTAAGGTATACAGGAATCAAGGCAGTCTGCCAGTCATGGCAGTGAATTATATCTGGACGGAAGTTTATTAACGGAAGAGAGGAGAGCACAGCTTTTGAAAAATAAGCAAAGCGTTCCAGATCCTGGTAAAGATCATAGTAAGGGACAAGACCTGAAAAATACTTTTCATTATCAATGAAGTAATATGTTATACCGTCCAGAACGAGTTTTTTTATTCCGACGTATATTCTGTTATCCATCTGGAAATAGTAGATTAAATCTGCCTTGGCTCTGATTTTTTCATCTATAGCGTGATAAAAGGGAATAATAACCCTGACGTCGTATTCTTTTTTGTCGTAGCTTTTTGGAAGGGCACCGACAACATCTGCCAACCCTCCTGTTTTGACAAAAGGTACACATTCACTTGCTGCAAACAGTATTTTTTTCATAATCCTCTCCAAAGATAGTTTAATATGTTTTTGCCATGGCGGTAAAACCCTTTGGGAAATAAGTAAAATGAGATAAAAACATTATGGGTAAATGATTTTTTTTATAATTCCAATTACACTGTTTTTATGAAAATCTTTCGCTTTTTAAATATTGAGACATATGAAACTGCTTATGCACTTAAAAATACAGCAGGAGAGTATGTCAGAATCTCTGATCCATTTGATGAGGAGTTCGACAAGAACAATATACAGTTCGGGGGAGAAATCCTGGATGTAAGTAGGTATGTTATTGATACCCCATCAACACCATCAAAGGCAGTATGCATAGGCTTAAACTATGCACCTCATGCTGCAGAGACAAATTATGAGAAGCCAAAAAGTCCGGTGGTATTCATAAAACCAAATTCTGCCCTCCTTTACCACCATGGATATATTGTGCGCCCTTCAGTCTCAAAGAGAGTGGATTATGAAGCAGAGCTTGCTGTAGTCATAAATAAAACATGCCATGCGGTAAGCCCGGAAGAAGCGATGGATTATGTTCTTGGTTTCAGCTGTGCCAACGATGTTACGGCAAGGGACCTGCAGCCCCATGACGGGCAGTGGACAATAAGTAAAGGTTTTGACACTTTTTTGCCTTATGGACCATGCATTGAGACTGAACTGGATATTAAAAAAACGACAGTTATGTTAAAACTGAATGGAGAAGTCAAACAGAAAGGTAATACCGAGGATATGATATTTTCAATCCCATATCTGGTTTCCTACGTTTCTAGTGTCATGACGCTCTTTCCTGAGGATATTATCCTTACCGGAACCCCAAGCGGGATCGGTCCGATAAAAGAAGGAGATATTGTTGAAGTTGAGATTGAAGGAATCGGAACCCTCACTAACTATGTAATGGACGAAGAGATAGGAAGAGAATAGAAAATGAAGAAAATCGAACTTGCAAAGAACTATAATCCGGCAGAATTTGAGGAAAGAATTTACTCTTCATGGCTGGAAAAAGGAGAATTCAAACCAAAATCAGGGGAAGGACACTTTTCGATTGTAATGCCACCTCCCAATGTTACCGGTATACTGCATGCAGGACACGCCTTGAATAATACACTCCCTGATGTTCTTGTAAGGTATAAAAGAATGCTTGGGATTCCGACGCTTTGGGTGCCTGGAACTGATCATGCCGGTATTGCAACACAGAATGTTGTTGAAAAGCTTATTGCAAAGGAAGGACTTCGCCGTCAGGATCTGGGGCGAGAAAAGTTCCTCAAGAGGACTTGGCAGGTAAAGGATAAGCATCATGCGATTATAAAGAAACAGCTTATGAGAATGGGATGCTCCTGTGACTGGTCACGCGAACGTTTTACAATGGACGAGGGCTTGAGTAAAGCAGTAAGGGAGGCATTTGTAACACTCTATGAACGTGGTCTGATATACCGTGGGAACTACCTAGTCAATTATTGCCCCAAGTGTGGAACAGCACTTGCAGATGATGAGGTTGAATATGAAAACCTCCCCGGAAAGTTATATGATGTCAGGTATCCATATTCTGATGGCTCAGGATGGATAACGGTTGCAACCACGCGTCCTGAGACAATGTTCGGAGATGTTGCTGTAGCAGTAAATCCTTCAGATGAACGTTATAAAGATGTTATAGGTAAGACACTTAAGCTTCCGCTTACAGACAGGGAAATCCCGATTATTGCAGATGCTTTTGTCGATAAGGAATTTGGAACAGGTATGGTCAAGATTACTCCGGCTCACGATCCGAATGACTGGGAATGTGGGCGCCGCCATGATCTTGAAGCTATAAACATCCTTAATCCTGATGGAACACTCAATGACCGATGTCCAGAGAAATACAGAAACCTCAGTGCTATAAAAGCGCGTGAATTGGTAGTTGAAGATCTGAGAAATGAAGGTTATCTGCTCAAGGAGACTGACCATAATCATGATGTCGGTCACTGTTACCGCTGTCACACAGTCATTGAACCATACCTATCAGAGCAGTGGTTTGTAAAGATGAAAGGTATGGCAGAGAAAGCAATCAAGGCTTTGAAGAACGGAGAGATTACTTTCTATCCAAAAAGATGGGAAAATACATATCTTAATTGGATGGAAAATATCCGTGACTGGTGTATCTCGCGTCAGCTCTGGTGGGGACACAGAATCCCGGTCTGGTATTGCAAGGATTGTGGCAAGATGATTGTCTCCAGGGAAGATATCAAAGAATGTCCGCACTGCCATTCCAAGAATATTGAGCAGGATCCGGATGTTCTTGATACATGGTTCTCATCATGGTTATGGCCATTCAGTACATTGGGTTGGCCAGAAAAAACTGAGGACTTTGAAAAGTATTTTCCTACAAATACTATCATCAGTGCATATGACATTATTTTCTTCTGGCTAAGCCGTATGATTATGGCAAGTGAGGAGTTTGTCGGAGAAGTTCCGTTCAAAGACCTGTTTATTACATCTCTTGTCAGAGATAAGCAGGGAAGGAAGATGAGTAAGAGTCTCGGTAACGGAATCGATCCTCTGGAGATTATCGACGAGT
Source organism: uncultured Spirochaetaceae bacterium (assembly GCA_964582905.1). Classification (GTDB taxonomy): domain Bacteria; phylum Spirochaetota; class Spirochaetia; order Sphaerochaetales; family Sphaerochaetaceae; genus Ornithospirochaeta. The sequence continues at coordinate 1,113 of CAZOTY010000044.1, read as the reverse complement.
ATGGAGCTGATGCCCTGAAGTTCACCCTCTGCTATCTTGCAGCTCAGGGACAGGATATTCAGTGTGATAAAGACTCTTTCAAGCTCGGATCCCGTTTTGCAAACAAAGTATGGAATGCTACCAGATTCCTTTTGATGAATCTTGATGGAAGATCCCTTGTGGAGTTTGATGTAAAAGAGCTACCAGCATTGGATAGATGGATTTATGCAAAGTTCAATCAAACGGCAAAGGATGTTCAGGTTGCTCTTGACAGTTATCGCTTCAATGATGCTGCCAGTGCTGTATACTCTTTCTTCTGGAATGATTTCTGTGACTGGTATATTGAGGCAAGTAAGCATAAGATTCTAAGCGGAAATGACAAAGATAAGGATCTTCAGGTTTCAATCGTACTTGATTTACTTGAGAAATCGATGCGCTTGATGCATCCGTTTATCTCATTCATAACAGAGGAGATATATCAGAAACTCCCTAACCATAAAGGAGATGTGATTGTTGCTCCTTATCCTGTTTTTGATCCAGCTCTTGTGGATAATGAGGCAGAGGAAGAAATGGATGCCTTGATGGAAGTTGTCCGTTCAGTAAGAACCGTCCGTTCAAATTTGGCAATCGGCCCTGAGAAAAAAATCAAGGTTGTTCTGAAGCTGGATGGTAATTTTAAAGCAAAGGATTTCCTTAAGGAAGAACTTGAATTCGTGAAGACGCTTGTCAATTCGAATGACTTTGTCATTGATGAAAACGGAGGAGAGTATCAGGACGCTCTTCCAGTTGCAGGATCCGGCTTTGAGGCATTTGTCTTTGTAAAGGATGCTCTTGATGTTTCTTCTGAGCTTAAAAAGCTGGAAGGTGAAATCAATAAAACAGAAGCACTTCTTAATCAGACAATGAAGAAACTCAATAACGAAAACTTCATTAGAAATGCAAAAAAAGAAGCAGTAGACAAAGAACTGGCAAAGAAAGCCGAGTTTGAGGAAAAAATCGAGAAATCAAAGAATCATATTGAACTATTAAAGAAGCTGATGTAGGAAAAAATCAGCTTCGGGCAAAAAAAATCGGGGAAAATGATATGAACCCCTCCTATTGGACAAAAAAATCTAATGGGTGGGGGATTTTTTA
>CAZOTY010000043.1:1363-7399 GCA_964582905.1 uncultured Spirochaetaceae bacterium | reverse complement strand
ACGATAAAAAGGAGAAAAAATGAAAAAGAAAATACTTACAGGAGACAGGCCCACCGGAAAACTTCACCTTGGGCATTATGTAGGATCTTTAAAAAACAGGGGAGCGCTTCAGGATACGTATGATGAATACATTCTTGTGGCTGATGTACAGGCTCTGACAACTCACTTCAAGGATCCTGAACTAATCAAGGATGCCATCTACCAAGTTACCATCGACAATCTTGCTGTCGGTCTGGATCCGAATAAGGTTACATTTATTCAGCAGTCAATGGTTCCGGCAATACATGTTCTTACAATGTACTATTCAATGCTGGTAAGTGTCAGCCAGCTGAGCCATAATCCGACAATAAAGACAGAAGCCAAAAATTATGGATATAAAGATTTGAGCTATGGCTTTCTTGGGTATCCTGTATCTCAGGCTGCAGATATCACATTTATCAATGCCGATCTTGTTCCTGTCGGGGATGATCAGGTTCCTCATATTGAGTTTGCCCATAAGATTGTAAGAAAGTTCAATGAACTTTATGGTACAGACATAACTGAGCCACAGTATATGCTCTCAGCTGTTACGAGACTGAGCGGGCTGGACGGAAATGCGAAAATGGGAAAAAGCCTTGGCAACGCAATATATCTTGCAGATACACCTGAAGAGATATGGAACAAAGTGAGAAACGCAGTTACAGATACAAATCGGATTTCTGTAAAGATTCCGGGAAATCCAGATATTTGCAATGTCTATAAGTATCACAAAGTATTCAATCCGGAAGGAGCTGAAGAAATCTGCTCTTCCTGCAAGAATGCTCAGATTGGATGTGTTGCATGCAAAAAGAAACTGGCAGAAGTTCTCAATAATATCCTTGACCCGATACGGGAGAAGAGGGCTTACTATGATTCGCATCGTAATGAAGTCAGGGAAATCATTGCAAGCGGAACCGAGAAGGCAAACAGGATAGGTAATGAGAATCTTAAGAAAATAGAAGAAAAGATGAATCTGGTTTTGTAGTTGTATAGAAAATGAAAAAGGCTATATTTTTATAGCCTTTCTTTTGCTACTGCAAGCATCAGTTTGATTCTGTTCTCCTGATTGACCTTTGTTGCAGAAGGATCGTAATCAATCGGGACAACGTTTGAATCTGGATACTTTTCCTTAAGTGGTCTGATCATACCTTTCCCCACTATATGATTGGGAAGGCAACCGAATGGCTGTGTGCAGACAATATTTTCATAGCCCTTTTCTATTAATTCAACCATCTCAGCAGTCAAAAGCCACCCTTCGCCCATTTTGCACCCGGTATCAATAAAATCAGTTGAGTATTTAAGCAGTTCGTCAAATGTTGCAGGACGTTTGAAGCCATAATGCACTATAGCCTCATCCATCCAGGATTCAACTTTTTCCATGTAGGGAAATACAAAGTGTCTGATAAGAAAAGATCTCCAGAATCGTCCACCGTAGTATTTTTCGTCATCAATCTGGTTATGAAAGCAATAGAGGACAAATCCCATGAGGGGAGGAATCATAACCTCGCACCCCTCATCTTCTAGAAATTGTTGCAGATTTGAGTTTCCGATTTTCGAAAACTTCATATAGATTTCACCTACAACTCCGACTTTGACTTTCTTTTCTCCGGTAGTTTTAATTGAAGCAAAATCCGATGCAATCGCGTCAAAGTTCGTTTTCAGGTTTTTCCAGAAGTAACCTTTATTTCGTCTGAACTTGTCTCCGATAATTTTCACCCATTTATCAATAACTCGGTCAGTTTCACCTTTAACAACTTCATAAGGACGTGTCTGGTTTGAGAGACACATTATAATATCCCCATAAAAGACAGCTGCAGCAGCTTGTACTATCATAAAAAGCCCGATTTTGAAGCCAGGATTTTTATTCATTCCAGCCAGGTTGAGGGAGATAATCGGAATATCCTTGTAACCAGCCTTTTCCATCGCTTTTTTCAGTAAAAAGTAGTAGTTTGATGCTCTGCATCCTCCACCTGTCTGACTGATTGCCACAGCACATTTCTCAGGGTCTACAAGCTTTTTCTCAATTGCATCAATAATCTGACCTATAACAAGGAGAGCAGGGTAGCACATATCGTTATGAACATACTTAAGTCCGAGCTGGATAATATCATTTCCGCAGTTATCTAAAATCAGGGTCTTGTATCCATGATTGGTAAATACAGTCTGAAGAAAAAGGAAATGTACCGGTGCCATATTAGGTACAAGAATCGTAAAGTCTTTTTTCATTTCCTTTGTAAAAGGTTTAGCCATTACTTATCCTCCAGGGCTGCAAGAAGTGATCTCAGTCTGATTTTGACTGCTCCGACATTGGTTATTTCATCGATTTTCAGCTGAGTGTATATTTTATTCTTTCTCCTTAAGATACTTCTTACTTCATCAGTTGTGACTGCATCAAGACCACAACCGAATGAAACAAGCTGTACAAGGTCCATATCACTATAGTCTGTTATGTAGGAGGCTGCGTCATAAAGCCGGGCATGGTATGTCCACTGGTTAAGGACATTTACACTCTGCTTTTTAGTCAGCTCACTGATTGAGTCTTCAGTGATTACTGAAACGCCAAGTGATGTAATAAGACGGTCAATTGAATGGTTTATTTCCGGATCCACATGATAAGGACGCCCTGAAAGCACAAAGATCCTTTTCCCTTCTTTTCTTGAGTTTTCGATTATCTCTGAAGCTTTTTTCTCAATCCTGTCATGGTATGATTTGAGTTCTTTATATGCTTTATTTACTGCCTTTTTGACATCCTTTTTATCCAAGTCAAAAACTTCGCTGATACGTTTTATAAAGTGGTGCTTGTTATCCAAGGAAAGATAGGCAAGGGTGAGCTTTGTATTCTCGAGCTCCATGTTGCCTTTTATTACTTCTCCGTAATAGGCAACAACGGGGCAATTGAAGTGGTTGCTTCCTTTATACTCATTCACGTTATATGAGGAGCAGGGAATGAATATTTCCTCAGCACCATTTTCAACAAGATAGTTGATATGTCCATGCATAAGCTTTGCAGGAAAACATATAGTATCTGAAGGAATAGAATCCTGTCCTTTTATATAAAGATTCCTGTCTGAGAATGGGGAGGTAATGACATTATACCCAAGTTCTCTGAAAAGAGTTGAATAGAACGGCAGGAGTTCATACATCCCGAGAGCAAGTGGAAGTGCAATTGTTCTTTTGCCTTCACTTTTTTCCACGTCCATATATTTTTTCAGCTCTTCCTGTTTGAAAGCATATATGTTGTTATCTTCTTGTGCCTTTCCTTCTTTCTTTTTCAGTGGTTTTTCACATTTTGCCCCACTTATCAGCCGTCTTTCTCCAAAGTTATTGATAGTCAGAAGACAATGGTTAGTGCATCCCTGACACCTTACTGATTTTATCTCATGCTTGAGAGAATTCAGTTCTTCTAGCGTCAGAATTGAGCTTTTTTCCTTATGTTCCTTTTCTGCTTTCTTCTTTGCGTAGAGGGCTGCTCCATAGGATCCCATAAGGCCTGCAATTTCTGGCCTTATGACATTCTTTTTCAACTCAAGTTCAAATGAACGGAGTACTGCGTCATTTAAGAAAGTCCCACCTTGTACAACTATATTTTTCCCCAATTCCTCAGCAGAAGATGCCCTTATTACCTTATATAAGGCATTCTTTACAACAGATATTGCAAGACCTGCTGAAATATCATTTACGCTTGCTCCGTCTTTTTGTGCCTGTTTTACTGAACTGTTCATGAAAACAGTACACCTTGATCCGAGATCAACCGGATTCTGACTGTCTATTGCAAGGGAAGAAAACTCCTCACTCGTTTTGCCAAGTGCATTTGCAAATGTCTGTAAAAATGATCCACACCCGGAAGAACATGCTTCGTTTAAAAAGATGTCGTCAACTGTTCCATCCTGGATTTTGAAACACTTTATATCCTGACCGCCGATATCGATAATGAAATCCACATCGGGCAGGAAGTACTTTGCACCGGTAAAGTGAGCCATAGTCTCTACAAGGCTCCAGTCAAGGTTCAATGCAGTTTTCATCAGGTCTTCCCCATAACCTGTGGAAGCAGCTCCGCCTATGGTAATATCAGGATATTTTTCATAGATACTTTTTATGAATGAAAAGATGGTCTCAAGGGGATTTCCATTATTGCTTTTGTATTCTGAGAGGAGCAAAGACCCATCTTCGCTGATTAAGGATGCTTTGACTGTAGTTGAGCCACTGTCGAGGCCAAGATATGCTTTACCTTTGTAGGTTGCAACGTCTCCCATTTTTACTGTGGCTTTCTTATGACGCTCAACAAAAGCATTATATTCATCCCTGTTTTTAAACAGGGGATTAAGCTTATGATAGGTTCCTTTTCCCCTGTAGTTCTCAAGTGTTTCTATAGCTTCTGAGATTTTCATCTCTCTGCCATCAGAGAGTGCAGCTCCCAAGGCAACAAAGTAAAGGGAGTTTTCCGGGCATTCCCCTTTGGTCTTCAATGCTTCATCAAAGTAGTCCCTGAGTTTCGGAATAAATGTGAGTGGTCCTCCTAGGTATAATACATTCCCTTTGATTTTCCTTCCCTGAGCAAGGCCTGCAATTGTCTGGTTTACAACAGAAACAAGAATGGATGCTGCAATGTCTTCTTTTTTTGCTCCCTGGTTGATTAGTGGCTGGATATCAGACTTGGCAAAGACTCCGCATCGGGATGCGATTGTATAGAGCTGTGTTGCTTTCTCAGCCAGGCTATTGATGCTATCCATACTGACTCCAAGAAGAGTTGCCATCTGGTCAATAAAGGCACCGGTACCACCTGCACATGAACCATTCATTCTCACTTCGAGTCCACCGGTGAGAAAGAGGATTTTCGCGTCCTCTCCACCAAGCTCAATAATTGCATCTGTATCGCTTTTGTATTTTTTTGCTGCAATACGGGTGGAATATACTTCCTGGATAAACGGGATAGAAGATGTTTCTGCAACTCCCATACCTGCAGACCCTGTGAAGGCAATACTCGCTTTTCTGTCTCCGATTTCATCGATCAAGGCAGAAAGCATCTCCTTTCCGGTCTCAATTATCTGGGAAAAGTGACGTTTATAAGCACTGTATATTAGTTTTTCATCTTCAAGTGCCACAATCTTCATGGTTGTGGAACCTACATCGACCCCGATTCTCAACACGAATAAAAAAATATAAAAAAATCAAGAAAACATCAACAAGGTAGGATAATGATTTTTCTTGCTTATTTCCTTTTACAAACAAAAGTTAAGACAAAAATATAAATAAAGTTTTTTATATATTCTGAACGTAGATTTCAATAAGACTTTCCAATGCTATTCCACATATAAAATCTTAATTTTTGAAAAATTAAAAAATGATATTTAATGGCTCGAATATAGTCTCCACTTCTTATAAAAAAGTATGCTTTTCTACTTGACGGGGGGGGGCTCAAAGTAGAATGACACTGTAATTAAAAAAATTCAAAGTAAAAAGTTAGAAATTAATACTGTCTTGGAGATGGTACTCAGTAAAGAAATCAAATTTGGGGAAACGATGAATTTTTTAGTTCCATTTATTAATTCAGAGGTTATGATTTAAGTTCAAAATTTGACATTAAAGTAACGGAACTGTTTAGTAAATTGAAATAGATAAAAGAAAAAGTTAGGGGGAGGAAATGGAGATTTCAAGAAAGCATTTTTGTGTATATCTCATTATTGTAATAGGCATGGTATTTTCTGTTTGCTCATGTAATAAATATTTTTTATCGCCTGAAAAAAAATTTACATATACATATATTCCAACTACTCATTCTTATGAAATTTGTGGGCTTTCTGATAAAGCGGAGAGATCTGTTCAAGTTGAACTACCTATTCCAATTAAATTAGTAATTCCTAAAACAATTCACAGACTCCCGGTAACCAGTATTGGTGATTCTGCATTCTCTGGTTGTTCTAGTTTAACTGAAATAACAATTCCGGAGGGTATAACCAGTATTGGCGATTCTGCATTCTCTGGTTGTTCTAGTTTAACTGAAATAACAATTCCGGAGGG
>CAZOTY010000043.1:0-1263 GCA_964582905.1 uncultured Spirochaetaceae bacterium | reverse complement strand
GGTTGTTCTAGTTTAACTGAAATAACAATTCCGGAGGGTATAACCAGTATTGGCGATTCTGCATTCTCCGGTTGTTCTAGTTTAACTGAAATAACAATTCCGGATAGTGTAACCCATATCGGGAGAGGAACATTCGGTGGGTGTTCAAGCTTGATATATATAAAGCTGCCCAAAAATCTAACTAGAATTGGAGAACTTTTGTTTATTGAATGCTCTAGCCTAGTATCAATAACCATACCTGATAGTGTAAGAACTATTGGCAATTCAGCATTTTCCAGATGTTCTAATCTGACAGATGTAACAATTCCAAGTCGGGTAAGAGGAATAGGGGATTTGGCATTTTATGGATGTTCAAAATTAAACTCTGTAAAGATGTCTTATGGTATAATAAATATAGGAGTTGGTGCGTTTGCACTTTGTTCTAGCCTAAAGTCCATATATATTCCAGATAGCGTAGCAATTATTGGGGATGCTGCCTTTTATGGTTGTTCAAGTTTAAAATCAATAGAAATAGCATATAGGACTAGTATCGACACTAGTTATATCCCGAATGTTCGTTTAATAAGGAGATCTGCTACACATCGTTTTTAGAATCAATATATTTCAATTACTTAATTGTGAAACCAAGTAGAAATAATGGGAATAAAAATACAACACTCAACAATGTAAAAATTAGAAAGTAACACTTTTTGTTGCTACCTTTTTCTTTAGAATACAGACGGAGTGTAATCAGGGAGGCAAGGGAGGCCACTATGGTTCCTAGGCCTCCAATATTTACACCATATAATAGTGCCTTAAGATTCTCTGAATATGGCTCTAGAAGAATTGCTGTCGGAACATTTGATATTACCTGGGAGAGAATCAGAGAGGATGCATATTCATGACCGGTAACTATCCTTGATAGGAGTTCTGCTATCTTTTCATTCAGTGCAATTGAAGATGAGAAAACGAAGAAACAAAGGAATGTCAGAAGGAGGGGATAGTCAACTTTTTTCAGAGTCGGACGATCAAAAAGGATCAGCATCAACAAAAAAAGCAGAAATATATTCTGATATGGTATTAATGAGAATACCGTGAGAATAACGATAACAAATAAGCAGAGGTAGAAAATCTTCAGAGGTCTTGAATACCCAGTCCAGTCAAGGTTGAAATCAGCTTTGAGAATTATCTCATCATGGAAAGCTTTTCTGAAAACGATGAGCGCACCGAATAAAATAAGAGCTGCACTGAAAGCCCACACAGGGAGCATTGTCAGCATGAATG
>CAZOTY010000042.1:0-7426 GCA_964582905.1 uncultured Spirochaetaceae bacterium | reverse complement strand
AAATTATACAGGCTTTCACCTGAGCTTGCTCCATGGGAATAAAAGTAACATGGAGCAAGTTTTTTTGTTAATAGATATATTGAATTAATTAATTTCTTATTGTACAAAAGAATACAAAAGAGGCCGCCTATAAAGATATCCTTTGTAAGTGTCTGCTATCTTAAATCATAACATCTAAGGAATGTATTTATGGCAGAAACTGAAAAACAAATAGGATTCAGGAATAATTCTTTGATTTCCTGGTTTAAGAGTCTTAGCCTTGGAAGCAACACAGTTAAGGTTCTCAATGGTATGGCGCAAGGTCTTTTTTGTTCACTGATAATTGGTCTTATCATCAAGCAGATTGGAGTTTATGCAAGAATAACGCTGCTAGAGCAGGTAGGACAAGTTGCTCAATACCTAACCGGACCTGCAATAGGTATTGGTGTTGCTAATGCCTTAGGTGCACCGAATCTTGTTAAGTATTCATCTTCGGTATGTGGTGCAATAGGTGCCGGTACTTTCAGTGTTGTACAAGCCGGAGGAAATATAACATACGCCGTTTCACTTGGTGAACCTCTGGGGGCTTGCATTGCAGCGCTATTCGGAGCAATGCTCGGCAAGCTTGTTTCTGGTAAAACAAAAATAGATATTATTGTTGTTCCTATTGTAACTATCCTTACTGGTGCAATTGTAGGAACTTTCATTTCCCCTGTTGTAGCAACCTTGATGAGAGGGATAGGAACTTTGATTAACAGTGCAACAAACCTTTATCCATTGCCAATGGGAATAATAGTATCAACACTGGTGGGAATGGTCTTGACGCTTCCTATATCATCTGCTGCAATCTGTATCTCTCTTGGCTTGGATGGCCTTGCCGCAGGAGCTGCATGCGCAGGCTGTTGCTGTCAGATGATAGGTTTTGCTGTATCAAGTTACAGGGAGAACAGAGTAGGGGGCCTGATAAGTCAGGGGCTTGGAACTTCAATGCTCCAGATTCCGAATATTTGGAAAAACTGGAAAATCTGGATTGCACCTACTATAACAAGTGCGATAGTGGGACCTGTTTCAACATGTGTATTCAAACTGACTAATAATTCAGCCGGTGCAGGAATGGGAACAAGTGGACTTGTTGGGCAACTTAATGCAATAGCAGTGATGGGACTCTCATGCTGGTGGAAACTTCTTATTGTCCAGTTTATTCTCCCTGCTGTCCTTTCCCTGCTGATAAGTGAATTTCTCAGGAAGAAAAACTGGATAAAAACCGGCGATATGCTACTTGTTAGCTAGTTTTGACTTCATTTTCAAAAGCAGTTCTTCCATATTCCTCAGCCCCTCAGCCTTTGCCTCCTCAGGGGCTATTTCCTCATTAACGGTCAAAGCTGTGTCTATCTCCTTGAGGAAAACAGATGGAAGGACCATGATATCTTCGTTCTTGCTGTTTTTGCAGCAGTCGGAGTAATGAAGTACAAGTTTCTCCCTTGCTCTTGTAATTGCCACATAAAAGAGCCTTCTTTCTTCCTCAATGTTATCAGGGTTTTCCTCCAACGCCTTCTCAGAGGGAATGTGCTTGCTGTCACATCCGGAAATGTGTACAGTTCTGAACTCCAGACCTTTGGATGCATGTATGGTCATTATATTGACTTTGCTTTCATTTTCCTTTTCATCGTCAGAAGCGAGTGTAACTGCCCTTATGTAGTCCCTGACTGAAAAGTCAGGATTTTTCCTCAGAAATGCTGAGATTCTATCTGAAAGAAACTGTATTCCCCGCATTTTAAAAAGGTAGGACTTTTCTGATTCCTCTGTAATAAGCATGTTTCTGTATCCGCCGTCCTCCATAATCTTGTTTATAAGGGTACATGGTTTATCTATAAGTGATTTCCAGCTGTTCCAGAGCCCAATAAATGATTCAAGAACGCGTTTTTCCCTCGCTTTGGTATCATTTGACGATGAATAGGGGCAGAGTGCTTTCTGAAGCGATAAATTGTTATTGTCCGCATAGCGTCTCAGACGCTCTACTGTAGTTCTTCCGATTCCTCTTGGAGGAACATTTACAATGCGAAGGAATGAAGCATCATCATTTTCGTTTATCAGTGCTTTTATGTAGGAGATGATATCGCGCACCTCCCTTCTGTCAAAAAAGGAAGAACCGCCTGAGATAGTGTAAGGAACATTCTCCATCATGAATACATCTTCAAGGGCCCTGATTTGTGAATTGGTCCTTACAAGAACTGCAAAATCCCTGTAATCATGTTTATACTTTCTCATATCCCGTCTGATTGAACGGACAATTTCCTCACACTGTTCCTCTTCATCTTCGTGTCTGCGGATTATAATCATAGCCCCGTTATCCCCATCGGTATAAAGGGTTTTGTCTTTTCGGCACTTGTTGTTCCTTATAATGCCGTTTGCTGCACTGAGGATGTTTTTTGAAGACCTGTAGTTTTTTTCCAGTTTGAATTCCTTTCTTTCCGGAAAATCCTTTTCAAAGCACTGGAAGTTTCTGTAATTTGCCCCTCGCCATGAGTAAATTGACTGATCATCATCACCAACTACACATAGATTCCGATACTTTTCTGCTATCATCCTTACAAGCTGATATTGTTTGAGTGAAGTGTCCTGGAACTCATCGACGAGGATATACCTGTACCGATCCTGAACTGCACTTAGTATGAAGTCTTTCGTTTCAAACAGCTTTATCGGAAGAATTATCAAATCATCAAAGTCAACTACATTGTAGGCTTTCTGGGAAGTAGTCCACTCTTTGTATATTCTTCCCATTTCAGAGTTTGGGTTTACTCCTTTAACCCTTTCAGTTTTTATATCCGATAAATCATGGAGAAGTATCCGGTAGTTTAGTTTTTCCTCGGAAATTTCCAGCTCTCTGATACACTGTTTCAAAAGTGAGATGTTGTCGTTCTCATCATAAATTGTGAAGTCATTATGATAACCAAGGTATTGGATGTATTGCTTTAATATCCCCATACCGAATGAATGAAAAGTTGTAGCAACGAGCTTTTCACACTTTCTTCCGGTTATCTCCCTTATTCTTTCCTGCATTTCCCTGGCTGCTTTGTTTGTGAAGGTAAGGGCAAGTATGTTTTCTTCCTTTATCCCTTTATCCAGCATATTTGCAATGCGGTAAGTCAGCATACGGGTTTTACCGCTGCCGGCACCTGCAATAATCAGTACCGGACCTTCCAGAGCACTTGCTGCTTTATATTGCTCAGGATTCAGCAGGGAGGGGAGATTCAGACTCATAGGTATTATTTAATAGGAAATAAAACTTACTATCAATGAGTTTTTACTGGATTTCTATTGCATCAAAAGGGCACATTTCGTGGCAGCAATAGCATCTGATACATCTGGTTTTATCTATAACAATGGTCTTGTTTTCGACATTTAACGCCTTTGCCGGACAGATTTCCACACACTTCTGACAGAGTCTGCATTTATCGCGAAGGAAAGTAGGAGCAGGCTTGTTCTGTTGTTTTCTCCTGTCACGGTTTTTTGTAAACACCGGAAGAACAAGTGATTTTAATAATCCTTTCTTATCCACTTTGATCCTGTCAAAAGAAGGAATAACGAGGTCTTCAGCCTTTAAAAGAGGGTATGTTTGATCACCTGGCAGCAGCCCGTCTTTTCTGGCCTGATTCAGAAGCGGCACATCTTCCTTTCCATATCCCATTATGATACTTTGGGCAACGTCCAGGCTGAAAGCATCGGAAGAACCTAAAAGAAGACTTATGGGCCTTGGTGTTCCATTTGAAGGCCCAGCACCCTCCATGCCAACAATTGCATCCATTATTGCATAGTCAGCAGGGCGGAGGGAAAAAACAGATATAAGCAGTTTGCTGAACTCCTCAGGGGACTGGGCAATCAGGTGCATTTTGCTTTTATTAAGTCCTGGAAGAACACCGAACATGTTCTTTACTGCCCCGGTTGCCAGCATCAGCTGATGGGTTTTGAATTTTGCTGCGCTGATAACAACATCTGCTTCAAAAAGTACAGAGGCAACAGGAACTTTGGTATTTTTGTAAATTGTTCTGGTAACGGGATTTTTTGTAAAATCCACCCATGTACTACCTGTCTCTTCAATTACATCCATGATACCGCTTTTTAGTGGCAGGAATGAGGCTTTATGAAGACCTGGGGAGTCCCCGACAAGAACAGATTTTGCACCTTTTTCCTTGACGATTTTTATAAGTGCCCTGATAACCTCAGGATGCGTCGTTACATGCCTGTTGTACTCCGTATCTGAAAGCAGATTTGTTTTTATAAGTACAGATTTCCCGCTGACAACGGGAAAGGACGTAGCTTCAATAAGCTTTTTCATCGATGAATATACTTTGCAATATTCATAGGATTCAGTTTTTACAATTGCGACTTCACTCATGGTTTTTCCTTAAAAGCGCGTAATACATCGGCCCCATACCATCCAGATCCGGGAGTATCAAATATCCGTATTTTCTTTTTTCTCCGATGCTGTTCTCAATTTCAACATGATGAACCTCATCCGGATGTTTTTTTAAAAGCCTTGAAATATTCTCTTCGTTCTCATCGGGGTTTATTGAGCAGGTCGAGTAGAGTATATATCCTCCTTTTTTGCATGCAAGGAATGCAGAGGAGAGAATTGCATACTGATCTTTACTTATTCTTTTTGGTCTATTTGGTGTCCATATATCAAGGTGTTTTCTGCTTTGCAAAACATGGGCTTCACTTGAACATGGAGCATCAAGGAGAATACAGTCATAGATTTCTTTTTCAAAGAGTCCCCATTTTGATGCATCATGTCCTGTTACTTTAACTGTATTTTTACAGTTTTCAGGAAGGAATTCTTCAATATTGTTTTTCAGACGCACCCTTCTGTCTGCAGACCTATCGTTTGCAACAAGTGTTCCTTTCCCATTCAGCATTAGCGCAATACTCATTGCTTTTCCACCCGGGGCAGCGCACATATCAAGAACCTTGTCTCCTTCTTTTAGCGGAAGGAGGCGGGAAACAAAAAGGGAGGCTTTATCCAGAAAGTAGTCACCCTTAAGCCCTGGTATAGTTGTTTTTTCATTTTCATCGGTCTTAATAAGGGAAGCTTTCAGATTCTCCCACCGCTTGGCATAAATATTTTTGTAGAAGGAATCAAAAAGTGCCTCCCCCTTTTCTTTGTTTTTAGACATATCTGAATGCAATTATCGTCAGGATTCCGACAGCAACTCCGATAATAAAACCCCAGAATACCTGTACAACTGTATGTCCTACCATAGTCTTGAAATGGGTTTTGGAAAATGCGTTATTGGTCTTGAATACATCCTTGAAAAAATCAAGCCATTCATTTAGGAGTTCTGACTGCTTACCTGTTTCAAGCCTGACATTGAAGGCATCATTCATAATTACAAGTGAAAAAACAAGTGAAAGAATAAAAATTGTTGATCCGAATCCCTCCTGAATACCAATTGCCGTAGTTAGGGCAACAACACCGGAGGTGTGACTTGAAGGCATTCCTCCGTTAGCAAATATCAGACGGAAGTTCCAGCCCGAACCTGAGCACGCATATATAATCGGTTTGAGAATCTGTGCAATCAGAACTCCGAAAAACGCAGCCCAGAAAGCAGGGTTGAGAAAAACATTATTATTCACTCTCAAACCTTACAACCAAGAAGCAGAATATTGCAAGCAAAGAAAGCTTTACCTAAAATTGAAAACGTGAAAAAAAACAGAAACATATACCTTCTTTCAGCCTTATCGCTGGTTTTGCAGCTGACGATAGCAATGATAAACTTTGTTTTGGTTTATCTGCTATCGGAAAGAAACTTTTCACCGTTTCTGATTGGATTGAGTGCATCTGTTATCCAGCTGACATATTTTATCACCTGCATTATCTTTTCGAAGTTTGACCTATGCATTTCAGGAAAGACCAAAGTTGTTTTCGGACTTATTCTGATGGGATTATCTGATGCTTTGATCTTGATGGTCCCTGTTAAAAGCCTGTCTTTTCTGTTCTTTATCCTGAATGGTTTTTCCCAGGCTTTCCTCTGGCCGGCAATAGAGGAGCTGATAACAAGTGGCCAGGACAGGAAGGGAATTTCGTTCGCGCTTTCCATGTTCAACCTTTCCTGGTCGTTCGGCTCAGGAGTTTCGACCGTAATCGGTGGCCTTCTTGGTACACTTTCCCCATCTCTTCCATTTGGGATTGCAATCCTTCTTTTTGTTTTCATGGCACTTTACGTTGTTGTGTTTTTCAGAAAAAACAGTGCAATTGATAAAAGCGGGGAGAGGGGAGAAAACGATACAAAGCTTTCAAATCTTAGGTATTTTTCATGGGTAACCCTGTTTTTCATATACCTTGGATACGGATCACTGCTGACCGTGTTCCCTTTATATGCAAAGGAAGAACTGGGCTTTAGTGAATCCCTTACAGGATTACTGCTTTTCGGACGGGGAATAACAGTATTTTTTGTGTTCCTTTTCATTACTTTTTTCAAGAAAAAAGATTACACGGTCAGAACCAATATATTCACACTTATCGGATTTCTGGTTGTGATGAACCTGATAAGCATAAACAGGAATGCTTATATATTTGCCTTCCTCTTTGTCCTTTATGGGATATTCTTTGGCTTAAGCTATGATGCATCTATTTCAAATGGGGCAAAAGGAGATGAAAAAAACCGTGGAAGGCGGATGTTCTTTCATGAGGCATGCCTGACATTGGGAACCCTTATAGGAAACTCACTGGGAGGTCTTATCTATGAGAAACTTTCATTCCGCGTTTTATTTGAGGGGATTTCCCTCATTTCACTTGTGGCAATGATTATAGAGTTTCCATTCATGTATAAATTAAATGCCTTTTCGTTTAGACTAACTAAAGGAGAAAATGATGGGGAAAACAATAACTGAAAAGATTCTCACATCCCATATGGTGGGAGGAGAGTATAAGGCTGGGGAAAGTATAGATATTATCTTTGACCAGACTTTAACCCAGGATGCAACAGGAACCATGGCATACCTAGAGTTTGAGGCAATAGGAATAGACAAGGTAAAAAATGAACTTGCGGTAAGTTATGTGGACCACAATACACTTCAGTCAGGATTCGAGAATTTTGATGATCATGAATACTTGAGAACAATTGCAAATGATAAAGGTATTGTGTTTTCCAGAGCAGGTAACGGGATTTGCCATCAGGTCCATCTTGAACGTTTTGCGTGCCCTGGGAAAACACTGATAGGATCAGACAGCCATACACCCACAGCCGGTGGGGTAGGTTCTTTTGCCATGGGAGCCGGTGGTCTTGATGTTGCAATGAGTATGGCAGGTAAGCCGTATTCGCTTATAACGCCCAGAGTCGTCAATATTGTCCTAAATGGCAGATTAAGAAAAGGTGTCTCGGCCAAGGATATTATCCTTAAGGTTCTCGAGCATTTCGGAGTCAAGGGTAATGTGAACACTGTATTT
>CAZOTY010000041.1:0-7490 GCA_964582905.1 uncultured Spirochaetaceae bacterium | reverse complement strand
CGCCAGGTTTTGGTTGACAAGCCTGATATGGCAGGACGCTTGGCAATATTGAAGATCCATACTGAAAAATTAAAACTTGGACAGGACGTGGATTTAACCAGAATCGCCAGAGCATCAGCAGGACTTGCAGGTGCAGACCTTGCAAACATTGCAAACGAAGCAGCTCTTATGGCAGTAAGGAACAAGCAGGATTACATTACCCAGCAGGATTTCGAAGAAGCAATTGAAAAATCCATTGCTGGCTTGGAGAAGAAAAGCAGGATACTTAATCCGAAAGAAAGAACGAGAGTTGCTTTCCATGAAACAGGACATGCACTTACAGCTTACATGACTGACGGATCAAACCCTGTTGCAAAGATTTCAATTGTTCCTAGAGGCATGGGTGCTCTCGGCTATACTCTGCAGTATCCTACTGAAGACAGATTCCTGATGTCAGAAGATGAGCTATTGGGTAATGTAGATGTAATGCTCGGTGGAAGAGCCGCTGAAGAGGTTATCTTCGGGGACATCTCAACTGGTGCTTCAAACGATATCGAAAGGGCAAGTGATACAATCAGACAGATGATCACAACATACGGTATGAGCGGAAAGTTCAGAAATGTATGCCTTCCTGTTGATAAGAGCGGAGTTCAGGGACTTCCTGGTAGCAAGAATTACTCAGAAAAGACACAGGAGTATATTGATAGTGAAGTAGCAAGAATCATGGATGAGCATTATAAGAAGGTTGTAGCAAACCTTAGAAAGAACAGAAAGGCTCTTGATAAGATTGCTAATATACTTCTGGAAAAAGAAGTGGTTGAACAGGACGAATTTGAAAACCTCGCAAAGGAAAACGTTATCGACTGTGATGCAACTCATCCTCAGATTCAGAGCGTATAATAATTTAATACCGGAGAGATTATGATTAGAAAGAAAATCGAAAATGAGAATCTCAGGCAACACTTAACCTCTTTACCAGATGATGGTAGGGAGGTTTTCCTGCTTGAGAAAGATAAGCTGAGAATTACTTCAGTTGACGCCACAAAGATGGTCAATCAGGTAAAAGCAAACTTTGATCTTGGTTTTATTGAAAGCTATGTGCTTTCCCAGGCATACATTGCCGGTGCACTTTTAACAAGCACTGTCAAAGGTAACGACAGAATACAGCTCTCAGTTGAATGCGGCGGTCCTATAAAAGGAGTACACGTTGAAGCTTGGGCGTCAGGAGCAGTCAGAGGTTATTTGGTGAATAACCCTATTCCGCTGGATAAACCCCTGGAGAGTCTCGATACATCATTTTTATACGGACCGGGTTTTTTGAGTGTGACTAAGATTCTTGAGGGTGCAAAAACCCCGTTTACCGGTCAGATAATGCTTGAGAGCGGAAACCTTGCCAATGACTTGGCACTCTATTTCAGGCAGAGTGAACAAACTCCTACCCTGTTTTATCTTTCAGTTTATTTTGACAGGCAGGGAAATATCACCGGAGCGGGAGGTATATTTATCCAGGCACTACCGGGGTGCCCTGAAGAGGCTCTGGAGAAAATAGAAAATCATGCTGTAAAGCTTCCCAATATGGGAAAAGCACTATCTGAAGGTAAGACAGCCAGGGAATATGTAGAGGAGAATTTTTCATCTTTTGACTTGAAACATCTTCAGCACTTCCCTCTCGGTTTTTCCTGTACATGCAGCAAAAAGGGATTCAAGGAGTACCTTAAAACTCTTCCACAAAACGAAAAAGACGGTATACTTAAAGGGGATTTTCCACTCGTACTGGAATGCTTCAACTGCGGAAGCCAGTACAGTTTTACAAAAAGCGAAGTGGAAACGCTTTTTAAGGAGTAAATATGTTCTTTTTTGCAATTTGCGCGGCAAACCAGCTGGATCTGGTTTCCCAGGAAGCAAAGAATGCCGGCTCACAGGAGATTAAGATGACCTCGAGCGGAGTTGAGTTCACCGGCAGTGAGGAAGTTGGTTACCGATTCTGTTTTAACTCAAGAATCGCTTCCCGCCTCCTTTCCGGGCTGTATATTGACGATGATATAATCTCAACGGACGAACTATATGAGGCAACACTTGATCTTCCATGGGAGGATGTAATTGATCCGTCCTGGTCTCTTGGCGTAAATTGCACATCGGTCAATTCCAAATGGCTCCGCTCCTCAAGATTCGCTTCTGAACTTGTGGAAAAAGGAATCAGAGAAAGAATAGTAAATAAAAAACATTCACCACTTCCTGAAAAGGAAGGTATGCCAGATGTTATCATACTAGTCCATGTTGAAGGAGACACTGTCAAATGGTATCTGGATTTCTCTGGTCCCGGCTTATGGAAACGTGGTTATAGGGGGGAACAGACAGAAGCTGTTTTAAAAGAACATCTGGCGGCGGCACTTATTAGCAGAAGTGAATGGAAGAAAACCCTAAGTGATGAAAACCCAGGCGTTTTCTATGATCCTTTTTGTGGCTCCGGAACTATTGCAGTTGAAGCAGCCCTGATGGCCACAGAAACTGCTCCCGGGCTTTTAAGAAAGGAGCCTTATGCCTTTGAACGCTTTCCATCCTTCAATAAAGAAGCTTTTGAAAAGGTAGTAAAGGAGGCACAAGAGAAAAGAAAAAAGGCAATTGATGAAAAAGACATTGTAATTTATGCCTCAGACATCAGTAAGCTTGCTATCGAAATTTCAAAAGCAGCAGCCCTTAAGGCCGGGGTATACGAATTTATAGAGTTTTCTGTTCTGGATTTTCTGACACTTGATAAAGCACCTGCAGAAAGAGGATACATCGTTACAGATCCACCATACGGAGAGAGAATGAAAAGTGGAACAGAGCTTCTGTATGAAAGAATCGGAGAAGAGCTTCAGAGCACATTCAAAGGATGGAAGGCTACAATTCTTACAGGGAACTCTGAACTTCTTTCAAATATAGATATGAAGCCTGAAAGAACAAATACACTTTATAACGGGGCACTTCAATGCCAGGCGGCTCACTACTCTGTGTTCACCGATGAAGAAAAAGAAGCCTTCATTGAAAGGGCAAAGAAAAAAAGGGAAGAAAGACGGACTGCCCCACTTTCCGAGGGTGCAACTGTTATATATAACAAGCTGATGAAAAACCAGAGTCATATCCGGCCTATTATGGAAAAGGAAGGTGTTACTTCTTACCGCCTCTACGATGCTGATATTCCTGAGTATAACGCTGCTATAGATATCTATGAAGGAAAATGGCTTGTTATCTATGAATATGAAGCGCCAAAAACAATTGAGAAGGAAACTGCAAGTAAGCGTCTTGATGAATTAATCCTTGCTTCTGAGAGAGCAACAGGAATTGATGTGGAGAATATTTACGTCAAACAAAGAAAAGAGATGAAGGGAAAAAGCCAGTACAATAAGCTTGCTTCTTCCAAAAGACAATACATAGCAAAGGAAAACGGTGTACGTTTTTACGTTAATTTTCAGGATTATCTGGATACTGGAATCTTTTTGGACCATCGCCCAGTAAGAGCTCTGATTCAGAATATGGCAGAAGGAAAACGGTTTCTTAATCTCTTTTCATATACCGGGACAGCAACACTCAATGCTATAAAAGGAGGCGCGGTATCCACAGTAAGCGTGGATGCATCCAACACATACCTTTCATGGCTTGAGGGAAATCTGAGTCTTAACGGGTACTCCACTACAATGGGAAACTTCCTTTACAGGGATGACTGTATTTCATGGTTATGGTCCACATATGACCGCTATGATTTAATATTCTGCGATCCTCCGACATTTTCAAACTCTACAGGGCGTGATTCTTTTGATGTCCAACGCGATCAGAAAAAACTAATTGACGCCGCAATGATGCACCTGGCAAAAGGGGGCACGCTTATTTTCAGTACAAATTTCAGACGTTTCAAGCTTGATGAGTCAATCATTGAAAAATACTCAGTCACAGATATAACTGAAAAAACTATCGGTGAAGACTTCAAATGGACTGGAAAGAAAATCCACCAATGCTTTTTAATTAGGCACCGCGTAAAAGTCAGACTTGAAAAGCCAAAAATAAAAAGGAGCTAAATTACTCCTCTTCCAGTGGATAGCAGATTTCTTCCAAGGTATCTACAAGAGCCTGATAGTCTCCATCAATGGAGGCTATGCTTGCTTCAAGGAACTGATCGGGGTCTGCGGAGGACCAATCAATGCCATACCCGTTTCTCTGGGCAATAAGAGAGATAAAGAGCCTGATTATCCTCCCGTTTCCATCTGCAAATGGATGAATCGCCTCAAGTTCTCCCATAATGTACGCAAGTTCATTTATAAAATCATCGTCATCATCTTCAAGCTTACTAAGATAATCCGTATCACGCAGTTTTGTAAAAAGTTCCTCAAGAAGGAACTGAATGCTGTCCGGGGAAGCAAATTCTGTCCTTTTTGCTGCCTCCTTTATCCTGAGCATTCCGGCTGTCGGATAAACATCCTTGAACATTTCCTTATGAATGACTTTCAGTAAATCTATCGAAAGAGGATCGCTGACAACATGAGAAGTAAAAAGACCAGCAAGACGGAACATACTCAGAACATGGTCAACATCACTCAGCTTATCCTTGTTCTTGATACCGAAGTAGTTAACAGGAACTCTGGTCCCCGGGTAAAATGAAAACAACTGGTAATTATCAAGATTTTCCTTTTTAAGTTTATTTGCCCTGATCCAGTCTTCTACGACAGAATCTGATGTAACATCATCATTAAGGATATCTGTAAACACTTCCTCCTGTTCGTCATTCAGTTGTTTACCATCTGTTTCGAGACTGAACCTGATAAAACTCAAACAGGAACTAAGTTGACCTCTTTTCATTATAAATTTTAACCTCTTTAGCCTTTTCTCAGCTTATTATACTTTTCCGCGCTACCCTTTGAAAGGGCAACAGGATACTTATTGCCGTTCTTCTCCAGTTTAGAAAGAATAATATCATCCAAATCCAAATTCAGTATATCAGCAAGGGATATCGAATACATAAGAACATCGGCCAGTTCCTCCCGGATTCTTTCAATATCTACTTTATCATCTTCCCTTTTCCACTGAAACAATTCCAATAATTCAGCAGCCTCAAGGGAGATGGAAATAGCCAAATCCTTGGGATTATGAAACTGTTTCCAGTCTCTTTCATCCCTGAAGGCAATAACCTTTTCCAAAGTAAGCTTATCCATAACTAAACTTTATCAAAGCACACTGATAAAAACAATCAAAAACCCTTTGGAATAAATGGTGAGGCTCTTTTGGATATGATTTTTCTCCTGGCCAAGCTAAATACAAAAGCCCCTGAACCGGACTTAGTACCAGGGGCAACTTTGTTATAAGTTTATAACCATAGTATGGGGCACTATGGTAGAAAAATCTTAATCGATATCAAGTGGATGATTGCTCAGGTTCTGGTTCTGGATTAGGCACCGCTTCATATTTAATCTCACTCAGCTTTACCACTCTATTTGATTCAGACTCTCCTTCATCCTTACTGATATTCAGGTATGTTACTGTACAAGCATCATCAAAGTTTAATGTACTTACCCCGTCCTCAGTAAAGAATTGACCATAAATTATATCTTCTGTTTTCTTTTGCTTGTTTCCTAAAGTCCTAATCTGTGAAACCTGATCCTCTGTGACATTTTCAACATACACTTTAACATTTTTGAAATTATAATATGTTCTCGGATTAGTGTTGTTCTTAGCATACAAAGAACCAATAACTAATCCGTTGGCACAAGGATACTCCTGATTCGGGACTGCTAACTCAAGATTTTTCAAGCATATCTCAATATTAGTCAGATTCAATACTACACCTCTATCAAAAAGTCCAAATAAACCACCCGAGCCCATTTGCTTTCTATATTCTGGATAACAAGAATCAACTTCAACGAATATGTTTTTCTCCTTGCTTCCTACCGAGCAGTCTTTGAAGTTGGCTGTATGGAAATAATCCACTTGCCCAAACAAGCCTCCCGCATAATAATTGGCGCCTATAATATTACCAATACTTCGTAAGTCCAAACCAACCATAGTTCGGTCATGGTTATCTCTATAAAGACCAAAATACCCAGCAATTCCTCCAACATTAGAACTTGACCAAGTAGAAATATTTCCTTCATTATAACATTCCATAATTACAGAAGGCTCAGAATTAATAATAGATTTTCCAGAGCAATAACCAATTATGCCACCTGCTGCATTAGTAGCTTTGATCTCTGCTTTATTGTTCAATCCAACCAATACAACTCTCCCCAATTGGGATGTGTACCCTATTATGCCTCCTGAATAACCTGTTATGCTCTTTTCTGCAGTGCTAAGTATATTTCCGATAGTTGCTTCATTAGTGGAATCATAAACATACAGTTCGCTATAATACTCACCTTTAATATAACCAAAGATTCCCCCAACATAACCATTCAAACAGTTAACTTCAACGTTCTTATTTTTGCAATTGTTAACCATAATTAGACTAATACTGCCATTTGCAGGTTCTGTTAAAAACTTGCTATAGAAATCTCCTGCGATGCCTCCAGCGTGTAGTGTTGGGTTAACTCCAGACGCCCTTCTATTTACATAACCTTCCTCAATATTAATATTTTCTAACAGTATGTTATTTATACCTGCGCCAACCACGGATCCCATGGAAGAAACAAATACATACTGGATTAATTCTGCATATTCTTCATCCGAGATACTTGATGTTAATGGCTGACCGAATTCAATTTTGACATTATCAAGATTTAGGTTTTTTATGATATCACCAACAATAATTCCTTCATTGTTTTGGGTCCCCTGTACCATTCCAAAAAGACCATATGCTATTCCACCTCTATTTGCTTTGGTATCTGTCCAAGTCTGGTTTTTATCAATAACTTTGGATAGTGAAGGCGTAGCATAGGCATTATTAATACCACCGGTACCCAGATTCGTCAAATTACTAATTGTTTTTCCGTTTCCATCAAATATTCCGCAGAATCTGTAAACGACATTTTCGTTTTTCTCCCAAGTAGTTGGAACAGCTTTTCCTGAAAAACCAAGTGCATTATTCTTTTCATAGTTTCCTAAAGTATATTCAGGACTACCCTCTCCAATTGGAATCCATGCTTCAGTAAGCTCTATATTATTTTTTAGAGTAATTGTCTTCCCTCTGAAGTCATCAATGTTATTGTTAACAAGCCATGCAAGACCTCTTAAATCTTCTTCGCTTGAAATCTCAAATTCATTTGATTGCGATTTTTCTTCATACCAGGTAATGTTGGCTTTGGTATATAAAGGTGATGCATCTTTGACTGCCTCCCAATCAGACAGATTAAAAACATAATAATCAGACTGTTTAGCATTTACAGGCAATTTGTATTCTTTGACTGTATCAATAATAGCAAAAGGATCCTTTGGGGATTCTGGCATCGGGTTATTAGGCACCGATTTTGTTGTGGACGCAGAACACCCTACAAATAAAAAAGCCAATATTGTTTCGCTTTTTCCCAATAATAATATAGAAGTTTGAC
>CAZOTY010000040.1:0-7821 GCA_964582905.1 uncultured Spirochaetaceae bacterium | reverse complement strand
TCCCATATACTGTATCAAGTAATGTAGTCTTATATGGTCTAGTCGCTTATACTGTTGATTTTGTTAACTACAGCGGTGCAAAGATAGCAGAATCTCAGACAGTATTTGCAGGTGGTACTATAGTAAATCCGAATATTACTGGATCAAATTATACCTGGTATGTTGGTGATACTGTAGTTTCCAATATTTTGACTTACCCTATAAACGCCAATACAACATTTAAAGCAAGAGCAACCTATAATGTGACATTTAAATATGGTGCTGAAGTAAGAACTTCAAAGTATTTAGAAGGTTCAGTAATCAATTCGAGTGATTTGACTTATAAAACCGTTCCTAATTACGGTACAACTAGCAGTCCAACAGCATGCAATTATTACTATGATAATATAATGACACAAAAGGTAACTTTCCCAATAACAGTTTCAAAGGATACTTCCTTATTTGCTGATAAGTACAATTATGCTGGTTATACAAGAAAGTATGTTAGCAATGTTACTGAGTTGAAAGCTGCTTTAAATAACTTAGCAACAAATACAATGATTATTATGAATGCTGGAACATACGATACAGCAGGAACTTTTGGAGCCGGAACAGGAAAACTCCCTTCAAAATGGGCTAATGCTAGAAGTTGGGCTAATACACTTCCACTATGTATCCCAGTAAATAACGTTGCAATCGTTGCAAATGGCAATGTGTTCTTAAAGGATTCAGTTACTGCTTCTTCAAGTCAGGGTTTTATCGGAATTATTGGTAACAATGTTGTCTTGGAAGGATTATCTATTCAGGCATATCCAGGTGGAAAATGTGTTGAGGTAGTTGCTGAAGGTGGAACAGTTATTTCAGGTTGCGCTATTGCTCAAGATATCTATGTTGCGGAGTTAAAGAATGCAGCTGATTCTTCTATTCCAGACGTTAAGGATATTAAAGTCAGTGGTTGTTATATTGGAAGATATTTAACAATTACAAATGGTACTTCAGGAAATATCGTTATTGAAAACAACACTTTTGGTGAGAGCGGAAAACTTAACTTTGTAGGACTTAGGGGAACCGGTTGGAACAATTTCCCAATAGATTTATCTAAAATTGTCCTAAAGAATAATTCCTTCTCAATAGGAAGTAAGTTGATTTTCAAAGATACTCAGTTAACAAATCTAAATGCAATGATAGGATATGTTAATCCGAGTAGTTTGGGTTTCCTTGGTACTGCCGAGTCAACTACGGAAAAATCAAATGGAGTTGTTACTCAAGTAAGAACTTATACATATGGTGATTTAGGAGGCTCTGGATCAGGAATTGGCGGCGGTGGTTTTGAGATTATAAAACCAGGTGATCCAATTCCACTTTATCCACCTATTGAAGATACTCATGATGTCAAACCGGGAGAATCTTAATTCGTATAAATTGAGTTTCAAATTTACCTAAATTTATTCTTTATATACTTCTACTCAATTTTGGGCTGCTAGTGTTCGGGCATTAGCAGCCCTTTTGCTTTATTTAAATGGAACAAGTTAGATTCTTACACACCGAAAGAAACAGAAAAGGAAGCAAAATACTTGACGGGGGGGGGTCTAAGGTATTATGCAAGAGAGCTTTGGCTCAAGTAAAGAATAAAAATGAGGTAGAAAGTATGAAAAGAATCCTTTCATTATTAGTTTGTACAGCGTTATTGTTTGCTTTTGTAGCATGTGACAACCAGGCTAGTGTTAAGGCACCGAACAATGCAATTATTGGCAATGCTGTAGAATTGAATTACGAACCAGTAATCCAGGAAAGTGAACTGGTTGCTGCTATCCAAAATCCCGAAATCGAAGCCGTTATCCTTGAAGGATCAGTAGCGCTGACTGGGAATTTGCTTATTGGCGGAGAAAGAGAGTTTTTTATAGATTTGAACGGTAACTCAATTTTTTGTAATGATTCATACATCAGTGTCAAAGACAGCTCTAAGCTGACCATTAAAGATAGCAGCAGAAGGGGAGAAGTTTTATCTGAGGTAAATTATGCTATCAGGGTTACTGACGGAGCTTGTCTTACTTTAGATGGAGGAACTATTTCTGGTGCCACTTATGGCCTTTGTGTATTTAATGAAGCATCTTTAGTAGTTAACGATGGTCTAGTTACCGGAGATTATATTGCAATTAGCTCCAATAACTTCTTTGTAGATGCAAATGGTAAAAAAGATATTACTAAGAAGTCAAAAGTAAATATTGAAATCAATGGTGGTGAAGTTAATGGAGTTGTAGGTATTTTCTATCCATCACTTGGCTCTTTGAAAATTAATAAAGGTGCTCAAATTATTGGTATTGATGCTGTAGTTGCTAAGGGTGGTGATATTTATATTGATGAAAATGCAACTATTTCTTCATTCAGTAAAAAAACCGATTACGACGCTTCAGATATAAACTGGAATAATGGCTGGGAGGCAAATATCGGAGCAGATGTTATTCTTGTTTCCAATTCTGCTTATGCAGAGGCAACTAACACCATTCCTTTCAGCAATATTGACATTAAGGGAACCAGAAAGATTGTAGTTGCTTATAAGAAAGTATATGACGATGAAAACAATCCTCTGTCATTCCCATTGCTAACTAATTATGTCAAGAGTGATTCATCAAACTTTGTGACTTTAGACTAGTCTAAATATTAAACATTGGATGATCTCTGATCAACCATATCTGATATGTAAATCAAGGACAGGTAAATGAATAGGTATAAGTATATAAGAAATGGTATATTAATAATTAGTATATTATTAATAATAACTTCCTTTATAGGATGTTCTGGAGAAACTACAAGTTCTAGGGAATCATCCCAAAGAGTTTCAATAAGGGTAGTAGGAAATCCGGTTCTGTTAGTTGAACCGAGCATTTCAAGTGCTGCAGAACAAGATGCATATGCATTTGATTTAGTAGGTGAATATAGATTTCAAGTTCTTGAGGGGAATGAACTCCGCAATGAATTTATAACGTGGAAAGAAGCAAATAATTTTGGAATTTCTATTGAAGGAGTTGCTGAAAGTATTCGTCTTTCTGATGATAACATTGCCAAAAAAGAGAAATCTCTCACATTTGTTTATGGCAAGAACTCAAAAACGAGTGTAAAGTGCCCAATTGAAATAGTAAACCCAGGCATTTCCGTTGAAGGATCGCCAATTATAGTTGTTTCCCAAAAGTCTGGATCTAGCTATGTTTTCCAGTCAGTTGGAGGAAACTTCAGGATTGACTTAACATATCCATTACAAGGTGTACAATCCTTTTCCAAGTGGTGTGATGCTACTGATAAAGGTATCACTGCAGTGTTAAATGAAACAGTGCTGGAAGATAACGTAACAATTGAGTTGGAAGATACCAATCCAAAATCTGTAAGTTTTTTGCACTCGGATGAGAAAGCCCAGGCCGATTGTAGTGTAAGTGTCCACCAGGCTCCGAAAGTAACGAGTTTTACTGTTGTAAAAGCTCCTTCAATCGCAATTGATAATCTTCCTGATTATAGCACAATGGTAGGATCAGCAACTGTTGATTGTGCTATACAGGATTTTGAAATTAATGCAGTTTGGAATGATCCGATTTACGATTATGACATAAAAACTTTGGAAGCAGCTTCTAAGTGGGGCTTTAAGTTCAATCAGATAGTTGAGAATAAAATCAGCTTAACAAAGGAAAATGTTATTAACCAGAAAGTTGCTCTTACCGTGACAAATACAGCAATCAACGTGACATCTCCAGCTTTTGAATGTGATATAAAGGCAAAAAATATTCCTGAAAAGATGACAGGTTTCTCTATAGTCTCTGTTCCGACAATTTGCCTTGACAGGCTCCCAAATTTTAGTGCAGCAAACAGCTTTACGTTAAAAGGAGACTTTAAGATTGAGGCCTATTATGACCAAGAGCCAAAAACAAGGGAATTCAATGGTGTTTCCGAGATTATTGATAACGGGTTTGATATTTCAAGTCTGACAAACAGTGCAATTTCAATTTCTAAGGATGAATATGATGGTGCTTCCAAGTCTTTAAATATAGAAAATACACGATGGGATAAAGTTGTGAATAAAGCTTTTCCGATAACTGTAAGGGAAATTGAGGTAAAACTTCTTTATGGCGATGATGAAGTAAAGCTTTCAAAGCCAGCAGGTTATACTTTTACAGAGGAAGAAGCAAAATCAGTTCTGGGTGTTTCAGTTCCTGTACGCTATTTTACAGATAAGGATGCTAATAATCAGGCTTCGTTCCCAATTGTGCCTCTAAACAATACAGATTTGTATATAAGGAATTTGTACACTGTTTCTTTTAAAACATATTATGGCATGGAGTTGGCATCTCAGAGTGTTGTTGCAGGCAAGACACTGAGTGAAAAGCCAAATATTAATGCCAAGTATAATTACTATTCAGAAGACGATAAGAAGATAACCAATATTCTTACGTATCCGTTTAATTCGGATACAACTATTACTGTACGAGCAGATTGTACACTGACTCTTTATTATGGCACAGATGTGTATACAAGAACGGTCAGGGAAGGGGATGAATTCTCATATACCAAGGAGCTTGCAGATTTTAAAGTATACGGAAAGTATCCAAATGCTAAACCCACAGACACAATCTGCAGATGGAGTCATGGAACCCCTTATGGTAACTTTATTCCTAACCCTGTCCAGATTTCTGGCAATACCACGTTATATGCAGATAAATATGGATATGCTAGTGATGAATATAAGAGAGTTTTGGTAAGCAACATAACTGAGTTTAAGAATGCCATAATGAACTTAGAGGACAAAACTGTCATTATAATGCAAGCAGGCACTTATGAATATGGAGCAACAATGACAACAGTTAAGACTGTTCCTAGTGCTTGGTCAGATGCTCAGGCTTGGGCTAATCAGGTTCCTTTCTGTATTTTGAACAATGATGTTGCAATCATCGGAGATGGAAAAGTAAGAATTCAGGCAACAGGTTATTCCTCCAGTGCAGGTTTGTTTGGCATCCTTGGAAATAATGTTATGCTGCAGAATCTTAGCATTGGAACAATTGGCGGTGGAAAATCAGTTGAAGTTATTGCAGAGGGAGGAACAATTATTAATTCTTGTACTCTTGACGGTGATATATACGTTGATGGAAAGAAATATGCTAATACTAATTCGAATATGCCTCAGGTAAAGGATATCATAATTGGATCTAATACATTTAACAGGTATTTGACATTAACGAACGGTGTTTCTGGAAATATCGCTATTTTGAACAATACTTTTTCGTCGACTGGAAAGTTCAACCTTCTGGGTATTAGAGATTCTGGATGGAACTTTTATGGAGTTGATTTGAGCAATATGCAACTTAAGGGAAATAAGTTTGAAGCAGGGTCAGTCTTATACTTCAAGGATAAGTACTCATCAAATATTGAGCAGTACAAGTCATATATAAATCCATCCTCATTAGGATTTACTAACTATGCAACTTCTACAGATAGTTATGGGGCAACTGTACATACGTATACACACCCATAAACTATACTAAACTAACCGGGCTACTTACTTGGCTGCAACTTGTTGCAGCCTCTTTTTTACTCGGTTTTGTACTTGGGTTTATTAAGAGTGGGTATACTTCCACTTGTAAATTCGAACTCATTTCGGTATCCTTTTTTTAGGCTCAGGTGGTGCAATTGGTAGACACGCTAGTTTCAGGTACTAGTGCTTCACGCTTGGGGGTTCGAATCCCCTTCTGAGCATATAACTGTTCTTTTCAGACAAGACTTTCTTTATTTTGCCGTTTATTGTTGTTTAGGAATAAACAGTCTAAAATATCGTTATGGTTAGATTCTTATTCCTTGGTGAGATTGTAGGAAAAACAGGTCTTGTTGCAATTAAAAACGGTCTGCCTGCTATCAGGAAAAAGTATAATATCGATTACACAGTTGCAAATGGGGAGGGAACCACCGGAGGCTTTGGCTTGGGCAAGGTTCACTCAATTACGCTTTCAAAGTATGGAATTGATTTAATAACTGGAGGCGAAAAGCTATTTTATAAAATAGATATGGTGGATTTCATAAGTAAGTCCAGCTTTATCCTCAGACCTCTCAACTATCCTACGCAGGCTCCCGGGAGATCATTCAAGAAGCTCCAGTTAAATGGTGCCAAGTTTGTGATTGTCAATTTGCAGGGAAACTCAGAAATGAAACAGAACCTTGCAAATGCATTTTCTTCAATTGATTATTTTCTGCGTCATAATGAAGACGACAGCATTGTACTGCTGCAGTTCCATGCATCAACTACAGCCGAGAAGAATACAATGCTTCATTTTCTTGATGGCAGAGTTGCTGCTGTTATAGGAACGCACACAAAAGTCATGAGTGCAGATAGCATACTCACAAGAAAGAATACTGCATATATTTCAGATAATGGGCGTTGCGGATCTTTTATGTCAGTAGGCGGTTTTGAAAGCGGAAATGAAATTGACAAGTTTAAGTTTGCAAGATCCATAAGAAGTGAAGATTCTCCGGATGTTCCTGTTATAAATGGTGTTGTTGTGGAAATTGACGAGAAAGCAGGAAAAGCTGTTGGTATTATTCCGGTTTTTGAAAAACTTGAAAATTTGGGAGATGAAGAATGACAGAGGAAGTTACAGTTCTTGAAAACATGGGAAACGGTGAAGTTGTTGTCGGTTGTTCAACTAGTGAGTGTCAGGGCTGTCATTGCTCGTTCTTCTGCAACAGGAAAACCAGTACATTTGAAGCAATTAATCCAAAAAACATTGAGCTTGAAAGAGGAGATAAGGTAGTTCTTCATCTTCCTGAGGGAAAGACGATGTTTTCTGTATTCCTGTCTCTGGGCTTTCCGCTTCTGATGTTCTTTCCAGGATACTTTATCGGCAGGGTATTCACTTTGTCTGAAGTTCTCCTTCTTGTATGGGGCCTTTCTTTCATTGCGCTTGGTTTTGCTATAACAGGTTTGTATTTCAGGCTCAGGAGGAAGAACTATCTGCCAGCTGTAAAAGAGAAAGTTGTAAAATCCGTAGAGAAAAACGAAGAAGGGGAAAGGCATTGCTGAAAAAACTGTTTCTTATTCTATCTGTAATTGTTTTTTTTGTATCTTGCACTTTCAGTGAAAACGGCGAAAACAGGGCAGAAAAAATCATAGTCCCAGATCTTATTCTTGAGAATGCAAAATACATAATGGGACAGGAAGGTGAGAAACCGGTTGTAATTACAGGAAGCAAAATTACTTTCTATTCAAAAGATGATAAGGCGGAAATTGAAGACATAACATTTTTTCAGGATAAAGATGGGGTTACTGAACTTGAAGGTATGGCAGAATACGCCGATGTAAACACGGAAAGGAAAATCATCTCCCTTAGAGGAAGTGTCCATTTGAGAAAGATCAGTGAGAATATGGAAATAGAAGCTGATAGTCTTGTATTTGACAGCGAAAATGAGACAATCACGGCAGAGGGCGTTGTTACTGTGAAAAATAATAGTGGCGCTTTTACCGGGAGCGGATTTAATGGGGATTTAAAAGATAGTTATTATACTTTCACTTCAATTATGGAAGGTAAAATCAACTAAGTTTATTTAAAACTTCAAAAAGGGTAAAATTTAGTAAGTGAAGAAAAGATTAGCTTTAATTCTATTGTTACTGTTTTTATTTGCTAATTTATTTGCCACCTCTGAAATAACATTTTCAGGTGGGGCATCTTCCTTGTCTCTGAAGAATGGGAAAGAGGAGGTAAATCTCTCACAAGGGGCTCAGGTATCTGTTGATTCACTTAAAATTACATCAGAAATTATCAATCTTTCTGGAGATGATTGGCGCTATGTCAGATGTAGCGGAATGACGAG
>CAZOTY010000039.1:0-9235 GCA_964582905.1 uncultured Spirochaetaceae bacterium | reverse complement strand
ATAAAAAATCCCCCACCCATTAGATTTTTTTGTCCAATAGGAGGGGTTCATATCACAAGCGCCTCAATATTTTTAGGGGGTTTAGTTTTTATTTAGCATTCTTCTCCCTGGATGCGTCAGCCATGAGTCGTATTGCATTGATATTGATAAAGCCTTTGCAGTCAACTGGATGGTAGCCACCTTCCTTATCCATTGAACCGAGATCTTCGTTATACAGGGAGGTTGGTGAAGTAATTCCGGCATTAATGACATTTCCTTTATAAAGTGCAACTTTACTAACACCGGTTACATATTTCTGTGATTCATCAAAGAGAGCAGTAAGCATATTGAACTCAGGAGCTCCCCAGTATCCATTGTAAATAAGCTCTGCATATTTTGGAGAAAGCTGATCTCTTAAGTGCATAGCTTCCTTATCCATGCAAAGACCCTCAAGATTGTGATGTGCTTTCCAAAGTATTTCACATCCCGGGGTTTCATAAACACCTCTTGACTTAATACCAATAAAGCGGTTCTCAACCATATCAACACGGCCGATAGCATTGTCATGACCAACTTTATTCAGATACAGAATCATCTCCAAAGGATCTGTTACTACTTCTTTGGTATTTTCATTTGTTACTTTTACAGGAATTCCATCTTTGAATTCGATTGCAAGAACAGTCTCCTCATCAGGTGCTTCTTTTGGAGAAACAGTCAAAGAAAACACATCTTCAGGACAGCGGTTTGCCGGATCCTCAAGTATACCTGCTTCGTGAGAGATATGAATCAGGTTTTCATCTTCGCTATATGGTTTTTTGAGGCTTGCCTTTACAGGAATATCATTCTCCTCTGCATACTTAAGCATATCAGATCTTCCCTCAAACTGACTGAGCCATTCAGGATCTTTCCATGGGCTGATAATCTTGACATCCGGCATATTCATATAGTATCCGAATTCAAACCTTACCTGATCATTTCCCTTTCCAGTAGCCCCATGTGCTACATACTTTGTACCTTCTTTTTTTGCAATTTCAATATGACGCTTCGCAATTATAGGACGTGCAATACTTGTTCCAAGCATGTATGTTCCTTCATATATGGTATTTGCCTTAAGTGAAGGGAAGATATAATCCTTAACAAGTTCGTCCCTGAGATCTTCAACATATACTTTGCTTGCTCCTGTGGCATAAGCCTTTTTCTCAATCGCATCAAAGTCTTCGTTCTGTCCTACATTTGCAACATAGGCAATAACATCAAACCCTTTATTGCTTAGCCACTTGAGAATAACTGATGTATCTAGACCGCCAGAATAAGCGAGTATTACTTTTTCTTTTTCCATTATTGTACTCCTAGTGTGAAATTTTAATCATTATGTGATTAATATCAATAGATTTTTGCATAAATTTGCAAAATTCATGTAAATTTCTGTAAAAATATACATAAAAGCCAGTTAAGTGTTGCAAAATTAATGCATATTTCAACAATAGTTTTAAAAACAGACAAAAAAAAGACCCTGACAGAGTCAGGGCATAAGAGTTAATGATTGGGCTATTAACTCGCGCACAGGCTTTCTCCTATACGTCTAAGGCAGTCCCTCTTTAGGCAACCTAGTAAAACTATTTAAGCCTCTAGCATTATGAAAACACGAAAAAAAAAGTTTGTAAATACAAAAATTATATAAAAAATGATAATTCTCATACTTTTTTTTATTAACTAATTTTGCTATTTAGTGCTATTTTGAATTACTTAAAGAAATACCACTATATTTGGTGTGATTGAAGTTTTTTTGTTTGTTTTTAAAATTACAAAAAATATTTTTCTTCTTATTATTCCTGATATAAGGAATTAACAAGATTAATGCATGAAGTAATTTTTTTCTAATTGTATTCTTGCAATTTAAATGTTTGAATATTCCTATGATTGGTTTTTTTATCAAGAAATCTTTTTTTGACGGCTGGGACAATCTTGTTCAGATATTCATACAGAATCTAATTTATATTGTAATTTTTATAGCAACTCTGTTTGCCCTGTACTTTACTCTCAGCACAGAAACTCCCTTTTTAGCAGGGGTAGTCCTTTTACTTGTTTTGCAGCTTTCAACATGTATTTTATTGGGAGGAACAGCTGCCACTGTCTTGAATTATTCGGATTATAAGAGGGAAACATGGGGGCCATTTGCAGCAGGAGTAAAAAGGAATTTTAAACATTCCCTGTTATTTTTTGCACTGACTGTGCTTCTCGAGTTTATGGCCTTTTCAATCTGGTATTATCTGAATCTGGGGAACACAGCTGCAATGTTTATTGCCGTTCTGATTTTCTGGGTTGCAATCATAGTGCTCATGGCTCTTCCATATTATTATCCACTTATGAATCTTCTGCCTGGAGACGGTCCATTAAAGACATTTAAAAAATGTTTTATCATTCTCAGTGATAATGCAGGTTTTTCCCTGTTCTATCTTTTATACAATACCGTGGTCGTAGTATTCTCACTGTTTATTTTCGGTCTTGTTCCTGGGGTAGTTGGCTATATGCTTGGAGCAGAAGATGCAGTAAAACTGCTTATGCTCAAGTATGACTACCTTGAGGAGAATCCTCCAAAGAATCCGAAGGAAAGGAAAAAGATCCCATGGGCAGAGATTCTTTATGATGAAAAGGAAAAAGTCGGACCGAGATCACTTAAGAGTATGCTGTTTCCGTGGAAGTACTGAGGCGATGAAAGAAATCGAAGTCAAAGCTCATATCAAAGATATTGATAAAGTTGTTTCGCTGCTTACCGAAGTTGCCGGAAAAGGGAAGGAAGTGAAAAAAATGGATCAGTATTTCAAACGTTATGAGGACGATGTTTTTCCTGCTTTCAGGGTACGCCTGAATAACGGCAGAGTTGAACTTAACTGCAAAAAGGATACCTATAAGACATCAGATGTGGGCAACCTTGAAAACAACCTTGAGTTTGAAATAGAAGTTTCTTCCTCTTTTGAGGATACAGTAAATTTCTTCAGAAATGCCGGCCTCATAGTGTATTTCAGAAAATATAAAACGGGGTATGAGTGGTATTACAATTCCTGTCATGTTGAAGTTCTAGAAGTAAATGATCTTGGATGGTTTATTGAAGTTGAATGTCTTATTCCATTTGAGAGTGGCGTTTCCCATGAAAATGAGGCTATGGTTAAGGTTCTTGATGTATTGAAGACAGCAGGAGTGGATCAGACAAGCATTGAAAACAGAACATACCGTGAGATGATTCTTGGAAGGTAATTATGGAATTCAGAGCAGAACATATTTTGGTAAAAAACAAAGCTCAGGCAGATCAGCTTTACCTGAGAATAAAGAAAGGTGAAAATTTTGAAAGTCTGGCAAGACAGTATTCTACTTGTCCATCTAAAAGCAAAGGGGGTGACCTCGGCTGGTTTTCTGAAGGACAGATGGTTCGTGAATTTGAGAATGAAGTCAAAAGGATGGGAGTCGGAAGTATATCAAAACCAGTAAGAACCCAGTTCGGCTTTCACTTAATTAAAAAGCTTGGGCAAAGGGGATAGTTTTTTCGCTTTTAACATTCTCTTGCAGATTTTTATTCAGTAACTTTTCAAAAACAGAAGAATCAAAGCTTATGTTTATAGGATATCTCATCCTATACATATCTTTATTTGCAATAACGCCTTTGACTACTGTATTGTTTTTCTCAAGGCGTTCTCTTGCTAAATCCCCATAAGATATGACCTGTACGATAGGTGTATTTGAGACTCTTTTCTTTTCTTCAAAAACCTTATATATGCTTTGCATCAGGTTTTCCATACTGTAATCTCTATCATAAGATTTGTTTTCTGCGCTTATTTCTTTCTTGAAGCCGGTGACAGCTTCATAAAACGGGGAATAGAGTGCCAGAAGATTCAAGGCGGTTTTATTACCTATATCAAACTTGAGCAGTTCTTTGGCATCATGTACAGCTTCATCCTTTCTGCCAAGCAGGGAAAGCGCCTTGATTTTCAGCTCCCTGACCGGGATGTTTGCGCTGTCTGCTCTTATTATCTCAGAGAGTGTATTGATATATGAATTATACTTTCCGTACTCCCTTTCAATATA
The DNA here is from genome assembly GCA_964582905.1 of uncultured Spirochaetaceae bacterium. Classification (GTDB taxonomy): domain Bacteria; phylum Spirochaetota; class Spirochaetia; order Sphaerochaetales; family Sphaerochaetaceae; genus Ornithospirochaeta. Next base: position 5,176 of record CAZOTY010000039.1, on the reverse strand, counting down.
TGCTTTCAGGTAATGGAAACGATTGTATTCCGGGTACTTGTCTATTGCTACTTCTGTAAAGTATAGGGCGCTATCAAAATCCTTTGCTTCTATGTAAGAATAAATCAGATTATAGAGGATTCTGTTATCCATCTGTGAAAACTCCAGCTTGGAGTAAGTTTCAGCAGCTTCCATTCCAGAAAGATAATAGCCTTCTGAAAGAGTTTCTGTAATTCTATCACTCCCAGTTGAACATGAAGTCAAAAGAAGGAAAAACATCAAACTAACGTAAAACAGTCTTCTCAATTTCCTCTACCTGATCCCTGTATAAATTTACAATGTTCTCACCATAGTCTGCAATCAGCTGAATCATATTACGTTCCCGTCCTTTCTGATCTATACCGTTAAGGCGGTCTCCTGCATCTCCGAGTCCAGGAAGTATGTAAGCTTTTTCATTAAGCATCGGATCCATCCATAACGTATATATTTCAGCATCCGGCACCATTCGGGAAATGCGCAGAGCCCCTTTAAGGGAAAGAATCAGGTTCATAACCTTTATTGACCTTGGCTTTACACCTTCCTTTTCCAGATATCCAAGGATTGCAAGAAGGGAACCACCTGTAGCATTCATGGGATCGGCAAAAATCAGGTCCTTTCCATCCAGCGCCTTGAGATCAAAAAAGGACTTATTGAGGGAAAGGACATATTCCATATCATTTTCATTCCTGCTTTCATCCCTTTTTACCTTGAAAAGGGCAAATGGGGTTATATAGCCATCCGAGGAATAATCTTCAATCTCTTTGGAAATAATCATTGATGGTAAGAGAGCACCACGTAGCATAACACACATCACACATTGATGAACAAGGTCATCAATATCGGGGATACTGTGAACTGCATAATTCTGAATTGGACTTGTGACCGGAGTTTTCTGGATAATAGGACGTTTTCTGTTCAGCCGCTTATTGGAAAAAGCATGGGCAAACAGGAGTTCAAATGCCCTCTGTATATAATATACGAACTCTTCGCGCTCGGTTAGGGGATTTCTCAGCTTAGCAATAAGACGTGATACCTCTCCGTGTTGTTCCTTCGGTGTTTCAAAGGAGTAAACATGAATATTCTTTCTTTTTTCCATTATTCGCTCAAGTTCAATGCCGATTGCCCTGGATGCATCAGTCAGCTTTTTCTCTCCGTCTGAATTACCATTTTCTATTTCTTTAAATGCTTTGTTGCATTTTGAATAAAGAGCTGAAACTGTATCAAGTTCCTTCTTGTCTTCACTGAGAAGATAACCGTCAATATCTTTAGCCTGAAGTACGACTTTATCCATAGTTTCCTCCGTACTTAGGATAAATAAAAACATGATTTTATTCATTAAAGAACTTAAATTTGTTATTCTAGCAAAGGAGGATTACGATGAATCTAGTTTTTTTAGGCCCTCCGGGGGCAGGTAAAGGCACAGTTGCTGCTTTGATAAAGGAAAAATTGAATATTGTTCATATTTCTACTGGAGATCTTTTCAGAATGAACATCAAGAATGAAACAGAGCTTGGAAAGCAGGTCAAGCAGATACTTGCTTCAGGCGGGCTTGTTCCTGATGAAGTGACTATTGAAATGGTCAAGGAGAGACTTAAGGAGCCGGATTGTAAAAACGGTTATATCCTCGACGGTTTTCCGAGGACAATCAATCAGGCTGAAGCACTTTCAACTTTTTCCAAGCTAGACAGCGTTGTCAACTTTGTTCTTGCAGAGGAGGAGATTATCAAAAGACTCTCAGGAAGGAGAGTCTGTAAATCAACTGGAAAAACATACCATGTGATTTTCAATCCTCCGAAAGTTGAGGGAAAGGATGATGAAACGGGAGAGGATCTGATTCAGAGAGACGATGATAAAGAGGAGGCTATCCAGCACCGTCTTGAAGTTTACAAGGAGTCAACAGAGCCTCTTATCAACTATTACAGGAATAAGGGCATTTTGATTGACTTGGACTGCAAAGGTTCTCCCGAAGAAATTACTGCAACTCTGGTTAAAATGCTTAAATAAAAGAAAAGGCTCTCATCGATGAGAGCTTTTTAATTGAATGCATCTGCAATATCAAAAAAAGTATCAACAATATTTAGCCATACCAGAAACGGGGAAGGTTCGTAATATACAACCCTCTTAGGAGGAATACAATCACCTTCATATAATGGTTCATGTATTACTACACACCCTGTAAAAGAAAAAAGAACTAAAACCAGTAGTAAAATAAAAACAGCTTTTTTCATATTCTTTTCTAAAGACATTTTTGCTTATCCGTTTTGATAAGTCAACAAAAGGAGGTCCAATGAAAGCATTTTCCGATATTTCTTCAACTTTCGTTTCATCCCTCTTTCCCAGAAAAGGGGAAAGTATCAAGCTCTCATTTGTTTCAGATGAAGGCCTAGACTACGCACTTGTTTCATCTGACTCAGATACCGGCTTGAGCTGGCATTACAATATGACGGAGCAGAAATTGGATGAATTTGTTTTATATTCGGGAACGGTAAAAATTCCATATGACGATTCTCCTTTTTACTATTACTTCATTCTCGTAAAAAACGGGGAGGTATTTTACCTTTCGAAAAGGGGGCTGACAAGATATGTGCCAGCAGTTCTCAGCCGTTTTTCAATACTCAAAGACTACGCAGCTCCCACATGGGTTGCATCTTCAACCTGTTATCAGATATTTCCAGACAGGTTCAGAAAAGGAGACTTATCAGTCGGTGCAAAAAAAGGGGACTACGAGTATGATGGAGCTGAGATTACAACCCCTTCTTTTTACGATGTGCCTGAGGAGTTTTCACAATCAAGATGCCTGGACTTCTACAACGGGGATCTGAAAGGTATAGAGGAATCAATACCATACTTCAAAAAGCTTGGAATTGATGCTTTGTATATAAACCCCATCAATGCCTCTATGACAGTCCATCGTTTTGATGCAACGGATTATTTTCACATAGACGAAAAACTTGGAGGGGATAAAGCATATTTGAGCCTAGTAAAAGCATGCCATGAAAACGAAATAAAACTTATTGTCGATATTTCCATAAACCATACGTCCTATGAGCATAAATGGTTCAAAAAAGCACTCAACAATCCCGATTCAGAAGAAAAGGAATTCTATTATTTTGATGAAAACGGAGATGCCTTATGCTGGCAGGGAGTTAAAACACTTTGTCAGCTGAACTACCAGAATAAGAAACTTCGGACTCTCATTTATAAGGGAAAGAACTCTGCACTCAAAAAGTTTCTCATGCCTCCTTATTTTCAGGACGGCTGGCGCCTTGATGTGGCTCCGGAAGTTGGAAGGCTTGGGAAAATCCAGCTTACCCACGAAATATGGAAAGAAGTAAGGAAAGAACTCAAAGAAGTAAGGGAAGATGTTTATCTGGTAGGTGAGGACTGGGATGATTCATATCAATATCTTCAGGGAGATGAGTGGGATGGAACAATGAACTACTACGGTTCAGGAAGAATCATCAGATCTTTTCTCGGAGAAGAAGACCGGTTCCTTACTGGAGCGTGGGGGCATAGTCCAAGGAAGGTCAAGCCGCTTGATGCATATGAAACAGCAGATGCACTCAATGAGGCCCTCAATAATACAACCGGACAGATTATATACTTCCAGATGAATCTTTTTGACAGCCATGATACACCGCGTCTGCATAACAACATGGAAGTATATGACAAAGATCTTTATTTTGGAGTCAACCTTCTTTTATACATGCTCCCGGGAATGCCTAATACATATTACGGGGACGAAATAGGGCTTAAGGGCAGAATGGGAAGTGTTGAGGGAGCACGATATCCGATGGAGTGGAGGATGGAGTATCAGGATAAGGAAACTCTTTCTTGGTTCATAGAGCTCGGGGCGGCTAGAAAAAGAAAGTTTCTGGCATATTCTTCCACAATTATCCGTGCACTTGATGAGGAAACTTTATGTATAGTCCGCTTCACACTTGATGAAGCTTATCTTGCTGTAATAAACAAAAGTGATAGAAATAAAGGTGTATGTGTAAATTTACCATTTGTAAAAAAAGGCAAGATTGAAAGGATTCTCGGAGAAGGAGATGTCAGCAATACCGGGTCTACTTTTAAGATATCGCTTAAAAGGCATAAATCAGTTTTGTTTTACATAAAATAAAAAAAGGTAGCCATGCTACCTTCTGAAAGAGAAAACAAACATGGAGGATACAAGGATTGAACTTGTGACATCCTGCTTGTAAGTTTTTCCTTAAAATGAGCAAGTTATTTTAATGTAATTCTTTACTCCTTATAACTTTATAGTGTTTTAAAAAACCTTAAATTTTTTTATAAAAGTTTATAATTATTGATGTTTTTTTGACAAGTCTTTTTTATCATATTCCATTTGATTAGGGGTAAATTATGGAAAAAGATATTAAAAGTTTTCAAGCTTTTCTGAAGCGTCAAAATTTAAGTAAATCAACAATTGGAACTTATTCAAATCTCGTCTCATATTTTTATGAACAGGGATATACATTCAATTTTGAAAATTGCTGTAAGTGGAAAGAAGAACAACAAAGAGTATGTAAGCCAGGAACGGTAAATGTGAAGATACATGCAATGAACAGGTATTGTGAGTTTATGAGAGTAAGATTTAGATTAAAGCCAGTGAAAATGCAAGTACCTCAGTATGCGGATAACCTCTTAACCATGGGAATGTATCAACGGCTCTTAAATTGTCTTTGGAATGATGGAGAAATCAAGTGGTGGGTAAGTATAAAAGTACTAGCTTGTACAGGTGTTAGAATCAGTGAATTCTTGCAAATTAGGCTAGATGATATAAGGACCGGTTATGTTGATGTATGCGGAAAAGGGAATAAATACCGTAGGGTTTGGTTCTCAGCTAGTCTGAGATCAGAAATATTGTCGGCATACAAGGTTAATGGTGTATTGCTCTCCTGTTCTGATGGAGTAATAAGAAAGAGACTACATGTATTTGCTAAAAGATATAGCTTACCCAAAGAGCCACTTCATCCGCACGCATTTCGTTCTTTGTTTGCTAGGAGTGTTTATGAGAAAAGTAAAGACATAAAGTTTCTACAGGACTTACTAGGGCATGCAGACATAAAGACAACGATGCGGTATCTGAGAAAGAGCAGTAAGGGAATTAGTCGGAGAGTAAGTTCGATAGTTAAGTGGTAAGAAACATTAG
>CAZOTY010000038.1:0-9994 GCA_964582905.1 uncultured Spirochaetaceae bacterium | reverse complement strand
ACGATTTTTCTTGTTTACCGGGTGTTATGGATTGTATTAACTTCGCTTTTTGTTGAGTTTTGTAGTATTGCAAGTGTCAAACATACTTCTTACGGTAAGTTAAGAAGAGGCATTTTTATTTGTTTTGTCGTAATTAAGAAAATGGCGTTGAATTACAAGACAGAGACTACCTTACTTAATAAACCTTTTTCCCCTGCTTTATGTGAGATTGTCAAAGCTTCATCGAGTGTTCGGGTAAGAATGAACCATGCACTCCCCGATCCTGATAGGGAGTAGTAGCAAGTTCCTGCAAGTTCTTTTATGGTTGCAGGAAGTGTTCCATAATCCTCGACCCTTTCAAAATCATTTGGAAACAGTTCCCGGCTGATATCAAAGTCAAGGCTATGTGGTAGGGTTCTTTCCGGATTTAGATTAAGAGCATCTATTTTTCTGTATGCTTCGCCTGTATTAATCTTCTTGTTTTCCGGAACAATTATTACTGCATTTTTGAATTTCACACTCTCACAGCAACTTAAAATCTCACCACGTCCCGAAGCATAAGATGCGCTGTACTGACTATATAAAAAGGGAACATCGCTACCAACTTTCAAAGCGCACTCAAACATAGTCGCTTCACTGACTTTGTCTTCATAGAATCCGCTTAATATCCTCAATACTGCCGCTCCATCAGCACTTCCTCCACCAAGGCCCGCTCCTGATGGAATATTCTTACTTATTCTTATTTTCACTCTGAAGCCTAAAGCAGTCGCATCATAGAAAGCCATAGCAGCTTTTTCCATAATATCAAGCTCTCCGTTTTTCAGATAAGGCTCACCTTCAAGCTGCTCAATTTCTATTGAAGGAAAGGTGGAAGACTCAATTTCATAATCAATGACATCTGAAAGGGAAATAAGCTGGAAAAAGGTATTCAGGTTATGAAAACCGTCTTTTCTTTTTTCCTTTATAATTAAACCAATATTCAGTTTTGCATATGCAATTATCAAACCCTGCTTCATATCTGCCACATCAATAATAACTAAAGTATAGTAGGAATTATTCTGCCATGGAAATCTTCTATTGGACAGAGAGCTCCCGGTGTAGTCAAAATTGATTAAATCAAGCATACTTTCGGTATGGATGACTTGCCAATCAAAGCGATTATCTTCGATAAAGACGGCACATTATTCAATTACGGTGAAGTCTGGGGTAGCGTTGTTTCCCAGTCGCTGGAAGCAAATATTCCTTGGCCCGAAAAAATAACGAAAAAAAGTAAAGCCGAAGCTTTACGTTCATTTGAAATAATCGCAGGTGTTGATGCTGCCGGGCATTCGTACTCCGATGGGATCCTTTTTAGGCATAATAAAGTTATTTCCGGTAGCTGGCGCTTGGTTAAGACATGTTTCAGGTACCATATTCCGGTATTCAAAGCTTTCAAAGGATTTGTAGGAATTGTAAACAGGGCTGAAAACGGTCTCAAGGAAAAACTTGCCACTTTGGAGTTCCCTGATGTACAGGAAGTTTTTGAACGATGTCACTCCCAGGGCTACCAGATTGGAATTGTCACAAATGACACTGCCCTTTCCACATCAATGTTCCTGGAGAAGATGGATGTAAAGAACTATATTTCATTTGTCAGAACCGGAGAGTCCGATACCAAGCATAAACCCAGTCCGCAAGCAATCAGGGAGTTCTGCAAAGAAAAACACCTTGAAGCAAGTGAAGTATGCGTTGTTGGGGATACTATAATTGACATGGTATTTGCCCACAAGGGAAAATGTGGCCGCTCTATTGCAGTCCTGACAGGAAGCGGAGATTTTGAAGCGCTTTCAAAACTTGCTGACGCAGTTTATCCTCAGCTTATTGATATCCTCCACGATCCTGTTCTGTTTCCTGAAAATCTCGACTATAACAAAAATTAGCCCACCTTGGTTTTCAATATTATTTTCTGGATATGGATAATAAAGAAAAAAAAGAAAAACAGAAAAGAAACGAAAACGACAATATGGATATATTCAGAGATGAAGATACGGTTGGAAACGAAGTATTTGTTGAAACACCAGATGATGTTGAGCCGGTAGACCCAATGGAAGTCTAGCTATTGACCTTTCTCAGCTGAGTGCCACATCGTGAGCAGAAAACTGCGTCGTAGGAATTTTCCTTTTTACACTTCGGACATACAAGCTTCTCTATTTTGTTCTCAGCTTTTGGCACTTCAGGTGTTTCCTTCTCCTCTTTGAATTGCTCAAATGCCATCTCGTCTTCCCTTTCAAGCTCATCATCATAAGGTTCAATGTAGGTATTAGTCAAAATAGCATTTCTTTCCTCTATTGAAATTCCATCTTTTGTAAAAAGGTCCCTTCGTTTTGCATAGTAAATGATTATAAGGCCTGAAAGCGCACACCGTATAATAAAGGCAAAAATCAAAGAGTACTGTCCCATTTTAAACATCAGGAATGAACCGATTAATGAATCAAGTACCGTCAGGCTTTGCAAAACCATCAGAAATACAAAACCAATCCTTTTGAAAAGAGCCAGGTATTTTATCGACAGAAAACCAAGAATAATAAAAACGGAGCCTTCAATAAGTGCAAGTATCTCAAGGTTTGAAACAGCTGTCTTTCTCATTATTACAAGCTGAATGATATTAATGAAATTTGATACTGTAACAATCGGCAAAAGAAAACCGACGTATGCATTATGGAATTTTAGCGGTGTGTTCCTGATTCTTCTTATTAATTCACTCACAGCCTAAAGCTTAAATGAAAAAGGGGAATTTGACATTATCCAGCACTAAAAAACCTATAAATCCGTAATGAGATCAACTTGGATTTTCCACATCGATTTTCTAATCGTCTTGGCTTTTTCTATTACTGGGCTGGGAGAAAATTGTATTATTAGCGTCATTTATATATAGTTATATTTAATGGTTACCCATTTTTTGTGCGATTTATCATAGTAAGTTTGCGCTAAAACGGTGGATTATTGTTAATATTTACACTTTTTGATAAAGTGTCATTAAAACATATGAGGATTTGATTATGGCAGTTGAGCATTCTTGGGACGAATTGAAAAAATATCCAGAAATAGTTAAAGGAACATGGCCTACATTAGCTGAACTTTATGAATTAGCACTAAAAAGATTTCCAAAAAGAAATGCTTTTTCAGTAATTGAAAAAAAGAAAGAAGTCATTAACTACGAAGATGAATATAAAGAAATCATGAAGGCGGCTGCCTTACTTGTAAATAGTGGAATAAAAAAAGGCGATATGGTTATGATCAATGGAAAGAACAGCCGTGAATGGGCCACAGCATACCTTGCTGTTGCTTTTGCCGGTGGAATTATCGTTCCCATTGACAACCAGATGAAAATTGAACGCGTTGCTGAACTCGGTAAATTTGCTGATGTAAAATACGTTTTTGCTGACCGTGATGTTCTTGATAAGCTTGAGAAGCTTGATACTCCCTGGTTCAATTCACTTTATGGAAAAACTGTCTTGCAGGGAGAGACTGATGAAAAATACCCATCAAGGATTTACAGCCTTGACGAGGTTGAACCACTTGCGAAGAAGGTTGATGTTAAAGAAGATGATGTCGCTGCGGTCCTTTTTACTTCAGGCACAACGGGGAACGAAAAAGGTGCAATCCTTACAAACGCCAATATTACTAGCGATGTATATATGGCTGCTGACGGAATGGGGGTCTCTGAAACAGATACTCTCTATGCACTGCTGCCACTGCATCATTCATACTGCTGTACGGCAGTTCTCCTTGAAACAATCAAACATGGAGCTGAATGCCTGTTCGGACATGGCATTGTTGTTTCCAGAATGATTAATGATTTAAAGCGTGGAAAAGTAACCGTTTTCATGGGAATCCCCCTGCTTTATAACAAAGTCCTTGCAGGAATTGAATCAAGTCTTGCCAAAAAAGGAAAGGCAACTGTCACACTTATCAACTCGCTGATGAATTATAACCTATGGTGCAAGAAGCACTTCAATAAGTCTCCGATGAACAACTTTTTCAAAAAGAAAATTCTTTCCCAGCTCGGACTTGATAATACACACCTTTTGATTTGCGGTGCTGGGCCCCTCTCCCCTGAAGTATTCAGAAAATATCAGGCACTGGGTCTTAATTTCTTGCAGGGATACGGTCTTACTGAAGCAGCCCCAATTATCACCCTGAATCCTCCTGAGCATTTCAAGGTTGACTCAGTAGGACGTGTGTTCCCATTCGATGAGATGATTATTGCAGATCCCAATGATGAAGGAATCGGAGAGGTACGCGTAAAGGGACCAAACGTATGTAAAGGTTATCTCAATGATGTAAAAAATACTTCAGAACTGTTTGACGAAAACGGTTATATGAAAACAGGAGACTTGGGTTATCTTGATAGCGAAAATTACCTCTATCTTAAAGGAAGAAGTAAGAATCTTATTGTTACTGAAGGGGGAAAGAATGTCTATCCTGAGGAGCTTGAAGACCTGTTCCAGCTTATAAGTGATGTAGAGCAGATTCTCATCCGTGGCTTCCAGGAAAAACCGGACGTTCCAAGTGAAGCCATTGAAGCAGTAATTTATCCATCAGAAAGTATAAGGACCCAGATGAAGGAACTTGAAAAACAGACTGCCTACATGGAGGAGATTGTAAAGAAGATCAATAAGGATCTCCCCCAGTACAAGAAAATTGAAAAAGTCACTGTAATAACTACTCCGATGGAAACGACAACTACAACAAAGATTAAGCGTAACACTGTAAAGTAAGAATAAAACTTCCTGTTTTTAATCTCTCACTTTATACTTGAATCATGGTTACAGTTATTAAGAACGCAACGATTCTCCCTGTCTCCTCAAGCGAGGTTATTAAGGGAGATCTTGTCATTAAAGACGGTATATTCAAAGAAGTCGGTGGTACAACTTCAGTCACGGGCGACGAAACTATTGATGCTTCAGGCTTTATTATTATCCCGGCATTCATCAACGGACACACCCACTCCTCTATGGTCCTTATGAGAAACTATAAAGACACTGTTTCCGATTTACACTCATGGCTAAGTGAGATCTGGCCTATTGAAGATAAACTGGTCGCACAAGATATTTACTGGGCAAGCAAACTTGCAATTGCTGAAATGATACACTCAGGAATTACCACTTTTGCCGATATGTACTTTTTTCAGGAAAAAACTATTGATGCTGTGAAGGAAGCAGGAATCAACGCATCAATCGGACTCGTATTTTTCGGAGATAAAGCTGAGGCTGAGAAAAGGATTCTGAATATGGCGCCACTTCTCGAAGATAGAACTGACGGGTATAGAAGAATCAGGATAGATGCAGCCCCACATGCTATTTACACAGTTTCTGAGGATGCATTGAAAATAACACGCAAATGGGCAAATGATAACAACAGGTTTTTGCACATTCATCTAAGTGAAACATCAAAGGAAGTCGAAGATTCATTGAAGGATTTCAAACGACGTCCGGGAGTTTACCTGAATGACATCGGGTTATTTGATGGTAATACCTTTGCTGCCCACGGTGTTTTTCTTGATAATAAGGAAATTGAAATATTAGCTGAGAAAAACGTAAGCATCATCCATAATCCGTCATCTAACTGCAAACTCGCATCGGGAATAGCCCCTATAACAAAATACAAAAACCATGGTATAAACATCGCCTTGGGAACTGACGGAGCCTCATCAAACAATAATCTGAACCTCCTTAAGGAAATGAATCTCGCTTCTATGTTGCAAGCTGTAACCGAAAATAATCCAGCAGCCATTACCCCTTATGAAATACTTAAAATGGCAACCCTTGACGGGGCCAGGGCATTAGGCTTTGATTCCCGACTTGGTTCAATTGAATCCGGAAAGGATGCAGATTTCCTTATTCTTGATATGAATGAAGTGTGTACAACTCCAACCAATGATTACTACTCTGCCATCGTTTTTTCTTCTGACAGAAGCAACATAAAGCAGGTATGGTCAAAAGGAAAATGTATCTTAAAAAACAACAAATGTACTACCTTAGACGAGGATGAGATTATTGACAGGGTCAATAAACGATGGGAGGAAATAAAAAAACGATGACAGATGATTTTTTCTATAAAGAAGACTGTGAAATTGTGCAGATTGACAGAACCTCGAAACGTCAGGTACTTGCTCATGACAGGAATTTGATGATTGTTAAGTGGTCGTTTGAAGCGGGATCCATGTCACCTGTACATACACATCCACATACGCAGATTGCATATATACTGAATGGAAAATTTGAATTCATTGTCAAAGAGAGCACTAGAATTGTAAAGACAGGTGACTCCATCCTTCTTGAACCAAATGTGCCCCATGGGCTAAATTGCCTTGAAAATGGCGAAATACTTGATGTTTTTACCCCAGAGAGAAAGGATTTTCTGAATGACTGAAGATTTTAGAACTTTAGAATGGACCCAGCAGGGACTGAAACTGATTGATCAGAGAGTATTGCCAACAACCTTTACTTATTTTCTTTGCAAGACAAGTGAAGATGTTGCCTTTGCAATAAAAGATATGGTTGTGCGGGGAGCACCTGCAATAGGAGGTGCTGCAGGCTATGGAGTTTACCTTGCGGCAAAAGAAGCAGGTGGAGATATAAAGATCTTCAACGAAAAATGCGATGTAATTGCGAACTCTCGCCCTACTGCTGTTAACCTCGTCTGGGCAGTTGGGAGGATGAAGAATATTGCTGAAAAAACCGGTATGAATCTTACTGCCCTTATTGATGAAGCAGATAAGATTGTCAAAGAAGACATCGAGATGAACAGGACTCTTTCAAGAATCGGTAATGACGTTGTCCCTCCAAACGCTACTATCCTTACGCATTGCAATACAGGAGCCCTTGCAACCTGTGGCTGGGGAACTGCCTTAGGAATAATAAAGGAAGCTCATTATAGCGGTAAGAATATCTTTGTATACGCTGATGAGACAAGACCTCGTTTTCAGGGAGCCCGTCTCACAGCATGGGAACTAGTTAGAGCTGGCATACCCTCTGCCCTTATTCCTGATTCTGCTGCAGCAACACTTATAAGAGACGGAAAGATTGACTGTGTCATCCTTGGTGCTGACAGAATCACCTCTGATGGAGATGTTGCAAATAAACTCGGAACTTTCGCACTTTCGGTAATAGCAAAACATTATGGCGTTCCATTCTATTCAGTCGCCCCCACAACAACAATCGACTTCAATACTAAAGAAGGAAAAGACATCGTTATTGAAGAAAGGGATTCTGATGAAGTAAAACGGCCAGGAGGCGTTCTTGTTGCTCCTGTGGAGATGAAAGTCTTTAATCCATGTTTTGACGTGACACCACATCAGAATATAACAGGGATAATAACTGAAAAAGGAATAATCAGGCCCCCATTTGATATTAACATACAGAAAATAAAAGAAGGAAAGTCTTTATAACACGTACTCCTAAGAAAGGAATTTTTGAATTTTTTACCCATAATAAAGACTGTCCTTCTTAAATCATATTGTTTTCTGATGTTTAATTTATAACTCTGCCCTTGTCTATTATACGCTTTAATGTCCCTATTCAATACAGCAAAAATATAGCCCTATGGGGAGGGCTATATTTATCTTAGTCGAGAACATAATGCGTAAACGGATACGGTATAGCTTAGAAGGCAAAACATAGGTAAGCACCATAGGTATTTGCTCTTGCATAACTTGCCAGCATCATATACCTAGGATTTATTACGCCAGATGGAGTCAATCCATAATAGTTTGGAGTCCCGCTACTACCATATGATGCCTGCCCTCCATCATTGCTTGTCCAAACCCAATACTTATTTGAATAGGTATTTTGGTTAGCATTGATAGTCTCTCTTAAGCCATCAAAGCCTTCCAGGTCGCTTGCTACCAAATTGTCCACTATAGTTAATTCCTCATGAGACGGAACAAACCATCCGGAACTATAGGTTTTACCAAATGTATATCCTGCAATCTTAGCTACCTCAGCCCATAAAGAAGTATAAAGGCTTTCGTCTTGAGAACTTATATTGCTACTACTTCCTGCTTTGATTCGCTGTGGATATGGGTTATGTGTAGAATCAGTATCTTTGTATTCCATTACATATTTAGTAAGTGCTTTTCCGCTCTGCCCATCCATTGAAGCTAATGTATTAGTCCCTAAACATCCCCATGTGATTGATTTTAACGGCTCTTCATTGATAGCCCACGCATTTCTAGCAGTATCAACGTTACAAATAACTAAATTATATGTCTTTCCATCTCCGGGATTAGAATATGCAAACCTTCTTCCTGGGTAGAGTCCAATATCAACTTTAATAGGATCCGAATCATGATATTTATCAGCAATGGCTTTTATGTATCTAGATACCTCTTCGGTAGATCGAATCATATATAAGGTTTTTATTGAATTTTGGAACTGAGAATAAGTTCCGTTTTTGGTATCTGAAGCCATCATAGTTACATCATTGATATTTGTTTTGAAAACAACACTTTTCAAAGCAACATTGCTATTTGGCGTTACCACTAGTTTATACTCAACTAGACTCTTAGTAACCTCAGAGTATTCACTTCCAAGCTTTGCAACAGCATATACATGCTTGCTGTTACCTACACTCTGGTTGGTTATTGAACTTACAGTAGTACCATTGTTCCAAATCTCTTCTGCACTTGGTGTAGAAGGATTAGGAGTGCTTCTTGAGTAATCCTTGACCAGAACTTTCATTACTGCACTGTCTGCTCTTCCTTTTACTGTATAAGTATAATTAGTATTATTCACAACAATCTGAGGAGCATCCGGTTTAACCGGTGTATTCCATGTAATAGGAGCTGTAACTACTACACCTGAAATAGCTGGAGAACTGCCTCCTACTGTTGTTACTGTTACTACATAAACTACATATTCTTCGTTATCTTCTATGTCTTCTGTACGTGATATACCATCATTTGAATCATATGTATTTCCATTATTGAGTATATCATCCTGTGTCGGTGCTTCTTCTCCCTTCTTCTTGATGATATATTTTACCTCTACTGTCTCGTTTTCTGACTTGGGCTCAGGAACATCAATATACATCGTGTCACTGTTCCCGTCTGGAACTACTACATCAATCCATTCAAAGAACTCATAACTGACCTTTGAATATTCACTTCCAAGTTTACTTACATAGTAAATGTGGTAACTCTTATTGAGTACTAATTCCTTCTTATAGTCTTCTCCATTTGCCCATATGTATTCTGCACTTGGTGTAGATGGTGTCTCTCCTGCTTTATACTCAATAAGAAGATACCTTACTTTTGCCTTTTCATTGTTTTCCTTTATTACTACTTTGTTACCAGAAATATTTGCTTCCGGTTCTGATGGAGACTCTGGAGCCTTCCATGTAATTGGAGCAGTAACGACTACCCCAGAGATTGCTGGGGAACTAGTTCCTACTCCAGTGGTTGTTACAATATAGACTACATACTCTCCATCATCTTCTATGTTTTCCGGTCTTGATATTCCTTCTTCAGGGTTGTATGTAGCAGCTTCTCCTCCTTTAAAATCTTCTTCTGTAGGAGCAGGATCCCCACTTTTCCTGATGATGTATTTTACCTCAACATCTTCCTTATTTTCGCTTTCTTCCAATTCAGGTACATTTAGGAACATTGTGTCACTGTTCCCATCAGGGATTTTTGCTTCCACCATTATGTGTGGTGTACACTTTACTTCTGAATATCTGCTTCCAAGCTTTGCTACACTGTATATGTAATAGCTGCCTTCAAGGTTTATCTCCTGTCCGTTATAGTCCTTTCCTTTTGCCCATATCTCTTCTGCACTCGGTGCACTGGGTTCCTGCCCTGCTATATACTCAATAAGCAGGTACTTTGTCTTAGCTCCCTCTGTACTGCTCTCTCCGATTGCTGCTGTATGATTATTCTTATCTACATCTGTATCCTCGATAACAGGATCCACCGGTGCCTTCCATGGTGCTGAAACTACCACCCCTGAGATTGCAGGCTGTCCGTTTCCTGTTG
>CAZOTY010000037.1:0-11441 GCA_964582905.1 uncultured Spirochaetaceae bacterium | reverse complement strand
TTTGATCATGGCTTGGAATTTGAGTGTCAAAAATGTCTTTATTGCTGTTCAGTTGAACCTGGGTTTGTTTACCTTTCAAGAAAAGATCTGGATCGTCTTGTTTCATCTACTGACCTCAGCGAAAAAGAATTTATAAATACATACTGCAGATATGTGGATATGGGTGACTGTTATTATATTGCCCTTAAAGAGAAAGAAAACTACGATTGCATATTTCTATCTGATAACGGATGCAAAGTATATTCTGCAAGACCCTTACAATGCAGGACTTATCCTTTTTGGCCTAGCATAATCAGAAGTAAGGAGGCCTGGAATGATGAAAAGAAATGCTGTCCGGGAATCGGGAAAGGGAAGACTGTTGATAAAGAACATATTCTCGAATGTCTTTCCATGAGTATGGAAAATAGTCTTTTGAAAATCAAAAAATAGTCAGGGGAAGCTATAGTGGCAGGTTTTTCGTCAAAGAATATTGAAGAAATTAAAAATAAACTATCCATTGTTGATATAATCGGCCTTTACACTGAAATAATTGACAGAAGTGGCAGGAAGGTTGTGCGTTGCCCGTTTCACGCAAATGGAAATGAACGAACACCTTCATGCATCATCCATGAGGAAAGCAATACATTCCACTGTTTTGGTTGTGGAAAATCCGGAGATATTTTTACCGTTGTTATGGAGAAAGAAGGCTTTGACTTCCAGTCCGCTGTTGAATTCCTGGCACAGAGGGCAGGAGTAGAGCTGGAAAAGAGCAATTACCAGAACGAGGCTGCGGCCAAACGAGCCAGAACCGATAAGGAAAAACTCTATGATTTATATTCAAGGATTGCAAAGACCTATCACTATCTTTTAAGAAATTCAGCTGAAGCGGAAGAAGCAAGAAAATACATAGAAAACAGAAATATATCTGTTGATACTGAAGAAAAATTCATGCTCGGCTATGCGCCACAGGATTCAAAGTGGCTCTATGGTTTTCTCCAGTCCAAAGGAATTGATAGTGATATTTTAGCTAAATCAGGATTATTCAGCAGGAAGTATCCGACGCTTTCATTATTCAGAAACAGGATTATGTTTCCTATTTTTGACCGTCAGGGAAGGGTAATTGCATTTTCCGGACGTGATCTTTCCGGAGCTGATAACGTTGGAAAGTACATTAATTCACCTGAAACCATGATTTACCAGAAAAAAGACAATCTATTTGGTATATATCAAGCTAAGAAAACCCTGCAGGAGGGTAACAATCCCATTATCTGCGAAGGGAATTTTGATGTCATTTCACTTCATCAGGCAGGATTTACCAACGCTGTGGCACCACTAGGAACTGCCTTTACACAGGATCAGGTGAAAAACCTGAAAAAATGGTTTACGAAAATCAAGGGAATTAATCTTCTTTTTGATAGCGATCAGGCTGGGGTCAATGAAACTGAAAAAGCAATACTTCTTGTCCATAAAGAAGATCTTGAAGCTGATGTCTATTCGCTTAAAGGAGGCAAGGATCCTTCAGAAATCCTTGAAAAGAAAGGAGTTGACTCTCTGAAGGAAGAACTACAGAAGAAAACTTCTGCCTTTGAATATCTTGTAAAGATAAAGAAGGAATTATATGATATAAATACTGCCAAAGGTAAGTCTGAGTATGTATCATCTCTTTCATCCTTTATTAATAGCACCAAAAGCAAGGTTGAGATTGAGTCTTATATAACGCAGCTTTCCCAGCTTTTAAATATTTCAGATGAGGCTGTACGGGAGGACCTCGAAGTAAGAAACATAGAGACAGGAAAAAGAAAACAACACCCTGAAACGTTTGAAAGAGAAGATGCTATAGCCAAAAAAGAAAAAAGCGGAACTCCTACTGTTGATGAACAGGCACTCTTTTACCTTTCATGTCATCCTCATCTTTTTCCTTCTCAGCGATATAAACTGAAAATTTCCGATTTGTCTTCATCTATGGCAAAGGATATATACAGTGCCTTGGAACAGGCTATGAGAGAAGACTGTTTGGGAAATGATTCGCTCCTTTTGACTTATATAAGCAGTGAGGAGACAAGAAAATACCTTTCATTCGTTTTATTCCATACCAATGAGTATAGGAATTTAATGACTGAAGAGGGTTATTTTGAAGCTTTGGACAGAATCAGACTGAAGAAGCTTCAGGCACAACGTAGTGTAGTTCTTGAACAATTAAAGATTACTCAGGATGAGAGTAATCCTAATCTTGTTAGAGAGCTCCTTGAGAGAAAAAAAGATCTGGATGAGGATATCCAGAATCTGTTAGAAGCGCTCAAATGAGCAATAAGGATATTAATTTAATGTCTAAAGAATCAAAAAGTTATGATTTTTATAAAAAGCTTGTAGCTATTGCCGAAGAGGAAGGTTCAATTTCACTTCAGAGAGTAGAAACTGAAATCAGCAAGGTTTCACAGATTGACATATCAATTGACGATATAGTCAGACGTTTCAAGAAGGACAATGTCAACTTCATTGAAATAGATGAAGAAGATGAAGAGGAAGAAATTGATGATGAAGAGGAGGGCGAACCTTCCCCTGAAGAACTGGAAAACTATGACTTCAATGAAGAGGATGAGATTCCTGTAGTTGATGAAGAAGATGATGAAGAAGAATTTGAAGATGAACCGTCTGAAAATGAGCTGAAAGCAATTGAG
Organism: uncultured Spirochaetaceae bacterium; assembly: GCA_964582905.1. GTDB lineage: Bacteria > Spirochaetota > Spirochaetia > Sphaerochaetales > Sphaerochaetaceae > Ornithospirochaeta. The sequence goes on along the minus strand of CAZOTY010000037.1, from coordinate 8,784 downwards.
GATGATGATCAGGAGGAAGAAAAACCTAAAAAGGTATCGAGTGATGATTCTGATGATGAAGAAGAAATAGACGAGGAAGAGGAAGAAGAGAACATAAACGAATGGAAGGGAACTGATGAGGATGCTGAGGCAAGTGAACGTTTTATAGACATTGCAACTTTCAGTGAGCATTCTATAGATACTAAACGTTCAGTTGTTTCCTCCAAACGTGACTCTGCCCAGGATGATCCTATAAGGCTCTATTTGAAGGAAATCGGAACGGAGAATCTTCTTACTGCGGAGCAGGAAGTTCATCTTGCTAAACAGATGGAAATCGGTGAAAACATTGTAAAGTCAGTTATTAAGGAATCTGGTATCCTGATTACTTTTTTCGAAAACATAATAAATGTTCTCAACCAGAAGATAGACCAAGACAATGATAATATGACGCAGGAAGAACTCAAGGAGTTCCTTACCATGCAGAAACGTTATAATGCTAGTTACAAAGAAGCACTTGGAAAGGAAATCCCGAGACTGATTAAAGAATACCATGAACTTAAATCAAAGGTTATTCTTTCTGGGGAAAATCCGGAGGAAAATCCCGAACTCAATCAGATGAGGGAGGATCTTTTAAATAAACTTGGAGGACATCCGGATGAAAAGTCTGATATCTATCTTGGAAAAAAGAGAAAGGACTTTGAATCACGTGAAGCATGGATTGCATACTGCAGGGAATGTACAAAGAATTACCGCCTTCAAAACCTTAAAAATGAAATTATCCGCATTGAGAGCGATGGAGATGAGCTTAACAGGCTTATTACAGAGGAAGTCACAGTAAAGGATGAGAGCTTCAAGAATGACCATAAGAATCTATCAGAAAAGGAAATGGTCAGGGAAATAGAGAAAATCCACAGGAAGATAAAAAACGAGTACAGCCATAAAGAAGCTGATTTAGCAAAGCATTATAAAGAGACCATTGAAAACATTGCTTCAATTGAAAAAGGCGAATACATAACAATTGACAACTGGGTTGATTCAATCGAACTCAGACAGGACGAAATTGAGGATCTGACAAACCGATTCATTTCTGCAAAGGAAAGAATTCTCGTATGTAACGAGAAGAAGAGTCAGATTGAAGCAAAACTGAAAGTTAACTCCGCAAGAGAACTAAGGCAACTTGGTAGGGACCTTGCAACAAAAAGCAAAGCAACTCAGATTGAAGAGGAACTGAATATGCCTTCTGATAAAATCAAGGAGGAAATCAAAGAACTTCAATTAACCGAAAAGGAGCTGAGAACCATTGAAAATGAATTTGAATGCTCAACTGATCAGATTATTGAATCTGTAAAGAATATCCAGTACGGGAAAAAGATTCTGAAAACTGCTAAGGATAAACTGATTAAGGCAAATCTACGTCTTGTAGTTGCAACTGCAAAGAAGTATACAAACAGGGGTTTGCAGTTTTTTGACCTGGTACAGGAAGGAAATATCGGTCTTATTAAAGCTGTTGAAAAATTTGAATATGAAAAAGGTTTCAAATTCTCAACTTATGCAACATGGTGGATCAGGCAGGCAATTACCCGTTCCATTTCAGATCAGGCAAGGACAATCAGAGTCCCGGTTCATATGATTGAGCAGATCAATAAAGTTGTACGTGAGAGCAGAGTACTTATGCAGTCACTTGGAAGAGAGCCGACTGATAAGGAAATAGCAGATCATTTAGGGTGGCCTGAAAGTAAAGTCAAGACAGTAAAGAGTGTGGCAAGGGAGCCAATCAGTCTTGAGACACCGGTTGGAGAGGAAGAGGACTCTGTTCTCTCTGACTTTATTGAAGATAAGGATGCTGAGAATCCGGCTAATCAGACAGCATTTGTTCTTTTACAGGACAAAATCAGGGAACTTCTATCAACACTTCCGACAAGGGAACAGGAAGTTCTCCGAATGAGATTTGGCCTTGATGACGGCTATGCCCTTACCCTTGAAGAAGTTGGTCTCTACTTTGATGTTACAAGAGAGAGAATCAGGCAGATTGAAGCAAAGGCTCTGAGAAGGTTACGCCATCCAAAGAGAAGCCGTCAGCTAAAAGACTGGAATTAGTAGAAACAAAACATAAAATTAGATACAATTTTATACTTGCGAGGAGATACCACCGGATATGGCAGAAAACGAAAAATTGGAATGTTTGAAGAAACTTCAGGAAGTTCTTCAGAAGAAGTTTGCCCTTGAGAACGAAGTGAGGGATATTCCAGCCAATCTCAGAGAAGAAAAGAAAAAACTGGCATTGGCCAGTGAACAATATCTTAAGCTGACTGAACAGTATAATACTGTCAATGATGAGTATAAGAGCCTTTCAATCAGATATGAAGATGCATTCAATCAAAGAACCGAATATGAGAAAAAGGTTGAATTCATTACTACTCAGAGGGAATTCGACGCTCTTGGAAAACAGATTCAGGAAGCTTCTAATCTTGAAATAAGTCTTCTTAAAAGCAGAAATCTGAAAAAGGAAGAATTGAAAGTTTTAAATGAGAAGCTCGATAAACAGCAGGAAATCTGTGCAGCCCAGCAGAAGGTTGTAGATGCCGAGCAGGATAAAATCACTGATATCCTTTCCGAGAAAAACAACGAAATCGATGCTCTAAATCAGAAGTGCAATGAAATCAGAGGAAATATTATATCTGATGAACTGTATGCAAAGTTCTGCAATATCTCTTCAAAAAAGGACGGATTGGGAATTGTTCCTGTTTACGGACAGGTTTGTATGGGTTGTAATATGGTTCTTCCTATGCAGTTTGTCATTGATCTCCGCCTGAAGCAGGAAAAGGATCAGCTTGAATACTGTCCATATTGTTCAAGGATTATCTGGTATGAGAAGCTTGATCCAGAAGTTGAAAAGGATTACATATTTGAGCAGCTTGAGCCGACCAAAACAGAAGGTGGAAAGGTATCATCATCTGTTTCTTCAGAAGGTCAGTCAGACAGTGAAGGATATGATGAGTCCATGGGCGGAGATTTCGAAGATTTCTAGAGAATTATCAGGTTTTCGAAGTAATCGCTTGAAATACAGAGGAAAGTCCGGGCTCCAAAGGACAATGGTGCTGGTTAACGGCCAGGGGCAGTAATGCCACAGAGAGTGCAACAGAAAGTATACCGCCTTAGGGTAAGGGTGAAATGGCAGTGTAAGAGACTACCGCCTCGGTGGTGACATTGAGGGCAAGGTAAACCTCACCAGGAGCAAGACCAAGAAGCGGTAGGGTGGTCCGTCTGATTCCGCGGGTAGGTCGCTTGAGGCATTAGGTAACTAATGTCCTAGATAGATGATTACATAAACAGAACTCGGCTTATCGGAAACCTGTTATTTGTTTTTAAGGAGAGCAGAAATGAAAAGAGGTATTTTACTTTTTTTTGTTCTGCTCTCTTTTTTTATCCTTTCTTCCTGTTCCCAAGATAATCCTTACAAACTTTATAAAAAAGGCTTATATGAAGAAGCATTTAGTGCTGCAGAAAGTAAGATAATTTCATCTGGAAAGATAGATGAGAAGAATTTATATGTAAAAGCTGCATCTTTATACAACATGAAGGAATTCTCAGCTGCAAAAGAAGCTGCAAAAGCTTATTTTTATCTTTTTGATGGAAACAAAAAAAGACGTGAATCAATCCTGAGAATCCTGTTGTTTACAGATTCAACGGAACTTGCACTTTCCTGTGGTGAAGAACTGTACAGTCTGAAAGAGCTTACAAAAGAAGATGTAATACAGTATTACACTGTTCTTAACTCTCTTGAACGCTACGGAGAGGCAGAACGTGTTTTGGATAATGCAAAAAACATGTTGAGTGACAGGGAAATAATCTTTGCTATGGTAAATGGAAAAGCCAGGACAGATTCTGTTATAAGCATGTGTGAAGAAATATATAAAAAAGAAGGTGATATCACACCTGGCTTTGTTACTTATATGAGTATTGTTCTCAACTTCCTTGAGGAAAGAGGCGACAGGGATAAACTTATTCCTTTTATCAGAAGGACCTATTCTGATAAGAACGGATACACCGAGTTGTTAGAACAACACAGTATCAGTATAAATTACTGATTTGGGTTTTCCTTTATTTCATCCCAGATTGCATTCATTTCATCAACATGCGCTTTATCAAGCGGGATTTTTCGTTTTTCTGCTATATCAAATAGTTTATTGAATCTTTCGGTAATCTTTTTATTGGTTCTGTCCAATGCGACATTCGGTCTGATTTTATATAGACGCGAAAGGTTGACAACTGAAAAAATCAGATCTCCGATTTCTTCCTCAAGATTGTCAGTATTCTCGATTTCAATTGCCTTTTCCACTTCGCTTAATTCTTCATATATTTTTTCCTTACTGGATAATGGAGTAGGGAAGTCAAATCCGACTTTGGCAAGTTTTTTCTGTATCTCATAGCTTTTTTCCAGTGGTGGAAGGCTTCCGGGAATATGACCGAAGATGCTCTCTTTTGTAATCGCTTTTCCTTCTTTTGTTTCTTTGACCTTATTCCATAAGGTAAGCACATCACTTGGATTATCTGCTTTTTCATTTGAAAAAACATGAGGGTGTCTTCTTATCAGCTTTTCACATACCTCATTGATAGCTTCAGAAGGTGTAAAATCGTTGTTTTCTTCATGGATATAAAGAGTCATAAGAACATTAATCAATATGTCACCGATTTCCTCTCTTTCATTGTTAATATCATTTTTGATTACTGCATCCATATACTCATATGATTCATCAATAAGGGATTCGGTGGCTGTCTTATTTGTCTGGATTCTGTCCCATGGGCATCCGTCCGGGCTTCTGAGCATCCGGATAATACAATATAAGTTATTTATTGCCTCACTAATGTCTTTTGCTGGTATGAATTCATATTCAATCATGGTTAATAGTCCTCTCTGAATGTACTCGGATATATTATAAATATTTTTATGTCCCAGATAAATCTCAGTATGGATTACTGCTTTATGTAGAAAACAATATGCTTTTAGGGGATATAACTATAAGGTAAAATAAAAATATGGATTATATAGAGGCAGAGAAGCTTTATTCGTTCTATGTAAATGAACTTAAAAACAATATATTAAGTTTCTGGCTCCCTAGATGTCTTGATTCAGAATACGGCGGCTTTCTTAACTGTTTTGATAATAGGGGAGAACGTCTGGTTTCCTATGATAAATACTCATGGAGTCAGGGACGTTTTATCTGGCTTTTTTCAAAACTTGCTACAACTAAAGCTGATATATTCAGTGATAAAGAAAGAAAAGAATTTATAAAACTTGCATCTTCTGGTGTGAAGTTTATGAAGAATCACTGTCTCATGAATAAAGAGTATAAAGTAGTGTTTTTGATGGACAGAACAGGAAAACCGAAGCAGGTATATGAAAATGCTCCTTTTGATATGAGCATCTATGCAGATTGTTTCGTTGTAATTGGTTTTGCATCTTATTCTATAGCAGCTTCAGATTTTGAATCATATATTTTTGCTCTAAAACTTTATTATTCTATAAAAAAAAGAATCTTATCAGGTGATTTCCGCACTTTGCCATATCCGCTATCATCTTCATTCAGGGCACATGGTATACCAATGATTTTGCTCAATACTGCTGAAGAGCTGTATGCAGCATCTGAAATCTTTGATAGAGAAGTAAGTAATGATCTTAAAACTGATATAGCGCAATATTCGTCAGACATTCTTGATAATTTTGTAGATAATAAGTTTGTCCTTCATGAAATAATAACAAAAGACAATCAGTTTTTCCCTGAACTTCTTGGGCAACATCAGAATCCGGGACATACAATAGAGGATGTATGGTTTCACCTTGATGCAATGAAAATTTCCAATGATTTCAGAAATAAAGGACAACTCCTTAATATTGCCAAGAAAGCTTTTGAAAATGGTTGGGATAGAGAATATGGTGGCTTACTTCACTTCTGTTCTGTAACAGGAGGAGCGCCAACTGGGGAGAATAGGGGATTGGAGGATGAGCCAATGTCTATGCAGCTCTCCGGCTGGGATGATAAACTCTGGTGGATTCATTCAGAAGCCTTATATACGCTTCTACGTTGCTACATTGAGTCTAATGATTTCCAATTCATGGATTATTACAAAAAAACTGAAGAATATACTTTCAGGACTTTTCCCAACCCTGATAGAGCAATCGGAGAATGGATTCAGATAAGAAAACGAGATGGCAGACCGCAGGATAAAGTTGTTGCACTCCCAGTTAAAGATCCTTTTCACATTGCAAGAAACTATCTGAAAATCATTGAGATGCTTAATTATGAACTATATATATAAGTAATAAAGTCGCAATAAATAGATTCTTTTCAAATTATTTCTAATTGACAGAATATCGATTATATCCATTTTTGCCGAAATTATCCTGATAGCACTTTTCAAGATATTCACGCAATGCACGATTGTTTTCTAAATCGACTTCTTTCAAAAGCCTGTCAATTAAAGGAATATACTTTTGAATTTGAGCACCGAATTTACTATAGAACTCAAATATAGACCAGCAATGATTAACAAAAATATACTCTACAATTTTGTTTTCATTGAAAACATCATACTTAACGCCTTTGTCACCAATCCAAGCGCGAACGGCCGTTTCGTTGTTTGTAATGATTTCAGAAAACAGATATTGTTTCTTTCCCGCTGCAATAGCTGATGGTGTGTTATGCAGAAGGTAAGCAGCGCAATCTGCCAGATTGTGAGATTCCTCAACATGAGCACCGGCAAAATGCTTCGTGACACTCTGAAAGCTTCGAGCGTTTTCGAAGTTAAGAATAATATGGTAATGCTCTTCTTTGACAAGTTCACCATTAGTCATAGTTTCCTTGTCATGCTTGATATATGCAAATGAACAATTATTCAAACGTTCACAGATAATAGGTACATCATAGAAACACTTAGCACCTTGCTGGACGCACAAAAACCAGTTTCTTGCTCTTTTGTTATATTCCAAACTGTTCATGAATATAGTATAAGAAAACATAAAGAAAATAACCACAACTAATTAAAAAAACGACACTAAATTGTATTTGACACAAAAAAACTGACACCGCCTTGTAATACTAGGCGGTGCAGATTTTTTTTAAATAATTACCATATAATTTTTATATAACTCAAAAAAACCGGATTTTTTTCCCAGGATAAAATAAAAAAAGCTGCCATCAGGCAGCTAACATGTATCCCAAATAAGACAATAAAAAATATAAAACGTTAGGGGTTGAAGCACAACCCCCAAACCCCCCGCAACCTCTTATTTTCTGCAGAAAATATAGAGGTAATAATTTAAGAAACACCAATATATAAGGGGTTATAAGTCAAAGCATAAGAACCTCTGAATTCAATGACGGGTTTGTAATTGGCAGGAACTTCTGCAACTGAATACGTAGAAAGACAAGTAATACCTCGAAGTATGGCCTTGCTAAAATATTTAGCATAACCATCAAAGAGATTGATACCCATATGGCTAGTACTGAAATCAATTGTCGTAACATCATGCTTAAGGTATCGGCCATCAGGCAGCAATAGACCATTTGGAAAAAAACCCTCAGCATATTCAGAACCATTGTAAGTAGCTATCTTATAGAACTTGCCAACGCTGGTATTTAAAAAATCAAAGAAAACCGGTATATAAAACTCGAAGCCTTCATTTAAGGTTACTTTCTTAGTTGATTCGTCATAGCTAACAAACTGGCTGATATCATTCCAAATCGGGGATAGATCAAAATAAATATTTCTCTTATCGGACCTAATAGAAGCATACTTAGATAAATATATTGTCTTCATATCAAAATGGTAAGGCTCCTGGATAGACAAAGGAGCAGAAGAACTACCAACAGAAGCAAGGGAAACAGTCTGTAAAGATACTTCACCTGCTTTCTGAACAAGCAGCCACTGAATGTTATCCAGATAATCAATAACATTAATAATCTGGGTAGATAAATTAGAAATATCACCTTTGATTTCAATCAATGAATTACTAGAACTCTCCTGGAAGACAGAAGACTTAACTAATTCATTAACTATCTTACTAGTATCCATTGCAATTACTGCAGTTGTAGTATCAGACAAAGGCTGAACGCTATTAATAACAAAGTCATAACTGAAACAAGTAAAATAACTATCATTCTTATCAACCTTGAAAGTCAGATAGTTATTTGTGAAATAACGCTGTATCTGACTTCTGGATAAAGCAAAGAAACCAGCAGGAATAAGAAACTCATCAGTGCTGTTAGTTGAAATCAGACTTACACCCTTAACGGTGTAAACATAAATCCACTCTCCAGAAAGAGGAAACGTCTTTAAATCGAACTCATCCATAATTACCCCCTACCCTGCTGCTTGCCAAACTTATAAGCAGCTACAATAACTGCAGCTAAACCAGCAGCTAAATAATAAGCAACCTTTGCAGTTGACTTACCAACATTGGCAGCAGCTGAAGCAGCCATGCTAGCTGCAGCGATTCCTGATGTCTCATTATCGTCTGATGTTTCAGGGGGCTTATCGCTCCATTTCTTAGAAACCCTGTTGAAATAAAAACCATTGGCCATAAGAAACCAATCAGAACCAATATAAGCTGCACCTGTAAAATCCGGATTATCCCAACTGAAAGGATAGTCAGTAATGGAATTGTTTAATAATGATCCAATTCCAGGAACATAACTATTACCAACTTCTGGAAGACCTGAGGACCCAGAATTTACCTTATTTTTAGAAACGACGTTAAAATTATTTTCTTTAAAAAAATACTTATTCAAAAAGGAACCTCCTACC
>CAZOTY010000036.1:0-13786 GCA_964582905.1 uncultured Spirochaetaceae bacterium | reverse complement strand
ATAAAAAATCCCCCACCCATTAGATTTTTTTGTCCAATAGGAGGGGTTCATATCAAAAAGTCCTGCTTTTTTATTCTTCTATTACTTTTCTCAGGTGTTTAAGAAATACTTTTGTACATTCCGGGAATACCTGGTATTTCTTCCAGGCAATATCAAGATGAGATACAAGCCTTGGGTAAAGCGGGCGAAAACACAAACTGCTCTTTCCGTCTGTTCTTATGATCTTATCAAGACATACGGCATAACCAAGTCCTTCCTCTACCAGGAGGGACATATTGTATAATAAATTTCCTGTGGCAACTACATTGAGTGTATCCATGTCTTTTTTGAACCATTTGCTCAGCATGTTTTTTCCCTGGGTTTGACGAGAAATAATAAGGGGCTTGTCCCATAAATCCTGTGCCTCAACATAATCTTTTTCAGCAAGCGGACTTGTTTTTCTCATAAGTACACCCCATGTATCGGAAAGAGGTAAGCGGATAAAATCATATTTTGATAAATCAAACGGCTCAATGAATATACCGAAGTCAACCAGTCCCTTGTCCAGTCTTTCTGAGATCTCACTGCTATCCCCGCTAAATAAATGGTATTTAACTCCGGGATACTCATTATGGACAGATTGAGCAGCCTTCGCAATAAGTCCCATCACATAGCTTTCTCCTCCGCCTATATGTATTTCACCTTTTATATCAGTGATGGGAGAACTCAACTCATTCTCAGTCTTGTTATACAGTTCAATAATCTCCTCTGCCCTTTTTCTAAGTAGTTGTCCGGCATCAGTGAGAGTGATTTTCCTTGTTCCACGGATGAATAATTGCTGACCTATCTCCTTTTCAAGGTTCTGCATTTGACGTGAAAGATTAGGTTGAGTAACAAAAAGTATGTTGGCTGCTTTTGAAATACTCTGCTCTTTTGCCACAGCCAGAAAGTATCTTAATTCTCTTAATTCCATAATGCCTCTTTTTATTGAGTATAACATATAATGTATGCTTTTTAGTTATATATTAGCCATAAAATATAAGTATTTGATATATATTTTAATTACCCTCATACTGATAGTGTGAATACAGAACAATACAAAGAAGAAATAAAAAAACATGTATATATCGTTGCGAATTCAGAAATGCATATGCATATGCATAAAATGGCTAGTCAGGCACGACGTATCATGATGAAGATAAACAATAAATACAGAACTCAAAATAATATCCGAAAGCTGTTTTCAAAGCTTATCGGAAAGGAAGTAGAAAAAGGCTTCACCCTGTTTCCTCCTTTTTTTGCAGATTATGGCAAAAATATTATCTTGGGAAAAAATGTCTTCATCAATTCAGGCTGTTGTTTTCAGGATCAAGGGGGCATTGAAATAGGAAACAATGTCCTTATAGGACAGCAGGTTGTGATTGCCACAATAAACCATGATTTGATTCCAGAAAAACGGGCAAACATGTTTGCATATCCTGTAAAGATAAAAGATGACGTATGGATTGGTGCACATGCAACAATTCTTGGAGGAGTTACAATCGGAAACGGTGCTGTTGTAGCCGCAGGAGCTGTAGTTACAAAAGATGTTCCGGAAAATACAGTAGTGGGCGGAGTGCCTGCAAAACCAATAAGAATAATCAGGAAATAAAACAGGAGAAACAGATGATGGAAAAACTGGACCTAACAAAAAAATGGGATAAGACTTTTAAAAAAAGCGAAAAAGTTGACCATGAAAAAGTTACATTTCATAACCGTTACGGTGTAACACTTGCAGCAGACTTGTATAGACCAAAAAATGCTGAAGGGAAACTCCCAGCAATTGCAGTTTGCGGCCCCTTCGGAGCAGTAAAGGAGCAAGCATCGGGCTTATACGCACAAACCATGGCAGAACGTGGATTTCTGACAATTGCATTTGATCCATCATTTACAGGTGAAAGCGGTGGTTTTCCAAGATATGTAGCTTCTCCGGACATAAATACTGAAGACTTTTCAGCCGCGGTTGATTATCTTTCCTGCCGTGATGATGTAGATTCCGATAAGATTGGTATAATCGGTATCTGCGGGTGGGGAGGAATGGCAATAAATGCTGCTGCAATGGACACCAGGATAAAAGCAACTGTTGCTTCCACTATGTATGATATGACAAGAGTGAACTCCAAAGGATACTTTGATGAAGCTGATAGCGAAAAAGAACGTTATGAAACAAAAAAAGCACTGAATGCACAACGTATAAAAGACTATAAGAAAGACAGTTATGAATTGGGTGGCGGTGTAGTCGATCCCCTTCCGTCAGATGCTCCGTCTTTCGTAAAAGATTACTACGACTATTATAAAACACCACGTGGGTATCATAAGCGTTCACTCAATTCTGAAGGGGGCTGGAACAAGACTTCTTCGCTTTCTTTCATGAATATGCCTATACTTGCCTACAGTAACGAAATACGTAGTGCCGTACTTATTATGCATGGTGAAAATGCACATTCATGTTATTTCAGCCGTGATGCCTACAAAAATATGATAAAAAATAACCCGTATTCCCAAAATAAAGAACTATTAATAATTTGTAATGCCGTCCACACCGATTTGTATGACGGAGGAGGAAAAAATGCTATTCCGTTTGATAAACTTACAGATTTTTTTATGACAAATCTGAAATAAAAACACTATTTTTATATGAGACTAAAATGAAAAAACTATTTTATATCCTTATAACAGTAACCATCTTGGCTTTGGGCTTCTCATCTTGCGTAAGCAAGACAGCACCAGAGGTAAAAACTGAATCTGAAAATCAAAATACCGACCTTATTAATTATGCTGTTGATGGCAAAGTTTTGATTGCGTACTTTTCCTGTACAAATACAACTGAAGCAGTTGCAAAGGCTATCAAGGCTGAAACAGGTGGTACACTCTGGAAAATAAAGGCACAAGTTCCCTATACAGAAGAAGATCTGAAATATTACACAAACTGCAGAGCCGACAAAGAACAAGCTGACAGTAAAGCGCGTCCAGCTATAGATGGTAAGGTTGAAAATATGGAAAACTATGACGTTGTATTTCTGGGCTACCCTATATGGCACAGCCAGGCACCGAAAATTATTTATACATTTCTGGAAAGCTATGATTTTGAAGGAAAGACTATAATTCCGTTCTGCACTTCAAACAGTAGTGCAATCGGTTCAAGTGATATTAATCTACATCCTCTTGCTCCAAAGTCTGAATGGAAGACAGGACGGCGTTTTGCATCAGATACTTCCAGGAAAACAATTGCTTCCTGGATAGATAGCCTTGGTTTAAAGCGTAAACCAAATGTTTCGGTTTTTGACCTGACGAATAGAGAGGATGTTAAATCCCCTACTGTAAAACTGAATAACGGTTATGAGATGCCGGTGCTGGGACTTGGAACCTATAGCCTCAAGGGCGATACATGCAAAAATGCAGTCAAAGCTGCTCTCTCCTATGGGTATCGTCTTATAGATACTGCATACATGTATGGAAATGAGAAAGAAATCGGAGAAGCCATAAGGGAATCAGGAGTACCAAGGGAAGAAATATTCGTGATTACAAAAATTTATCCAGGGGTGCAGTTTGCTAACCCTGAACAGGCAATACAGGAAGCACTTGATAAGCTTGATATCGGGTACATAGACATGATGCTTTTGCACCATCCAGGTATAAATGATGTAAAGGCATACAAGGCTATCGAGAAGTATGTGGAACAAGGTAAAATCCGCTCAATAGGACTCTCAAATTGGTACATTGAGGAGATAGGTAGCTTCATAGCCCAAGTAAATATTATGCCAGCTCTTATACAAAATGAAATACATCCTTATTACCAGGAACAGGATGTAGTACCGTATATGCATGAACTTGGTATTGTAATGCAGGCATGGTATCCGCTAGGTGGCAGAGGGTATACGAGTGAATTACTTGCTGACAACACAATTACAGAAATTGCATCAGTACACGAGGTTTCACCTGCACAGGTTATTCTGCGCTGGCATTTACAACGTGCAGTAGTGGCTATCCCCGGTTCATCAAACCCTGATCATATTCTTGAGAATATATCTGTCTTCGATTTTGAACTCTCCCAAGCAGAGATGGACAGAATAGCCTCACTTGATAGAAACGAGAAACATGACTGGTACTGACAATACACTCCGGATTGCATTAAAACTTTTCAAAAATGGTGCACTGACTTAAGGCTGTCCCTCCTAAGTAAAAAAAAATAAGAGGCATGCCTCTTATCAATACTTATTACAGGATGAATCTCACACATTTTACACTCTCAGACGGAAGCGCTCCGCTAAGGCGTATAATGCTATATTCATTCGTATCGTAAATAAAGAAAGAACCGGGCATCATTACAGCAACATTTCCTTCTAGGATATTTGCATATCTGCCTTCCAGTGCTATTTCGACAATCTTTCCCTCAAAAAGCTTATCCATTTTTCCATTGGGAGATGTTGTTGCTATTTCAACCAGATACTTCTTGTCCTTAAGTCCCGGAATATCATAGAGACCGGGATTATCATCATAAGGGGCTGAGTGGTCCATGACATCAATAACTTTCTCAAGTCCCGGTACCACTCTCACATAATCCTCAAGATGATCCAGGTCATCATAGATTAACATCGTCGTTCAATCCCGAACCTACAACCTTATCAGCCAGATCCTCAAGGGCCAAAAGCTGCATAGGCTTTACCGATGACTTTATAGAAACAACATCGTTTAAAAAACGTATATTCTTCATCTGTGAGAACATATCAGTAAGCTTCTTTCCGGACTGGAGTGCCCATGATCCGTTTTCAACAATAGCCACATCCCTGTTCTGGAAAAGATGAGCCTCTAAATCCCTTACCAGATCCTCCATCGGAGTAAAGATTTCAAGGTTATAAGTTGATGACATAAAGACAATTGTTGAATACTTGAAACACTCGGAGATAAGCATCGATTTATCGGTATTTGAAACATCGTACATTCTGATATCCCTGACTCCCCTTTCTGCAATTAGGGAAGCAAGAAGATTGGCAGCATTTTCAGTGTTACCGTAAATTGAACCATATATTATCAGAACACCTTTCTCCTCCGGCTCATAGCTGGCCCAGGTAATGTGCTTATTTATATACCATGAAATAGATTCCGGGGTCCTCCAGATTGGTCCGTGAAGCGGGCATATCTTTTTTATTGGCAGATTTCCGGCTTTCTTGAGGACATTCATTGTCTGGATTCCATATTTTCCGACAATATTGATGTAATATCTTCTGGCATCATCAAGCCAGTCACGCTCAAAATTATACTCGTCTGCATATATGTTTCCCGAGAGTGCCCCGAATGTACCGAATGCATCGGCGGAGAAAAGGATTCCAGTTGCACTGTCAAAAGAAACCATCACTTCAGGCCAATGAACCATTGGGGCCATGACAAAAGTCAGGCTATGGTGTCCTGTCTCCAGCGTTGAACCCTCCTTTACAAGCTCCACCCTTGAATCTATATCAAAATCGAAAAACTGCTTGATCATCTGTACAGTTTTCTGATTTGTTACAATTTTCACGTTCGGATGACGCAGAACAAGCTCAGGAATGAGTGCTGCGTGATCCGGCTCCATATGGTGGACAACCAGATAATCCAGTGCTTTCTCTCCAAGAGCATAATCCAGATTCTCAAAAAACTGTGTACTTACCGCTTTATCAGCTGTATCCAGTAAGACCGTTTTATCATCATTTATCAGGTATGAGTTATAGCTTACACCTCTTGGAATCGGATAAATATTCTCAAATAAGGCCAATCTTCTGTCACTTACACCAAGATAAAAAATATCCTGCTCTATCATTCTTGTGTTATGCATCTTACCTCCAACAATACCTTGATAATTCTATTTGATTTGACGCTAAAACTCTACTCATTCTTAGATGCCAGAGAAGCAAGATCAAGCTTTCCAATCAGTGGAATTCCTTCATAATCTCCCTGGAGATACTTATTCTGTACATTATTGTTTTTCTGTGTTCTGAACGAGTAATCATTTACAGACTGCAAAATTGCATTTCCAGAGCTGTCACGGCTGAGAATATAAACTGATTTGCTTGGAAGCTCTTTCATCAAAAGGGTGTTATGCAAAGCTCCCACATACTGGCCTTTTGCAGAGTTAATCAGTGTGTTACTAAGCTCTAGGAGAATCAAATCATGAATACCCATTCCACCGTCATCAACAATGCTGATACCCCCGGAGAGTGCATTCATAATATAGGGGAAGATTTTAACAAGTTTTTTTATTCCTTTACTCTCCATAAAATAAGGAACTTCAACATCTTCGGAGCCAATTCTTCTTACAAAGTTCAGCTCATACTTCATTCTTCCACCGATATCAGAAGTCTTATAATAAACGCGCTTGATATCCCTGAAAAGACTTGTAAAGAAAACATTGAGCATATTACCCAGTCTGTCTACTCCGCTGGAAGGGAGTCTATCAACATATCCGTCATAGATATTGGAGCCTCCGAACTGCTTTGGGGCGAATTCTCCATCTGAAGAAAGGACAGCAATATTATCAAAAAATTCAAGAACTTCCAGAAGATAAAGAGAAATCTTACTCTCAAAACTCTTTCTGTTTGTTCTTTTCCATGCAGAGAAAAGTATTGCTATGAATGAATGAGTCCCAAAGTACCTTGAGTACAGTTCCATAAGTTCTCCCCTGTAACTTCTCTCATCAAAGGCAGTAGGACTGAGTTTTATATTGTCCCTTGTCACATGGAAAAGTGTTCCTGCTCTTTGTCCGATCTGATAGGAGAGCTTCTCCTCATACACTCCACCTTTATCAAAGGATATGAAATAGTTTCCTTCCTTTCCATCAATATCAAAACTCAGGGAAAGTTTCATAAGTCCTTCTTTCCCGATTGTCCTTCTATTTCTCAATAGCTCGGCAAGATCTCGGTTCCCCATCTTTATCCTGAGATTAAGCTCCTCTGATGAAAGCTCCGGATAAATACCCTCCCTTCTTGAAGGAAGGCCTGGAATTACATCCTCTCCAGTCAAAGTACGCATACTTCTTAAAAGAAAATAAAGTGCAGAAATGATTGCACTCTTTCCAGATCCGTTCTCCCCATAGATGAATATCACATTTTCCTTATCCAGAGTGAAATTAAGTGAATCCAATGCCTTGTAGTTTTCAATTTCAAATTTTTTTATCATATTCTTCCTATACCAAAAATAATATCATCGCTTTTTTTATCAAACGGAAACCTGTTTATTATTACTTCCGTTCTGACAAAAACGTTACACTTGTAATGTCGGTCCGTACTAAAAATTGTTTTCATAAATTGCCAACATTTTCTGAAAAAAACCAGGTAAAACCTTATAAATAATGCCGGAACAATGTCCGTCGGTTCCGGCAAATACAAAAATTCAAAAACCAAAAGAATTTTTTAATGTATCTTCTCCGCAGGCAACTCACGTACAGTAAAGCGCTTTGTCTGCAGGTATTTTATTGCCTCAACTGCAGCAGCAGCCGCAGAGGTAGTTGTTGTATAAGGAACATGGTTTCTCATCGCCTCTGTCCTGATATCATCATCAGACGTCCTTGAAATAAAGCCCATAGGTGTATTTATAATCAAATCAACTTTATGTTCCCTGATATAATCCACAATGTTCGGATGTCCGTCATGAACCTTCAGAACGACGTTGGCAAGAATCCCTTCATCAAATAAATCACGGGCAGTCCCACGTGTTGCAAGAATCTCGAAGCCCAATTTTTCGAGTTCCCTGGCAATCGGAGCAATTGTTTTTCTGTCCTTTTTGTTAACAGAAATAACTACCCTGCCACCGGTCGGGAGTATATTTGATGCACTTGCCTGACTCTTTGCATAGGCTTCTCCGAAAGTTCTTCCGTAACCTGCTACTTCTCCTGTACTCTTCATCTCCGGTCCTAGCTGAGGATCCACATCCCTGAAACGGTCAAATGAGAATACAGCTTCCTTAATTGCCCATGGAGTTACAGGGTGTCCTTCTCCGATTTTCTCCCCTTCCTTTACAAGCCCCTGTTTTACCAGATCATCTCCAAGCCATATGCGTACAGCAGCCTCAACAAGATTAACTCCACTGCTCTTTGATATAAACGGAACTGTTCTTGAACCACGGGGATTAACCTCAATGATGTATAGCTTACCATCTTTTTCAGCAAACTGGATATTCATCAGACCCTGAACATTTAGCCTTGTTGCAAGCTTGAGTGTCCAATCTCTCATCTGGTCAAGTATTTCAGGTTTTGACTTATATGGAGGAAATACTGCAGCTGAGTCACCTGAGTGAATGCCTGCTGCTTCAATATGTTGCAAAATACCACCGATATACACATGTTTTCCATCAGAAACAGCATCCAGATCATATTCAAAAGCATCCTCAAGAAACTGGTCTACCAGAACCGGACTATCAGCATTTATAACTATATCAGGATTCTTCTTCTTGAAGTCTTCCAGTCCATCTTTGTCATATGCAATATACATGGCTCTTCCACCAAGAACAAAAGAGGGCCGAAGCAGAACCGGATATCCGATTTCCTCTGCCATTCTGCCGATTTCTTCAATGCTTTTTGCACTTCTGTTCTCAGGTTGTCTCAATCCCAGTTCTTTTACAAGATTGCTGAATAATCCTCTGTCCTCTGTAAGATCAATGGATTCAAGACTTGTACCTATGATTTTTGCACCGTTTTTTTCTATTGCGGCAGCCATATTCAGTGGCGTCTGACCTCCAAGCTGGACAATCACCTTGTTGGTTTTTTCTTTTTCCATGATATCTGTTACAGACTCTGCAGTAAGAGGCTCAACATAAAGGCGGTCAGAGGTATTGTAATCAGTGGACACGGTCTCAGGGTTTGAATTGACCATAATCGTTTTCACACCGTACTTTCTGAAGGCCCTTGATGAAAGAGTACAGCATGTATCAAATTCAAGACCTTGTCCGATACGGTTGGGACCACTGGCAAGAATAATCACCGAATTCTCACCAAGTCCTTCCCCTTCATCCTCTTCACCGAATGTATTGTACAGGTACGGAGTGAGAGCTTCGAATTCTCCTGCACATGTATCAACATAGTGTCTTGCAGGAAGAAGTTTCATCTGCCCAACTTTACTTCCACTGATTTTCTCAATAGCTTTGTCTGAAAGGCCATTTTCCTTTGCTTCAAGATAAAGCTCCTTTGTAAGTTTTTCCTTTGAAAGTTTTGTCTCAAGATCTGCCATTTCCTTAAGCATATAAAGGAAATAAACATCGTACCCTGTTAACCTCGATAGTTTTTCTAGGTCTTTCTCCCCTTCCTTGATTACAGTATATATAGCAAGGAATCTCAAAGGATGTGCAGAAACAAGAAGCTTATCCACATCAAAACGCTTTCTGTCAAGGCTCGTAATGCCTTCAAGTTTCTGCTCTGAGGATCTGTATGCCTTGTTCATAGACTCAAGAAGAGTCCTTCCGAGGGCAAGGGTTTCACCGACAGACCTCATCTGGGTTCCAAGGGATGAAGATTTCATCGGGAACTTTTCCAGCTCAAAACGTGGAACCTTTACAGCAACGTAGTCCAAAGCCGGCTCAAAACATGAAACTGATGCTCCGGTGATTTCATTTTCAACCTCATCCAGAGTATAACCTACTGCAAGTTTTGTGCTGATCCTTGCAATAGGGAATCCTGTTGCTTTACTTGCAAGGGCAGAAGAACGTGATACACGCGGATTCATTTCAATGACAATCATTCTCTTGTGGTCTGGGGAAAGTGCAAACTGGACATTTGATCCGCCACAGTCAACACCGACTGCCCTGAGAATATCAATAGATGCATTTCTCATCTTCTGATACTCTTCATCTGTTAAGGTCTGAATCGGGGCAACTGTGATACTGTCTCCGGTGTGAACACCCATCGGATCAACGTTCTCAATGGAACATACAATGATTGCATTGTCCTTACTGTCCCTCATAACCTCCATTTCAAATTCTCTCCACCCGATAAGGCTTTCTTCGATAAGAACTTCATGGACAGGAGACATCTCAAGAGCACTTTCAATCATCGGAATAAATTCTTCTTCGGTATTGACTATGTTTCCTCCCATACCGCCTAGTGTGAATGAAGGGCGGATAATAAGCGGAAGGGGGATTTCTGCTTTGACTTTTAATGCTTCTTCAATATTATGGGCAATTCCGGACTTTGCAGATTCCAAACCCAGGGAAGAGACTACATTTTTGAAGCTTTCCCTGTCCTCTGCTCTTTCAATAGCATCAATTCCTGCACCGATTACCTTGACTCCGTATTTATCTAGAATTCCAAGTTTGGATAATTCCATTGTCAGGTTAAGCGCTGTCTGCCCTCCCATCGTCGAAAGGATTGCATCTGGTCCCACCTGTTCAAATATGGATTCCACATACTCGACTTTCAGTGGTTCAAGGAAAATATGGTCAGCATTTCCCGGTGTTGTCATGACAGTTGCAGGATTTGGATTAATAAGGGATACCTCGTACCCTTCTTCTTTCAATGCCCTTACTGCCTGATTTCCTGAATAGTCAAACTCACAGGCCTGTCCGATAACGATAGGACCAGAGCCAATAACCAATATGTGCTTTATATCATCTCTTCTCATTATTTTGCCCACCTTACGAACTCATCGAATATACTTTTGGCCTCTTCTGGTCCCGGGGCTGCTTCAGGATGGAACTGAACACTTCTGACATTCAGGTCATTCTCATAAAGACCCTCAATTGTGTCGTCATCTGCATTTACAAACCAGATTTTGACATTTTTTGGAAGAGTATCTCTATCAGACATAAAGCCATGATTCTGTGCTGTTACGAATGTCTTTCCTGAAATAAGATCCTTAACTGGCTGATTAGAACCATGGTGACCGAAGAGCATCTTAACCGTTTTTCCGCCAAGAGCATGAGTTATAAGCTGATGGCCTAGGCAGATTCCCATCAACGGAATAGTACCAATCAGACTCTTCGCCAAATCAATTGCGTCTTTAAGATATGCTGGGTCTCCAGGACCATTTGAGAGAAAAACTGCGTCCGGCTTCAGCTTGAATATTTCTTCTTTGGTAACAGTTGGGGGTGCCATCAGGATGCTGACATTTCTTTTGTAGAATTCTTCAATTATGCTTTCTTTGATTCCGTAGTCAATCAAAAGGAATGTTTTTGAACCATTTTCAGGAGGCAGTGTTCTTCCTTCAAATACAGGGTTTTTTACTATTGTCTTTACACTGACTTCACTTATTAAGTCTCGCTCAGTAATAAGTGGGAAAGACTCAAGTTTCTCTATAGCTTCTTTTCTGTCCTCAGGATAAAAAAGGATTCCGTTCTGAGAACCATGATTTCTGATATGGAGCGTCAGAGCTCTAGTATCAACCCCCTCCAAAGCGGGAATGTTTTCCTTTTTTAGGTATTCATCAAGCTTTTCCCTCCCTTCCATTACAGGTCCGGTGTAAAGCTTTTTTATAATAAGAGCAGTAGCTTTAACACTACTGCTCTCACCGTCACTTCTTACAATTCCATAATTTCCTATCATAGGACTGGTCAAAGTAACTATTTGTCCCTGATATGAGGGATCAGTCAATATTTCTTGATAACCTGGGATTCCAGTATTAAAAACTACTTCGCTACACTGGAGATTGATTTCTCCACCAAACGGAATTCCTTCGAACTCCTTACCATCTCTAAGTCTAAGTATTGCCTTTTTCATTTTTGGTGACCTTAACAAGTATAGAAAAATGCCGGCTAAGTATCAATAAAGGTATTTCACATAGTAAAAATTTTGCAAGAATAAATTTTTATATATAAAATATAATTTTTATTCCTTTTAAGGATTATTAATTTTAATTGAAATAATCCCTATGCAATAATTATTGTACTTTGGCAGAGAATCAAGTTTCATTGTTTTTCCAATGTTTAAGTGAAGACAGATATTTATCATACTGAGCGCGAAGCTCCGCACTGGGAATATTGTCAGGATTAGGCATATGGGCAAGCAAAAAATCCAACAGAGAGTCCTTGGATTCATAAACAAATTTCCCATCTGCATAACACCATTTGCAATAATCTTCATCATATTCTCCGTCTTCATCCTTGCTGATTAAACCGTCATCATTAAGAGGCATTCCACAACATTGGCAAATTAAAGCGCGGGGAGAACCAAGAAGTGTATTTATAGATACATCAAATTCTTTGGACAAAAGTTTAAGTGTCTCTGTGTTCGGTTGGGTTTTCCCAGTTTCCCACCTACTTACAGCCTGCCTTGTCACCATGACTTTTTCCGCTAACTGGTCTTGTGTCAGATTATTTTTCTCTCTCAAGCCTTTCAAAATCAATCCTATTTCCATTTTTACCTCTGAAACTATATAGGAATAATTATGTCAGGCGGCATAAAGCATAACAAGCAACGCGTAGTTGCTATTCTCAATCAAAATCCCTCTGATTAATTTTTTCTTATTTTTTCCTGATTGGATGCCTGATTACCGTTTTCAGTTTTTCTTCTGCTGTCTTTCTAGGATCACTTAAGTATATTTCATGATGAAACCTGGTGGATGTTATATCTGTTACATATCCCTCTTTGAGAATATGACTATTCATAAGTTCCACCGTTACAGGTTCATTATCATATGACCCAATATGCATACACTGAACAGTAAGTCCTTCATTATAAGAAAGAAATTCAATTTTTGAGCTATCGATACCTTTTTTTCTCTTAGCTTCATTAACTGCCCAGTCAAAATCCGCCTTAGTAACAAAATCCGGTGCTCTGATAACTGATATCCAGTTGAAGTTTTCTTTATGGGAGTAATCTATAGCAGTATTCCCATCCTGCCACCAGAATCCCTCAAGAGGAGGAACAACATAATCAAAGTAACCCTGAATTTTGTGACTGCCTTTCTTACTCATCTTTATTGTGAAAGCTATATTATACAAGAGTCCTATTGCCTTTTTGTATTCACCGTTTTCATCGTTAGGGTTTCCATGACCTCTGACTGCAATATAGTTCATTTTGGGAATTAGAACCACTGAAGGTGTATTCTTGGGCATATAAAACTCTTTGTATTCTTTTTTATAGTCAAAAGCCATTGTCTTCTCCTCAACTTTGATGGATTATAATTCCATTTTATATGATAAATAAACAAAACTCATACTTAGAGTTTATACTAAGAAATATGTCGAAATACAATCCGCTATGGGATTACCTAAAAACCTGTGAAAAAGACTCTGTGATTTTGAGCTTCCATGAGATTCAGCAAATTGCAGGATATCCTGTTGATCATTCATTTCTGAGTTATAAAAAGGAATTACTTGAATATGGCTACCAGGTTGGAAAAATATCTATTAAGAATAAAACTATCAGTTTCAATAAGATAAACTAGTTTTATAGATTAATGTGATAAACCTTTTTTTCTCAACCATCAATAAAAGTTGCCACTGAAAAATTCTTAAAGGAGTTCTTAAAAAAAACTCCCTGATTGCACTTATGTCAATTTTCGTAGAATGTACAAGGTTTTTTATATAGTTCATGAGCTTCATTATAATGAAGCCCCAGCATGATAGGATAATACTTGTGAAACCAACCACAATTATTAATTTCTATGTTTTCTGTTGCAAATCAAATACTAAAAAGTACTTCATCGAATAATCGGAAAAATGATACAAAGACACACGTTAACTCAAGCGTTAAATCATTTTTCTGCAATCTTCCATGGTCCCAATACTCCATCTGTACTCTACTTCATTATTATACCAGTACCGGTTGCAGTTGTCTCTTGGATCATGTTTGCCAGAATAACCCCCCGGC
>CAZOTY010000035.1:0-14461 GCA_964582905.1 uncultured Spirochaetaceae bacterium | reverse complement strand
CAACAGGAGCAAAAACTAAATATATAAAGGTATGTTTAGAAGGATATCAGGACTCAGATCCTATTACAATTGACAATGGTCTTTATGTAGGAAGAAGGTTCTCCTATGTAAACAATGAAATAGCAGGAGCAGATGGTAAGACATATAATATGATTATCTTCAGTGCCCCTTCAAGTGGAAAGGTATTGGCTGTTGACGAAACACCATTAAACGGACAAGTCACATGGGGTGGAGGAGAAACTCTCTTTACTGGTTTTGAAGACCTTATTGGTAAGAGTGGACTAGAGCTTACGCAATTTATAATGAAGTATAAAGACACAAGTTTAACCAACAATTATCCTCAGACTGGTACATATGATAATTATTCAACTACCAGTATAGGATCCATGTGGACACTTCTTGCTACTAGAGCCGGCTATACCTTTAATGGGTCAGCTTATACTGGAAAATGGTTTATACCATCTCTTGCAGAGGCAACAATAATAAAAACATTGCTTGAGTCCGGGAATGCGAACTTCAGTACGCTGAAAACTAATATTATGAATAGTTTCTATAAGAACACAAATACTGGAGTTTACACTTGTTGGACTTCCACACCATATTCTGGATCTCAGGCAAAGTCTTATTCTGAATCAGTATCATTGTCGTTGGATACTGTTTCTAAAGCAATAGTTTTTGCAACCAATTATAGAAAAAATTCATATGGTGCTTTGGCTTGTTTTGCTTTCTAGCTAATATGAGATTTGAAAAATTTAGACGCTAAATTCTCGACTAAGATAAATTCTATAGCCCTCCCCATAGGGCTATAGTTTTGAAAAAGAGAAACTAAATGATTTTTGTCTTTTTAGATTTAGATTTTACCACGTGGTAATTAACACACATTAATAATTGACTCATTTATTTCGAGGGCTCCGATTTCTCAGGAGCTCTCTTTTTCACTGGTGAAATAGTTTGTCAATATTTGGTTCTAACCTTAATTTCTCAGATTAAAGTTTTTGAATGGATTTTTTCTGGATAGGAAAAACGTTGTTCTTTTTTTTGTTAACATGACGTCAATAGGTTTACTTAAAATCGGTTTTTTTAGACAATGAAATTAGAACAAATGTAACCTAGTAAGGAGGTTTTACATATGAAGAAAGGTCTTGCTGTATTACTAGTTTTGGTACTAGCAACAAGCTTAGTTTTTGCCAATGGTGCAAAGGACACAAAAAAATCAGCTTTGAAAGTCGGTATGGTAACTGACTCTGGTACAATTGACGACAGATCATTCAACCAGGGCACATATGAAGGTGTTAAGAAAGCTGCTGATGAATTAGGCTTAGAGTGCACATATCTTCGCCCAGCAGGTACAACAACATCTGATTACACAACAGCTATTTCTGACTTATATGACAGTGGTTTCAGATTTGTTGCTTGTCCAGGCTATCTTTTTGCAGAAGCAGTTGCAGAAGCTCAGGACATGTACAAGGATCTTAACTTAGTTATTATCGATGATGGTCTGGATGCAGGAAGAGGCAACAATACAGTAGCCGTATTATTCAAGGAACAGGAATCAGGATTCCTTGCAGGTCTTGCAACAGCTTTAAAGATTCAGTCAGGTGCTGTAGGTTTTGTTGGTGGTTTGGAGATTCCGGCTGTTCAGAAGTTCAACTGGGGCTTCCAGCAGGGCGTTAAATATGCCAATGACAACTATGGAACAAAAGTGACTATGGATCCTTCAAACTTTGTTTACTCCGGTTCTTTTGCTGATCTTGCTTTAGGACAGCAGCTTGCAAACGCTATGTATTCAAAAGGCGTTAAGGCAATATTTGCAGCAGCCGGTGGTACAGGTGTCGGAGTTATCAACGAAGCAAAGAACAGAAGACTTTCAGGTCAGGATGTTTGGGTTGTTGGTGTTGACGTAGACCAGTATTCAGTTGGTGATATGGGTAACGGACAGTCAGCTATTCTGACTTCAGCAATGAAGGATGTAGCAGGCGTTGCTTATGACATGGTAAAAGCATTGAATAATGGAACATTCCCAGGCGGTGAGCTTCTTGTTCTTGGTATCAAGGAAGGAAGAGCAGGAATTCCTGAGTCAAATCCAAACCTCAACGCAGATATCGAAAAGAAAGTTGCTGACGTTGTAGAGCTAATCAAGGCTGGAAAAGTTCAGATTGCTGATAACGGAAAAGGGTTAATCAACTAATTTCCAAAGTATTATAAATAGCCGCCCTCTGGCGGCTTTTTTAAGTTATAATAGATTGTTGTCTTAAAAAAGGCCTCATCGGAGCAAAAATGAGTCATGTAATTGAAATGATTGGAATTCGGAAGGAGTTCCCTGGAATCGTAGCGAACGATGATATTACTCTTCAGGTTGAAGAGGGAGAGATTCACGCAATACTTGGTGAAAACGGGGCTGGTAAGTCTACCTTGATGAGTATTCTTTTTGGGCTATACCATCCTGACCGCGGTGTTATTAAGGTAAGAGGTAAGGAAGTAAATATAAAAAGTCCTAATGATGCCTTTGATCTTGGTATTGGAATGGTTCATCAGCACTTCCAGCTTGTTCATAACTTCACAGTTGCAGAGAATATTATCCTTGGAAAGGAAGGAGGCTTTGTATATGACATTAAAAAAGCCTCAAAAAGAATCAAAGATTTAAGTGAAAAGTATGGTCTTCAGATAGAGCCTGATATGGTCATTGAGGATATTACTGTTGGAATGCAGCAAAGAGTGGAAATTCTCAAAATGCTCTACAGGGATGCAGATATCCTTATATTTGATGAACCGACAGCAGTTTTGACTCCACAGGAAATTGATGAGCTGATGGAAATTATGAGAAACCTTGCCAAGGAAGGTAAGAGTATTATTGTAATTACACATAAGCTTGATGAAATAAAGGCAGTCGCAAAGCGATGCACAATCATAAGACGTGGTAAATTTATAGATGTTGTTGATGTAGCAACCACATCTGTGGCTGATATGGCTGCAATGATGGTTGGACGCCCGGTCAATTTCAAGGTCGAAAAAAAGCCCCAGGAGCCAGGTGAGGTGATTCTGGAAATTAAAGACCTTTGTGTAATGAATGCAAAGAAGGTTCTTGGTGTAAAGAACTTCTCCCTTAATGTAAGGCGTGGAGAGATTGTCGGAATTGCCGGTGTCGACGGAAACGGGCAGTCTGAGCTTATTGAAGCTATTACCGGATTGAAGAATGTTGAGTCTGGTCAGATAATGTTCAAAGGAAAGAATATTACTCGAGTCTCCATTAAGGAAAGAAATGAGATGGGGTTGGGACACATTCCTGAAGACAGACAAAAAAGGGGTCTGATTCTGAACGCTCCATTGTCTACTAATATGGTAATTAAGGAATATTATAAGCCAAAATTTTCCCATGCAGGGCTCCTTAAATATGGTGAGATAGATAAGTATTCTGAAGAAATCATTGATAAATTTGATGTTCGTTCCGGGGAGGGAATCAACTCCCTTGCTGGAAAACTTTCTGGTGGTAACCAGCAGAAGGCAATTATCGGACGTGAAGTAACAGCAGATCCGGACCTTCTGATTGCAGTTCAGCCGACAAGAGGTCTGGATGTTGGTGCAATTGAGTTTATTCATAAGGAAATTGTCAAACAGAGAGACAATTACAAGGCAGTCCTTCTTGTTTCATTCGAACTGGATGAAATATTCAATTTATCTGACAGGATAGCTGTTATAAATGCTGGAGAGCTGATTGATATTGTCAATACAAATGAAACTGATGCCCACGCAGTCGGTCTTATGATGGCTGGTATCAAAAAAGATAAGGAGGAGAACTGATGAAAAAACCTTTCTTTAATAAAAGTGAAAACAAAGGCCGATCAGTCGATGCTTCTCCTATGGTGAGAATAAATAAACCTTTGGAAGCAAGAAAGGCATCTCCATTATTGATCTCCCTTTCCGCAATTCTTCTGGGTATGGTTGCCGGATGTCTTCTGATTCTTTGCATCGGAAGAAATCCGTTTTTAGGCTTTGTGAAGATTTTCGTAGGTGCTCTCAACGGACCTAGGAGAATCGGAAACACTCTTGCTATGTCTACACAGTTAATCTTGATTGGTTTATCTGTTGCATTTGCTTTTAAGACCGGATTGTTTAATATCGGAGGCTCTGGACAGATGCTAATGGGTGGTATAACAGCTTCGATTTGTGCCCATTATCTCCCATCGGCAATTCCCCGTCCCCTGTTTTTGGTTCTATTTACCCTAGCTGCTGCCCTCGCAGGAACATTCTGGGGATTCATTGTTGGCTTTCTGAAGGCAAGATTCAATGTGCATGAGGTTGTATCCTCAATTATGCTTAACTGGAGCGCATATTGGATTACGTATGATTTTATACCACGCTTTATTATTGACCCGACAATCGCGGTAAAATCAAAGCCGATTCCACTTGAAAGGACACTACGTGCAGACTGGCTGACGTTCCTTACAAATAGAAGCTATCTGAACTATGGCTTTATTATTGCTGTTATTGCTTGTTTTGTTGTCTGGTTCATCCTACAGAAGACAACGCTGGGCTTTAATCTCAAGGCTGTAGGTTCTAACCGCTTCTGTGCTGAGTATGCAGGTATCAAGGTTAACAGATCCATAATTATTTCCATGTGTATTGCCGGATGCCTGTCAGGACTTGCGGGTTTGACATATTACTGTGGCTACTCAAATATCATGGAAATGGCCAAAATGCCAAATGATGGTTTTGATGGAATTGCTGTAGCACTTTTAGGAAATACATCTCCATTCGGAGTGTTCTTTGCCGCAATATTCTTTGGTATTTTGAAAATGGGAAAGGGAAGCCTGGTCCCGATTGGTATTCCGACGGAAGTGGCAGACACTATAATTGCAACAATAATTTACTTCACTGCAACGAATGTTCTTCTTGCAACATTCTGGAATACGATTTTCAAGAAGAATTTTGAAAAGAAGGAAGAACTGCTGGTTTTTGCTTTGAATGACAGAAATATTTCCAGTAAACCTGAAGACCTTTCGAAAAAGGAAAGGAATCTACTGGTGAAGTTTGCCCGTGCTATCAAAAAGAGTGAAATGATCAAAGAAAAAGAAGGCATAAATAAAGACGAGGCCAAAAAGCAGGTAAGGCTTCAGGCGGAAAAAGACCTTGAAGAAGGACTGAAGCTAATTCAGGAAGGGAGGAAATAAGTATGAACAGTTTTTGGGATGTATTAGTCATATTGATTCCTGGCGCAATTGCTTACACTATTCCTCTTCTTATGGGTGCACTGGGCGGTCTCTATTCAGAAAGAAGCGGCGTAACCAACCTCTGTATAGAGGGCCTGATGCTTTTCGGATGTTTTGCTTCTGCTGCATGCATACAGAAATTGCAGGCAATACCCGGTATGAATTTGAATCTTGCTATTGTAATTGGAATTATCGTTGCAATGTGTGCTTCAGCCCTTCTTTCGATGTTTCATGCGGTTGCTGCCATCAATTTAAAGGCGGATCAGACAATCAGCGGTACTGCAATTAATATGCTTGCTTCCGGATTATCACTGTTTCTGGCAAATACAATCACAGGAAGCGGTAATATCACTATTCTGAGAGGAATTATACGTTACAATGTGCCACTTATTTCCAAGATCCCTGTGCTTGGTCCTTTGTTTTTCTCTCAGACTTACTGGACAACTTGGATCTGTATTCTTATTTGGGGTCTTTCCTGGTTTATTCTTTACAAAACAAACTTCGGTCTGAGACTCCGGGCATGTGGTGAACATCCATCAGCCGTAGCTTCAGCCGGTATTTCAGTTCATAAGATGAGATATATAGGGGTTCTTCTTTCAGGATTCCTTTCTGGTCTTGGAGGAGCATGTATCTTGGTTACATATGCAGGAGAGTACAATTCAGGAGCCGGAATAAATGGCTTGGGATTCCTTGCAATTGCCGGTTTGATTTTCGGTCAGTGGAAACCCCTCGGCATACTGGGTTCAACGTGTTTCTTCGGGCTTTGTATGACTATTGCTAACATGGGTAAAGTTATTCCGGGAATATCTTCAATTCCAACGGGCATACTCGGTGCTTTCCCATATGTAATAACACTTATTGCCCTTGTCCTTTCAAGTAAGAAGAGCGCGGCACCTCTTGCATCAGGACAACCATTCTAGGAGTTGAAAATGAGTTTAATGGAGAATTTGAAAGAGTCGGCATCGTATATCAGAGATCAGGTAGGGCATGCAAAAATTGATATTGCCATAGTTCTGGGTTCAGGACTCGGAGCTTTGGCTGATGAAATAGAATACCCTGTAATCATTGACTATAAGGATATCCCGCACTTTCCACGATCTACTGTTGAAGGACATAAAGGACGTCTTGTTGTCGGAAACCTTGAAGGAAAGAGGATTGCAGCAATGCAGGGACGCTTCCACTATTATGAAGGCTGGAGCATGGACGAAGTTGTTTATCCGATAAGGACATTCAAGGTTCTGGGAATTGACAACCTGTTTTTGACAAATGCGGCCGGTTGCGTTAACACGTCATGGCAGGCTGGGGATTTAATGCTTATTACTGACCATATCAAGCTTATCCAGGACAATCCGTGCAGAGGAGAGAATATTGATGAACTTGGTCCGAGATTTTTTGATATGACAAAAGTTTATTCTCCGGAACTTCTGGAAGTTGCCAGAAAGGCATCAAAGACAACTGGAATCGATGTCAGGGAAGGTGTCTATATGCTTTTTACCGGTCCGTCATTTGAAACAAAAGCAGAAGTTCGCTTTGCACGTCTTTCAGGAGCTGATGCAAACGGTATGTCTACAGTTCCTGAGGCAATTGCAGCAGCCCATATGGGAATGAAGACACTTGGTATTTCCTGTATGACGAATATGGCGGCAGGGATTCTTGACCAGCCATTGAACCATCAGGAAGTAATTGAAACCGGTAACAGGGTAAAAGACAAATTCTCCCGTCTTGTTAAGGAGATTATCAGAACTTGGCCAGCTGGGAATTAAAGGTTAAAGAATTAGGATTGGAAAAAGCCATCAGGGAAGGTGGCTATTGTCGTTTCCTGTACCTTTTTGGTGATGGCGCAGGTGCATCTTATGTACTTGTTACCAAAGATGAATTTATCAGTTTACATAGAAAAAAGAATGACGAAATCTATTTTTTCCTTGATGGCGGTAAGGCGGAACTTGTAACTGCAGATGGGAAAAAAGCTGGTAGTGAAAAAGTAAGGAAACTTGATGAGAAAAATCGCTCAGCTTTTGTAAAGGCTGGTGAATGGCAGGCACTTAGACTAGTTGAGGGCGAATGGGCACTTCTTTCTTCTGTTATGAGTCCCCACTACAGTAAGGAGGATTATGAGGCACCAGATGGTAAGTTTAAGGATGAGCATGCGGAGCTAGACGGGTTTTTCAGGAACTGATATGAGGATACTAGGTATTTCAGATACTACAGACACCCTTATTTATTCTTCTGCTGCGAAGGAAATCTTCAAAGATGTAGATATTGTCATGTCTGCAGGAGATCTCCCTTTGAAGTATTATGATTACATTGCAACAGTTCTAAATAAAGATGTCTGCTGGGTGTATGGGAACCACAATCTGGATGACTTTGATCGGATGATGAGTAAGCACAACAGCCCGAGTGACAGTGCATTTGAGGATTTTGCCAATGGTAATAAGATGCATATTCTCCCTCACTTCGGTGGATTGTTTGCTGATGGCAAGGTCATTTATGACAAGCATCATGATTTGATTGTTGCCGGGCTTGGAGGTTCTATGCTCTATAATGGAGGGAAGAGTCAGTACTCGGAAAAACAGATGCAGCGTCGTATTTTAAAGCTTCGGGGAAAACTCAAAAGCATGAAAAGAAAGCACGGACGGTATTTGGATATACTTTTGACACATGCTCCCCCAAGAGGAATAGGGGACGGTGAGGATCTTTGTCACAGAGGCTTTGAATGTTTTCTATCCTTCATGGATGAATACAAGCCGAAGTATCTTCTTCATGGGCATGTTCATTTAATAGATTTGAATTCTCCTCGTGAGACCTTATATAACCAGACAAAAGTTATTAATATTTATAAAACGTTTATCCTTGATGATCCCTCTTTAGGAGAGAAATAATGTACAACGTGACAGAGGCAACAGAAGATTTCCATAAGGCGCGACGGAAGGCAAGTTTCCAGGGCATTATGAACAGGCTGACCTGGAAAAATAACGATCTCTTATCCTGGTATGAAGTTACTTCTATTATCAAACCGACAAGTGAAACATATTTGGGGATGAAGACAATTCCCGTAGACAGAATCATAGGAAGTGAAGGGCGGTACCATGATTTTTCATCGGCTTTCTTTCCAAAGCGTGACAGACTGAAAACCAGATGGGTGAGTGTAGACAGTGCCCTGAGAGGCGATGTGATACTTCCTCCTATTTCAGTATTCTCACTTGGTGGATGGTATTTTGTAAGGGATGGGAACCACAGAGTTTCAGTGGCAAAGGCAACAGGGGGTGCATACATTGATGCCGAGGTTGTAGAACTGGATTCTAAAATTCCATTGGAACCAGGACTTACCACCAAGGAAATAAAAAAACGTGTTGTAGAGTATGAAAGAAAAGCCTTTATTGAGCAATATAAGGATCTTTGCCTTCCCATGGAAAAGATAGTTTTCACATCACCTGGAGCCTATCCTGATATGCTTAATCATATTCTTGTCCATAAGTATTACATCAATCAGGAAATAAAGGACAGAGAAATAACACTCAAGGAAGCAGCTACTTCCTGGTACAGGAATGTGTACAGTCCGATTATAGAAGCCATCGAAAAAGAACATCTTTTGGCGCAATTTCCTGGAAGCACCGAAGGAGACATGTACCTTTGGATGGTAAAAAAATGGGATGAAATGAAAAAGAGGCAACATAATGATGCGCTCTCCGTTGAGGAACTTATTGGCGAGGTTGAAAAGGAATCTACGCTGAAAGCCAGAATCAAAAGATACTGGGCTTATCTGAAAAGCTTAGTAAAAAAGAAGTAATCAGGCAAAGGCGTTGTAAATGTCCCCTGAACGGACAACAGTGACTTTCCTGTCATAGAGTTCTGATAGATTATGGCTATTGAGGACTTCATCTTTTTTTCCATCCATGACAATTCTTCCTCCTTTCATCAAAATTATCCTCTCTACTTCGGGAATAATCTCCGAAAGCTCATGTGTAACTGAAATTATAGTCTTGTCTTTTTTTGCAAGGTCAGAAACGATATTGCGGAGATCTGCACGCATTGGAAAATCAAGACCGTTGGAAGCTTCATCAAGAAGAATTAGGGACGGATCCGTAATTGTTGCACGTGCAAGAATTGTTCTCCGTTTTTCACCGGTAGAGAGAGTGCAAAGCATATGATCTCGGACCTTTGTCAGTCCGAAATCTTCAATCTGCCTTTCTGCTTTTTCCCAGTCAGAGTCATTCACAACATGGTGAAAATCAAAACCCAATGAAGAATAAAGACCTGATGTGACTATTTCACGAACGGTGTATCGTGTGGTGAAAAATTCATCTTCTGCCGGGGAGACTATCCCAAGAAGTGGTCTGAGTTCCTGTATAATCCAGCGTGACTCTCCGAATATTTCATTTTTATACTCGTCTAAAGCAAGAGGGTAGGTCTTTCTTGCAATTACATCAATCAAGGTTGATTTGCCTGCTCCATTAGGACCTATAATCGCAGTATGCTCCCCCTTTTTGATTTTGAGTGATACTCCATCCAGAATGTATTTGTCATCGCGCCTGACAAAAGCGTTTTCAATATTGACTATATTGTCCATACGGAGATTTTAGTTTTTTTTATTTCATTCTCCAATATGAAACGGAAGGTTTTGGTTTTTAGATTCATTCTTGAAGCAACGTGCACACAAACCGGATAATCTAAAAAAAGTCACAGAAAAACAAAAGAAATTCAAGTTGTTTTGTCTTATGTTAGGGGTGACAATAAAATGTCAGCCTTGAGAAGGTTCCAGCTAAGGCGGACACCCAAATTAGGGGACAGGGAGGTTTGCCGCTGAGTGTTACAGCGGTTTTTTTATTTTAAAATTCCTTGTATGATATAGAATATAGTAAACGCAATATGAAAAAGTCTCTCTCTATTTTGGTTTTAGTTTTACTAATAGTTTTCTTTACATCCTGTGATGCTGCTCCAAAGCTTCAGGTTGCAGGAACATATCCTGGCTGGTATTCCAGTTCTACTTGGAAAGAAAGTATAAATATTTTTGCTCCTAATGGATTCAATAATGTTCTGTTTGGTATAAATATTCCTCCTTTTGAAAACACTTACAAAGCTGGCAGTTCTCTTGAGAGTAACTGTAAAGGAAAAATCTTTGAGTTATATAACATTGAAGAGGGGAAAATCACTATAGGCAATTCAGCGATGTTCACTTTGGAGCTTGTTGCGGATATGAGAATTGAACAGACCCAATACGGAGTTGCAATTAAGATAGGCTATATGAAAGCGGGAGATGAAGGAACCACAATTTCAGGTTCAGGGGTTGTATATAATGCCAATGGAGTACAGGTTGGTTCCTTCATTGTCACAGGTAACGGTTCCAAGGTTGAATAACCGTGTTGTAATAATTTTGATTATTAACGCTATCATCAATAGACACACAAATAAGAATTTCGGACAATTTTAATGTAATGAAAAGGACTTTCTTCGTAGTATTAGTTTCACTTATGTTATTCTCCTGTCAGACAAGTGAGGTGCATTGGATTAACGTAGGTCAGAGCAGAGAAAGTGAAACAACACCAGAAGTTATCACTCAGGAATATAATGACAGTACTGTCATTGAGAATGAGAATAATGAAAATGCTGAGATTACAAATGACTTTGATGAAACATCAATAATAGCTCCAGTTGCAGCAACGCTTGAATTGAAAAACGAAGAAAACATTCCTATCTCCTCTTCTGCTACTCCGGATCCAACAAAGCTTGGTGAGAATGAACCGTCTTCGGAAGAGCTGACAGTCCTACCTGAAGTCGACAAGGAAGAGAATATAGAAGAAAGCGCTGAGAGTGAAATTATGGATGAGAGCCCGCCACCAAGTCCTGAACAGGAAAATCCTAGGCGAGGGGAAATAGATCTTAAAACTGAAGATGCTGTCAATGCCCAGAATATTTCTGAAGGGACAAGCACCTTGATGCTGACCTTGCTTTGTATTTTTGTTGTGATTATTGTCATCTATACTATTTCTGTGGCAATAAGGAGTGCTTTCAAACAAAGCCTATCAAAAAGGTTTTCCATTCCACTTTCAATATTGCTTACTGCTTTCCCTATGTTTATTACCTATCTGATAGTAGGATGGAGTGCATACCTCTATTTATACTTTATCCTTCTCGGAACTTTCTTTGTTTTCAATTCCAGAAGCGGGCAGTAGAAAGCTTTTCAAGCTCATTAAGTTCACTTTTGTGATAGAAGAATCTATCGAGGGCTATAACTCCTGCTCCGATGCGGGCGCCCTGAGCCTTGTAATTACTTCTTCTTATGTTAATATTTCCATTACTTTTCAGGTTGTATTGAATGCTGCGTTTGAGTTTTTCAAAAGAAAAATCGTTGATTGCGGATAGTTTCCCTGTAATAACTGTTTTATCTGGAGCAGTATATCGTATTGCTTCACTTAACAGAAGAGCTAGTGTCTGTATAGGTAAAGTAAGGCACTTATCGCTGTTTATTACTTCCTGTATGGAATTCAAACCACTTTCAATGAGAATTGAAGAAGGAGATAAAACGTCAGCTAACGTTTTTCCGTTTTCAAAAAGGAAACTGTTTAAAGACGATAAAGGAATATGATATTTCCCTTTTGCCAGAGTAAGGGAAAGGGAAGATGACCATGAGAAAAAAAGTATTTTTTCATCGCTATTGTTATTAAGTGTTTCTGCATGGATTTCTGCTTCAGTTTCGTCAATGGTCAAAGATGGATATCCGAGTTTTATGCTCTCTCCGGTTTTATTTATGAAAGCTATCCCATAGACTTCATGAGACTGGGAGTACTTTTTTATTGCTTCTTCTAAATCATCTTTAAGTTTTTCTTTACGTTTGATACGCTCAAAACGGATTAATGAGCCAAGCATATCGAAAGCCGATAAATAGAAACTCGACTGGTTTACCTCGGCAACAAAAACCCTCCCTGAATCTGCATTCACAGAAAGCAGTGTTGAAGGCCTGCCTTTTGTTAAGTATTTTTCTCCCTCAAGGATTAAACCTTCCTTAATCATTTTATCTGCAATCTCGGAGATACTTACTTTATTGATTAATACCTCCCTTGATAAGTCAGCCCGTGAAAGAGCACCACTTTCCCGTATGGCATTAAGTATTTTAATCCTGTTAATCAGTCTTGCATTATCGGGTCGGGAGAAGTCCATAAGATAAAGCTTAAATAAGAAAAAGAATTAGTTAAAGTTTTTTCAATGTTTTGCTTGCCGATTTTTGTTTCCATTATTATTTTTTGTGTATTTCAAGGAGAGAGA
This sequence comes from uncultured Spirochaetaceae bacterium, assembly GCA_964582905.1. Lineage (GTDB taxonomy): Bacteria > Spirochaetota > Spirochaetia > Sphaerochaetales > Sphaerochaetaceae > Ornithospirochaeta. The sequence goes on along the minus strand of CAZOTY010000035.1, from coordinate 1,994 downwards.
AATGGCAAATAAAAAGTTTAAAACTGAGGTTGCTGACCTATTACATTTATTGATTCACTCACTATATTCAAACAGGGAGATTTTCCTTCGTGAGTTGATTTCCAATGCATCAGATGCTTTGGATAAATTGAAGTATCTGAGCCTTTCTGATGATAAGCTCAAAGGCTATGTGTTTGATCCAAAAATAGAGCTTAGTTTCACAGAAAGCGGGGAAAGGGTATTAGTCATAAAGGATAATGGTATCGGGATGAACGAAGAGGACCTGAATTCAAATTTGGGTACAATCGCTTCGTCTGGAACCAAGAAGTTTTTGGCAAATCTGTCAGATGACCAGAAAAAAGATAATAACTTAATTGGACAGTTTGGAGTAGGTTTCTATTCTGCATTCATGGTTGCATCAAAAATCACTGTCATATCAAGAAAGGCAGGAGAAGAAAAAGCCTATAAATGGGAATCAAAAGGTGAAGATAGCTACTCAATTACAGAAGATAAAAGAGATGAACAGGGCACAACAATCATTCTCCATCTGAATGAAGATAGTTATGAATATGCAAACAGATGGGAAATAGAAAACCTGATTAAAAAATATTCAGACCATATTGCTTACCCAATCTATCTTGAGTATGACCAGGTCAAGTACCTTGATGAGAAAGATTCGGAGGGAAACAGCAAGAAGGAAGTTGAGCATAAGAATGAAAGAATAAACAGCTCTTCTGCATTATGGAGAAGACCAAAATCAGCTATTACTGATGAAGAGTACAAGAGCTTTTACAAAAACAATTATTATGACAGTGAAGATCCTCTATTCTACCTGCACACTCAGGCAGAGGGTGCAACAGAGTATACGACATTGTTTTATATCCCCAAAAAAGCTCCTGCTGACATGAACTATGCTGATTACCAGCCAGGTGTAAAGCTTTACGTTAAGAGGGTTTATATTACAGACGATGATAAGACGCTTCTGCCGACATACTTGCGTTTTGTCCGCGGTATCATTGACAGTGAAGATCTTCCACTTAATGTTTCCAGGGAGATTCTTCAGGAAAACAGGGTCATGAGCGCAATCAGGAACGGATCTGTTAAGAAGCTTCTTGGTGAATTCAAGAAAATTTCGGAAGGAAATCCTGAGCTTTATTCCCAGTTCATTACCGAATACAATAGGCCGCTTAAAGAAGGGCTGTATCAGGATTATGCAAACCGTGACACGCTGATGGATCTTATTAGATTCAAAAGCAGCGAGGTTGATGGTTTTGTTTCACTTAAATCCTATAAAGAGAGAATGAAGGATGGACAGAAGGCAATCTACTACATTACTGGTGGACGTGAGGATGTTCTGAAATCTTCCCCTCTCGTAAAGTCTTATAAGAATAAAGGATTTGAAGTCCTGATCATGAGTGATGATATTGATGACTTTGTTGTGAATGTCATTGGAGATTTTGATGGAACTCCGTTAAAGGCCATCAACAAATCTGGTGCTTTGGATGATCTCAAAACTGATGAGGATAAGGCAAAGGAAGAGGAAAACAAAGGAATTGCCGAGAAAGTTAAGGCTGCTTTGGGTGATAAAGTCGAGAAAGTCATTATATCGACAAGGTTAAATTCAACTCCAAGCGCCATTGTCGTTGATGAGAATGCACCTACGGTACAGACCCAGATGATGCTTAAGGCAATGGGACAGGAGATGCCGGACATCAAACCGATACTGGAGATAAATCCAGATTCACCTCTTGTTAAAAAGCTAGATAGTGCGTCGGAGGATGATGTAAAGCTTCTTTCTTCCGTTCTCCTAGATCAGGCACTTTTGCAGGAAGGAATCATGCCTAAGGACCCTGCAACATTTGCATCAAATATCACTGCATTGCTTTCAAGATAGAGATATAGAGGGCTCAGTGATGTGAACCCACAATATTGGACCTAAAATAATATTAAACTGCTTGTACTCTAAATTGGAATGGAGACAAGCAGTTTAATTTTAACTGAATTCTTTTTTCATT
>CAZOTY010000034.1:0-16894 GCA_964582905.1 uncultured Spirochaetaceae bacterium | reverse complement strand
AAGGAATGTTAAAAGGAAACGACGAATTATTTGTTTAGTCATACCAAAATCATTTCTTGCCTTGATTCTTACCATTTCATTTACTTTTATGATTGTATTTGCAAAGCCGGCAGTAATTATTATTTCAATGCTAATTGTTGGGCTTAGTATGTCCGGAATCTATCCGACAACGCTTTCAACAATGGAAGAACGATATACAGAAAGTGGTAAGGGCACAGGGCTCTGCATAGCTTTTGCCTCACTCGGATCAATAATAATGCCCTCAGTTATAGGTTATATTTCAGAAAAGTATGGAATAAAAGCCGGTATGGCAACTATATTTGTTGCATTGTTCTGTCTCCTGAGCCTAATGCTAGTTAAGCTCTTATTGGCTATGAGAGCAGAAAAAGAGCAGAATAGAGTCTAAAACCTATATAGAAGCTATTGTCTTTGCTTTTTTAATCACATTTTCTTCAGAGGTTAAACCATTACGGCCTGAAATCCTTACAAGGAAGGAATAACGTCCGATCCGATAAGCATCAAATGCACCGTCTTTCATTCTCCAAGTCCAGTTCTTGTCATCGCAAACCGAAGGGTAGTTCATTCTTGCTTCGTTTCCCAATTCCAGGATATCCTGCATCGGAAATATTGCATAATCGGCATTACTGAGCATTACAGCTTTAATCAAAGCCCATACAACCTCTTTGTCATCAGTTGAAAGATACTCTCTTACCATATGCTTGTCATCATTTGAGAGAGTGTCAAACCAGGATCGGGTTGTATCATTATCATGGGTGCCGGTGTATGCGACGAAGTTTCGCGTGTAGTTCATTGGAAGAAAGTCATCGTAGGTATTGAAATAACCTTCAAAATCCCTTGTAAAACCGAACTGTGCAATCTTCATTCCAGGAAATCCGTTTTCATCTCTCAGCTTGATTACTCCTTCTGTCATGAAACCAAGGTCCTCGGCAATTATATTTATCTCACCTATTTCCCTTTTTATTTCCTTAAAGAATAACTTTCCGGGAGTTTTTTTCCACTTTCCTTTTTCTGCAGTTTTATCCTTAGCTGGAATCTCATAGTAGGCATCAAAAGCTCTGAAATGGTCAATTCTGACAACATCAGTGAGTCGCATTAATCGCTTGAACCTTTCTTTCCACCACATAAAGTTTTCTTTTTTATTCTTATTCCAGTCATAAACTGGGTTTCCCCATAGCTGACCTGTTGCGGAGAAGTTATCTGGGGGTACACCGGCCTGGGCGGAGAATTTTCCGTTTTTATCAGTTTTAAGTAAATCCAGATGTGACCATGCATCAGCACTGTCTGCTCCCATGAAAATAGGAATATCCCCAATGAGCTTTATCCCGAGTTTGTTTGCATAGGAGCGGAGACTATTCAGCTCCTCGGAGAATATAAACTGAAGAGCCATCCATATCTCAATTTCTTTCTTTTTTTCTGCTTTTATTCTTTCAAGGGTTTCCTTATCCCTGAAACCTTCCTTTCTGTCCCAAACTGTATGCCATCTAGCATCATTATACTTTTCGTACAAAACCATGAAGATTGCATAGTCTTCAAGCCAGTATTTTTCCTCCTCTTTGAAGAGCAGGTAAGAACTCTTTTTGGCTTTTGTTTTCAGAAAGGCATTTGCTGCCTTTTTTAGGATATTTGTTTTCCATGGAATGACTTTGTCAAATTCAACCTTATCGTCCCTGAAATACGGATGCTCAAGATCCTCCTTTTGTAATAGGCCATTCTGGTATAGTTTTTCAGGGGAAATCAGGAGTTCATTTCCCGCAAATGTACTTCTTGCTGAATACGGACTATTTCCGTAACCTGTAGGACCAAGAGGCAGCAGCTGCCAATAGTTAACCCCCGCTTTTTTCAGGCTGTCAAGAAAATCGAATGCACCCTTCCCAAAATCCCCGATTCCATAAGGGGAAGGAAGACTAGTAATATGCATCAGTATTCCATTTGATCTTTTTCCAGTAATATTCATTTAAACCTTCTTTAAAGTTGAGCCCAGATTGAAAGAGAAGCTGATAAGGTTATCTTTTGAGACTTTCTTGCCTTCCAGAATATCAAAAACAAGCTCAGCTGCCTTTTTACCCTTTTGCAGGGGAGACTGACAGATTGATGCCAGGTCAATACTCGTAAAATCCTTATCGATGATACCATCAAAGCCGATTACTGAAACATCTTCAGGACACTTAAAGCCACGTTCACGGATTGCAGAGATAACACCCATTGCAACAACATCTGACATACAGACAAAGCATGTTGGCATATCTTCCTCAATGACTGCAGAGCCAAAGTTCCTTCCGTCTTCGATTGTTGCTTCTGTCTTTATAATCTGGACATCACAGAGAGACATTCCAAATTTCTCAAGTGCAATTGAATAACCTTTGAGCCTTCTGTTAGTTATATTAGCAATCCCTTCGGGTGCAGATAAGGCATAAATATTATCCGGAAGAGATATAACTGTGATTTTCCTGTGACCACGGGAAAGAGCAGCACTCATCTGGAGTTCTGCTGCAGCAACATCATCGATATTGAGTGTTATACCATTACCTTTCACACCGTCAATAATCACAAGAGGTATGCTGCGGTATTTTATTATCTCTTCAAGCTCTTTATCAATAAATATACCCAATCCAATCAGGGCATCAACCGGCGCATTCTTTATTGCATTTGATATAGAGGAGCGAATCGGAGGAATCAGAGTCAGCGTATAATCATGTAACTCAGTGATACTCCCGACTCCTCTAATAAGACCTGCTGTATAAGTATTTTGCAGCACTATCTCCATGCTTTGTGGTAACAGGAATCCGATTGAACGGTGCTCTCCCAAAGAGAATGAACGTGCAAACGGATCAGGGTAATAGTTCAGTTCTTTTGCTGTTTCCAGTATTTTATCACGAGCAACTTTTCCAATGCGTTCAGGATTATTGAACGCAAAGGAAACAGCGGTTTTTGAATACCCTGATTTTTCAGCAATATCTGAAATCGTGGGTTTCTTGTTTTTTGCCATTTAGCTCTTAACCTTTAACTGCGCCAGAAAGAACTCCCTTGATAATGTACTTTTGGCAGGACAGGAAGAATATGATGACAGGAAGCATTGCAAGTACGAGCATTGCCATCATTGCTCCGTAGTCAACAGAACCATAGCCACCTCTCAGGTACTGGATTGCAACTGGAATTGTTCTGTGTTCTGAACCGAGTGTGAGGTATGGGAGAAGATAGTCGTTCCACACCCACATTGTCTGGAGAATTGCAATTGTGATGGCAGTAGATTTGAGCATAGGAAGAACAACAAGGAAAAAGGTTCTTACCGGGCCAGCACCATCAATCATGGCAGCTTCTTCCAAAGCAAGTGGAATAGACTTTATAAAGCCTGAGAACATGAATGTTGACATTCCACATCCGAAACCAACATAAAGGACAATAATACCTATAGGGTTATCCAGATGGATGATATTTGCGAACTTACTCATTGTAAACATAACCATCTGGAACGGTACTATCATTGAGAATGTAAGTGCAAAATATGTGATTGTCGTAAATACGCTCTTAACTCTTGTAATATACCAGGCAAGCATGCTGGTACAAAGAAGAATTGCAAAGACTGATGCGACTGTAATCCAAGCAGAGTATCCTAAAGCCTTGAAAAACCCTACCTTTACCAGCCCTTCTGTGTAGTTTGTCATTCCTACAAAAGTACCGGCAACTTTTCTCCCGGATGCATTTGTTGAGGAGAAGGTCGGAAATTTGAAAGGTTGGTTTGTAACAAAAAGCTTACTTTTGAATGAGTTCATCAGAACAACAAGAATAGGGAAGACTACAAATAATGCTATTGCAATAAGAAGAACAAAGAGAATCCATTTTATTGCTTTGTTTTCAACTTTAGCCATAATTAACCTTCAACCTCCTTTTTCCTTGTTATTCCGAGCTGGCATAGTGCAATGACAGCAACAATTAGAGTAAATAACACGGCTTTTGCCTGACCTACACCCTCAAAGCCGACTCTTGAATAGAAAGTGTTGAAGATGTTCATAGCCATCATTTCTGTCTGATGGTTAGGTCCACCAGCGGTCAACGCCAAGTTCTGGTCATAAAGTTTGAAGCCGTTTGTAATAGTCATAAATAAGCATATTGTTATTGATGGCATAACAGCAGGAATAATAATCTCAAAAAGAGTTCTTCCATAACCTGCTCCATCGATTGAGGCAGCTTCCAGCATGTCTCCCGGGATATTCTGGATAGCAGCAATGTAGATTACCATCATGTAGCCGACATTCTGCCAGTTCATAAGAATAATAAGACCCCAGAATCCGTATGCTGCATTGGCAGTCAGGTTTGTCTCCCAGATAGCAAGAATACCGTTGAGAATGACATTCCATACCCAGCCAAGTACTATTCCTCCGATGAGGTTCGGCATGAAAAGTACTGTTCTGAAGATATTTGTTCCGGGAATGCCTCGCGTTAATATCAGAGCCAGTGCAAATGCTATGATATTTATTGTAATTACAGAAACAACAGTGAAGCCCAATGTAAACCAGAATGACTGAGTAAAATAGTTATCTACAGTAAAAGCCCTGATATAGTTTCTGAATCCTACAAAATTTGCATTAGTGATATTTGTGAATTCACAGAAGGAAAGGACAAGTCCCCAGAAAAACGGGATGACAAAAGCTATAAAAAAGCAAATGAGTCCTGGTAAAGCAAATAAATAAAAGAATTTTTTGATTGATTTTTCCATATATGCCTAAATTACTAGGGGAGGAGGACCTCCCCAATTGTTCTAAAATTATCTTCCGCCAAATTTGGCTTCTTTAGCCCAGCTATCCTGTGCAACCTTAACGACATCATTCCAGCTCTTTGATCCGTTGATGTACTCTAAAAGCGCAGCACCAAAATCACTCTTCCACTGTTCAGAAGGAATAGCTGCGAATGTCCAAGGGATAGAAGTTACACCAGATTTGTTCATCCAGATGTTTACCTGCTGTGCAAGAGGATCTGCAGGAACCTCGGATGCAGAGAATGTATTGAACGGAGTTATGAAACCTAACTGATTGGTAACGATATCTTTACCGGTATCACTGCTGAAAAGCCATGTCAGGAATACATCGGCTCCTTTCTGTGCTTCAGCGGAGGCATTCTTGTTGATAGACAGATAGTTTTCTGTACCGATTGCAAGACCTGCTTTTTCCTCACCTTTAAGACCAGTATAAATCGGAAGGAACTTGATATCCTCATCAGCAACTGTGTTACCTGGAACTCCGAGAATCTGTGATGCACCCCAGTTGCCGTTTTGTACCATTGCAGCCTGACCGAGTGCAAACTCAGCCATTGAGTCATCAACTGATTTTCCGCCGAGCAGTCCTTTTGCTGTTGTGCTGTTATTCAGGTAAAGATCCCAAATGTTCTTGAACTCATTTGCGTAAGTAAAATCAAGGTCAGTTGCATCAAGACCATATAATGTTGGATCTGAGCCGTTTGCTTTTTCATAAAGCTCAGCATAGAGAGGAATGTTAAACAGGTGAGTCTGCCATCTCCAGTCATTGCCTGGTGCCATGGAAGTTGAAGCGAATACGCCCTGGATTCCAAGCTGATCTTTCTTCTTTGTCATGTCTTCGACAACTTTTTTGAGCGTGTCAAAGTTCTTTATCTCGTCCATTGAAGAAACCACAGCACCCGGAAGGGCAAAATAATCTCTCATTATTGCATCGTTATATATGATTCCATATCCTTCAACTGCGTAAGGGATTGCAGCCAATGTCCCATTAGGTGTCTTAAGTGCCATAGACTTATCAGCAAGGATTGAATAGAAGTCTGTTGAGGATAAATCTGCCACATCATCAAGATTTCCCAAAAGTCCAACCGGTCCGTTTGTCTGGAATATTACAGGTGGATTGCTCTTTGCAAGCTCAGACTTTAGTGTTGATGCGTACTGGTTTGAAGCAGCTGTCTCAACTTTGAGTGTATAACCAGGATTCTCCTTTTCAAAAGCTGGTTTTACTACCTTTGAATAAACATCCGCGACTTCAGGCTTGAAATTCAGGAAATAGACTTCAGTACCTTTGTCTTTCTTGTTACAGCTTACAAGTGAGAAAGCTGATACGATAGCTAAAACAATGAGTAATACACTCATACCTCTTTTCATAATTGACTCCTTAGCGGTCTCAGGTTATTAAGAAGACCTACAAAAATAATTTTAGTTTCACCTTTGTAAACCGGTCAACTAAAACCGTTTTTACCTGTTTCTTTTTTCCTTGGTATTCTATTTTTGAGAACTAAATAAAAATTAACGTCACATCAGAAAAAGACAACTAAAATAAACTAAAAGTTTAGTAAACAAGTACTGCACGTATTTATTAATTTTTTAATATATATAGAGTTATATTAAATTTTTATTTTGTTTTTGCTGTGAATAAATTTTACATTAAAGCTTTTTTCAATTTCCTTTACCAGAAACTTCATATTTGGAAAACCCTGTTTTTCCGATTTTATTGAAAAACAGTCTTACCGGAAGATAAGAACAAAGCTTTAAAAGCACTCTAGCAAGAGAAGATTGGAAAAGTTAAACTGTATGCACTATGTCATTTAATATTTTTACAGCAAAGCTTGATGAGATTGCCTTACATTTCAATATGAATGTCAATGTAGTCTCAAACATAGGATCAGTTGTAATGATCTTTGTAGGGATTCTTCTTATTTATCTGGCTATAAAGCATGAAATGGAGCCTACACTCCTTTTGCCGATGGGTTTTGGTGCAATTCTGGTGAATATTCCAGGTTCTGTTATTGCAGAAGGTCTGGTAGGAAGTGCAACTCAGGCAACAGGGACAGGGATTCTTGCTTGGCTGTATAACACAGGAATCGACAGATGGGAGGTCCTTCCTCTTTTGCTTTTTATAGGTATTGGGGCAATGATTGATTTTGGCCCTCTTATCCAGAAGCCATGGTTGATATTTGTCGGAGCAGCAGGGCAGGGAGGGATTTTTCTCTCAATGATGCTTGCATCGTTGTTTTTCCCCCTCAATGATGCTGCTTCAATAGGAATAATCGGAGCAGCAGATGGTCCGACAGCCATTCTGGTTTCACAACGTCTTGCGTCCACTTTTATGGCACCGATTCTGATTGTGGCCTATTGTTATATGGCACTTGTTCCTATTATCCAGCCTGTTGTACTGAAGGCAACAACCACAAAAAAGGAAAGAGCCATCAAGATGACATACACCTCATCGTCAGTAAGCAAGGTAACCAAGATTTGCTTTCCTATTGCAGTTACTATAGTCTGTTCCTTTATTGCTCCGGACAGTGCGGCTCTTGTAGGAATGCTGATGTTCGGCAATCTTATTCGAGAGTGCGGGGTTCTTGATAGTCTTTCCAGAAGTGCTCAGGATATCCTATCACCACTTATTTCGCTTGTGCTTGGTTTGAGTATAGCACCGATGCTTAATGCAAATGATCTGTTAACAGTAGGTACATTGTTAATTATAGTTTTTGGGCTGTGTGCATTTATTTTTGATACTGCATGCGGAGTAATTTTTATAAAAATAGCGAATCTGTTCCTTAAGAATAAAGTCAATCCCCTTATCGGCGGAGCTGGTATTTCTGCTTTCCCGATGAGTAGCCGTGTTGTTCAGAAAGTCGGACAGGAGGCAAATAAGCAGAATCATCTTCTGCCGTTTGCATTGGGAGCAAATGTTGCAGGTCAGATTGGTTCAGTTCTGGCCGGAGGTCTTATTCTTGGCCTATTCAGTTTATAGGAGAGCATATGTTTGATTTATTTCATGTTAACTACCAAGCTGCACATAAAACACTTGAAGCTGTAAAAGGGGGATTTTTGGCCTGGGGGCTGTTGGCTCTCTCTATGGGAATTATTTTCCTGTCTATTCTGGTCTTAAACAGAATAGCGAGAAAAAAAGACAAGAAAGCAGAGAAAAAAGACGTTTAAAACTTTTTTCATATAACATAAGATTTCCTGTATGTGCAAAATACTTGAAGATTTGATAGATTTGTTCTCTAACCATAGCCTTTATGGCGTAGAGTTGAACAAAAAGAATGTTTGGCTGACGCTCGACAATCTTAAAGACGATATTATCAAAGCAGGAGATAATCTGAGTAAGGATGAGTTTGATTTCTTCGATGGTAATATCTATATTGCAAAGGATGCAAAAATCGCTCCCACTTCTGACATAACTGGTCCGTGCATTATCGGGCATAAAAGTGAAGTCAGGCATGGAGCATATATTCGTGGTCCTGTTTTGATAGGAGACGGTGTTGTAATCGGCAACAGTGTGGAAGTTAAGAACTCCATTATTTTTTCAAATGTTGCTCTTCCCCATTTCAACTATGTTGGAGATTCCATATTGGGAGAGAAGTCCCATTTAGGGGCAGGTGTTATTCTTTCCAATCTGAGAGGGGATAAGAAACATACTTATATGAAAACATCTGATGGTAAGATTATCCCTATCGGAAGGAGAAAAGGGGGAGCTCTTGTTGGGGATGGGGCAGAAATCGGATGTAATTCTGTATTGAATCCGGGAACTGTGATAGGAAAGAGGACACAAGTCTATCCTCTGGTATCTGTAAGGGGAATGATAGAGAGTGACTCCATTGTAAAGAGCACCAGGGAAATAATCAAAAGGGTAAACAATGGGTAAATACTTTGGGACAGACGGGTATCGCGGGGAAGCAAATGTTACCCTTACCTCTGATAATGTTTATAAGGTCGGACGTTTTCTGGGTTATTATCTGAATAGCAGGAAGCAGAATAAGGAAAGGGCCAGAGTCGTAGTTGGGAAAGACACACGTCGTTCCTCCTATATGATTGAATATGTTCTTTCGGGTGCTCTTGCTTCATCGGGTGTGGACGTTTATCTGATGCATGTTACAACAACTCCATCAGTATCTTTTATTACCCGTACCGATTCATTTGATGCAGGCATTATGATTACTGCCAGCCATAATCCCTTTTATGATAATGGTATCAAGCTTTTTAACAGCAATGGTGAAAAGATTGAGGACGAAGTAATTGAGGAAATTGAGAAATACCTCGAAGGGGAAACGGGAGAAATTCCACTCAGCCGAGGCGAGGATATCGGAACAATAACCGATTTCTTTTCAGGAAGAAACAGGTATATCGGGTATCTTATAAGCCTCGGGATATATTCATTCCGGGGCCTCAGAATTGCTCTTGATACTGCTAACGGATCAACATGGTCTATTGCCAAAGCTGTCTTTGAAGCACTGGGTGCGAATGTTTCTGTTATCAACAATAATCCTGACGGGTTGAATATAAACAAAGATGCAGGATCTACCCATATCGGGAATTTAAAGAAATTCGTTGTCGAAACAAAGTCAAATATAGGATTTGCATTTGATGGAGACGGGGACAGATGTATTGCCGTTGATGAAAACGGTGAGGTGATAGACGGCGACGATGTTATTTACATCTACTCCAAATATATGAAAGACCGTGGAAAACTCCTTACAAATACCGTTGTTGTAACACAAATGAGTAACTACGGTTTATTCAAAGCACTGGAAAATAATGGAATTGACTATAAGATAACAAAAGTCGGAGACCGCTTTGTATACAGGGAAATGGTAGAGGGAGAACACCGTCTTGGCGGTGAACAATCTGGCCATATTATTTTCAGTAAGTATGCAAACAGCGGAGATGGAATTCTGACTGCCCTGAAACTTACTGAGGTCATGCTTGCCAGAAAGGTCAGCGCCTCTGAAATGAAGAAAGGATTTGTAAAATACCCTCAGGTCCTGATAAATGTCAGAGTCGGTTCAAAGAAAAATGAAATAATGTCATCGCCTGAAATCAATAAGATGGTTGAGGACCTCAATAAGAAGAATAATGACGGAAGGATTCTTCTGAGGGCTTCGGGAACTGAACCCCTTATAAGAATTATGGTAGAGTCAAAAAGTGAAGAAAATGCAATTTCTTTGGCTAAAGCGATTGAAAAAATAGTTGTTGAACATTTATAAATATTAAAGGGGAAGATTAATGGAAGGTCTTTTAAAAGAACTTAAAGAAGTATCGGTTTCAGTTTTGCCGATTGCACTTATAGCTTTGGTTCTTGGCCTTGTATTCCATACATTTTCCACGACCGTTCCAATCTGGCAGTTCCTTTTATCTGTAGTACTTGTGATATTCGGGCTGGCTCTGTTCCTTTTAGGTGTAAATCTGGGCTTTGTTCCTGTAGGTAACCATATAGGTAACCTTGTTACCGGTAAAAAGAATATTTACCTCCTTATGGGAACCGGTCTGGTGCTGGGAATCATTATTACGATGGCGGAGCCAGATGTTACTGTACTAACCGAGCAGATTATCAGTCTTAACAGTGCAATTAACAAAACAGTTCTTATTATGATGATTGCTTTGGGAGTTGGAATCTTCATGGCTCTCTCTTACCTTAGGGCGGTAGTCAAGTTTTCATTGAAGATCACAATGGCAATTTGTGTTGCTCTTCTGCTTGTTGTTGCAGCATTTGTACCAGAGTTTTTTGTCTCCGTTGCGTTTGATGCAGGGGGCGCAACCACAGGACCTATGGCAGTTCCTTTTATTATGGCAATCGGTCTTGGCGTCGCCGCTTCCCATGGTGGCAGCAATGAAGATTCATTCGGCTTTGCTGGAATGGCATCTATCGGACCTGTATTGTTTGTACTTATTCTGGGTGCACTTTCCGGTCAGGGGAGTGCCGGTGCGGTCACTGAGAGTAGCGAAGCCTTATCTTTGGGAGCCATTTTCCTTGAAGAATTCAAGACTGTTACAACAGCACTCTTACCATTGGTTGTAATTTGTATTCTTGTTCAGGTTTTCTTCATGAAGTTACCACGCTTGAGAGCAATCAGACTATTTGTCGGTATCGCATATTCGTGGTTTGGAATAACAATATTCCTATTTGCTGTTGAGTCCTCATTTATGCCCGTTGCTACAGCCCTTGGTGCAAGTGTCGCCGGTGTTGGAAACTGGGCTTTGATCCTTGTAGGAATTGTCTTAGGCGCTGCAGTAGTCCTTGCAGAACCAGCTATCTGGGTTTTAACTGAGCAAGTTGAAGATGTAAGCCAGGGGAGAATCAAGAGAATTGTTATGCTGGCGTTTATTTCTACCGGAGTTGCTCTTGCTGTTGCACTCTCAATGATAAGAGTAATCTATGGACTTTCAATTTGGTGGTTTATTTTGCCAGGTTATTTGCTTGTTATCCTGATGATGGTTTTTTCAAATACACTTTTTGTCGGTATTGCATTTGACTCAGGTGGTGTGGCAACTGGTCCTATGTCATCAACTTTTCTTCTTCCCTTTGTAATCGGAGCAGCTTCGCTGATTTCAGAAGATGCAACAAGTGCATCATTCGGGATGATTGGTCTTATTTCCATGATGCCAATTCTGACAATTGAGATTCTTGGTGCAATTTATCGTGCTACACTTAAGAAAGCAGAAGGAGTGGCAAAAAAATGAGAAAAGGCAAGATGATGATTGCGATTGTTCCGAAAGGAGACGCTGCTCTTGTTATGGATAAAGCGAGGGAAGTCGGAGCGCCAGGTGGAACAGTAATGAATGCCCGTGGTACAGCCTCCAGTTCCATTTTAGCCATGCTTGGCCTTGGAGACAGTAAAAAGGAAGTACTGATTTCCATTATCAAAAGCAGTGAAGAGGAAAAAATCAAGCAGGCCCTGCTTCCATTGAAGATAAAGGGAGTATTAATCTTCTTGAAAAGTGCGGAGGAGGAAATAATGAAAGACGAATTTGAACTGATAGAAATTATCTGTGAGTCAGGTTATGCAGAGGATATTATGGCCTGCGCAAGAAAGGCAGGTGCAAAGGGTGGTTCTATAATTAACGCTCATGGAACTGCAAGGGAAGAAGATACTAAGTTCTTCGGTTATCCGATTGTAGCAGAAAAAGAAGTTTTACTGATTGTTGAGAGCAAGGATAAAGTTGACGCTATCATTGAAGAAGTTGAGAAAATGGATATCCTAAAGCAGAGAGGAAAAGCTGTTATCTTTACGATGCCTGTTTCTTCATTCAAGAACCTCGGTTCAGTCTAAAAACATATAAACGACATATTGCTTACTTGCCTTGAATGACGTTAATTTTTTAAATTTGTATTAACTCTAAGGAGGCAAATCTTGATTAAAACTCTTCTTAAAAGGGTTCGTCAGTATAAAGTCATGGCCATAATGACTCCTATCTGGATGGTAGGGGAAGTATTGATGGAAGTATTGATTCCGACTTTGATGGCCCTGATTATTGATAACGGTGTCAGTGCAAGTGATATGGTGTATATCGGAAAAATGAGTGCAGTCCTGGTTGGATGTGCATTTCTTTCTTTGACATTCGGAGTCCTTTCTGCTTATACGGGAGCCCATGCATCCAGTGGATTTGCAACGAATCTGCGTCATGATCTTTTTGGTAAAATACAGGATTTCTCCTTTAAGGATATAGACAAGTTTTCCACCTCAAGCCTGATTACCCGTCTGACAACCGATGTTCAGAATGTTCAGCAGTCTTTTCAGATGAGTATCCGTATGCTTTTCAGGGCACCTGTCATGTTTATTTTCGCAATAATCATGGTTGTCCGTAACGGGGGCTCTCTTGCAGCGGTATTTGCCGTTGCCATACCCCTTATTGCAGTTGGAATTGGTATAGTTTATAAAAAAACACACATTTATTTTGAGGCAGCATTTAAAGGCTATGACAGATTCAATCTTGTTGTTAATGAGAACCTCAGTGGAATCAGGACAGTAAAAGCGTATGTCAGGGAAGAAGAGCAGGATGGGAAATTTGATGAAGCTGCCAAGGAAATCAAGGTAAATTTTTCTAAAGGTCAGCGTATAATGGCAATAACGAATCCGTTTGTTATGTTTATCTCCTACGGATGTATGATTGCTGTCTCATACTTTGGTGCAAAGCTAATTAATATAGGGCACATGGAAACAGGTCAGCTGATGAGTATATACACCTACACTGCACAGATTCTTACATCTTTGATTATGACCGGGATGATAATTATCATGTTCTCAATTTCCTGGCCCAGTATGAAGAGAATCAGTGAAGTGCTGAATACAGAACCAAGTATGGACAGAAATGAAAATGGCCTGAAAAACGTAAAAGACGGATCTGTTGAATTCAGGAATGTGTTTTTTGGTTTCAAAGATGGAAATGATGTATTGAAGGATGTGAATCTGAAAATCAACAGCGGTGAGTTTGTTGGTATAATTGGACCCACAGGAAGTGGAAAATCAACGCTTATTTCCCTGATTGCTCGGCTTTATGATACTACAAAAGGAGAAGTGCTTGTCGGAGGGAAAAATGTAAAAGATTACAACCTCACGGATTTGAGAAATGCAGTATCAGTTGTTTTGCAGAAGAATACATTGTTTTCAGGAACCATCGAAAGCAACTTGAAGTGGGGGAATGCTGAGGCCAGTGAGAATGAACTCAGGGAGGCAACTGAATTTGCTTCTGCATTGCCTTTCATTGAGGAGAAAGAGGAGGGCTTCACCCATTTTGTAGACCAGGGAGGTGCAAACTTCTCGGGGGGACAGAAGCAGAGACTCAGTATAGCCCGTGCTATGTTGAAAAAGCCTAAAATCCTTATTATGGATGATTCAACGAGTGCTGTAGATACAGCTACTGACAGAAAAATCCGTGAGGCATTGCAGAACAAGGTAAAAGATACAACCAAGATTATAATTTCGCAGAGAATATCGTCAATTGAAGGGGCAGACCAGATATTGATTATTGATAATGGAAGAATCATCGACCGAGGGACGCACGAAGAGCTGCTGGAACGGAATGAAGGTTACAGAATGTTATATGAAACTCAGACAAGGAGGGACGTATAATGGGAAAGTTTAAGATGGGAGCAAAAGCAAAGCATCCAGTGAAAACTATGATGAGGGTTCTCAAGGATGTCTTTGAACATAGAATCGGCGTTCTGGTTTTCGTGATTATAGCAATTCTTGTCGTTGCAGGAGCTACAGTATATTCAGCTAATTTTATCGGAGAATTCATTGATAACTTTGTCGAACCGCTGATAGGAGTTAAGGATCCTGACTGGATGCCTGCAATAATTTCTCTTGCCAAGTTTGCTGCAGTTGTATTGCTATCTGTCATTTTCAATGCAGTTATGTCTTTGCTGATGGTAAGTGTAGCCCAGGGTTCACTTTATAATATAAGAAATAAAATGTTCCGCCATATGGAAATGTTGCCAATAGCATTTTTTGACAGGACAAGCCATGGATCAATTATGAGTCGTTTCTCAAACGACACTGATACATTGAACCAGCTTATTTCAAACGGCCTCGTGCAACTCCTTTCTGCTTTTGTGACTGTCATTGTTGTATTCATCTCAATGTTTATCAACTCATGGCAACTCACTCTCATAGTCGTTGCGTTCATCGGAGTACTTTTTTTGGCTACCAAATTAGTTGCCGGACACTCGGGCAAGAACTTTGCAGAACAGCAGAAAAACCTCGGAAGTGTCAACGGCTTTATCGAGGAGATGATTAACGGGCAGAGGGTTATCAAGGTGTTCTGCCATGAAGAGGAGGCAAAAAAAGACTTTGATGTATTGAACGAAAAACTGAACTCCTCAATGAGCAAGGCAAACAGCTGGGCGAACAGTATGGGGCCGGTATCAAACAACATAGGGAATCTTCAGTATGTTGTTCTGGTTCTCATAGGTGCTGTTATAGCAATCCGCTCAGGGGGTATATATACAATCGGTGCCCTTGCGGCATTTCTGCAGCTTGCACGTTCATTTTCAAATAACATAGGGCAGATGTCGAATCAGCTGAATACTGTGTTGATTGCCCTTGCCGGTGCAGAGAGAATCTACGAACTTGAAGGAGAGAGAGTGGAGGAAGATAACGGAAATGTAACACTGGTTAATCTTGATGAGAGTGGAGCTGAGAGCAGTACAGTAACCGGTTCATGGGGCTGGAAGGTCAGCAGGAAAAATGAGCTTAATACGGCTGATGAGGTTAAATTCTCAATCGACCAGAGTGAAAAGAATACTCCAAAGAGTGATGAAGTCTGGAAGATTTCTGAGAACGGAGGTGAGGAGTTTAAGTATGTGCCACTTCTTGGGGAGGTAATTTTAAAGAATGTAACGTTTGGCTATGAACCTGACAAAATAGTTCTTCACGACATATCGCTTTATGCAAAACCAGGTCAGAAAATAGCCTTTGTTGGATCAACTGGGGCTGGAAAAACAACAATAACAAACCTGCTGAACCGTTTTTACAATATACAGAAAGGGATAATCACATTCGATGGTATCAACATTATGGATATAAAGCTTGATGATTTGAGGCACTCCCTTGGTATGGTTCTTCAGGATACCAATCTGTTTTCTGGGACGATTAAGGAAAATATCAGGTTCGGAAAACTTGATGCCACAGATGAGGAAGTAATTGCTGCAGCTAAACTTGCTAATGCAGATTCCTTTATAAATATGCTTCCTGATAAATATGAAACAGTAATTTCAAATAGCGGAGAAGAGCTTTCCCAGGGCCAAAGGCAGTTGCTGAGCATTGCCCGTGCTGCAATTTCTAACCCACCTGTGCTGATTATGGATGAAGCAACATCATCAATTGATACAAGAACTGAAGCCCTTGTTCAGTCTGGTATGGATAAACTTATGCAGAACAGAACCGTTTTCGTAATTGCCCATAGACTTTCCACTGTAAGAAACAGTGATGCCATAATGGTTCTCGAGCATGGAAGAATCATAGAAAGAGGATCCCATGAAGATCTGATTAAGGCACGTGGCGTTTATTACCAGCTTTACACAGGTGCCTCTGAACTGAGCTAATAAAAGAAAGAGAGCTGTTGCAAAATTTGGGAAAAGACCAAAGCATTGCAGCGGCCTTTTTTTGACTTAACAAAAAATCTAAAATAGTAATTAAGGTTAATTCCTAAAATAGAAGCAATTAAAAAAGGGGAGAGGAAGCTTTTCTAAAATTAGATACAAGTTTCCATAACTCCTCCCTATGGTTTCTTTCGCATCCACCTTTTTGGTCATTTCTCTAAGATTGCAGTAAAAGACCCTAGTATATCTATTACCATCTGTATCCAATTCAATACCATCAGGGTTACTAAAACTCTGTACCCCTATCTGTTAGAATTACACTAAAGAGAGACTTGTATTCTTGCTTGGTTAGGGTTTTCTTAAAAGCGAGAAAACTTCATCAACACACCTATAAGGTTTGGCATACTTCTTTCTGGTAATATAGGCAAATATTAGCTTTGCAGAAAAAAGAACAATTACAACATTTTTCCCTTCTACAATACTCATTAAACTTACAAGGTTTATTTTCTACCTTCACCTTACAGTTCTTTCTAAATAGACAATCATTTATCCTTTTACCAACAATTGAAGAACGATCAAGCTTTATATGCTTCCTTATTTCCCTACTTATTGTAGATGCACTCTCTCCTATCTTTGCTGCTATTTCCTTTTGCTTGAGGTTCCTATCTAAGCCTTCCTCTTAATTATTCTCCTTTCTTCTTCTGTCAAATGTTCTTTACTTTTCATTTGATCTTCTCCTTATATAATGAAATCCTTATGGTGAAGACTGAAACGTTTTTAGTCTAATATAATAGTGGTTTTGTAGTTTTCCCTGCTTTCCAAACTTAGATGCAATTAATTATTTACTTCGCTTCTTTTTATATTGCTTCTACTTTAGGAATTAAAATTCTCAAAGAGGTATTTTGATTTCTCAAAATGAAGCTCAGCCAAGCTCAATTTAAAAGGGCATAAATCGTTATTTATGCTAAAATAAAATTATTCGGCGGTGTTCATGGCAAATGAAGTTACTAAAATTTATAGAGATATAGCAGAGTTACTTAATATTGCTCGTGCAAAGGCTTATCATACGGTTAATT
>CAZOTY010000033.1:0-17235 GCA_964582905.1 uncultured Spirochaetaceae bacterium | reverse complement strand
GAATTGTACTTAGCTACTTTCTTACGTTCGTTGTGTAGCCCTAGTTCATTCATGATTTTCTCTTTTTAACTTTTCATTTTCTCTTCTTAGGTTTTCTTTTTTTACTTTCATAAAAAATCCCCCCCCATTAGATTTTTTAGTCCAATAGGAGGGGTTCATATCACTTTTTGCAACAGCCTCTTTTTTATATCAGAAACTTAAGATGCAAAATGAATTAAGTCAGGTTTTTGATAATCGCTTTTACCTGAGCTTCTGTCAATCCGATTGTCTTGACTGCATAATTGGAAGCAACCTTTTTAAGCTCTTTGTCTTTAGGCATTTTCCCACCGTTTATAGCAGAGAGGAATGAAGCAACATTCTTACTGATTTCTGCATACTGAACGCTGCCTGGTTCTGTGCCGTAATAGTTTTCAAAAGATTCCATATAGTCTTCAGTTATTTCTTCAATACTTGCGCCACAGAGAGCTTCAAGGAATGCAATTACGAAACCGGCCCTGTCTTTACCTTCATTACAGTGAATATAGTACGGGCCTTTATGGGTGGCCATAAAAATAAGGCCTTCGCGGAGCTTATTTGTAAACTCAGGATCTGCAAAATCAACACCCATATTAAGTGATATGACTGATCCCTTGTTGTAAAGTGATTTGTAGTTCGGAGCATTCTTAAGGTTCTTCTCTATTGATTCTTTGGTATCAGCAAGGTTTATAACAGTCTTGATTTTAGCCTTCTTAATTAGCTTATCTGCATAAGGGGCCCTTGCATCTCCGTAAACCGGGTTGCAACCTCTGTATAGAATGCCTTCATCAATGTCCCCTTCGTCAACTTCCCTGAAGTTTGCAAACACTTCGTCAGAGGCATATGCCTTCCTGTCCTCACTCTTTACAAGGTGACGGATCAGGTATTCTTCCATGTAACCACCTTTATCAGCCATGGTGAAACTGACCTCTGTTCCAAGTGTAGCACCTGTTTCATTCATGAAATTTCCATGGTTGATTGCAAACTCATATACATCATTTGCATAATCACATCTTGCAATGTAAGATCCTACGTCAACATCGCTGTAGCTGGTTCCGATTGGCATTTCGATTACTTTTCCGTTAATTGTAACTGAAATAATATCCCCTTCGTTGTAACCTTTTGCCTGGCCTTCTTTTACACTTATTGTAGAATAGCAGTTACCATATTTGCTTATTGTCTGGATATCTCCTGCCATGACAGGAAGCTGAACTGCATTTTTTGACTTCTGTGTTTTTCCGGAGGAAGCACAGGAGAACAATAATAGTAATGCAACCAAAATAACTAGAAACTGATTCAGTCTTTTCATTTGTTTTCTCCTAAAAATAGTTTAGTGCTTTATCCTGTTTCTTGAAAGTAGGGGATTAGTTTATAAAAATGCTTTTCTATTTCAGTTTGGAAAGTCTGTTTTTTACACTTTGGCTTTTGTATGCAGTATCAAAAAGAGCCTTGACCTTTGCTCCTTGCTTTTTATAACCCAGAGCTTCTGAGAATGCTTTTGAAAGTTCTTCTTTATCTGAAGTTCCTTCGTTCTCAATAACATAAAGCAGTGCATTTATTGCTTCCGAGTTTGGTATCTGATAGGAGTACCGTATTCTTGCATCCGGGGTGGCCCTGAAATAATCAATCTCGCATGGGCCTGAGAAGAAGACTCTTTCGTTTCCCTCCTTGACCCGGGAATACTGATTCTCAATTTCATTAAGCAGTGCCTTGAAATGGGGAGAAAGCCTTGAACCGAGTTTTTTCAGTCCAAAAGAGTTGATAACCCTTTTATAAATCAGTGATTCCTTGACAGGGGATTCTGCCATAATTACAGTGTTCATCCTGATTTTTATTTCCTCATCGAGTACTCCCGAAAGGAGAGTAGTACTTTCAACATTCCTTGGGGTAAGTTTTGCAACACTGTAATTTGTTTTTCTCATAGAAACATTTTCACCTTTAATGTATCTCTTGTGAAGAATTATCGAACTTTGTTGACCAGTTTTTTTGCATGGTTTATGTTTGTCTTGATAAAATTAATTCAAGGAGAAAGCTTTATGGACGAAGAAACAAAGGAAGAAGTAATCGTTGAAGAAGTGAAGGATATAAACACAGTAACGGTTTCAGAAAGAAGTGCAGGCAGTGAAAAGAAACCAGAACAAAAAAAGGAAACCGACAAAACATGGTGGCCTATAACACTTTCTATTATCGCATCAGTGTTTGCGCTGTTCGGATCGCCGTGTTTTCTAGTCTCTGTTGCCGGTTTGGTTCTTTCTGCAATCGCACTGAGCATGCTTATGAAAAAGAATAATAAGTGTGAATACGCCCATAGATCTGTTGCATTTGCCCTGAGCGTGTTTGCTGTTACGCTCTCTTCAATGTGCATAATATTCGGCTTTGTTTTGGCAATATGCCTGAATTCACTCTTGGATAACATCCACTACTATTTACGGGTGATGAGCCTTATGAGACATCATTTCTGATAATCTGCTACCTCCGGGTAGCTTTTTTCTTTTTATAGCGTTTGCTTTTTACAGGATGCTCCTTTTCGTTTAATATCAAAAGTAGGAGTGAAAAATGTCCGATAAAATCAGGCCTGTACCTTTTGATGTCCTTCTCGAGAGAATTATCTTGGAATATAAATACCATGGAAGTATTTTTTCCGTAAACAAAAGTGAGTTTTTCTTTTACGGAGACGCAAAGAAAGCAGTGTTTATGGGAAAAGAAGCTGAGTCTTTACTTGGCATATCTTCAGGTCCCAACACAACGCTGGTCCAGGGTATTGTTTCATCCTATCTTGCAGGAAGCAGGTTTTTTGAACTGAAAACCGTGTCTGCAGGTAAAAGTGAAGTATTGCGTCCGTCTATTGATACATCCTTAGCATCATTTAACACAGACTCATCATCTGATTTGGATATAAAAGCTTCATGTAATGAGTACATAAAAGCATGGGTGATTCTGCATGTTCTTGAATCAGTTTTTAAAAAGAAGGTAATAAAAAAGCCGTCATTCCTATTCAGCCCTTCGGTGGGATATACATATACAGATATGAAAAGCGATGAAATGGACAATTTCATATCATCTCTTATTGATGCTACAGGCGTTGCTGCATTCTATGATTACAAAGACATGGCTCTGGCAATGGTTATGGAAGGTATTCTTGATGGAACTGAATGGGAAGGGGAAAAGGAAAATGTCATTCAGACAATAAAGAACATTTCTCCCAATATTGCATCCTCATTCACATATCTTCCCCTTTCTGGAATGTCTGAGTCTGAAATTGAAAAGTGCTCTTCGTATTTATTGGAGAAAACCGATTTATGTCTTAAGCTTTCACCAAACTTTCTCGGTTATGATGAAGTAAGAAAAACCCTAAATACCCTTTCTTACGACGAAATAGTTCTGGAAAGGGAGTACTTTGAACACGGTCTTGATAAAGAGAGTGCTGTTTCACTAATTAAAACGCTGAAGAAAAAAGCAGAGGAAAACAAGCGAGGTTTTTCTATCAAAGTATCAAACTCGTTGCGAGTTGTGAATAAGTCTATAATCCTTCAGGGTGAGAATAAATATCTTTCAGGCAGGGCTCTTCTTCCGCTTGCCTTGAAAATGGCACTTCATATAAGCAGGAATTTTGATGGAGAAATAAATATAGCTTATGCAGGAGGGTGTGACGATTATTCATTTGCAAACCTTATTAAAATCGGATTTTCTCCTGTTACCCTTTCATCTGCTGTATTGGTACCTGGAGGTATCACAAGGCTGAACGGCCTTGCTAAAATAGCTGATAATACTACAGAAAGTGGAAAAGGAACCATTGATTTAGCGGAACTTGAAAGATTTATTGAAGAGGTACTGAAAACCGGCAGTATAGCCAGTAAGGAGTTCCGTGGGAGAAATAGGACAAAGATTAATACCCCTCTTTCTGTTTTCGACTGTTATGTGGCTCCATGTGTACAGTCCTGTCCGATACATCAAATGGTTCCTGATTATGTTGCACTTGCTGCAGAAGGAAGGGAAGCAGAGGCACTTGCACTGATTTATATGGATAATCCGCTTCCTAATATAACAGGGTATATTTGTGAACATGAATGTGAAAACCACTGTACACGGCTCAGTTACGAGGGACCGGTTAAAATCCGTGATATAGAAAGGAAACTCGCAAAGCAAGCAGAACCTGAGTTCAGAAAGGAATTTCTGAAAAAAGAAAGCCCAACAGAAACCAAGGCAGCTGTAATAGGAGCAGGACCCTCTGGACTTGCGGCAGCATATTTCCTTTCTTCGGCAGGTTTTGATACAACGCTTTTTGAAAAGGAAGAAAAAGCGGGGGGAATTGTGCGCTCTGCAATTCCTTCTTTCCGTATAGGAGAAGATGCACTTGACAGAGATATTGCCCTGATCCGGGATAAAGGGGTCAGTTTTGAGTTTGGAACAAAGGTCAGTGTTGATCTTCTGAGAAAAAAAGGGTTTGAGTACATATTTGTCGCAATCGGAGCAAATAAAGTCAAAGATACTTTTATCGAGGGAAATACACCCCGCCTTGGTGCCCTGGAGTTTCTGAAAGGTGTAAAAGAGGATAAAAAATTCAACCTCGGTAAGGATGTTGTAGTTGTAGGGGGTGGCAATACAGCACTTGACGCTGCAAGAACGGCTCTAGGCCAGGATGGTGTTGAGAGTGTGACTGTCTTATACAGAAGAAGTCAGGATGAACTTCTATGTAATGCCGAAGAGTATAAAAAAGCAAAAGAAGAAGGGGTAAAATTCCTTTTTCTGGCTCTTTCTGTCTCTTCAAGTGACGGGACTCTGACCTATAAAGTCATGAAACTCGGGGACAGGGATTCATCAGGACGGAGGAGGGCAGAAGAAACCGGTAAAACGAAGGATATCAGGTGCTCTTCATTGATTACTGCCATCGGGGAAAGTTTGGATCCAGAAGTGCTGAAAAGTTTACGCTATGATTCTTCAGACAGTGATGTGTATGTTATCGGAGATGCCCAGAGCGGACCTTCATCAGTTGTACGCGCAATTGAAAGTGCAAGAAAGGCTGTCGATAAGGCAATAGACGATGCTTATGAAAAGATGGCAGTGGAAATAGAAGAAGACTTCGAGGAAGAAGATGCCTCATATCACGGAGAGTGTCATTGTAGTCATAGCCATGAGGATGGTCATGATTGCCATTGTCATCATGATGAGGGCCATGAATGCACTTGTGGCCATGACCATGAAGACAATGATGAGTGTGAGTGTGGACACAACCATGATGATAGTGAAGAGCTAAGTGAAGAGGAAGAAGCTGAACTGAGAATTGCTGAGGATGCTTTCTTTTCCCAGATAAGGAAAAAGAATGTTTCTGTATTGGAAAAAGGAGAATATGATTCTGATTCATTTTTCAAACAGGAGGGAGCCAGGTGCAGTGAGTGCAATTATCTATGTAATATCTGCGTAGATATTTGTCCCAATAGGGCGAATGTTGCAATAGATACCAGAGAAACAGGCCTTTTTGAGGATCCTTTCCAGATAATCCATATTGATGCTTTCTGCAACGAATGCGGAGTATGCGCTTCGCACTGTCCACATCATGGGGATCCTTACAAAACCAAGCTTACACTCTTTAACAGAATCGATGATTACCGTGTAAGCAAGAATAATGGATTTGCTTTGGATGGAAAAAAGATTTTTATCCGTGTTGACGGGGATGAAATAGTTTCAGACTACGATCAGAATGGTAATCTGGCACCTGAGATAGACGAGGAAGTCAGAGCTGTAATAACTACAGTTCTGCAGGATTATAAGTACCTGTTGGAACATGTTGATGAGTAAGGGAGAAAATGATGCTATATAAAGTTGCAATAATCGGAACAGGTCATATTGCAGAAAGTCATGTGAATGCCTTCAGAAGAGCAGGGGCAGATGTGCTTGCGGTGGTGAATCCAAACATGGAAAGCGCAGAGGCTTTCGCAAAGAAGTATTCTATTCCAGCATATTTTGATAGCATGGAAACACTTTTCAGTAAGATTCCCAATGTTGAAATCGTTTCAATCTGTACTCCGACTAAATTTCACAGAGACCAGGCAATCAAAGCCCTCAGGGCAGGAAAACATGTGTACTCGGAAAAACCCCCTGCAAAGAACTCAAAAGAGACAAAAGACATTATTAAAGAAGCAGAAAAGGCATCTAAGCTCATATCCTTTGCCTTTAATAACAGAGCCCGCCCTGGGTCAAGGGAGATGTATAAAAAAATTACTGAAGGCCAGATTGGGAAGATTAACAGCGTAGAAGCCGTATGGGCAAGAAAGAAAGGAATTCCGGGTCAGGGTGGCTGGTTTACCAATAAGGAATTTGCCGGTGGAGGTTGTGCCATTGATTTGATTCATATGCTTGATCTGGCCCTTTATATGATGAAGTATCCGAAACCTGAGTATGTAAGCGCAAGGAATTTCAATTCATTTATTGATGATAGGGCCTATGCAAGAAACGGAAAAACAAGTAGCAAGAATTTGAAAATGGATACAGAAACTTCATCCCATGCATTTATTACTTTTCAGGATGGTTCCTGCCTGTATTCACATACCAGCTGGGCTGAAATGGTTGAGGATGAGTTTGTGTGCCTCTCTGTCCAAGGCGATAAGGGTGGAGCTGAGCTTACTGAAAGAAAAACACCGGCAGGAAAAACTAAATACGATGTGCTCAAACTTATTTCCAGGGATGAGGTGGAGAAATTTGAGTACAGGAATGACGGAGAGATGGGAAGGAGCGAAATGATTGATCAGTTTATGAAGACACTCAATGGTCGTGCTGTTTCCCCTGTGGCAAAACAGAGTGTCATACTTATGAAAATAATTGATGCCATATATCTTTCTGCAAAAATC
Source organism: uncultured Spirochaetaceae bacterium (assembly GCA_964582905.1). Taxonomy (GTDB): domain Bacteria; phylum Spirochaetota; class Spirochaetia; order Sphaerochaetales; family Sphaerochaetaceae; genus Ornithospirochaeta. Next base: position 10,375 of record CAZOTY010000033.1, on the reverse strand, counting down.
GGTAAACCGGTAAAAATTGAACTTTAGAATATTATTTATTTGTTCTGTAAATAATTAGATATTTTTTTGTCATAGCTGTACCAATTATTAGCGACAATATCAGCTTCTAGCCCCTTCAAATAAAGTTTTTTGTATTTGCCGATTTAGGTCATCTATTACTAAATTATGTGCATGAAGAAAAAGATTTGTCTGATAGCAACACTACTAGTATTCGTTGGTACCATTGGTGCTGCTTCTTTTTCTGATTTTACAAGAAAAGAGAATTATATTCCGCAAAGTGCTTTAATCGGTTTAGGAAATGATAAGTGGTCCTTTGGTTTTTCAATTAATAATGATGATCAGCTGTCATTTTCTGAAAGTATCAGACTGGAAGCACCGGTTTGGTATTTTTATGCTGATTTTGATGGCATAACGAACCGTGGATGGAAAGATGGGTGGACAACAGGAGTTGACTCCATATATGACCCCGGAATCGGAGGAGAATTCTATCAGGGGCGCTATGATTTATATAAGTTTGTATTTGGCTTGAATATAGATCTGATCAATAACAGTATTCTCGATATATATGCCAAGCCTGAAGCCGGCCTTGCGCTAGCAGGGAATTTAGGACAGGATTTCTGTCAGAATCTTGTTCATAAGATGTCTGGTATTCCGCAAGTTCATATTCCTTATGAAAAGGGATTTAAGACGCTGGCCTCACTTAACCTTGATTTGGGCATTGATCTCAAGCTTTATAAGCTGGGCTCATATTATCTGACATTCAGTCCTGAACTCAGATTTGATAACCTGATTGGCTTTAGTAGCCAGCAGCTGCTGAGTGCAGGAGTAAGCGTAAAAAACAGTGACAGAAGCCTCTTGAGTGTTAATTTTGGTTATGAATGGGCACAGTCATTTTCCTCATGGGAAACGGAAAAGCTGTATGCAGATTTTTTAAATGGAGTGACAGTCAATTTTGAAATCAATGCGGGTTTTCTCCGATTGGATTACTATTCAACATGGTCCAATGCATATGGCTACGGAGTTTATTCGATTGATGTAATGTCACTTTTTGAAAAACCAACATACAAAAAGACAGATTTCTATTATTACATAGGATTTGCCCGATTAATGAGATCAAATTTCCACGAATCGGAACTTGGGGTAAAGCTTAATGATGGTTTCTCTGTTATCTATAAAAACCGGTATATTGCAGGAGAAGCTTTCTATGTTGATAATCTGAAAAGCAATTATACTGACAACACAAGATACAAAAAGAATATCTCATCGCATTTAGTAGGATTTGCCTATGACTATTCTTTTGACCAGACAAAAAACTACCTGGATTTGTATGCTGAATTCTCACTGGGCCTTATGCACTGGGATGTAAGAAATCTGACTAATATGGATCCTGAGGCAACTGTTCCATGGATTACAGAAGAGAGGATGTATTCATTCATGGCTGATGTTGAGGTTGGTCTGAATATACTGCCAGAGGGATTAATCAAGACATTGAATAATACTTACACAATCAGGTTGGGTCTTGGTTGTTCATGGATAAGTAACTACAACGACGTTGAGCTTGATACGGTTGGTAATGAACTTAACAAGGATATAAAAGACATGTACGGTTTTGTACCAAGAGTATCTGTTGGTGTTAATGTAGGTTTTGATTTGAACTGATTTAAAAATCCGAAATTATGATTATATTTTGTTTAGAGGGAAAAGGATGAACAAAGACGAAAAGAAAGCAGAGAAAAAAATTTTAAAATGTAAAGAGAAAGAGAATAGGGAAGAGGGCGCTTATATGGATGACCTGGTTTCAAGGGCAGGTGATGAGACGCTTGCTGAAGAGGAGGCAGAGGATCTGCTTATTGACTGAAGATTGAAAACTTACAAGGAGGCCAAGGCCTCTATTTTTTTTGCAAAATACATTAAGGACAATGACGTTAAAAATTTGACGATATTCAGCTTTTTATTATCTTCTGTTTATTAGTGACGGAGGAAACAATGAAATTTTTAACAGTAGTTTTAGGTATTTTGATGATTATAAGCGGAATCTGGATTCTTGCCTCTCCAGGATCTTCCTATGCAGCTCTTCCATGGGCACTTGGCATATGTATGATTATTGAAGGTATAGGGCAGATTTTTACATGGTCGTCAAGGAGAAAGGCAGGTCTCGCAGGTGGCTGGTCATTGGCTGGATCAATTATCTCTGTTCTTGCTGGAATTATTCTGGTAAGTTCAAATTTCATGCAGGCAGCAACCGATTTGTTCCTGGTTTATTTCTTTGCTGCATGGCTTTTGGTAGTCGGAATAATGTCAATAGGAAAGAGTATCCAGGATGCATCCAATTCCGGATCTTTATGGTGGCTTAATCTGATTTCCGGTATTCTTTTGGTTATTTGCGGAGTCATTTGCTTCTTCAATCCGTTCTCAGGTGCAATTACAATAGGAATATTCGCGGGAATCTGTGTCCTGTTTACAGGTATAGATATGATTTGTATGGCAATGGCATTCTAGGCATAATCAGGATCAATATTGAATTCAAAACTATATTTGGGGAAGCTTTTTTTCAGGGCTTCCCCTATTTGTTTCCTGAATACTTTCATATCTTTGACATCAAAATCCACAACCATATCAAAATGGACGAGCTTTCGTTTGAAGTGTATGTGAAATGCATGAATTGAGATAATATGAGACGATGTCTCTTTGAGACAAAGCAATACATTCTCTTCCAGTTCATGGACTTCTGGAATCAGATTGTTTACAGCAAGCATTCCTATTGTCATATAGATTCCTGTCTTCTCAAGGATTTCTTCCTTTGCTTCCATTATTGCATCAAAAACAGTTTCAGCCTTCACATTTTCTGGTACCTCAACGTTACAGCTTCCAATAGACTCTACAGGACCATAGCTATGAATCATTATGTCAAAACATCCGTTGAGAGGGGGATGTTTGTTGATAATTTCTGTCAGTTCTTCAACTGTCTTCTTCTTTGGTCGCTCTCCGATTACTGAATTCAGTGTTCCTTTAAGTGCAACGCATCCGTTGTAAATTATAAAAGCAGAAACAATAATTCCCGCCGGTCCGTCGACTTTCAAAGATGAATATTTTTCTATTACCGCTGCAATAATTGTTATCAATGCAGTTACCGCATCACTCACTGCATCCAAACCAGACGCAGTAAGGGCCTCGCTTTTTGCTTTTTTTCCCATTTTCAGGTCGAGTCTCCATAAAAAGATTTTTATGAAAATTGTGAAAATCAGGACCATAAGCATGAGAGATGAAATGCTGATTCCTTCAGGATGGATAGTAGCTTCAATTGATTGCTCTAAGAAAGTGATACCAGTGAATATTACTATGAAGGCAATTGCCATTGCTGAGATGTATTCAGCCCTTCCAAAACCCAAAGGATGCGCTTTTGTCGGATGACGCTCTGATACTTTATAACCGACAATTGTAACTATGGAGGAAAGGGAATCGGTTGCATTGTTTGCACCATCTGAAACGATAGCTACAGAGTGCGATAGATATCCTATTACTACTTTGATTATCGCCAGAACTATGTTTGAAAGAATTCCGGCAATTGACGTGAACAGGATTATTTTCTTTCTTTGATTACCTTTTTCCATTGGAATAGACTAAACTTGTTATTCCGTTCTTGCAAGGAAAAAGAATCCAGGCCCCAGTGAGATGCGGCTTCTAACTGATTTATATTTATTTTTCTTTGCGGTAAAATCCAAGTTATGAGTACCAGTTTCATAGATAATCATGAAGCAATCAGAAAAAGTTCTGCTTTATTATCCTTGGCATCAAATGAGGAGAGGATTAAGGCCCTTTTTTCTGTTAAGGAAAGTTTACTTGCTAATATTGATAAAATAAAAAATGAAAATCTGAAAGACATTGAAAAGGCAAAGGAAAACGGAATCAAAAGTTCTGTCCTCCACCGTCTGGAACTTACTGATAGCAAAATCAGAGCCTTGTCTGAGGGGCTTGATGATCTTTCAAATCTTCCGGATCCAATCGGGATTGTCAGGGAGAAAAGGGAACTTGATAAAAACTTCATTTTGACAAAAAAAACTTTCCCGATTGGAATTATAGGGATGATTTTTGAAGCACGTCCTGATGCCCTTGTTCAGATTGCCTCCCTTGCACTCAGAAGTGGCAACGGTATATTCATGAAAGGCGGGAAGGAAGCGCTAAACACTAACAGAATCCTGGTTAAGGTAATAAAGGAAGCAACCGAAAACACATCATTCAAATCTGGTTGGATTGAGAATTTGGAAACACATGAGGATGTTAATGACCTTTTAGGGGCTAAGGGTCTTGTTGACCTTATTATCCCGCGTGGCTCAAACAGTTTTGTTTCCTATGTAATGAACAATACGATGATTCCGGTTATCGGACACTCAGATGGAATCTGTTCAATATATGTCGATTCAAAGGCTGATTTCAGCGACAAATCGGTAAATGTTATAGTTGACTCAAAAATACAGTATCCTGCTGCGTGCAATGCTGTTGAAACACTTTTATTTAACAGAAACGTATCACCTGATTTTATCAAGCGTGTCTTTAAGGAGCTTGGAAAAAACGGAGTAAAAATACACGCCGGAAAAGAACTTCTTGGATTTTCTGATAACCTGATAGAAGCAACTGAAGAGGATTTTGATACAGAATATCTGGATCTTGAGCTTGCATGCCGGTATGTTGACAGTATTGAAAGTGCTATAGACCATATCAACACTCACGGTTCTCACCATACTGATGCGATAATTTCAGATAACAAGGAAAACATAGAACTGTTTTTCAACCGGGTTGACAGTGCTGATGTCTTTTCAAACTGTTCCACACGGTTTGCAGATGGTTTTCGTTTTGGTCTTGGGGCAGAAGTGGGAATCAGCACGAGTAAAATTCATGCAAGAGGACCTGTTGGTCTTGATGGACTTGTGACAACCAAATGGATACTTGAAGGGAACGGCGAAATTGTGGACGATTACTCTAAAGGAATAAAATCCTTCCATCACAAAGAGCTTTAGTATGCGTGATTTTTCAAAAGCAAAGAGAGTAGTAATTAAAGTCGGTACAAACCTGCTATCCGCTCCGGAAGGAATAAACATGGATATGGTTAAGGATATCGTTAACCAGATTTCCATAATCAAAGACAGTGGTCATCAGGTAATCCTTGTCTCATCTGGTGCTGTCGGACTGGGGGCAAAGGAGCTCAAGCACAATACTCCCGTTGTTTATATCTCTATGAAACAGGCATGCGCAGCAATTGGACAGCCTATTTTGATGAGAGCTTATGAGGAAGAATTCAAAAAGCACAATCTGATTTGTGCACAGGTTCTTATTACGCGTTCAATACTGAACAACAGAACCAGCTATAAAAACCTGAGGAGTACGGTTGCAACTTTACTTGCTCTCGGAGTTATACCGATTTTCAACGAGAATGATGTTGTTTCAACTGCGGAGATTGGAAATGTTTTCGGTGACAATGACAGAATGAGTGCCCTAGTGGCTTCAAAAATTGATGCCGATCTTCTGATTCTCCTGACAGATATCGACGGATTATATACAGGAAATCCTAAAAGCGATAAGGGGGCTGTACTAATCGATGAGGTCAGGGAAATAGACAGTACAGTCATATCGTATGCCCGTGGCAAAGGAAGTACTTTCTCTACCGGCGGAATGAAGACGAAACTTCTTGCTGCCCAGATTGCCCAAAAGGGTGGATGTGCAACAATCATTGCCTCAGGATTTGAAAAGGATACACTTCTGCGTGTGATGAAAGGGGATAATGTGGGAACATTCATACTTCCAGACCAGAGGCTTTCCCAGCGTGAGAGGTGGATTCTCAATACTCCGGCGGAGGGCAGAATCATTGTTGATGAGGGATGCAGAAGGGCATTGCTTCTGGATCACAAAAGTCTTCTCCCATCTGGAATTGCAAAAATTATCGGAGTCTTTGAAAAAGGAGATGTAGTCGAGATAGCAGGAATTGACGGAAGAGTATTCATGAAAGCCTGCCCTTATTTTAATTCGACAGATCTTTCCCAGATTATGGGGCGGCAGAGAAAAGATGTTGAACTGATTTTGGGAAAAGGACAGAAGGACATAGTTTTTAGACCAGAGGATTCTGTTATACTTTAGAAAATGAATAATTACAGAATGATTTTCCGCCGGCAGGATGCGGGCTTGAGACTCTCAGCATTATACAGGCAACAACAGATTGCAATAGGACTTATGGATCTGGGAACCAAGGAAGAGCTGTTTTCTTCCATTGAATGGTACCTTGAGAATGTCAATGCTCCTTTATACGTTATTACAACTGAATACCGTCTCTCAGAGGATGACTTTACAACATCTTACAGTAACGTAAGTTTTATCATTTTTCATAATGCCCAGACAACAGGAACATACATTAATGTTTTTTCCAATGAGTGCAATGCAACTTACTTTCTGGTTGTTTCAAGTGAGTGCGAGCTAATATCATTTGATGGGGCAAGACTGATGAAAATTATGGAGGGAAAAGGTCATCCTGTGGCAATTGCCCCTATCATGCTTTCGGCTCAGGGAGAAATCCTGCCGACAATCAGGGCTCCATATTTAAGGGGAAAAGAAGTGGATCCGGTTTCTTTTACCCCGAAAAAGGACAGTGGAAAGCCTGAGGATACACTATACCCATTAATGGAACTCGGTTTTTATGACAGGGCACTATTTCAACGTCTTAAGTGTTACGATCCATATATTATCGGAGACTATTATCAGGCTCTGGACTTTGGTGTCAGATGTTATCTTCTGGGCTATTCAATTGTCACTGTTGATGCTTTTGTGATTATGTTCCCGAATAAGGTATCCATTATTGAGGACCGTTCAGAGTGCACTGGCATGAAGCGGTTTTATACCAAGGCCCTTTCAATAAGAAAAATCAGCGGCAAAAATGTCGCTGAGAAATATAAGCCATATTTTGATAAGGAAGTATTCAATGAAGAGGTGAAAAAAAAGCAGCTTCTTTTACAGAAGACTGACTTTTTCTCCCTGATTGAACACTGGAAAACAGCCGATTAGGCGTCTCCTTCTTTTTTCTTTACAATAAGATCGGTTTTCAGATCCCTCAGTTTTTTGGAAAGTGAGACCTTGTATATATGAGGGTTAATTTGTCTTTTATAGGATTTGTCAAAAGAAGAGAGCATCAGTGAAGACCCTTTCTGAATATCCTGAAGGGACTTTTTGGGTTCAACACGTTTTCCTTCCTTCATTTTTAGGTTAAGCAAAGGTTTTATCTTAGAATAGCTCTCAGCCTTCATTATGAAAAAATCCTGAGTGGAAAACGGATGGAAGAAAGTATAGGTTTTGTTTTCTTCAAGCTTCTCATCAGTAAGGGTAATCAAATCACCCAGAGCATTACCATTACGGTCGAAAAAACGGTTAACCTGTTTGATTCCCGGGTTGGTTGTTTTCTCATAGCTATTGGAAACTTTCATAGTAGGAATAAAAACACCATCTTCCTCTTTTGCGGCAAGTTTATAAACACCGTTCAGTGAAGATTGAGATCCACCTGTTACAAGGTGGGTCCCGATTCCCCATGAGTCAATAGGTGCTCCGTCATTGACAAGAGTTAGTATTATCTCCTCCGTCAGATCGTTGGAAACACAGATTGTTGCATCGTTAAGACCTGCATCGTCAAGTTTCTGCCTTATGGCTTTTGTCAGGTATGAAAGATCCCCGGAATCAATTCTTACACCGATTCTTTTTCCTTTTTCCTTCATTTCTTTTCCGACAATAATTGCAGCTTCGATTCCTGAGCCCAAAGTGTCATATGTATCTATCAGGAGAATACAGTTATCCGGATAGATTTCGCTGAAACGTCTGAAGGCCTCAAGCTCGCTTGAGTAGCTCATTATCCATGAGTGGGCCATAGTTCCGGCAACGGGAATACCATATTTTTTCCCTGCGTAAGTATTTGATGTAACTTTTGCCCCTCCTACAAAACTGGCTCTTGTCGCAGCATGTGCACCATCTTCCCCCTGAGCCCTTCTGAGACCGAACTCCATTATCGCTCCTTTGCCTTTGGTTGCAAGTGTCATACGGCTGGCCTTTGTTGCAATAAGTGTCTGGAAGTTTACGGTATTCAAAAGCAAAGACTCGATTAGCTGGGCATCCATCAAATCTGTTTCGACCCTGATAAGGGGCTCTCCGGGGAATGCCGGAGTCCCTTCATCAAAAGCGTAAATATCTCCTTTGAAAGAGTAGGACTCAAGGTACTGCAGAAAGCCATCGTCAAAAACATTCAGGGCTTTCAGATACTCAATATCTTCTTTGGAGAAAGCCAGGCTCTCAAGTTTATCAATCAGTTCTTCAAGACCGGTAAAGATTGTATAGCCACCGCGGTAGGGATTGTTACGGTAGAACATATCAAAAACCACTTTTGGATTATGTTTTTCCAAAAAGTAGCCCTGCATCATTGTCAACTCATAGAAATCTGTAATAAGAGCACTGGTTGTCATTATCTTGCCTCTATCCTGTCAAAACCACAGTATGGAACAAGAACCTCAGGAACAGAGACTGAACCGTCTGCATTCTGATAGTTTTCAATAACTGCAACCAAAGCCCTGCTTAGAGCCACAGCTGTTCCATTAAGCATATGTACAAATTTGATTTTCCCGTCATCGTCGCGGTAGCGTATATTAAGGCTTCGTGCCTGATAGTCAGTGCAGTTGGAGGTACTTGTAACCTCACCGTATTCTCCGCACTCTCCACGTCCCGGCATCCATGCTTCAATATCAAATTTTCTGTATGCCGGGGCACCCAAATCACCGGTTGCCGTATCAACAACACGGTAGGGGATACCAAGACCCTGGAAGATTTCCTCTTCTATGGAAAGTATCTTTTTATGGAAAGTCTCACTTTCCTCAGGCAGACAGTAAATAAACATTTCAAGTTTGCTGAACTGATGGACTCGGTAAAGACCTTTTGAGTATTGTCCGGCTCCTCCGGCCTCACGGCGGAAGCAATGTGAAAGTCCGGTAAGCTTCAGTGGAAGGTCTTTTTTATCAATAATAGTATTCTGATATAGCCCCCCTAAAGTAATTTCTGCAGTCCCGACGAGGCATGTTCCTGTTCCTTCAATAGTATAGATATTGCTCTCTTCCCCGCGTGGATTAAAACCGATGCCATTCAGGATTTCCTCTTTGGCAATATCCGGTGTGATAAACGGAGTAAAGCCATGCTTGATAACTATATCCATTGCATAACGTTCAAGTGCCATCTGCAGGATTACACCTTTGTTTTTGATATAGTAGAATTTCTGCCCGGCAACTTTTGCGCCACTTTCAAAGTCCAGTATATCCAGGCTCTCCCCGAGTTGGACGTGGTCCTTTGCTTTGAAGTCGAATTTTGTAGGTTCTGAGAAGAACTTTACAGCCAGGCTGTCTTTGTCTTCCTTGCCGATAGGAGCTTCAGGGGAAGCCCAGTTCGGAATTGTCCTGACCTCATTTAGAAAGATTTGTTCAATTTCACTTAACTTGGCTTCTTTTAAGCTGAGTTCCTCCTTAAGTGCCTTTCCTTCTTCTATGTAGGTTTTCCTGGTTTCAGGATCCAGCTTCTGTTTCATTTTCTGGGCATTTTCATTTCTTTTTGCCCTCAGTTCCTCAACATCTTTTAAAAGAGTTCCTCTTTCTTCCTGGTCTTTGAGGATTTTTTCCAGATCAATTTTCATGAACCTGTTTCTGATATTCTGTTCTATTTCATCTTTTCTCGTTTTTAATTCTTTTATATCAATCATGTTTTACCTTCTTCCTAATTCCTTTGATTTTTCTGCAGCTGCAGTTGCTGCTCCCATCAGTATACCTTCAAAACTGTTTTCCTTAAGATACCTCACACCTTCAATTGTAGTCCCCATAGGGGAGCATACCCTGGTTTCAAGAACTGCAGGGGAGAGTGCAGGATCATCAAGTACAGATGCAACGGATAAAAGTGTATCCCTTACAATCTCTGTTGCCTTATTGTACTGGAAGCCTTCCTGGACGCCTGCAAGAGACAGTGCATTTACTGCCTCAAGTATAAAAGCAATACCACTGGCCGAAATGCCGATAAAGGCATCAAACTCCTTCTCATCAAGCAAGTAGTATTTGCCGATGCACGATGCAATCTCTGAGGCAATATCCTTTCCCTTCTCATCGACAAGACTGTTGAATGCTACTGCAGTGCATGAAGCACCTTTGCTTGCTGCAAGGTTCGGCATGAAACGGACAATGGGAGACTCCGGGAAAATATGCTCAAGCTCATTTATTGTTATACCGGCGGCAATTGAAATAATGAGCTTCGCCTTAATTGAGGAAAGATCTTTTAAATTCCTTATTACCTGTGGCTTCAAGGCAAGAACCAGAACATCCGG
>CAZOTY010000032.1:0-19340 GCA_964582905.1 uncultured Spirochaetaceae bacterium | reverse complement strand
TTAAAAAATTTAATACTTTTTTAGATATTTTCATTTTTTGTCCTTTTTATCGTTTACGTAAAATCCAGATCCTTTAAACACAACATCCACATCTGATGAGATTATCCTTTTCATTGTTCCGCCACACTCGGGACACTGGGTTTTTTCATCCCTTTTATTGAAACTTCTGAGTTCTTCCAGCATCTTGGCGCACTTTGTACACTTATATTCGTATAATGGCATTAGATACCTTCTAGAAGATTCCGTGTTTTTACTATCATATCCTCAGGAAGAAGAAAACGGTCAATAATGACCTTGTCAGAGTCAGCATTGAAATAGTGTGCAATCGCTTTGACATCAACTTTTTCCCCGCTTCGCCTTATTGACTGAATAAGCTGATTCTTCAAAAGGGTCGTCATGGTCTTTGCTCCCCCTTCATCCCACATTGTAAGAACGCCACTCATTGCTGGAAGATCATCTTTTTCATCAATAACAAGAACACATTCCTTGATCTGATTAAGTGTTGTCTGAGGAAAATCAAAGCCTATATCCAAAAGAGTTTCAGGTTTATTAATAAAAATGGCCAAGGTACTTGAAGCCATATATCTGGCAGTATCATAAGGAATTTTTATTACTCTCTCAGATATGGTCTTTCTTTCTGCTTCAGCGTAATCTCCTGTTGAGAAAAGCACTATTCCATTTTTAGGGATACCAAGACTCATACTTCCGTTTGTATAATACTTGAGGCCGTTATCCTTTTCTTTCTTAAAGGTTTTATTCCAGGAAAGTGCAGTCCCGACTACAAATGAACCGAAGTTTCCCTCAGCTGCCCCGTAAATAGTATAATCAGATATTTCCAAAGGATACTTTTCCAGGGTTTTCGGCTCCAGAGCTACTGAAAGACGCTCTGCTCGCTTTGAAATCTCCTTGGAAAGAGAACTATCACTTAAATGGAAATTCTCGCTCTCATTCATTTTATTTACATCAGCTGTAATAACTATTTCACTTTCATCTCCCATGCTCTGGAAATAGTACTCCTCAATAAAAGGAGACTTATGAACACAGGAAGTGAAACTGAGCAGTATAAACAAAACAAAAGTGAGCTTTTTCATTTTATGCCTTTACTAATTCTGCTTTAACCTCTTTTCCGTTTACATCAAAAACTTTTCCGCTGTTGTCACTGTATATGATTTCATCAGAAAGAGTTTCACTTTTTATGTAGGATTCAAATGCCTTGATTGCCCAAATGATATCATCATCTCCAGAAACTGTTATTCTGATATGGTCAGCAACATCAAAATTCTTTTCCTTTCGTTCTGTCTGTACTAGTCTGATAAAGTCACGGGCAATTCCCTCATTTAGCAGCTCAGGTGTAATTTCTGTGTCAAAACCCACAGTCAGCGCCCCATCATTGAGGACCTTAACATGTTCTGCTTCAGTTCTCTGTACAACAAGATCATCTGCACTGATTTCGATCTCTCCTGCACTGTAAACTACCGATTTGTTTTTACCATCAAGGATAGCTGCAATCTCAGGACTATCAAAATCCTGAATCATTGAGGCAACTTCTTTCATATTTTTTCCAAGCCTTGAACCCAAAGCCTTGAAGTTTGCTTTTGCCGAGTATGAAACAAGATCAGACTCATCGTTCTTTACCAAGACAGACTTAACGTTAAGTTCTTCTGCAATTATTGCCTTATTCTTCTCAAGAATCTTTATGTCATCATCAGAACGGTCAACAATGACAAAGCTCTTAAGTGGCTGACGGATTTTCAGGTTAACTGCACTTCTGAGTGCTCTTCCCATTTCAATGGCCTTCTTTGTCAGAGCCATTTCCTTTTCAAGATTCAAGTCTCTCTCAGCACTGTTATATTCAGGCCAATCACAGAGGTGAACTGATTCCTTCATGCCTTCAGTTTTCAAATTCTGGTAAATTGTTTCAGTGATAAATGGAACTATCGGACAAGCAAGCTTAATAAATGTCATCAATACTTTGTAAAGAGTATCGTATGCTTCTTTCTTATCTGTGTCGTTCTCACTCCTCCAGAATCTTCTTCTGCTTCTTCTGATATACCAGTTGTTAAGGTTATCCAGGAAAGCAACCAAAGCTGAAGTTGCTGTCTGTAAATCCAATGTTTCAAATGCATCAGTTTCCGTTTTTACAAGTTCCTCAAGAGAAGAAATAATCCATCTGTCCAAAGGATTTTTCAGATCTTCAAACTTCGTCTCTCCCGGTTCATACGAATCGATATTTGCATATGTTACAAAGAATGTATAAGCATTCCAAAGTGGTAAAAGCAGTTCCTTAATAACGTCTTTGACAAGTTCATCGCTGTATTTCAAGTCCTCAGCCTTCACAAGAGACGAGTTTAAAAGCGCAAAACGCATACTGTCAGCCCCATACTTTCTCACAACTTCCATAGGATCAGTATAGTTTCTCAGGCTCTTACTCATCTTTCTTCCGTCTTCAGCAAGAACAATACCGCTGACAAGGCAGCTCATGAAAGCAGGTTTTTCAAATAAAGCAGATGCAAGTACAGTCAGTGAATAGAACCATCCACGTGTCTGATCCAAGCCTTCGTTAATAAAATCAGCGGGGAACAATACTTCCTCAAATCTTTCCTTGTTTTCATAAGGATAGTGCTGCTGGGCATAAGGCATTGAGCCTGACTCAAACCAGCAGTCCAGGATATCGGGGATTCTTCTCATTGTTCCTTTACCATCTGGGCTTGGCCAGGTAAGTTTATCTACAAAGTGCTTATGAAGGTCATCTACCTTCTGCCCGCATTTTTCCTCAAGCTCCTTTACTGATCCGATTACTTCAATATAATCTGATCCGTCACACTTCCATACAGGAATAGGATTTCCCCAGAAACGGTTTCGGCTTATTGCCCATTCTCTTGCGCCCTCAAGCCATTTCCCGAATCTACCGTATTTGATATGCGCCGGAGACCAATAAATCTGGTCATTTGACTTAAGCATTATTTCCTTGATTTTCGGAACATCAACAAACCAGCAACTCATTGCCCTGTATATAAGTGGCATTCCGGTCCTGTAACAGAAAGGATAAGAGTGCAGGTAATTCTCTCTTTTTACAAGTAGCCCATGATCTTTAAGATACTGTATAACAGGTTTATCTGCATCCTTAACAAAAAGTCCCTGGAAGTCACTGACTTCACTTGTGAAGCGGCACTCATCATCAATAGGACACACAACAGGAACACTAGGGACTTTTTTCATGGTATTGTAGTCATCAACACCAAAGCCTGAAGCGGTATGTACGATACCACATCCATCCTCAGTGGTAACATAATCGGCTGTTAAAACCTGGAAAGCACCCAGTTTCTTCAGATCCTTGAAGTATGGGAAAAGCGGCTCGTATGTCTTTCCGACAAGGTCAGTTCCCTTATAACGTTCAACAACCTTACAACCCTTCCCATCCTTGTAATACTTATTTATCAGAGCTTCAGCCAGGATATAGTATTCACCGCTCTCTTCATCCTCAACCTTCACATATTCAATTTCAGGTCCTACAGCCAATGCCAGGTTTGAAGGAAGTGTCCATGGGGTCGTTGTCCAGGCAAGGAAATATGTCTTTTCTTCCCCATCAACCTTGAAACGGACTGTAACAGCTGGATCAGTAACATCCCTATAGCCACCAAGGTTGACCTCCATATTGGAAAGCGGAGAGGCAAGTTTCGGTGAATACGGCAGAACATTATAACCTTCGTAAATAAGCCCTTTGTCATAAAGGGTTTTGAAGACCCACCATACGGACTCCATATAGTTTTTATCCATGGTTCTGTAACCATTTTCAAAATCTACCCAGCGTCCTGTTCTTCTTATCGCCTTCTTCCACTCTGAAGTATAGCGGAGAACTATTTTTCTGCATTCTTCGTTAAACTTATCTACACCATATTCAATTATGTTTGCATGGCCTGAGACTCCGATTGTCTTTTCCATTTCGCTTTCTACAGGAAGCCCATGACAATCCCAGCCAAAACGGCGGATAACCCTTTTCCCTCTCATTGCCTGATAACGAGGAATTGCATCCTTAATAGTGCCAGGAAGGATATGACCGAAGTGAGGAAGACCGGTTGCAAACGGAGGTCCATCATAAAACACAAATTCATTGTCAGCCGGACGCTGCTCTATGCTTTTTTTGTATATCTCCTTATCATCCCAGAACTCCAAGACCTTTTCTTCCAGTTCTGGAAAACTTACTTTTGAATTCACCGGTTTAAACATTTATTTCATCCCCTAATTAGTTTTTTTCAAGCACGATTTTCTCACCACCAGTTAAAAGCGTGAGCTGGTTATTCATATTCATATAGGCAGCCTCATAGGTATTTCCGCCTAGGTTAAAAGATACAGTAGTACCATTTAATGCTGTTATTTTCCCCGTTTCAAGTGAAGCATCAGTCTTGAATGAGACTGCCACATCCTCCCCGTTGATTACTACAGAACCACCATCAAAGGTATAAACACCCGCAATTGACTTTAAAAGCCCCGGGTTAATATTTGTTTCTGCAACTGGCTTGGCACTCTCCGATGATGAAACAAAATTAGTATTTACTTCATTGCTGTTATCAGAATCACCTGCCTTAGTCTGATAAAAGTCCATTGTCCTTACAAGTGTGGCAGCCAACCGCATGATTTTCTTGTTATTTGATTCAATGATATTTACGCTATAGTCTTCACTTCTGAATTCATCTTCCTCAATTCCCCTTAAACGGAGGGTGTTTCCCTGTAGCGTGTATCTCCCAGTTGCCTTATAAAGGGTCTGCCCCTTTGTACCAAACTCTTCATAGGAGTATGTATTGTCACTATTTAGAGTCAAGTCTATTCCGCTTCCAGACCCTTTTGTATATCTCCATGAACCGATTATATCCTTTTTCTCAGCCTTTCCCGAAAAAGCTGTTTCCAGGGAATTACAGCTGACAAGACAAAATAATAGAACAATAAAAGAAACGCCCAATAAGACCTTTACTTTGTTTTTCATAATGTTAATAGTAACATTTACAGGGAATTCAACTCAATGATTAGAGTAAAATAAAGGCCACCATATGAGCCCTAATTGTTAGTAGGCAAAACAAAAGCTCATTAGTTTTCAGTCTTTTCAGCGCCTATTAATGTTCGCTCATATTTGTCATACTTTTTATAGACTTCAGGGGAAAATAATGCTTGAAATAAAAACAAAAGCGTTCAACGTACCACCTAACATAAAAGAACTTTCAGAAATTTTCAGAAAGAACAACTTTTCCTTGTTCTTGGTTGGGGGAGCAGTCCGTGATTGGCTTCTCGGGATAAAAAACCACGATTATGACTTTACTACCGATGCCAAACCTGATGAAGTAAAGTCCCTTTTCAAACATACAATAGACACAGGCGTCAAACACGGAACAGTTACCGTCCTATATAAAGGTGGGTCATATGAAATAACAACTTTCCGTACTGAAAGTGATTATTCTGATATGCGACACCCTGATAAAGTTGAGTTTGTCACCTCACTGGATGAAGATCTTAGACGCAGGGACTTTACGATTAATGCGCTTGCAATTAATCTTGCGGACGGAAAACTTATTGATAAAGATAATAAAACCTCCGATTTGGAAAACGGTCTCATCAGGGCAATTGGAGACCCTGATGAACGCTTCAAAGAGGATGCGCTGAGGATGCTCAGGGCTTGTCGTTTTTCCTCAAAGTTGAACTTTGAGATAGAAAAAAACACACTCAAGGCAATTATAAGACTTAAAGAAAACATAAGTTTTGTCTCTGCTGAGAGAATCCGTGAGGAACTGTTTAAGCTTATTGATTCTCCCAGTCCACGCCGTGGTCTTAACTATATGAAAGAAACCGGACTGATGAAAATAATTCTTCCGGAACTGGAGGCAACATCCGGTGTTATGCAACTTGGCTACCATAATGAAGATGTATATGAGCACTCCATTATGGCACTTGAGTATGCAGCAAAACATAACTTCCCGCTGGAAGTAAAACTTGCGTGCCTTTTTCACGACATAGGAAAACCTGAAACACAAAAAATGGGTAACGGCCGTTATACTTTCTACACACATGAAGCGGTCGGGGCAAAAATGACAGAAAACATCTTGCGTAGGCTTAAAGCGTCTAACAAAGAAATAGAAGATGTTTCCCATTTAGTCGGAGAACATATGTTCAACTATACCCCCCTCTGGACAGATGCGGCAGTCAGAAGATTCATCAATCGTGTAGGCCTTGATTATATTGACAGGTTATTCATGCTCAGGGATGCTGACAGGGAAGCAACAACAAATTTAAAGGCCAGTCAGGATAACAGCGAGCTTCGCTTAAGGGTAAACAATCAGAAGAAGAATGCACTAAGCCTGAAAGATCTTAAGATAAATGGTAACGATTTAAAAAAACTGGGAATAACAGATGGGAAAAAAATAGGGAAAACCCTGAACCGCCTTTTATCTCTTGTAATTGATGAGCCGACACTGAACGATTATGCTACTCTTTCAGAACTGGCACTTCAGGACGATTACGATGTAACGCTTCAAGAGCAATCCTAGCTGCATCCTGCTCTGCACTTTTCTTGTTTTTCCCCTTCCCTGGACCAAAAACCTTTGTTCCAAGTTTTACAATAACGGAAAAAACAAAATCATGGTCCGGACCCTCCTGTCCAACAAGTTCGTACTGTGGGATCTTTCCTCTTTTTTTCTGGTAGTATTCCTGCAAAATTGATTTATAGTCCTTGTAACTGGTTTTATCTTCCAAAAATCTTTCAATCTGATCAGGCATGAAGGAAAGAACGAACTTGCGTGCTTCTTCTATTCCGGAATCAAGGAAAATAGATGCAATGACTGCTTCAACACAGTCAGCAAGGATTGCTTTCTTTTTTGCTCCCCCTGTCAAAAGCTCCCCTTGTCCAAGAAGAAGACACTTATCAATTGAAATACGCGTTGCCACCTCGCTTAATGAATTTTCAGAAACAACAGCACTTTTGATCTTTGAGAGGTTCCCCTCATGGTAGACTTCTCCGTATCTATTAAACAGGTAATCAGCTGTTATAAAACCTAAAACGGAGTCTCCCAAAAACTCCAGACGTTCATTATTGTCTGACCCGGATTTAACTTCATTTGCAAATGAAGTATGGATGAAAGCCAGATTGAGAAGATCCAGGTTTTTCATCTTTATATCATTAGACTCTAAAAATAAAATAAGCCCCCTCTTTCTCTCTTGTGAGAGCTCGGGAGCTTTAAAATGCTGAAGCATAAAACTAGTTCAGTTCCTTTACCAAATACTTTACAGCATCTCCTACTGTTTCAAACTCATTAGCCTGGTCGTCAGAAATAGTAATTCCTGTTTCTTCCTCAATAGCATAAACGAGTTCATAAGTATCTAAGCTGTCTGCGCCTAAATCCTTTCTGAAGCTGGCATCCATTGTGACTTTGCTTGGATCTACACCGAGCTTTTCAACTAC
This sequence comes from uncultured Spirochaetaceae bacterium, assembly GCA_964582905.1. Taxonomy (GTDB): domain Bacteria; phylum Spirochaetota; class Spirochaetia; order Sphaerochaetales; family Sphaerochaetaceae; genus Ornithospirochaeta. Next base: position 11,896 of record CAZOTY010000032.1, on the reverse strand, counting down.
CAAATCCTTCACTTTGTTAAATACTTCGTTCTCTGTCATAAGTTTACTCCTCATCCTTCTGAATTACTGGTTTTCCGCCATAATAGCCACATTTCGGACAAACACGGTGAGATGGAACCAGGTTGCCACATGTCTGACATGGGACCAAGTTCGGTGCCTGAAGCTTCATGTTAGCCGCCTTTCTTGAAGCTGCCTTAGATTTTGAAGTTTTATATTTAGGTGTTGCCATTTTATAACCTCTTTAATTTATCGTCTGTTCAACGGTTTTCAATATTAACAAAACGCAACTATAATTTCAACACCTATAAGCATTAACAAGTGCAAAATAGCGTAAAGTCAGTCTTGGCATCTGCCAGGTTTTTCTTATTTTTACATATTTTAGTTTTTTGTCAATAAAAATTCAATATGATGAACTCCTTTGACAGGCAATATGACAAATCCAATCTTTTTTGCATTTCTTATTTTCTTGAGACACATTAAGTTATATTCTAAACTCTTGATATGAAAATCCTGCGTCAGCTTTATCTGATTCCTGTCTATTTCTATAAGCTTGTAATCAGTCCGTTTACTCCTCCTTCGTGCAGGTATGTTCCGTCCTGTAGCTCATATTTTGTAGAAGCAGTGGAACGCTTTGGTATTATCAAAGGATCAATAATGGGGGCTGCTCGTCTTCTCAGATGCCGCAACAGTTTTATGGGTGGACCTGACCCGGTTCCCCAAAACTGGAGCTGGAAAGGGATAAAAAATGACTATAAAGCACGAAAAGTAACAAAATAATTGGTTATTTTCCATGCTTCAAGGGTTTAAAACCTGAAAAATTGCCTTTATAATGTAAACATGCGAAGAAAAATATTTGTTAGTCTTGTTTTGATTTTATTAACCGTTTTCTGTTTTGTTTCCTGTGATGCTGAACAGATTGATGAAAACGATGTAAGTGCAGCCCTTGCGCATCTTTTTAATAGTATTTCTGCTGATGACAAAATTCAGGTTAAGATTAAGGATGATTGTGAATTAGCCGATGAAGATTTGAGTAATTTCGTTTCTGAAATTGAAGCTCAGGCAATGACAAGATACGGAGAGAACTGCCGATTCCAGGGAACACTGACATTTACTGCTATTAGAGGTCTTAGTGACTCTTCCAAACTTAGACTTGAATTTATCTTAGACGGGCAGATGGATGTTTACTATGCATCAAATCATTACGAGAAAAACAAGGTTGTTCTTGAAGGGGAAATGACTCTTGTATCAGCTGGTTCCGGAAAACCATGGGTTATGAAGGAAGTGACTGTTACAAAAGCTACATCTGATAAATACCGCATCAATGCAAGTGTTGTTGAGGACAAACTTGTATTCCAGTTTGATAATCCGAGAGATGTACAGTTCTAATTAGTTAGTGTTAACACTGTTAAGTTTATGAAGGCTAGTTTTATCCTAGCCTTTTTTGTTGTCTTTAGTTATTTTCTGGAAAAGGAAACAAATCAAATGAAAAAGAAATCAATTATAGCATTCTTGGCATTCTTGCTTGTTATCGTTCCAGTAGTTGGTGCAGCAAGCATTACCGGGGTTCCTAGTGTCAAAGACAATAGTGAAGTATTAGCAGACGCATTCAATGAAATTGTAGATAACAATGAATGGAATATTTATTCAGCAATCACAAATGGTGAAGATTATGTAATAACCTATGACAATATGACGATGCTGGATGATGATTTGACCCTCTCAGGCACCCTTACAATCAAGCCTGTCACAAATGGTAAAAATGCAACTATCGATATTGTATACAATGGAACAATAACAGCAGTTGAAGATGGATACTGGTATAGAAATGTTCCAGCATATATTTCAGCTTCCATGGCTGCAAAGATGGATAGAAAAGGTAATTGGGATGAAGGCAAAGTCACTGTACGAGATGCAAAACTTGGAGACTATCAGATCAATTTATCGAAAGTAGCAAAAGAACTTGAACTCTAGGAACTTATGGCATTAACAAAGGTCAGCAAGACCTCCATTGCCTCTTCGTTATAACCTCCCTCAGGGATTATCAAATCAGCATACTCCCTGGTTGGTTCTATAAAATTATAGTGGCCGGGCCTGACGACGTTGGTATATTGTTCTATCACCGACTCAACGGTTCGGCCTCTTTCTGCAATATCACGTTGCAGTCTTCTGATAAAGCGGATATCTGCCGGAGTATCAACATAAAGCTTCAAGTCCAGAAGATCCCTTATTCGTTTTTCATAGAAAATCATAAGACCGTCTACGACTATAATTTTATGGGGCAGGATTCTTTTGTATTCACTTTTTCTTTCGTGCTTTACGAAGTCATATTGCGGCATCATGCACTCTTTTCCGTTTTTCAAATCAGTCAGATTTTCTACCATCATATCCATATCAAAGGCATCAGGATGATCAAAATTAAAAGCAGTGATATTTGAATTATTTATAAAAGGTGCGCTCTTATAGTAGTTATCCTGGGCAACGATTTCTGAGTTCGGATTAGCTTCCATTATTCTTTTTACGACTGTACTTTTCCCGCTGCCGCTGCCACCGGATATTCCAATTAACTTTGCCACAATTACTCTATCCTTTTAATAATTCTAGAATAAATCACTGATAAATGGTAAACAAAAATCTTTTACTTTTCTTCGTTTGTCTTTAAGACTGCAAGGAAGGCTGACTGTGGAATTTCAACGTTTCCGACCATTTTCATTCTTTTCTTACCTTCTTTCTGTTTCTCAAGGAGTTTACGTTTACGGGAAATATCACCTCCGTAACACTTGGCGGTAACATCTTTCCTGTAAGCTGAGATTGTCTCACGGCTGATGATACTTCCTCCCACCGCTGCTTGGATTGCTATCTTAAACTGCTGACGTGGGATTTCGTCCTTCAGTCTTTCACAAACCTGTCTGCCTCGCTGATAAGCATTGCCTTTGAATACAAGCTGGGAAAGAGCATCACACGGATCTCCGTTTACAAGAATATCCATACGTACGAGTTCTGTCTGTTTATAGCCGTTGACCGAATAATCAAATGAAGCATAACCGCGGGAAATAGATTTCAGCCGATCATAAAAATCAAATAAGACCTCACTGAGTGGCATGTCGTATATCAACTCAACTCGTTTCTGATCCAAATAGTTCATCGCGCTTTGTACTCCACGTTTTTCCAGACAAAGCGAGATAATCGGACCTACATACTCAGTTGGAGTGATTATATTGGCTGTTATGTATGGTTCTTCAGTTGACTCTATTCTCATTGGATCCGGGTATTCAAGCGGATTATCAATATACAATGTTTCCCCGTTTTTCATATGTACGATATAACGTACGCTTGGGGAGGTAAATACAATTGATAAATCAAACTCCCTCTCAATTCTCTCCTGAATAACTTCCAGGTGCAGCATTCCAAGAAAACCACATCTGAAACCAAAGCCAAGAGCTGCTGAACTATCTTTCTCATAAACTAAGGATGCATCGTTCAGTTTAAGACGCTCAATTGCCTCCTGAAGTTCTTCATAGTCATTGCTATCTACCGGATAGATTGATGAAAAGACAACCGGCTTGACCTCTTTGAAACCCGGAAGCGGCTGGGGAGCGGGATTATTCTTCAGTGTGACTGTATCCCCCACCCTGATATCAGAGATGTTCTTTATTCCTGCAATAAAGTAGCCGACATCCCCCGCCTCCAAAAAAGGCTTTGAAACGAGGGATAGCTGGAATATTCCTACATCTTCTGTTTTATAAGTAGCATTTGAATGCATGAAAACAATCTCATCTCCAACCTTTACCTTACCGTTGAAGATTCTTGCATGCACTATGACTCCGCGATAAGGATCATAATGAGAGTCAAATATCAAGGCTTCAAGTGGCGCATCAACCTTTCCGTTCGGATGGGGAATGTAATCTACTATAGCATCATAAAGAAGGTCCACTCCCTCTCCCGTCTTGGCAGATACCATAACTGCCATATCAGGGTCCAGTCCAAGATCATGCTCAATCTGTTTTAAACATGAAGGAATATCTGCGCTGGGAAGATCAATTTTGTTTATTACAGGAATAATCTCCAGATTATGCTCCATGGCAAGATACAGGTTTGCAAGAGTCTGCGCCTCCACACCTTGTGTAGCATCAATTAAGAGAAGTGCTCCCTCGCAGGAAGAAATAGCCCTGCTCACCTCATAGGTAAAATCAACATGTCCAGGCGTATCGACAAGATTGAGTTCGTATTCAATGCCATCATGCGCCTTATGAATGATAGTAACGGCCTGACTCTTGATTGTAATTCCACGCTCTCTTTCGATATCCATATTGTCAAGAATCTGGGTTTGCTGCGGACCACGGGAATTCAGAAGTCTTGCCTTTTCAATAAAACGATCGGCAAGAGTACTCTTGCCGTGATCTATATGTGCAATGATGCAGAAATTCCTTTTTCTCTCTGTTTCCATTACTTTAAATCCGTTTGGTGTTCAACAGGAGGGAAGCCCAGAAGTTCCCTGATCTCACTATCCTCAAGGGTTTCTTTCTCTACAAGAGTCACAGCAAGTAAATCAAGCTGGTCCTTATGTTCTTTCAGAAGCTCCCGAGTCTCTTTCAGGCACTTGTCCAATATTGCACTTACTTCCTTATCAATTTTTATGGCTGTGTCCTCTGAATAATCTTTGTGCTGTGCTATCTCACGTCCCAAGAAGAGTGGTTCATCATCACTTCCCAGGTTTATGAAACCAAGAGGTGACATACCATACTCTGTTACCATCTTCCTTGCCATATCTGTTGCCTGTTTTATATCGTTGGAAACTCCTGTGGTATTCTCCCCATACTGAATCTCTTCTGCGACATAACCACCCATACATATTTTGATCCTGTCCTCAAAATATGAACGCCTGACTGTATAACTGTCTTTCTCCGGAAGGCTCATTGTAAGACCAAGGGCTCTTCCGTGAGGAATAATAGTGACTTTATGAAGCGGATCTACATTCTTCAAGTAGTAATGAAGTAGCGTGTGCCCTCCTTCATGGTAGGCCGTCGCAAGCTTTTCTTCTTCAGTCATGAAAATACTCTTTCTGGCTACACCAAGAAGAATCTTATCTCTGGCATTCTCAAAATCAGCCATTTCAACTGTTGTTCTATTTGAGCGGGCTGCATACAAGGCTGCTTCATTTACAAGGTTTGCAAGATCTGCTCCGCTTGTTCCCGGTGTTGCCCTTGCGACTCTGGCAAGATCTACATCCTCTGAGAGATGAACTTTCTTTGTATGTATTCTTAAAATATCAAGTCTTTCCTGTACATCAGGGAGTGCAACAACAACCTGACGGTCAAAACGGCCAGGTCTGAGAAGCGCTGGATCCAGTACATCAGGACGGTTAGTAGCGGCAATTACTATTACTCCGGGGTCTGATGAGAAACCATCCATCTCAACAAGCATCTGGTTAAGCGTTTGCTCCCTTTCATCGTGCCCTCCGCCAAGACCTGAACCACGGGCCCGACCTACAGCATCCAATTCATCAATGAAGATTATACATGGTGCTGATTTCCTTCCTTTTTCAAAAAGGTCTCTGACCCTGCTTGCACCCATACCGACAAACATCTCAACAAAATCAGAACCGGAGGTGTGCAAAAATTCAACTCCGGCTTCGCCTGCAACAGCCCTTGCAAGCAAGGTTTTACCAGTTCCCGGAGGACCTACAAGAAGAACACCTTTTGGAATCTTTGCACCAATTTTGACAAATCTGTCCGGATGCTTAAGAAAATCAACGACTTCCTGAAGCTCATATTTTGCTTCTTTCTGTCCGGCAACATCAGCAAATGTGGTTTTGTTATCCTTCTTGTCTACTTCTTTTGCCAGGGATTTTCCAAAACTTCCCATCATTTTTGAGCCACCCATAGCCCCTGTGGACCTGAGCATCATCACCATAAAGAAAATGAAAATAAGCCATGGAAGTAACTGGATAACGAAATACCACCATGGAGTTTGTTGTACAGCTCCGGTAACTTCAACTCCCTTTTCGATGAGCTTGGACATCAGGGCCTCATCGTTGTAAGGTATTCTGCAGCTGTAGTTTTTACCATCCAGGGTCACAAAATCTACAGTCTTTTCCCCTATGATTGTGACAGAGACAACCCGGCCTCTGTCAACAGCATCAATAAACTGTGTATATGTTGCCTCCTCTGCCTTTGGCTGTGTAAAGTCAGAGATAAAAATTGCGATGAACGACAGGACTATAACCACCAGAAGAATAAAAGCCAGGCGGTTTCTCTTTCCACCTTTTGGCCCCCTATTCGAAGATGATCCACCTGATGGATTATCCTGCCCCCAGTACCTGTACTGGTTATAGATGTTCTTTTTCTCGTTACCTTTTTCTTTCTCGCCTTTGTTTCCTTCGGGCTTTTTTTCTAGAGCTTTATCATCTTTAGTCTCAACTTTAGGATCAGGCGTATTTATTTCTTCTTTTTTCTCTGTTTCTTCATTAACAGAATTTAACTTTTCGTCGTTATTATCCATCAAATGTCCTTAAGGTCTGATTATATTCTTAACTATACCTTTTAGAAAAATTTCAAACAAGGTTGTATAGGAAAAGTGAAACTGTTCCTTTTATGAAATTGTTTCATTTTGGCACAGGAGAGAAACATATATCCCATCATGTCCCAGAAATGGAAATGAGAGCCTATCTTTTCCTCCGAGGAAGGAAGAAAAAAAAGCTACAATCCCGTTTCTGTCTTCAAGAACGAAGGAATATGGAACTCGGACTTCCTTCTCCAAATCACTGATTTTCTTTCTTCCCTCCTTGAGCCTAATCTCATCTCCTTCACGGCTTGTTCTTAAAACAGATGGATTTTTCAGCAGAGAAAAGTCAATCATAAGTGTTTTTTCATTAACGTATTTTTCATCAAACACGAGACAGTTACTTATTTTGAGCGGAAGTGTTGTAAGAAGAATATTGTATTCTTCGATTTTTTCAACTTTCTTAATTGCATCTTCCCTGATATAAAACCAGCTGTTCTCATAACTGATTCTCCCACTCCCAAGAGTTATTTTTCTATCAAGGTTATCAAGGAATTTCCGGCTTATACGCTCCTCTCTACCTAAAAATGAAAAAAGCGTCTCCTCCTTTTGCCATGGATAGAGTGAAAGATATTTCTTCCTGTCAAGAATTGAATAAAGCGGATAGTATTCTATTATGTTTTCACTTTTTACACGAAAATGACTTACCTTACTCGCTATTCGCAAGATCATTTCCTTTTCATTCTCACTGAGAAGTGGAATTATGTTCCTTCTTATGTAATTACGTCTGAATGCAATATCATTGTTTGTTGAATCAAAGGAAAACTCAAAATTATTGTCTTCCAGGTAACTCAGAATTTCATCTTTACTCCAATTGAGCATAGGTCTCAGGATATTACCGTTTTTCTCCGAAATACCACCATAGCTAGAAAATGGAGATGAGTCCATGATACGCATTAAAACTGTCTCCACCTGGTCTTCCCTGTGATGGGCAGTAAGAATATAGTCGGCATTTATCTTTTTCCTGTACTCTTCAAGGATTCTGTACCTTAAATGTCTTGCAGCTGCCTCAATTCCGATTTTTTTCTCTTTGGCAAGAGTCTTAATTTCACCGGGCTTGAGTGTAAAGACAATTAGCGGTACATTCAGCTTCTTTGCATTCCTTCTATTAAGTTCAATTTCTTCTGTAAGCTCAGAAAAAGGACGTATGTTATGGTTTATGTAAACTGCAGTGACTTCATTTCCAGATTTGGATGACAAAGCCAGCAAAGCTAGAGAATCTGCCCCACCCGAGAAAGCAACAATAAGTTTTTTGTCAGTTGGAAGAGTTATACTTTTGGATAACAAATTTTTCATCCTCTCCGCTTAATAAATCAATAACTGCAGCAGCTGCGCGGTTAATAGCTTCGCCCAATAAGTCATTTTCAGATGAACTGAATTCACTTAATACATGATCAACTACACTTACCCCTTCACCAGGCCTTCCTACTCCAACATATATTCTCAGAAAATCAGGTCCGACAGAGTTAATTATTGACTTCAGTCCGTTGTGACCGGCACTTGAACCTCCACGTTTGATTTTAATTTTCCCAACAGGAAGATCCATCTGATCAACAATCACGACAAAGTCCCTGCTTTCAGTTGAAAAGTAAGTAAAAACAGTACCACTGTTATTCATGTAAGTTAACGGCTCGACTAAAATATTCCCGTTTTTCAGCTTTGCTTCATTATAAAGACGAAAAAAGCGCTTATGGAGCTTTGTATCCAAAAGCGCTGCACATTTCTCTATAACGCGAAAGCCGACATTATGGCGCGTATAGGAATACTTCGGACCCGGATTTCCAAGCCCGACTACAATCATTCAGATTTTTCCTCTGTAGTTACAGCTGGAGCATCTCCCTCTGCTGCACCTTCTCCCTCAGGAACAGGTGCTTCTTCCTTAACAGCTTTAACACTTGCGATTGCCGTATCTGCATCAGTAAGGATTTTTACATTCTTTGGTGCAGCAACATCTGAGACTCTAACTGACTCGTTCAAGCCAAGATTAGATACATCAACCTCAATAATTTCCGGAAGATCTTTAGGAAGACACTCGATTTCTATTTCATGTGTCACCTGATCAAGAACACCACCCTCTTTTGTTCCTACCGGAGATCCAACTAATTCTACTTTTACATGGGTTCTGACTGCATGACCTGCTGTGACTTCATAAAAATCAATATGGTTGATAATATTCTTCAAAAGGTCTTCCTGATATGATTTGACGAAAACCTTATGAGCTTTTTCATCAGTTACATTGAGTGTGATAAGTGTGGACTCACTGAACTGATTCTTCTTCATCCTGAATTCTTTAGCGTTTACAATAACGTGTAAAGGCTTCATTTTACCGTAAACGACTGCAGGAATCTCACCATTTCTTACAAGACGTCTTGAACCGGCTGAACCGAAATCATCTTTTCTGACGCGTGCCTGAAGTTTCTTTTCTTCTGCCATTTTATTTTCTCCTTATACTCTCGCGGCTTACCGCTACCATAGAGTTTTGACCTTTCGAGATTAGCACGATTGGGAATTTATCTCAAGTAACAAGCTTGAAAATGCGTATCAACCGACTCTAGGTATTACCTCTGAAGAATGCTATTTAACCATTTATATTGTATATGGCAAATCAACACTACGATACATTTTCCAATGCTTCATTCTTATCTTTCTCGAAAAACAAACGGTTTAGTTTTGCAAAGTAATAATCTATGAACTCTTCATAGCAGATTTAGAGAAAATTGTAGCGAATTTGAAAGATAAAACTTTTAAGCCTTCTAATAATAACTGACTAGAGGTATGGGGCCTCTAGTCAGAAATCTTAATCGTTAATTCATTTGGTTCGAAATATATCTCTTACTTTGTTAGAAAGCAAAACATGCATATGCGCCATATGTGTTATTGGCAAAATTTCCTGCCAATATCATTGCTCTGGTTGCTGGCACCGTAACGCTTTGTAATCCAACTGATTTATAATATCCGTACGTCGAATTCCTGGAAGCCAAAGTTTCTAGATCCAACTCACATGTCCAACATATATATTTGCCATTGGACTGATACTTATTAATACTTTTTCTTAAAGTATCAAAACTATCAGGTCCATTCTGAATCAAATTATTAACTGTTTCCAACTCTGCAGATGACGGTATAAACCATCCGGAGGTATAGAGTGTACTTGTGCCGAATGTATAACCTGCCCTTTCAGCTATAAGTGACCACATTGATCCTCCTGTAGCGCCCGGAGTACTTGTATTACAGTTTTGAGGATAGTTATATGCTAAAGTAGTATCTTTATACTCCATAACAAATTGTGATATAGTCAGTCCGCTTCGTCCAACTTTATCTTTCAATTCTTTGAACTCTACGTTTCCTCCACCCCATGTTACACCACCTACTTTTAATGGTGCTTCATCTATAGCCAATATATTTCCGGAAGAAGGAGCACTGAATACAATCAAATTATATGTCTTTTCATTTGGCTTATTGTAATACTTAAATCGTCTTCCAACAAATAAACCTAAATCGACCTCAAATATATCTGAATCCTGGAATCTTTCAGAAGTTGCTTTCACATATACGATTTTTGCCCCCGATGTTACTGACATATTTAACTCAGTAGCTGGTGTATACTCTCCGTTTTTTGTATTGGATACTGTAAATTCAATTTTAGGAGTTCCTGTATAGTATGGGTAATCGCCAATACCTAAAACAACTTTCCTATTATTTACGTGATAATCCACTTTGAGCTTCATAGGAATGAACGCGCTTGAAACTTCAGAATATTCACTTCCAAGCTTGGCTACGGCATAAACATAACAACTGTTGAAAACACTCCTATTTATAGTATCGTTTACACTAAATCCTTTTTCCCAAATTGTTTCTGCATCTATTTTGTGATCCGGGTTAGGATTAGATCTTGAGTAATCGGCACGATAAATTTTCGTCTTCGCACCATCAGATCTTCCATTAAGACTGTACAATCCTATGTAGTATGTTCCCGAGCCTATTGTAATTCGAGGAGCTTCAGGCTTTACCGGTGCCTTCCATGGAATATTCTGTACAACTACAGGTGGTTTATCATTTCCATCCTTTGTTACTACAATAATTTCATACTCTTTTGTATCACCTTCTTCTCGCTTTATTTCCTGATTAGGCTCATAAGGTTTTCCTTCATTCCAAAGTTCACTGATACTTGGAATCGGCTTACCTTTCTCCACCAATACATATTTAACCTGCGTTTCTGAATCAACAGGAATATCAATGGTAGCCGTCTTACTATTTCCATCTGGAATTACTACTTCAATCCATTTGAATACTTCTACTCTGACATCTGAATACTTATCACCGAGTTTACCTACAAAATAGATATAGTAACTGTCATGTAGTTCCAGTTCTTTGTAGTAGTCTTTACCATTTATCCAAACATACTCAGCATCAAGATCCTGTGGACCAGCTGCATATTCAACCAAATAGTATCTAACCTTTTCATTTTCTGTACTCTCAGTTATTACTACTTTGTTACCAGAAATATTTACTTCCGGTTCTGATGGAGACTCTGGAGCCTTCCAAGGAGCAGACACTACTACCCCAGAGATTGCAGGCTGTCCTCCACTTATTGTAGTTGTTGTTACTACATAAACTACATATTCTTCATCTGAGGGTGAACCGTCCTCATTTACAGGGCGTGAAATCCCCTTGTCAGAAACATATTTATCTCCACCATTGGCTATTTCTTCTGCTGTAGGAGCTTCCTCTCCTTTCTTCTTGATGATGTATTTTACTTCAATCGTCTCATTCTCATTTGGTTCTGGAACATTAATAACCATCGTGTCACTGTTCCCATCTGGTATCTTTACTTCAAACTTTATGTGTTTCTGACATGTTACGTCTGAATATACACTACCCAGCTTTGCTACAGTATAAACGTAATAGCTACCATCAAGATCAATTGATTCCCCTTTATATTCTTTTCCTCTTTCCCATACATATTCTGGTGGTAAAGTTTCTTCAGCCTGGCCAGTATATTCCACCAGATAGTATCTGATTTTCGCTCCTTCCGTATTACTTTCAGTAATTATTGCTTTATCATTTTCACCAAAAGTAATTTCTGCAACTTCTGGTTTTACAGGCGCTTTCCATGGACTTGATGTAGAGCCAATAATCTGATCGTCTTTATTGGTTGCAACGACATAAACTACATATTCATCATCGTCAGTTACTCCTTCTTCTACTTCAGGTCTCTTTATCTCAACACCAGAGACATAAGCACTTCCATTTTTCATGATTTCTTCAGGAGTAGGTGCTTCCTCTCCCTTACCTACTATAATGTACTTGACCTCATTTACACCGGTAGGAACACTTA
>CAZOTY010000031.1:0-20861 GCA_964582905.1 uncultured Spirochaetaceae bacterium | reverse complement strand
ATACTGTTTCATCTATTTTCACTGAATTGAAGGAAACCTTGTAAGGATTATCGGATTCACGTTGCACTGAGCTCATTACGCCTGATTCTCCATCAAGTATTGCTTCAAGTGCCCTCTCTCCGAAAAGCACAGCTTCAGCTCTGTCAACAGAGCTTGTCAGGCATGAAGATGACCGTGAAAGGATCCCAGGTTTTTCGCTACGCGCCTTTATGCCAAGGCGTGAAATAATCAGGGAAGCAAGATAATAGGCAACTTCCCCGAAATAGATACTTCTGCCAGATGAAAATACCGGTTTGACAATAGGGCTCCCGTCCTTTCCCTTGAGACCTTCAGAAGCAACAACAATAAGGCCGTTTTTATTTCTTTGAAGTTTTTCTATCCTTTCAAGAAAACGCTCCTCATCAAATGGGATTTCAGGAAGAAGAATCATATCTGGTATCGTTTCACTTTCGCATCCAGCCAGTGCCGAAGATGCCGTCACCCATCCTGCATCCCTTCCGAATGTCTCTATGACTACAACATGAATTGGAAGTCCGGTAACATCCATTGCAACATCCCTGACGGATGTAGATATATACCTTGCTGCAGAGCCATAACCTGGAGCATGGTCAGTTCCGGACAAATCATTATCCATGGTCTTCGGGATGCCAGCTACTTTCAGCCGTGTTCCCTTACTCAGCTCGGCAAGCTTACGGGCAGTATCCATAGTACCATTTCCTCCAGTGATAAGAATCTTGTCTGCCCTCAGCTCTTCAGCAATGCACAGTATTTTCTCATAATCCTCACATTCAAGATGATCCCGGCTTGTACCGATTGCAGATCCGGGTGAAGTTCTGAGTCTTTCCATATCAGCATCGCTGATATCTGTAAGGTCTATTATTCTCTTTTCTATCAGACCACCTGTTCCAAGTTCAGAAGCCAGGATTTTGTCCTTTATTTTCAGGCTTCTTGCCTTCTTGATTACGCCATACAGGGAGGCATTGATTACCTGGGTTGGAGCACCTCCGTGCATTATAAGTATATTTCCCATCTCTACCTCAGTTTTAACGTAAATGAGACTACGTTATAGATACTAACAAGAATAATAAGACTCAAAAGTCCCATGAAAAGAAAGTCTACCTTTCTGTTACTGAGTCTTCTTGACAGGCTTCTTCCTGTTGTAGCTCCAACTACGGCTGTTCCCATCATCCCGAGAAGCAGTGGAATATTGACATCAGGGACTGTTCTCTGAATAAGAGTACTTGTTAAAGAAAGTGTCTGGGAAAAGAAAATGATAACAAGAGAGACTCTTGCTGCCATTTTTGAATCCATAGAAAAAAGGAACGAAAGAATCATGATATTGATCGGTCCTCCCCCTATTCCAAGAAACGAGGACAGAACTCCTAGCAAGAACCCTGATGAGAGAGTCACAAATCTGTTTTTCAGACTGAAGGAAAAGATCTTTTCCTTGAAAATGGTGTATAAGAGTACGAGGACAGTGAGAAAAACCATTATATAATTCTGCACGAGGCTTACCTGATAGGTATTCATGTTGCTTACGGCATAATCAAAAAAATACTTTCCCGCTAGACCTCCGAAAGCACCCCCGGTTGCAAGGGGAATAGTCCTCCTGTCAAATTTCTCCTTCCTTGAACGGATTAATGATGATGCTGTCATAGTAAGGACAGTAGTTCCGGACATAAAACTGATAGCAGATGTCGGGAGGCTTAAAACAGCATCCATAACAGGCTTGATTAATACGCCTCCTCCGACACCGCTGATAGAGCCGAAAACTGTTGCAAGGAGCGTTGTGAGAATTACAATAGCACCCAAATCATGTCCCTTTATCCAATTAGATTAGAGCATAGAACAAGTACGTTTGAAATGAAAGAATTTTTTACTTATGTCAGTTTTTTGTTAACTCTGTGAGCTTTCTCACTCAAGGCAATGATATTTATCTTCTCCATGGCATTTTCAAAAAACACTTTGTAAGACTTGCAAAGATATGTTCTTTCTATCTCCCCGCTTTCAAAGTTTTCTCTATCACGCCGACATCCGCCTTTGCATAGCCTGAAATAAGGGCATACTTTACACTCTGGACTTACTTTTCTGGATTTTTCAATAAAAGAAAGCTCTTTTCTCTTTTTATCAAGGTCATCAAAGTTATCGGTAATAACGCTGCCGAGCCTGTACCCATCAAGAACATAAAAATCACATGGAAACACTGAACCGTCAGCTTCCACCACATACTGGGCAGAGCACTCCCCCCTCATACCGCACTCTTCTGCTTCCATGCCCATCGCCAGAAGCACAAGATTATCAAAAAATCTTACTGAATAGTAATCATTTTCCTTCCATTTTCTGTAATACCACGAAAAAAGTCCTGAAAGGAAAAGACCGTAGGAAGTGGGATCCAGTGAATAGCTTTCTTTTCCCCTTTCATTTTTTATCGGATCCAGGCATGGAATGAACTGGGAAAAACGTATATTGTTGGCTTCAAGGAACCTCGTAATATCATCAAGTCTTTTCACACTTTCTTTTGTCACAACAGAAACCACATTGAACTCAACCTTATGCCTGTTCAATATCTGGAATGCCTTGAAAACCTTTTTGTAGCTGCCTGATCCATCTTTATCAAGACGGTTTAAGTCATGGATTTTCTTATTCCCGTCCAGAGATAGTCCCACCAGAAAGTTGTTGCTTTTGAAAAATTCTGCCCATTGATCATCAATCAGTGAGCCATTACTCTGGATTGCAAAATATGATTTTCCCCTCTTATTGGCAAAAGATACAAAGTCCCGGTAAAAAGGAAGACCGCGGAGGGTCGGCTCTCCCCCCTGGAACATGAAGGTAACTCTTTCAGAAACTGAGAATGCCTTCAAAATCATTGAGTGGGCCGTCTCTTCTGTCATGGTTCCATAGGATTTGACAGTCCTGTTCTCAACTTCATCATTATAAAAGCAGTACCTGCAATTCAGATTACACGAACCGGATGAAGGCTTAATCAGAAGTATAAGGGAACTTCTCAATCTCTTCCTATTACCTCTATCTGAGTGAGTGCAGGGAACGGGGAAGGATCTTCCTGACTCTTTATAAGGGAGCCGAGCTCAAGTCTTTCCGCTTTGAAAGGTTCTATCTTAAAACTCTGTCTGCCATCCTTTTTTACTGTATTGAAAACCCAAGTCTTCTCTCCATCTGGTCCTGTTAATTTCACTTTAACCTCAGTCCAGTAAGAGTCATGGGGAAAATCGGATCTCAAATAGAGTGCAATTTCTTCTGCAATAATGACTCGGCCGAAATCAAGGTACAGTTTTGCCTCCGGATCCCGGTTTATTCCCCACGAGGAATATGGCCATTTTCCATGCCCTGAAGATGCAAGAACCCCGTCAATTGCATTTCTTGAAAAGAATACAGCTTCCCCTCTTGTCTCAACATTGGCGTATGAGTGTGGGAATATAGTCTTATTTGAATGAATATCATACGGATTAAAAGCAACATTTCTTTTTGTATTCTTATCAAAGAAAGGACAAAAACCTGCATACAATAAGTGCCTGTCACCTAAAAAAGCATTCGGATTATATGGATCTTTAGCTTTGCCAAAAGGAATGGGAAAAGTAAAGTCTCCTTTTTTTGCATAAAGCTCTGCCCTACCTATACCATCATCCAGATTAATCGTATAAAAACCGTCTTCAGGAAAAGAGAGAACTATCTCATCACCGTTTTCAAAAATACCATTGTAGACAAGGTAAACCTCACTTTCAGAAGCTTTCTCTGCAAGAACATCTTCTCCTCTTTTTATAACAATCCTGATTTCACTCATAACTAGATTTTAGAATCAAACAGCCTTCCTATAAAAGGAGGTAAAAAAAAGAAATACAGGTAAAAGTTTTTTTCTCTTTGTATTAGAATCGTCATATGTTTGCTTCTATCGGAGAAATAGATGAATACTTCAACAGCCAGAGCGGAGCACTGAATGCAAATCTCAGAGAAAACAGGCTTGAGAGAATGAAGATTCTGCTCTCCTATTTCTCAAATCCTGAAAGAAATTTCAAAACTGTCCACATTGCAGGAAGCAAGGGTAAAGGGACTGTTGCAACACTCCTCTCTTCTCTTCTTACCAAAGAAGGTTTCAAAACCGGTTTATATATGTCACCACACGTCTATGATATAAGGGAGCGCTTTACACTCTCAGGTGAGTTTTTTCCCGTTTCCCTATATCTCAGTGTTGCTTCATTTATGGTAAGAAGTCTCTCCTCCTTCTCATTTTCTGAAGAACTGGGATGCCCCAAGCCAACAACATTTGAGCTTTATACACTCTATGCATATCTGCTTTTTTATGAGGCAAATGTTGATTGGGCGGTTATTGAAACAGGGCTTGGCGGACGTCTGGATGCGACAAACACACTTTCTCCCAACCTGAATATAATCACCCATATTGAAAAGGAACACACCAAGATTCTCGGCTCAACTTTGGCAGAAATTGCCAGGGAAAAGGGGGGAATTATAACTTCTGACACTCCCCTTGTCATTACAGAGTTGAAAGATGAGGCAAAAAAGGAAATAGAGGAAATTGCAAAAAACAAGAATGCTTTTTTGTACGAACTGGGAAGGGACACAAAGATCCTTTCAGGCACAACATTTCTTCAGGCGATGATTCTTGATAAAAAAACAGAAATCATCCTTCCGTACTCTTCTCCTACACTGCGTGAAGATGCAATCCTCTCTGTGCTTTCCCTTTTTGTCCTGGGGTATAAAAAAAGCAAGTATTTTGATTTTTCAAATCTGAGAATACCAGCCAGATTTGAAGTGATAAAGAAAAGTGGAAAAACAATTATTCTCGATGGTTCCCATACCCCGGATTCAGCGTATTTACTGAAAAAAACATTAAAAGAAAACCAATATACTTCATTTGATACACTTCTGATTTCCGTTGCTGCTGATAAGGATATTTATTCGATTCTTGGCTCATTGAAGCTTGAACCGAAGCTATGTATTTTGACCCCTCTTGATTCATTTGGAAAAAAGTCAGACTTTACCGGAAGCCTAAAAAAAGCAGAATCATACTACAAGGGTTCAAAAACAGAGGTGCTCGGTTTTGAAAATCCATTATCCGCATTTGGAAAAACAGCAAAAGGAAAAGATATATTAGTCACCGGATCTTTTTATCTGGTGAGTGCATTTCATGCTTACCTAAAGGAAAAAGAATGGCATTAAACTGGAAGGAACTCTCCCTTATTCTCTCTGAACTTCCTTTAAGGGACAGTTATATTCAGAAAATAACTGAACATAAATACAACTCCTTTACCTTCCATCTGTTCCATAAAACTGAAAAAGCATGGCTTTTCTATGTTGAGATAGGAACCCAACACTCCAGGGTAAACAGGACTGACAGGATTAAGGAAAAAAGCAAAAACAATCAGCGCTTTACACAGTTTCTTCGCTCCCACCTGATAGGAAGGAAAATTGTTGAAGTATATCAGTACCCATTTGACAGATCCTTTTCCTTGAAACTCAGAAACAGTGAAAACGACATTAATATGGTTTTCCGTCTCTTTTCAGGACCGGGAGCCAATTTAATTGTCACAAACAATGAAGACACGATTCTTGAACTTTTATACCGCAGACCCAAACGTGGTGAAACTGAGGGAGAAAAACTGATTACCGAGGAAAGAAAAGAAGAAGGTGAAAGAACCTTTGAGGTAAGAGCTTACCCCGATTCATATGCTTCATTTAATGAGTTCATAGACAGAAGCGAAAACGAAAACGAAAAAAATGAGGTCCGGGACTACCTTGTTGAAAAACTGAAATCTGAAAGGGAACATGAACTTGAACGTCTTAAAGGAAACTTGAAAAAAGCTGAAGAAAAACTTGATAAAGCCTCGTCTTATGAAGATATTAAGAGGGTTTCCGAGCTTTTGTCATCTTCTCTTTATATGGTCAGGAAGGGAATGACAGAAATAACTGTCCCGGATTATGAAAATGAAAGCAGTCTGACTATCAGCCTTTCACCCTCACTCTCCCCTTCGGAAAACCTGGAAAAAATATACGCCAGATACAAAAAGGACAAAAGATCGTACCTCATTGCGCTCGATGAGATTGAAAGCATCAAAGGTGAAATAAAACGAACTGAAGAGCATTATGAGAATCTTATAAAAAATGATACTGAACTTAAAAAACTCAAAAACAGTGTAAAGGAAAAAAAGAGTCAGATAAAAAATGAAACGGGACTCTCATTCGGCAGCCAGGATTTTACGATTTTTGTGGGACGAAACTCAAAGGAGAATGTTGCTCTCTTGAAACAGGCAAGAGGATCCGACCTGTTTTTGCACACCAGGGATTATCAGGGCGCTTATGTGATTATAAAAGGCAAGAAGGATAAAACTATTCCCCTTCCTGTTATTCTGGATGCAGCCTACCTTGCTATCTTCTTTTCCAAGGCCAGAAAGAACGGAAAAGCAGATTTATATGTAACAAAGGCAAAATACCTGAAAAGGATAAAAGGCGCAAAGGAGGGTCTGGTCATTCCTACTCAGGAAAAGAATATGCATGTCTCGGTGGATGATGGGCGCCTTAAAACGCTTCTTGTCCAAAACAAGACAGATGAGTTCAATCTTTAGTTTTCTTTCCATGTTTTATTCTTTAATATAAAAGAATATGAGAAAGGTTTATCACGAAGCAATTTTCTACCCAAGTGAAAGTCGGGATTTAGATAAGCTTGTTTCCAGAGATAACAATATACTCGATGCATCTGCCATAATTGTTCCCCATCAGGATCTCAGAAAATGTGCTCCTTTGTACAACAAGGCATTTTCATTGAAAAAAGATATTAAAAGCTTTCTTATTCTTGCTCCTCTCCATTCTGGAACACTTGAAAATGACAGTGCCGAGCTTTTCTTTGAAGATAAATCAGATGCAGTCGAAACTCCGCTAGGGACGGTAAGACTCAGAAGTCTCGGCTTCAGGGATGCTTCTTCGTACCTTTTGGAGGAGCCGGGGCCAGAACTCCCCCTTTTATATATTGCAAAATACTACCCGGAAAGCACAGTCTCCGTTCTGTTTTTCAATATGGAAAAGGCAAAAGATGTCAAAGAAGGTATTAGAATTCTCAAAAACAAACTAAATCCACTCCCTTTCTTCATAATAAGTTCAAATTTGTCCTCTACACTTGCAACAAGGGATGAAGAAAAGGAAAGGCTGATTTTATCAGATCACCTTATGGAAGCATATACAAAAAAGAAAACCGGAATCTGTGCGGCACCAGCTATTGAAGCTGTAAACGGATTGCTGGACGGAGAGTGGGTATTTTTAGGTTATTCTGATGATACAAAGGTCGGCCATGCTGCATTTTACAAGAGGACTAGATGAGAGATAAGCTCATAAACGACATCACTACTATAACAATAGGGAACAAAGAGTACACTGCAATCATTATAGGTGCAGATAATCAGAATGCCCCCAAGCATCTTCTGCAAAAGGAAAGACTGGATGGAGTTATTGTAGATAAAGATGAGCTTTACGCTTTTCCATGGCTTGGAATTACCGGAGACGGAATATACCAATATGTCTATTTTGAAAAGTGTGAACTCGAGATGTTCGAGACTATCACCACAACAAACAGAGCCAATGCCCTCAACTTAGTTGAGGAACTTGCTTTTGCCCTTTTGAATGTGAACCGTTCTTTCTTGAATCTCGAGAGCGGTTTTTTCCCGATTTACAGGATTTATATACTTGATAAAACAAAGATTGTACTTCTTCCGCCAGACTGCTCTGATGTTCTTACACTTGCCCGTATCGGGGCAAGAAGGGAGAAAGATCTTTATAATCTTATCAGGCGTTCTACAGAAAAGTCATACACCCTTGTTCTTGAAATGGCAGAGTTTCTTTATTGGAGCGCTACCGGTGTACTTCCGTTTGAAAACGAGAATGTCAGAACAGCCGGAAGCAATGAAATTCCTCTTTCATGGTATGAAAAGAACCTCCCCCGCCCAACAGAAGATTTCATAAATGACATACTTGATGCAGGGGAAAAAGAGCAAAGAGCAAATGGTGGAAACAGACGCCCGGAAGAAAACCTTGAATGGTTTTTAGAGAATGCAAGCACTCTTGACTGGAATTTAAAGGATATAACCGAAGAGGAGCGGAATTCGCGTCTGGATGATTTGGAAAGCAAAGCTGAGTTTGTGGAGTACTATACCAAAGTAGACAAAAAAGCCAGAGTCAGGAATTTCTGGCGGCTAAAAGGTACTCTTATTATAACCCTGGGTGCAATCCTGGCAGTATGTGCAATTCTTTTCGGCAACTTTCTAAGTCAGGCCTTGAAAGCTCCGGCTACAAAAGATATGAATCCTACAGAACTGATTACCGCTATTTACGATATGCAGAATAATCTGGATGCAAACCATTTCAATGATGCAGTAAAAGGGGAACTGCCTCAGACAAGTGAAGTAACAAACCTTTTTGTTAACAAGCAGACAAGAATGGCTTATGAACAGATAGATCCTCTTGTAAACGCAGCTTCATGGATTGATTCAGGAAAGCCTGAAATCCTTGATACGGCATTCATTTACGGAGTGATTCTTGAGTCAATCACCCAGCTTGATAATACTACATGGCTTGCAAAGGCAACATGGTATACTCCATATGCCTATGACGAAAAAGAGGATGAGTATGGAGAGTATCAGGCCCCCGATGGGTATACTCCACTCTATGTCTACGAAATTTCACAGACTTTTGATATTCAGATGAATAAACGCGGCTGGTATGAAGTTGTAAAAAGTGAAATCATTTCATACACCTTCAAAGGACGGGAGCTCGTGAAGACTTATAAAAGGTCTGAAGTTCCTTTGAGCCTGGGTCTCAGCTTCGGGCTCTAAATTCCTCACACACTGTTATTATCCTATCCCTATCTAAATCTGGATGGAATTTCAAAGCTTCTTTAAAGGAATTGAAAAACGTAATCTGCCTTTTGGCATATTGCCTGGATGAAAGTACAATCTTATCCCTTAGCCCCTTAAGGGATATCTCCCCATCATCTTTATAGCCGATAAATTCTTTATATCCTATTGCCTGCATTGCGGGCCACGATGAGTCAGCCCCCATTTCAAACAGGACCTTGATTTCCCCGATGAGACCGCTTTTGAACATCAAATCCACCCTTTTTTCTATTCTGTCTTCAAGTTCAGCTTTATCTCGGTAAAGATATATTATCAGAAAAGAAATATCATCCCTGAGGCTATTGCTCACATTGAAACTTGATAGTGGCCTTCCCGTCTGATAATAAACCTCAAGTGCTCTTGTCACCCGGTACGTATCATTTAAATTGATTTTCAGGGCAGCAACGGGATCTGTTTTCACAAGTTTCTCATAAAGTGCCTCTTTTCCAAGCGTACTTAACTCTTTCTGGACTTTTTCTCTTATATGAGAGTCTGAGCGTGGTGCTTCACTTGCTCCGTACAAAAGCTCCTTCAGATAAAACCCGGTTCCCCCTGCAATAATGGGAATCTTTCCCTTGCTATTTATGGTTTTTATTAGCTCTTCAGCTTTTTTGGAAAAATCCCCGGAGGTAAATTGCTCCCGGGGATCCAGAATATCTACAAGATGATGTTTTATCCTCTTTTGCAAATCCAGACTCGGCTTTGCACTTGCAATATCGAAATACCTGTATACCTGTATTGAATCAGCGTTTATTATCTCACTGTCTTTACCAAGTATTTCAGTCAGTTCTGTCTTTCCGACAGCTGTCGGACCAAGAAGAACTATAGCCTTGTTATTAGTCATCTCCCTTGGAAAATTC
The DNA here is from genome assembly GCA_964582905.1 of uncultured Spirochaetaceae bacterium. GTDB lineage: Bacteria > Spirochaetota > Spirochaetia > Sphaerochaetales > Sphaerochaetaceae > Ornithospirochaeta. Next base: position 11,089 of record CAZOTY010000031.1, on the reverse strand, counting down.
TATTTCGTTGTTCAAAGCCCTGGTCAGAACGACTGAAACAATCTTCTCGCCTTTCTTTTCAATTTCCTCACCGGCCTTTGACTGTGAATAAATGCCGGCTTCCTTGATTGCAACGCAGGTCATTTCATATACGTTTGACTCATTATCTATAAGTGTATCTAGTGGAATCATCTCTCACCTCTCCTATTGAGTATAAAAAATTCCTCTTTAATCGGCAAGGTTTGTCAGATTTTTAACCTTGTCAATTATTATTCGGGCAATTTCTTCGGGACTCTTGTCATCAGTTGAAATTACCAAATCTGCCACATCTTCATAATCCAGATTGTTTATATTGTAAATACGCATGTAGCGGGCACTGTCATTTCTGTCTCTTAAGACTGTCTGGGAGTATCTTTCATCAAAAGTCCCCCCTTCCCTTTTTAATATCCTTTCAGCCCTTGTTTTCTCACTTGCTGTCAGATATACTTTCAAGTCCGCATCCTTGAGCATCCATATTGCCAGGCGTGAGCCAAGAACACAATCAGGAACACTCTCTGCCATTTCAACTTGGCGTCGGTCCAGCTCCCTGTCAATATTGTCATCCTTTTCTGCCAGCTTACAGAAATCCCAGAAATCCATACATCTTTCCTCTGCCATCTGACGGAAAGTGAAATTGATCATTGGGAAACCCAGCTTTTCACTTACTAGGCGGGAGACTGTAGTATTCCCGCACCCGGATTTTCCGCTTAACGCTATTCTCATTATTCTATGTTCCTTATCTGTTCCTTGATGTTCTCCAGATCATCCTTCATTTTGACAACAAGAAGATTGATTTTCGCCTTCTGGCTCTTAGAGGCAATTGTGTTACATTCCCTGTTCATTTCCTGACTGAGAAAATCCAGGCGACGACCAACAGGAAGCGGAGCATCAAGAAGTTTATAGAACTCCTCAAGATGGATTTTCAGACGGGAGACCTCTTCGTTTATTGAATACTTTACAAGCAGAGAAGCAACTTCTGAAAGGACTCTAGGATCATCTTGCTTCGTTTCCATAAGTTCATTGAATTTTGCAAAAAGAATCTCTTTGAAATTCTCTTCAAGTTCTTCCTGGTTTTCCTCTATTTCACTCAGTGCGGAAGAAAAACTGTCTGCAAGGCGTTCTAAATCCTTTCTGGTCCCTTCTCCCTCCCTGATTTTTTCTTTATAGAAGGAGGAAAGAAGGTTCTCGGTTATTTTTTTTACTGCTTCCTCATAAATATCCTCAGAACCTGTGTTATCCAGTTTTATGATATCAGGGATGGAGAGCAAATCCGATGCCGAAATCGGTGCAACCTGAATTTCTGAAGATACTTCCTCTATTGCTTTTTTATATGCTTTGAGAAGCCCTTTATCTACAATTATATCACTCTGGCTATATAGACTCTTAAGACGCAGACGAAACTCAATGTGTCCACGCTGGGCCTTTTTCTCTATTTCTTTTTTGATATACGCTTCATACTTACTCAAAGTAGACGACAGACTGAAGGAAATATCGAGAAAGCGGTTGTTATAGCTTTTTATTTCACCTTCCAGTATAAAGTTTTCTTCCCTGATTTCCGAAGAAGCAAAAGCTGTCATTGAAAGCATCATTTCACCCTTATTCCTATAACTTTTCTCCCGTTGTCAATAAATGAAGAAACAAGCTTTTCAGCTTCCTTGAAATCCTTTATAACAATTGAACCTGAAAGGACCTTTACAACAGGAGAAAAAATAATCTTTTCCAGTTCAAGATTGATTTTTTTTAGTTCTTTTGCCTCCGGATCTCCCGAAATTACAACGTAAAACGCATCTGTAAAAGCTTTTGCAAACGAGCGGGGATTATCAGGAAAATTTTCAAATGAAACCAAAACCACAGGATTCCTGTTATCGGTTATAAGGCTTTTAATCTCCTCTTGATTATGAACTTGAAACTCAGTTACGCCGAGTGTCAAAAATGAGGGTGCAAACTCATGCTCCCTCACTTCATTCTCTTTAGTTATTTTCTTAAAGTGGAATTTCATCCTTACTTTGATAACTTGGCGTTACACTCTTTGCAGACTTTTACCTTTGCACCATCTACTTCTCTCTCGTATAGACATTTGATAGCTGTTCTTCCACAAACAGGGCAAGTTGCTCTGCCGTTGTCGAACTGGTCTCTAATTCCTGCTCCTCTATGTGCTTTAGACATGACTATGACTCCTTAAAAAATATCTTGTTTACTATACTTTAAATTAGGCGATGCGGTCAATAAAGTATCAGAATTCCTTGGAGAAAACGATAGTGCGGTTACCGTTGACTATTATTCGTTCTTCCAAATGTGCTTCAACTGCACGGGCAAGAACCTGTTTCTCAACGTCGCGCCCCACTTCCTTGAGCCCCTCCGGACTTAAAAGGTGGGACACCCTGACAACATCCTGTTCAATAATTGGGCCTTTATCAAGATCCTCAGTTGCATAGTGTGCAGTCGCACCAATCATCTTAACTCCCCTTTTATATGCCCTTAGGTACGGATTTGCACCCTGGAAGGCCGGAAGAAATGCATGATGTATATTGATAATAGGAAACTCTTCTGTAAACTCTTTTGACAGAATCTGCATATAGCGGGCAAGAATCACCAGATCTATATCAAACTTTCTCAAAACTGCTCTGACTTTCTCTTCCTGCTCCTCTTTATGCCCCTCTTCAACCGGGAAATAGTAATATGGAATCCTGAATTGCTGAGCTACTTTTTCCAGATTCTTATGGTTTGAAATGATCAGTGGAATCTCACAGTCAAGTTCCCCTTCTATATTTCTTGAAAGAAGCTCATAAAGACAGTGGCTGGTTCTTGAGACCAGAATTGCAACTCTTTTTTTGATATCTGTAAATGATATGGAATATTTGAATTTGAATGAGGATGCAAAATTGCTGAAGTTCTTCTCGAACTCGCTTCTGCTGGTTTTTAAATCGGATGCATCAAGTTCAAGACGCATATAGTACATTCCCTCATAGCTATCAGTATGCTGCTGACAATGCAGGATATTGAAACCGTTGGAATAAAAATAATCTACGATGCGTGCCAGAAGTCCTTTCTCATCCTTGCACTGCAGTAAAAGAATTATCCTTGTCATGAAAATAATTATCTATAAAACGGAACAAATGACAAGGCGTAAAAAAATCCGCAAGTGCGGATTTATCACTCCTGTCTAACTTCCTCAGATTCAAGGAAATTCTCTTCCAGTTCTGCTTTGGTCGGATTAGAGTGTGCCCTGTCAAAGTCCTCTGCTTCTCCCAGAGCCTTTTCAAGTTTCACGACTTTTTTCTCAAGACGCATTCTCTCTTTATCACTCAGGGTCTTACCTTCAAGCTCAGCTTCCTTTTCCTTTACCCTTATTTCATCCTTCGCGGCCTGAACCTCATCTACTTTCCTTTCTGATCTAACAGCCTCTTTCATTGCTTTTAAATCAGAACTTTCCTTGAAGTCTTTCTCGTTAAACATTACTTTACTCCTTGCTGCCTTCCATTGCAGCAATAACTTCCTCTTGTTCCTTCAGTTCCTGAGCATAGACATTCTTCATTGTCTCCTGCTCTTTTTTCATAAGATTGTATTCTGCTTCCAGCAAATCCTTTTTCTCTTTCTCTGTCATATATCCTCCAAAAATATATCTAACTAGAAGATAATAAAGTTTTTGAAATTGTTAAGTTTTTGACGCTATTATTGTCACAACATTTACAAGGCCATCGTTTCTGTCACTCTCAATAGCCCTGGTTCTGAAGCCTAAGGTAGATAAAGCGTATAAAACATCCTCAGTGGTGTATGTTTTATACATCATCTTCTCCCTTCTGTCATAATAAGCTTCAATATATTCCGGGTCCCCTGGTACAGGAAGAACCCCATCTGGAAAGGAAAGGTACAAAAGTCCCCCGCTCTTTAAAGCATCCTGTAAGGAAAACAGATACTTTGTATTTTCCTTTGAAGAGAGCTTTTCCAGCTGTAATGCTGAAATTGCAATATCGAAAGTCTCCCTCTCTACATTTATCTGATTGAATTCCTCCGGCTTTATTACTATAGAGCCACATTCCTCAAGTGCATCCTTTAGCACCAATTCCCTATCTTCAATTACAACGATTTCCGCTTCGGGATATAACGTTTTAATCACTCCTGATAGGAGGGACGACGCATCTCCGGAAAGGAGAATACGATCTGCATTTTTCTTTAATTCCTTTAAATCATTTACGTACCTAAATAGAGGTGCATTCTCCTCCATCCAGAAATATAATGAACTGTCCATACAATTAAGATAATACATAATAAAAGCACATAGAAATAAAAACCATCCTGTTTTTCCGGTTTTTATTTTATTACTACATAAAAAGTTAAATTTAAATGAAATGTTTTTTAAATTATTTCTCAGTTTTTTTTGTCAAATCGGTTTACATAGCTGGCAAATTAATATAAAAAAGGCTTATCAAAAAAAAGTGAGGGCCTCATGGAAGCTACTCTTGTACAAACACCTAAAAAAGGCGTTTCAGTTACCGTTTCAAATATTACACGTGAATACGAAAACGGTTTCAAGGCACTGGACAATGTCAGTATGAAAATAGAAAAGGGTGAATTCTTCTCCCTTCTTGGACCCTCCGGATGCGGAAAAACCACTTTACTGAGAATAATTGCCGGTTTTGACAGTCCTGACGGAGGAGAGATTCTCTTTGATGACAAGAATGTATTGAAACTTCCTCCAGAAAAAAGAGCAAGCAATACAGTTTTCCAGACTTATGCCCTCTTTCCTCACCTGTCCGTTTATGACAACATAGCCTTCCCTCTGAAACTGAAAAAAATGAATAAGGCGGAAATTGACAAAAGAGTCAAGAAATATGTTTCCTTGGTACAGCTGGAGGAACATATCAACAAAAAGCCGAATATGCTCTCCGGGGGACAGAAGCAACGTGTTGCAATTGCCAGAGCACTTATAAACGAACCAAAAGTACTTCTTCTGGACGAGCCGCTCTCTGCCCTGGACGCAAAACTCAGGCAGAATCTTTTAATCGAACTTGACCAGATCCATGATGAAGTCGGAATTACATTCATATATGTTACCCATGACCAGAGCGAAGCACTTTCTGTTTCAGACAGGATTGCAGTAATGAATCATGGAAAAGCATTGCAGATTGGAACTCCTTATGAGATATATGAAGCTCCGAGAACCGAATTTGTTGCACGCTTCATAGGAGAGACGAATATCTACGACTGCACAGTTCTATCGTGTGTTTTTGATGAAGCAACCGGTGAATATCTTCTGGAGGTTGATGTCCCTGATCTTGGTGAGAAGGTTTTTGTTACAGACTATGATGAGCAGACAGTCGGTTCAAAAATGAAGTTTACAATCAGACCTGAGAAAATCCAGATTGTACTGAGCGAGGATAAACTTGCCCTCGGAAAGCACAGGAATCTGTTTCATGGCTACGTCGATGAGCCTGTGTACTCTGGTTTCCAGTCCAAGTTCATAGTGCGTCTTGACAATGGAACAAGTATCAAGGTTTTCAAGCAGCATCAGACGTTCCTTGATGATGGGCCTGAAATCGAATGGAAAGACACAGTGGCTCTGGCTTTCAGGGCTGTTGACGGATATCTTGTAAAGGAGTTGGACTGATGGGAGCAAGACTTGACAGGAAGCGCTCTGCATTTTTAGGTACTGCCTACTCCTTTCCCATGGGACTGTGGTTCACACTGTTTTTTGTTGCCCCTATCCTGATTATTGTCAGTTATTCCTTTATGAAAAAAGGGTTATACGGAGGTGTAATAAATGAATTCACACTTTCGGCTTATACCCAGATTTTCAATCCTTCATTCCTGATGATAATACTCAGGACATTTCTGATCAGTATTGCATCAACATTTCTTTGTATTTTCATAGGAATACCGATGTCCTATGCCATGGCAAGAAGCCGTCATCAGACTCTCCTTCTTGCTCTTGTAATAATACCGTTCTGGACGAACTCGCTAATAAGGATTTATGCATGGATCAATCTTTTAAGTACCGAGGGCTTTATCAACAATCTATTAATGAGCCTGAAAATCATAAAGGAACCACTTTCCCTGATTTACAATAACGGTGCTGTAATTCTTGTCCTCACGTATATGTATCTGCCTTTTGCAATTCTCCCGCTATTTACTGTTATTGACAAGTTTGACTTCTCCCTCCTGGATGCGGCAAGGGATCTGGGATCATCAAAACTTACTGCATTTTTAAAAGTGCTTATCCCTAATATAAAAAGCGGTATATCAACTGCCCTGGCTTTTACCTTTATTCCGATTTTCGGCTCATATACTGTTCCTCTATTAGTGGGAGGTATGGATTCCTATATGGTTGGAAATATTATTGTTGACCAGGTCCAGAAAACCCGTAACTGGCCTCTTTCTTCTGCTTTCTCTGTCATTCTTACCTTTTTATCCCTCCTTGGCGTTATGTATATGATGAATGCATCCAGAAAGGAGATAAGGGAAAAGAAAGAGGTTAAGGGCATGGAGAAGACAGCCCGGAAAGAAAAGAAAAATGAAAATAAGGTGGCAATGGCGTTATGAAGAATAAAATAGGGAATTACTCTGCAAGGGGAAATACACCTCTCTCCTATTCAAACATAGTTCTCATTTTCGGTCTGATTTTTCTCTTTCTGCCGCTTTTCGTTGTTATCCTTTACTCATTCAATTCTGAACGTGGAATGAACTGGACCGGATTCTCACTCAGGTGGTACAAGGAGCTTTTTACATCCTCTCCTGATTTATGGATGTCTTTTTTCAACTCAATCATTATTGCCCTGACTTCCGCATTAACGGCAACCGTTATCGGAACTCTGGCAAGTATCGGAATCAAATGGTATGAATTCAGAGGAAAGACTTATATAACTACAATTTCATACCTTCCGATGATTCTTCCTGAGGTAATTATCGGGATTTCAATGCTGATTTTCTTCTCAGCTGTAAATCTTCCTTTGGGAAAGTTCACTATATATATTGCACACACTTCATTTAACCTGCCGTTTGTATTCATGTTGGTCTCAGCACGGCTTGATGAATTTGATTTTTCGACAGTGGAAGCTGCCAGGGATCTGGGAGCAACAGAAAAACAGACATTGCTGAAAGTAATTGTTCCCTCCATTGTGCCTGCAATCATGTCATCCCTTTTGATTACAGTAACTATGAGCCTTGAAGACTTTGTTATTACATTCTTCGTCTCAGGACCAGGTTCATCAACACTGCCTTTATATGTTTATTCCTCAATAAGATATGGAGTAAGTCCAGTAATAAATGCACTCTCGTTTATCATGATTCTGGGGACTATCCTGCTTACTGTTGTATTCAAGCGTTTTTTGAAAACTGTTGCAGCTTCTGCCTAAAACAGAAGTGTTTTTCTTGCAGCCCCGATTATCTTTTTTGTAATCAGGCTTTCCTTTTCTTGAGTCAGGAATTCAAGTTTTTCCTTTACTCCGGAAGCCCAGTTTATTGAAAACGCAACGGATGCAACCCTGATACCCTTCTCAAGTAAAAGCGGAACTTCCTTTCCAAGTGTCATACCAACAACATCCCCGCCCAGTGCCTTTATCGCCCTTACTTCTGCTCTGGTCTCCAGGCGGGGGCCGAATGTTGTAAAATAAACAACTTCAGTTTTGACTCCAAGATTATCCTTAAGCTTAGTTTTCATTGTGCTGTCAAACGGATTGGAAAAATCCATATGCCTAACCTCATCCTCAAAAAAGGTTATAGGCTTTGAGAAATCTATGAAATCTTCAATTACGGAAAATGAACCCGGACTGAGTTTATCAGTTACAGAACCAACTGCATAAACAGATACTACTTCTTCAACGCCAAGGTATTTCAGAGCCTCAGCATTTGCTTTATAGGAAACATGTGTAGGGCTTTTTTCATGCTTTTTTCCATGGCGTAGGATATAAACCAGGCTCTCACACTCTCCGTCAATAAAATAGAAAGCACTACCATACGGGGTTTCCTTTTCAAGAATCTCCATCCCGTTTTGGAAACTGTCGGTCACTGAGCCCAGTATTATTCCCTTCATCATTTGATGATACCATCCGGTGTGATTACTCCTGATACAAGAGAAGAGTCTACAATATCGAAAACCGGATATTCACCATAGTACCTTGTACTTATCATGTTTCCGTTTATATAGTTCAGCTCCGATGCATCCCTGTATTCTATTTCCACCTCGCCACTCTTTCTTTCCCTCTCAAGACCTACAGAGAATGCGTAATAGGGAATTTTATAAAATGATGAAGAAATCGCATTCTGGAGTGTTCCGATTTTATTTACTACTGTCTTATCAGGAAAAGCAACATCAGATGCTGTCATGAACTTGGTAATCTTTCCTTCCTTCATATAGCTTGATGCAAGGTTATCTGTAAGCAATACACAATCCACTCCCATCTCCTCTAAAGATGGACGAGTCAGTCTTGCCCCCTGAAGATAAGGCCGTGTTTCACTTACATATACTGTCACTCTCTTACCACGCTCCATGGCTTTTGTCACAGAGAGTATGAAACTGTGTTCAGGAAAACAGGTTGTAAGAATCCCGTCCCCGTCCTCAATCAGACTCTCTCCGAATTCTGACATCCTGTCATAAATATTGTCATACTTATCAAGGATTTCAAAAACACCCTTCTGAATATGGTTTCTATGCTTTTCCAAAAGGTAATCCAGTTCATAGGAAAGTGTTTTATTTGTAGGGCGTGCTTTTTTCAGTTTTTCCTTGGTAATATCAAGATTGTCTTTCTGATCGTCTGCCATAACCATAGCCCAAAGTGCAACCTCAAGGTTTGCACCACCCTGGGTAACCATTTCCCTGAGAGCTTTTACAACACTATCCACATCCTCACAAGCATAGTAGCTTACGTGCCGGGGAAACTGTCTGCGATCAAGTATGTATAAAACATCATTCTGGTAGGAAGCAACTACATCGTGCTTAAGTAAAAAAGGAAGAAGTGACTGTCTGAGCATAAATCAGCTTAAGCCTCTTATACCGTCATTAATCATACTAAGCAACTCTTCATCCTCAGCCGGCCCAAGTACCTCTATTTTTTTCTCTCCCTTTTCAATGACTTCCCTGGGAGAGATAGAAAGAAGAGGACCTGATGTATACTCCTTTTTACTTGCACCGTAGACAAGGCGCCCGACATTGGTCCAGTAAAGGCAGGATGTACACATTGCGCATGGTTCAACGTTTGAATAAACAGAACAGGAAAAAAGAAATTCAGGCAAAAAAAGTCTTGCAGCCTTTAAAAGAAGTATAGTAACTGCGTGGCTTGCCTCCCCTCCATCCTTTGAGGTGCTTCCCTCCTCCAAAAGGATGTTTCCTTCTTCATCTGTAAGGAGTGCACCAAAAGGCTGATTACCCTTCTCTTTTGCATCCTTTGCAATCTCAACTGTACGCTTCAGTAAAGCTATATCTTTTTTGCTTAGTTTCCCCATAACTTGATTTTAACCAGTGAGAAAACCGACTTCAATTTGTTTTGTGAAGAAAAGGAAAATTATTTCTCAAAACAACACTTAAGATACACAATCGGACACCTTTTCTACATTGAAATAAAAAAACATGTTATTTATCATTTTTCTGTAAAGAAATGGGGTAACCTATTTTGAAATCTTAAAAGGAGAAGCCGGTTTCCAGGCTTATACTTAATTATGAAGAAGACAAGAATTGCAGTGCTGTTTGCACTTTTATTGGTCTTTTCATCCCTTTCACTTTTTGCAACAGGTGCAAAGGAAGTAAAAGACAGTGAAAAACTCGTTATGGTCGAATCTGTCGTAAAGGAAAATGACGGTGCGACAATCAGCGGTATTTTTGAAGATGGACAGGAAGTTATTATCCATACAACAGATGAAGAAACAGCATCCAATACAAGTATCAGTGAATTAAAACGCGGAGACGTGATTGCTGTCGTTGACAACGGTATTATGACAATGTCATTGCCACCTCAGATTTTTGCACTCTCTGTAAGAAATATCACACCACTTGTAAAGAGCGGTCAGATTTCTGTTTCATTCCCTGCTCTTTCTCCCGCAAGATCAGGTGAAGGAGATGTATTGGAGTTTGCAACAATCAACAGCGACGACCTTATAAGTGAATTCAATTATGCTTACGGTTGTCTTATAATGCAGAACCTAATTGCCAACTCGATTGTCCCGGATGCAGGATACTTTGCAAGAGGAATAAATGACCTTTACCGCTCAATGTCAGGAGAAAATGTATCTTTCCTCGTTCCGATGGAAGAAATGAATACACTTATCCAGCAATATGTTGATGAGTATATGTCTCAGGGAATTGTCGGCTCAGCAGGATTGCTTTATACAAATCTGGATCAGATCAATGCCCTTGAAAAACCTGAAACACTTCCTTTGACATTCGCTTATTCATATGGCGTTTTGACAACACTTGACCTTCTCTCCTATGGATACGATATTGTCGGACCTGATTACATCCAGGGTCTTCTGACTGTTATTTACGGTTTTGAACCGATTTACAGTGAAGAAGAAATGGGAATAATCCTTGATGAGTATGTTGATATGAAGGACGATGAGTATGCATCATACTTAGCTGAAATGTCAGAGTATAATCTCAGTCAGGCAAATGCCTTCCTAGCAGAGCAAGCACAGGTTCCAGGAGTTAAAACTCTTCAAAACGGTGTTCTGCTTGAAGTCATTCACGAAGATTCAGAACTCGGAGCACAGCCTACAAAAGATGATACAGTTATTGTAAGCTATACTCTTACCCTCTTGGACGGAACAGTTGCAGATTACGGGGACGATGTTTCATTCCCACTTGCAGCACTGATTCCCGGCTTTACAGAAGCCTGCACCAACATGAAAGTCGGGCAGACAGCTATGGCTTATATCCCACCTGAGTTGGGTTACGGAGAAAGCGGTGCAGGTACAATTCCCCCTAACTCACTTCTGATTTTTGAAATTCAGCTTCAGGGAATTGAAAAAGACGAATAAAGTATATAAACAGTTCAAAAAGCAGGACCGGAAATGATGTGAACCCACAAAATTGGACCTAAAATAATATTAGACTGCTTGTGCTCTAAATTGGAATGGAGACAAG
>CAZOTY010000030.1:0-22102 GCA_964582905.1 uncultured Spirochaetaceae bacterium | reverse complement strand
AACAGACTGGAATGAAGAGAAGCACGAAAGGGGAAAAAGATACTGATGGCAATAGATCCATCAGAGTCTTTTTCTGTGATCTTAGAGAAGTGATCAAAAAGGTGTATCTGAATGAAACCATAGTAGTTAAGGAAAATTCTTCCTAATGGAACTGATATTATTAATTGCGAGTAACTTAGCTGGAGAGTCCAGAGATAAGTTCAATTAAAATACCTATGAGTATGTTTTCCTCTGTTTAAGGAGATGAATTGACAAAAATTTTGAGGTTATTTTATGTCCCAACCAAAGATGTAATCCTAAACCAACTTTATTGAAAGACTAATTATTTTGTCTCAAGAGAGAAGACTGAAACAAAGTTTTCCAAGGTTCTCAGAAATTGCATTCTAATTGGAAAAAATTGATGCAAATGCTAGTTACGCTTTTGTACGCCTTCGTCTTTCTCTTTTTAGAGAATAATTCTATTTGGCAAGAAGGATAACTATTTTTTGCCTCTAGTACTGGAAACTTGCATCTAAACTTGGGAAAGCTTTCTTCACCCCTTTTAAATTGCAATTACTTTAGGAATTAACACTCTAAAGATATGCTGTAAATTGGTAAAATTGACAATGCCGATAATTAGTCATACTTTAAACGTAGGTCCTATTGAGATGAAAGTGGGCGCCATGCCATGCGTTACGAAGGTACCCTAGTCTCAAACAGGGGCTCTTTTTTTGCCTATAATTATTATTTCTTAGATCCAACAAAATTTGTATAGACAAAAAAAATACAAGTTAAAAAGAAAATTCGGAAAGAGAGGGATTCGAACCCTCGATGACAACTAGGCCATAATAGATTTCGAGTCTATCTCCTTCGACCACTCGGACATCTTTCCATTTTTTTCTAATGGGAGAATAACACACCATGAGAAAAAAAACTATCAAGAGATTTGGTATCTGAAAAGCAGGTAAGCTTAGGTTTCTTTTATGGAAGAACAAGAATAATAAAGATAAAATTATCTTTGAGGTATAGAGTGGCAGAGAGTTTTATTAATCCAATCATAAAAGGATTCAATCCTGATCCATCTATTTGTTATAAGGACGGAACATATTATATTGCTGTTTCTACCTTTGAATTCTTTCCAGGGGTTACTATCTATGAAAGCAACGATTTACAGATCTGGAAGTTCTGCACATCTGTCCTGAGCCGGGAATCGCAACTTGATTTAAAGGGTGCAGCAAACAGTACTGGTGGAATCTATGCTCCGACACTCCGCTTTTATAAAAACAAGTTTTATATGGTCACAAAGAATAAGAATACAGGATGGAATTTCTATGTAAGTGCAGATAACATTGAAGGACCATGGTCTGAACCTATAAATGTCAGCAAGAAAGGGATAGATCCATCCCTTTTCTTTGATACAGATGGTATTTGTTATTACACATCAAATGGAGAGCTTGAAGGAAAAAAGGGAATAATCGGAGCTCCCCTTGATATTGAAACTGGAGAACTTTTGGAGCCACTGAGAACAATAACTGAAGGAATTGATAAGCATGCAACAGAAGCCCCACATATCTTCAAACATGGTGATTATTACTATCTGATAATTGCCGAAGGGGGAACTGAGTACGGACATAAGGAGTATGCTCTCAGAAGCAAATACCCCCTTGGACCGTGGGAAGAGAACAGAACGCCTATTCTTTCACACGTAAACCGAAAAGATTATCCGCTTCAGGCAACAGGGCATGCAGATATTATCCAAACTCCTAGGGGGGATTGGATTGCTGTCTTTTTAGGTATAAGAAAAGCAAATAAACCACAGCTCCATCAGTTAGGGCGGGAGACCTTTATAGCTCCTGTAACTTTTATCGACAACTGGCCATACATAGGAAACAAAGGACTTGTTGATTTAATTGAAGACAAAGAAAGAAAAGAAAGCTTTATTCCTTTCAATCCAGATAGGAAAATGAATTGTCTTAAACTCAGACGGGATAAAGACAAAGCTTATCAGTATATTACCTTTGATGAAAAAAAAGCGTTGAAACTGGTCGGAGATGAAGCTATTTCAACAGAGAAGGGAGAACCGACAATGCTTCTTTTCAGACAGGAGGAGTTTGATTCTTTCTTTTCTGCAGAACTCAGCTTGAAGGCTTTAACAGGAAGGGCAGGTGTGACTGCTTTTTATACCAATGATTACTATTATGCCGTCTGCGTCGAGCGCAGTGAAGAATACGTTGAAGTAACTCTTGAAGCAGTCGTACATGGCCTTAAAACAAATGTAAAAAAAGTAAGACTTCCAAGCTATAGAAAAGAAGAAGCAAGGCTTGTCATAAAGACATCAAAAGACACATATTCATTCTTTTTCAACGATTATATTTTAGGCACTTTGAGCTACGCAGGGTTATGCACGGAAGGGTGTATGTATCTGACATTTACGGGCGTTTTATTTGGTTTATTCAGCGAAGAAGGAGAAGCTGTTTTTCTCAATGGAATAAAACTTATTAATAATTAAAAGCTTCACAAAAAATCCAAAAATCGAGCAAAATAATCAAAAAACAACTAAATAATTCTCTCAGTTGACAAATTTTTCTCATCATTTACGCAGTTTAATTTCTTGTTTTACAAATAATTAACCTAAAAAAGTCGTTAAATGGAAAATTTTGTCAGTTTTATTCGCATTTTGTCACTTTCGTGAATTAAAAACGTAATGGACAATAGAATGAGGGGAGGATTCTATGGCATCTATAAATGCGACTAAAACAAAGAGTCAAGTTGCCACACCAACCAAGGTCAAGGAAGGGCTTTGGGCAAAGGACTGGCGAAAGAATAAAGGGCTCTATGCTTTGTTCATTCCTGTTCTTCTTTTCTATTTGATTTTCCAGTACGGTCCTATGTGTGGACTGATTATCGGTTTCCAGAACTATAAACCAAGCCGCGGTCTTCTGCATTCTCCATGGGTGGGGCTACAGAATTTCCGTGATTTCTTTACGAATCCGTTTTTCCGCCGTGTTTTGTTAAATACAATCAAAATCAGTGTAACAAACCTGGTTTTCTCATTCCCGATGCCTATTATTCTGGCACTTCTTATCAGTGAGTTGAGAACAAAGACATATTCAAGAGTTGTACAGACCATTTCATATATTCCACACTTCATTTCAATTGTTGTTATTGTTTCAATAATGATTGACCTGACAAACCGAAATGGTGCGATAACTACATTTTTATCCAAATTCGGCTTTACACCAGTGACAATGATTAATGAACCGAAGTACTTCCTTCCTTTATATATCATTTCTGGTATTTGGCAGAACATCGGATGGAACTCGATTATTTACCTTTCGGCACTTCTTGCAATAGATGCCCAGCTTTATGAAGCAGCAAGAATAGACGGAGCCGGAAAGTTCAGGCAGCTTATATCTGTTACCCTTCCGGGTCTTGCTCCGACAATCATTGTTATGCTTATTCTCCAGGTCGGTAAGAGCTTCAATGTAGGATATGAAAAAATAATTTTGATGTATAACCCGTTAACTTATGAAGTTGCAGATGTAATCAGTACATATGTATATCGTGAGGGTCTTATCAACATGAACTGGTCATACTCAGCAGCAGTAGGACTATTTAACTCTGTTGTTTCATTCGCCCTTGTTTGGGGAACAAACAAGATTAGCCAGAAGCTGAGTGGCTCAGGCTTGTGGTAAGGAGATGATATGAGAGTAGCAGCAATAAAAAATACAGAACAAAAGGTATATAAATCAAAGAAAGTCAGAAGGACGATGGGAGAAGAGATTTTCCATGTAATCAATGTGCTTGTCACATTCGCTTTATGCTTGGCAATCTTCCTTCCGATTATGAATATCGTATTTGCTTCATTCTCTGATCCTATTGAAGTAATGAAGCACGAAGGTTTATTTCTGCACCCGATTAAGCCATCCCTTGCGAGTTACAGGATCGTTGCCAGAAATCCAAATATTCTTTCCGGTTACATGAATACAATCATGATTGTAGTATGTGGAACAGTTCTGAATATATTCCTTACTCTTCTTGGCGCGTATGTTCTTTCAAGAAAGGATGCCAAGCTTGTAAAGCCACTGACGCTGATGGTTGTATTCACAATGTACTTCCAGGGCGGAACAATTCCATTTTACCTGGTTGTCCACGGCATGCATCTAACCGGTTCCCGTCTTGCTCTTATTATTCCGGTTGCAATAAACACATTCAACCTCATTGTTATGAGAACTGCAATGGCCTCTGTTCCGGATTCACTTCCTGAGTCAGCAATGATTGATGGAGCCGGCCATGGAAGGATTCTTTTTACAATCATGGCTCCCCTTACAAAAGCCACAGTTGCAGTTATCACACTTTACTACGCAGTTTATCACTGGAATAGCTGGTTCAATGCAATGATTTTCTTGAGAAAAAAGGCACAGTATCCATTACAGCTGATCCTCAGAGAAATACTTATACAGGATGAAACAATAACTGCAGGTGGAATTGACGCCTTGGCTATGGCATCGAACGGAGTCAAGTATGCAACAATCGTTGTAGCAACCGTTCCGATTCTATGTATATATCCGTTTTTGCAGCGTTACTTTGTAAAGGGCGTAATGGTTGGAGCAGTAAAGGGTTAAAATGAGAGTTAAGTACGAAGACATGATTAGGGAATTCGAAAGGGTTCTCAACAAATATGGTATTACAGGAGATGATGCAAAGCTTTCTGCCAAGCTTTACGCAGATGCATCAAGGGACGGGGTATATACACATGGTTTAAACCGCTTTCCCAAGTTTATCGCTTCTATTAAAAACGGGTCTGTGGATGTTAAAGCCAGAGCTGAAAAGGTTGAAAGTTTCGGCGCCCTTGAGCGCTGGGATGGAAAGCGCGGACCAGGTAATTTGAATGCCTGGATTTGTATGAACAGGGCAATCCAGCTCAGTAAGGAACATACAGTGGGGATTGTCGGACTTAAAAATACAAATCACTGGATGAGACCTGGTAACTACGGGCTTCTTGCCACTGACAATGACTGCATTGGTATTCTCTGGACAAACACTGTTCCCAATATGCCACCATGGGGAGGAAAGGATGCACGCCTTGGCAATAACCCTATGGTACTTGCAGTTCCGTACAAGGACTCTCCGGTCCTTCTTGATGTTGCCATGTCCATGTTCAGTTATGGAAAACTTGAAAAGCTGAAAAGGGAAGGAAAGGAAACACCAGTTGACGGTGGATACAACAAAGATGGAAAAGTTACCCGCGATCCTGCTGAGATTCTGGAAACCCATCAGGTATTTCCAATAGGTTTCTGGAAAGGATCAGGTTTATCTTTATTGCTTGATTTGATTGCAATGGCAGTTTCCGGAGGAAACAGTGCCTATGATGTAGGAAAGCTTCCTACTGAAACTGAATTGAGTCAGTTCTTTATGGCAATTAACTTATCAGCTTTCCCTGACAGGGCAAAAATTGAAAAAGAAATCGGAGATACTCTTTCTGACTTGAAAACAAGTACCCCTATGGATGAAAAACATCCGGTGCATTCTCCGGGAGAAGGGACCAAGAAAGTCAGGGAAGACTCGATGCTTAACGGCGTAATTGTTGATGAAGGAATCTGGAATTCTGTTTTGGAGATGTGATGCTTAAGAAAGGAATTGTATCAGCAACACTGAAAAATTTGCCATACAGAGATGTAGTGGATATTTCTTCATCATTGGGTCTTAAAGCTATTGAGTGGAGTGAAAACCATCATGTTCCCCTTGATAATCCAAGCCTTGTTAGAGATATGAAAAACTATACTTTGGACAATGGTCTGGAAATTGCATCCTACGGTTCCTACTACCGCCTTGGTCAGAACCAGAATATTATTGACCATATCAGAAATGCCTGCCTCATTGGTGCAAGGAGAGTCAGAATCTGGGCAGGAGTAAAAGCAAGCGCTGAAGTAAGTAATGATGAGTACAAAGCACTTTTAAAAGAAGCAAAAGAAGGTGCAAGGATTGCTGAGAACGAAGGAGTTATCCTTTGTACTGAATGGCACAAAAATACCCTTACAGATACAAATGAATCAGGGTACAGACTGCTTACTGATGTCAATAGTCCTTCATTCAGAACATTCTGGCAGCCAACACAGGCACTCTCCGTAAAAGAGAGAAACGAAGGGCTTTGTCTCGTTGCTCCGTTTGTTGAGAATATCCATGTTTACTATTGGAATGAGACTGGGGAGAGACGTCCTTTAAAGGAAGGGGTGAAGCTCTGGAAGGGATACTTAGGCAACCTGGATGCATCAAAGAATGACTATTACGCACTTCTGGAGTTTGTAAAAGATAATACTGTTGAACAATTAACTGAGGACGCCAAGGCGTTTAGAGAAATAATAGGAGACTAAAATGGCAGATTTGAGTGTAAAAGCTTTTGATATGATAAATCCTTTTGTAATAGCATCAAGCCCTGCAACAAGGGGAGCGGATAACGTAATTAAGAGTTCGGCTTGCCGCCCAGGTGCTATAACAATGAGAAACTTCGGTCACGGCATGGGCGGTGGATCATTTATTTACCCCAATGCGGATGCTATGTATAAAGGGCAGCAGGCTTTTCATAGTCATGCAGTCGGGACACAGTGCTCTGATCCCACAGATTCATTGGATAAGTATTCTGAGGAAGTCAGAAAAGCCAGAAAAAACCTGGATAGTGATATTAAGCTCTGGGTCTCTGTAGGACACTACAGTGATATTGTCAAAGGCGGGGACTGGAAGAGTGAGTGGAAGAGGCAGGCAAGAGAGCTTGTAAATGCCGGAGCTGACGCCCTTGAACTTCACTTTAATACCCCCGGTGTTGCTGTGGCAGGGGACAGACAGTTCAATTATTATCAGCTTGTTTATACCTGTACAAAAATGATAAGGGAAACCGTACCAAATACTCCGGTTATGGTAAAACTTGCTGTTGAAGCATGTGACCCGATTACTGCTATACAGAATGCAGTGGCCGCTGGTGCATCAGCAGTAGGTCCTACAGCAAGGTGGAAAGGTTTCTATTTTGATCTGGATTGGAAGACGACAGAGGCAAGACCGGGTGCCGGCTACGGTGGGACACAGGCAGAGCCTATTGTTGCTTACGCGGTAGCAGAGGCCAGAGGTAAAGGTTTTTCTGTTCCTATGTATGCAGGAGGTGGTGTTTTCTCCTATGATCAGGCACTGCGCTACGTTATGGCAGGATCAGATATGGTACAGCTTGGAGCGCTTGCTTGCGCAGGTGGTATCGGTGCATGCACAAGACTCATCAAAGACTTCGGAAAGTGGATGGATGAGAATGGCTATAAGGATATCGAAGCTTTAAAGGGAGACGCTTTGAAGCTGTTTAATATGACACCGGAGTTTGCCAAAAAAAGACAGAATATGCTCGGATCGGCATATAAAGAAGCAAATGTCATAGAAGGTAAGTGTATCGGATGCGGACGCTGTAATGATGTTTGTTTCTATAAGGGAATTGAACTTGAGAATAGAAAAGCACATAAAACGGATGCTTGCATTGGATGTGGTTACTGTTTCCAGGTTTGTCCTACAGGTGCTTTGTATGTCGATAAAAAAGGAATCTTAAAATCAGCTTTTGAGGAAAAATAATGGATAAAGTCAGAGTTCTGTTGATAGGTATCGGTGGGTATGGGGAAAACTACTTAAAAGCAATGTTCCCCCAGCCAATTAATGACAAATGTACGCTCAGTGCAATTGCCGATCCTTTTATTGAAAACTCTGCTTTCTATCCAGAGATCATGTCTAGCAAAATACCAGTTTTCCCATCCCCGAAAGATGCGTTTGAAAGCGGACTTTCATTTGATTTGGCAGTGATTTCTTCTCCGATTCATACCCATTTTGAATATATAAATCTCTGCTTTGATTATGGGGTGAATGTACTATGTGAAAAGCCCGTTACTGTATCAATTGAAAGAATGGAAGAACTGATAAAAAGGGAAAAAGAAACAGGACTTTTCTGCGCGGTAGGTTATCAGCTTTGTTTTGCCCACGATGTCCAGGAGGTGAAAAAAGACATTATTTCAGGCCTTTACGGAGCTCCGATCAGGTTCAAGGCACTGAGGATGATGCGACGTGGAGACAGGTATTACTCAAGAACCGGATGGGCGGGAAAGCTTTCTTCATCCGGAGAACTGATTCTTGATAGTCCTATGTCCAATGCCTGTGCCCATCAGATACAGGTAATGCTCTACCTTTTGGGAAAGACATATAACAGCACAGCAAGAATAACCTCTGTTGAAGGTCGGCTTGAGAAGGCAAGGGTAGACATTGAAAACTTTGATGCAGCTGCAATAAAGATTTCTACTGATCAAGGTGTTCCCCTTTACTATTATACAGCTCACTGTCTGGATGAAGCGAAGGTAGGACCTTTTATCCACCTAGAGTTTGAAAACGGTTTTATTGACAGTGAGGATGATAACTTTGTCGCTTATTTTAAAAACGGAGAAGTAAAGGATTATACCCAGATTGATAAAGGTGACAGGATGGAAAAGCTCATTGTTGCAGTTGATGCAGTGCTGAACCATGAAAGGCCAAAAGTTACCCTTGAAACTTCACTTGAGCATATAAGGGCAGTCCTGCTTGCCTCAAAGTTACCGGTATACCTGAGGTGGGATGCCGAGAAAAGGACAGCAGAAAACGGGGATGGGTACTTTGCTATCCCCGGCCTCAGAGAGCACTATATCGCGCTCTATGGGGAATGGAAAACGGAATAAGAGCATAAGCTTTTATATAGAAAAATACACAATTCCTTTCAGGAACGGAGGTAAAAATGAAAAGAAGGATATTATTAACAGCATTGGTACTTCTTCTCGCATCAGTAGCAGTATTTGCTAACGGTACAAAAGCTACAAAGGCTTCTTCAGGCCCAACAAAGCTTACATACTGGGCTCCTCTTAACCCAAACATTTCTGCAGTTGCACAGGATTTTGGGCAGACAGAGTACTTCAAGGAGCTCATGAAGAGAACCAATACAGACATTGAATTCCAGCATGTTTCTGCTGCTAACGATGGCGTATTAAACGAAGGCTTCAATATTCTGATTGCTTCTGGAGACTATCCAGACATCATTGAATATAAGTGGACAGCTTATCCAGGTGGCCCTCAGGCAGCACTTGACGATGGAGTTATCATCCCACTCAATGATGTATTTGAAAAATATGCACCAAACATGACAAAGTTCTTAAAGAACAACCCAGAGATAGCAAAAATGATCAGTACAGATGATGGAACATACTATGTATTCCCATTCTTACGTGGTGATTCATTTGAAAACAACAACCTTATTTTCTCAGAAGGATGGGTATGGAGAACTGACCTATTAAAGAAAGCAGGAATTGCATCAATTCCGGAAACACCAGATGAGTTATATACAGCACTTGTAGCTTTAAAGAATATCGGTGTTGAGATTCCGCTTTGTATCAGAAAAGACCATATCTCCAGAGTTCTTTCACCAGGCTTTGATAGCTGGGATGATTTCTATGTGGAAGATGGTGTTGTAAAGTATGGCAGAGTTGAATCAAACAGAAAGGATTACCTTGCTTATACAAACAAGCTTTACAAAGAAGGCTTACTCGATAATGACTTCCTCTCAGTTGATAAAAACAGCCAGGCAGTCAAGGTTCTCAACGACAAGATTGGTGCAACATATGCTCCAGGCGGTTCAGGAATCGGAACATGGCTTCCTGCAATGCAGAAAGACAATCCATCTGTACAGATGAGTTCAGCACGCCCGATTTCACCTGAAAAGGGAAGACTGAGCAAGTTTGCAAAGATGAACAGTATCTATGACGCATCAGGTACATCAGCAGCAATTTCTTCAAAGAGCAAGAATGTTGAAGCTGCAGCAAAACTTCTGGATTACAACTTCTCAGAAGATGGACACCTGTTGGCTAACTTCGGTATCGAGGGCGTAACATTCAATATGGTCAATGGATATCCTCAGTACACAGATGTTATCCTCAACAACGAAAAGCTCCCGATTTCTCAGGCACTTGCACTTTATACAAGAGCTGCAGTTTCAGGTCCATTCGTTCAGGATCCAAGATATCTTGAGCAGTACTATGAACTTCCTGAACTCAAGGAAGCAATCAACCTCTGGGCACAGACAGACTATGGTAAGTATCAGTATCCAACAGTCAGTGCAACAAGCGAGGAAGCAGCAGAACTGGCAAGAATCATGAACAACGTAAATACATATGCTGATGAAATGGAAGCAAAATTCATCACAGGAGCTCTTCCAATTTCTGACTTCGATAAATATGTAAAGCAGATTAAAGATTTTGGTATCGACAGGGCAATTGCTATCAAGCAGGCTGGCTACGACAGATACATGAACAAATAATCAATTTCAAATAAGTCAGGGACCATGCGGTCCCTGATTTTTGGAGTCAATATGAATAATACGGAAAAATTGATGAGTTTAATCGACTGGGATTCCCCATGTCTGGTTAATGTAAAAAAAGACAGTAAAGACCTGTTTAATCACTTTAGAGAAAGAACTTCTCCCAAGTACCTTTTTGACAGAAAAACAGCAAAGTTTTTGAATAACGATAAGGTTTTTGAAGAAGCTGAAAGAGTAATGAATCACGATATATTCGGGGTCAAGTTTGAGGGAGAGATTAATTACCTGTATAATCCGACAGTAGAGACAAGCAGGGATAATGAGTGGTCATGGTCTTTGTTCCGTACTATATATTGGCAGAGCCTTGCAAGGGCATATGCCCTCAGTGGGGATGAGAAATATGTAAAAGAGTTTCTCCATCAGATGCATCAGTTTATCGAAACCTGGCCGGCAGAAGAACATATTGCAAATATGACATTTGAGGTCAAGACACCGTTTCCTGGCCATGCATGGAGAACAATCGAAACCGGAATCCGTGTTTATACAACATGGTTGCCATGTTTTGAAATTTTTAAAAGTTCCCCTTCTTTTACAGATGAGGATATGGCAACTTTCCTTCTTGCCCTCCGGGATCATGCAAGGTTTTTGATGACTCATTATTCAAACCATGACCGCTCTTCGAACTGGCTTAGTATGGAAGCGAGTGCACTCTATCAGATTGGTGTTATGTTCCCTGAATTCAAGGAAGCATCAGAGTGGAAAGAAACAGGATATCAGCGGGTAATGCATGAAATCCTTTATTGTTTTTCCAACAAAGGTGTGCATATGGAAAAAACACCTATTTACCATCTTGTTGCTGCAATTGCTTTTACTCAGGCTGTTGTTCTTTCAAAACTGAATGGTATTCCTGTTCCTGACTATGCCATGAAGACACTAGAGAGGGCAGCTTATTACGTGCTTTCTCTGGTTAAGCCTGATTTATCAACACCTATGATAGGAGACGCAGACAGGGATGATTTTACAACTGAGAGGGCAGATACATCTGTATATGAAGGAATGAACCTGTCATTTTTCCCTGAAGATCTGAATGAAATCAGGGCATATTACAAATGGATGTATGAGCTGACTGGAAATGAAGCATTTCTTTGGGTTTCAACTCTCAGGAAAGAAGGAAGAGAACCAGAAAAACTGGACTATGAATACCCGGATGAGGGAGTTTTTGTAGTAAGAACAGGGTGGGGCCAGGATGATGACTATCTTCTGACACATTCGACTGTCCTTGAACGCGGGGAGAAAAGCACCCATTCCCATAACGACTCAGCACATGCAGAACTATCATTGAAGGGGGAAGACATCCTTGTAGACTCGGGGCGCTATATTTACCGCAGCTCAATCTGGAAAGACTGGAGATCATATTTCTGTTCGGCCCTTGCCCATAACACACTTTTTGTGGATGACCATGAAATGGGAGAAGTTCCCAATGTAAGCAGAGTAAGGGGAGTCAGGGTTTTAAGAAATGAGTTCAGGGAGTATGAGGATGGAATAAAAATGATAGACATTTCCCATAACGGATATGCCTTCATTCCAGACTCTGTGTTCCACAGAAGGAAACTCATGCTGCTTCCAAAGCACAGGGCACTTATAATTGATTATGTGACAGGGTTGGGAAAAACGGACCATGACTTCCGCATTATGCTCAATTTCAACAGGGGAAGCGTTAGTTTTGCTTCTGAGAGAATAAAGTACCAGACAGAGAAGGGAACCAAATTTGATTTATTGACAAATAGTGATGTTCCATTCAAGAAAACGCTTCTTAGCGGAAGTGAAGAACCCAAGGGTGGCTGGATCAGCTATGGCTACCCGGTGAGGGTTCCTTCAATGCAGGTGACAAACGCTTTTATGGGAAAAGCTCCTTTTATCTTTGTCACCTCAATAGCAGAGGAGTCTGATAGGACCGAAGCAATCAATATCAAAGGTAATGATGTTGAGGTTTTATACTCAAATTTGAAACTTAAAGTCAGAGAAGAAGGTTTGGAAGTATTATGGAAATAGGTGTTTGTTCAGATTGGAATAACCTGGATAAAGTAAAAGAGGCTGGATTTGACTATATTGAATTTCCTCTCAATAAGCTTGGGACAATCAGTGACGAAGAATACAAAGAGGTCAGAGATAAGCTTGAAAAAAGCGGTGTTAAAATGAAAAGCTGCTCGCTTTTACTTCCCAAAAACATGATGGCTCTGGGGCCTGAGTATAGCGAAGAAAAACTTGATTCATACCTTGATACTGCTTTTTCCAGAATGCAGGAACTTGGCGGAAAGATTGTCGTGTTCGGCTCAGGAAAATCAAGGCACATTCCTGAAGGGTACAACTATCAGAGGGCCTTTAAGGAACTTGTTGGTGTAACCAAGCACATTGTTTTTAAGGCAAAAGAATACGGAATCACAATTGTTATTGAACCTTTGAATCAGGATGAGACCGATTTGATTAACAGCCTTGAAGCAGGGGCAGCACTTTCTGGTCTGACAGGCGCAAGTCTTCTTGCCGATTCTTTCCATATGGCAAAGGAGGGGGAAAAGTGGAATACAATTTTAAAGTGTGCTCCGCTCAGTCATGCACATATAGCAACACTTGAAGGAAGGTGTTATCCCCTTGAGCTAACTGATGAGGTAAAAGGATTTATAAAAGCCCTTAAAGATTCAGGGTATGAAGGATCTTTATCTATTGAAGGAAAGACAGATGATATAGCTCTTGATGGCAGGAAAGCTATTGCTGTAATAAAAAAAGCATACTTGGAGGCATAAAATGGACAAACTCAGATTCGGAATAATCGGATACGGAAAAATGGGAAGCCAGCATACTAAGGCTTTCATCGATGGAAAGATTCCAAGTGGTGTTTTGACAGCTGTTGCAGATATAGATCCATCAAGACTTGATGCAGCAAGAAAATTGCTTGGAAACAAGGTTAAATACTTTTCCAGTGCAGAAGAGTTGATTCACTCAGGTGAGGTAGATGCAATTATTCCCACAGTTCCCCATTACTATCACCCCAAGTATTGTATGGAAGCACTTAAATCGGGGGTGAATGCACTTTGCGAAAAACCTGCAGGGGTATACGTAAAGCAGGTTGAAGAACTCATTGAAGTTGCAAAAAAAAGTGATAAGGTCTTCGGTATCATGCTTAACCAGAGAACAAATCCCCTGTATCAGAAAGCAAGGGATCTTGTTCAGTCAGGGGAAATCGGAAGAATACTCCATACGAACTGGATAATCACATCCTGGTTCAGGGCCGAAAGCTACTACTCGTCCTCGTCATGGAGAGCAACATGGAAAGGGGAAGGGGGAGGCGTCCTTTTAAACCAGAACCCACATAACCTTGATTTATGGCAATGGGTATGCGGAATGCCGAGTCGTGTAAAAGCCCAGGTATATTACGGAAAGCACAGAAACATTGAAGTTGAGGATGATGTATACGCTCTTTTTGAATATCCCAACGGAGCAACAGGAAGTTATATAACAACTATTTCAGATGCACCGGGAACAAACAGACTTGAAATCGACGGCACAAAAGGCAAGCTTGTCGTTGAAGATAATAAACTGACATTCTGGCGTCTCAGAGAAGATTTGGATGAGTTTAACAAGACCTTCAAAGGGGAAATCGGACAACCGGAAAACTGGAAATGTGAGATTCCGACTAAAGGTACATACACTTCCCACCCGGGTCTTATTGAGAACTTCTGTCAGGCAGTTTTAAAAGGAACACCACTTTTGGCTCCTGGGGAAGATGGCATTAAGAGCCTTTCAATATCAAATGCAATCCATCTTTCATCATGGACAGGTGGAGACTGGGTAGATATTCCATGTGACAATGAAAAATTCGTAGAACTTCTGAAGGAGAAGTGTGGAGGTTCTCTTCCGGTGTGATGAAAAAGGAAAAGAGCAATCTTAAACGCAGTCTTGTCAGGTCATGGGCATTTTCCTATTTGGGGGTATGCCTGGTACCTGTTCTATTTTTCATAATCTTTGCCCTTTCATCCTCCACAATAATTCTCAGAAGTGCAGCAAGTGAAAACAGGCTCTCCCTGGTGAGCATAAAGAACCTTATTGATCAGGCTGTTGAACAGAATACAGCCCTTGCCGAGGATATTTTCCTGTCTACGGAAATTAACTCAAATCTGAGTTTCAAAGAAGCTGATGAAATCACAACGGAGAACAAATTCAGTTCCAGCAACGAAATCAGACATCTGATTAACAGTCATTTTTTTATTGAGGACGCACTGATTTACTCACCGGAACTCAATTTATATATATCACCGCTGAGATGGGGAACAATAAGTGAACTGATTCAGAGAAACGAACTGGACCTTCCTTTAGATCAGAATGAACGTTATGAACTTTTCAGCAATGATAAGATTAATAAGCTTGAGATTATCGATGCCTCCTACGAGTACTTTAATGGGAGATTAAGGCAAAGAATCCTTCTTGTCAGACCATTAAGCTATGCATCAAATATCGGCTCTGCAAAGCTGTACCTTGCGTCTATTGTCGATGTAGGAACACTTCTTCCGAATTATTTATCAGATTATCACGATTTTCTGATAGTCGATGAAAGGGATAACAAGATTCTATTTGACTACACAAACAGTTACATAGACAGTGAAGAAGCCGAGAAGTTTCTGGCTCTGGAAAACAATGAAACAAGGGTAGTCAAAAACAAGATAGCTTCCGCTTCAGATGCTTCATGGACAGGTTTGAAATATATTGTTTTTGTCAGTAAAGGTGTTTATTACAAATACCTTGAGGCATTGATAGTTGTGGCTTCCGTAATGCTTATCCTGACTCTCCTTCTTGGTTTTTTCATAATTTACCGCCGTACACAGAAAGATTGGAAGACATTTGAAGGTGCATTGAGGAAATCAGGGACTGATATCAACTGGGAAGAGTCAGTTGAATCTGTATACACACCATTTTTATCTTCTGTTGAAAAGAAAGAGAGGGAAAAAGAGGTGATGGGGGATCTGATAAGGCGACAGACGAAATCATTGCAGACAAATCTGATTTCCTCATTGATTGATAATCCTGTTTTAGTCTCTGAGGATGCACTTAAAGAATGTGGAATTGAGTTTATTTCAAACAGGTTTGCCGTACTGATAATAGCTACAGAGAGCAAAAAACTTTCATTTGATCCTGTTCTTCTTTCAAATGATGAGTATCGTATCTTTCCGTTTTCATCAAGTTTCAGTTTTTCAGCAATTGTGAACGCAAAAGAAGAAGGTGAGGATTTTTACCAGAACTTTGCAAGGCATATCAAAAAGCTGATAGATGAGAACAAAGAAATAAGCTCGGCCGCTTCTTCCAATCTCAAAACCGGACTTGAAAAAATTGGGGAAGCTTATATTGAAGCTATAAACACAGAGGAATACCTGAGTAGTACCACACGTAGCAAGGAATTCATTTTCTACCGCGATATAGTCGGTGTCATGAGTAAGAAAAATTTCTCATATTCCACCGATGATGAGTTCTGCCTGGAATCCTATATAGACAGTGGGGACAGTGAAAGGAGTGAGGAATTTGTCATGTCCCTGATTAACAGGAACAGGGCAATGGGAATCGTTTCAAGAAACCTGAGATACTTACTTTTTGCAATTGCAGGTACAATAATCAGGATAGAAAACAAAATAAGCCTTAAGTATGACTGGAGCCTGCCGAATATCACATTCTCCTCTATTATGCAGAGCGAGAACTTTGAATCTTCGCTGAAAGAGATATTGGACGGACTTAATGCAATATGCACCTCAATAAGGAATCTGAGGGGAAGTAACGCCGAGTCAGGTTATGAAGGGTATGAGATTTACAGAAAGGCCCTTAAGGAAATAAGGGAGAATTATTCTTCTGATCAGATGAATGTATCATCCCTTGCGAATAAACTGGAGGTAACAACTGTTACATTGTCAAAGGTATTCAAACGGTTTCATTCAATGAAGATATCAGACTATTTATCCTCAACAAGAATAGAAGAAGCAAAAAAGCTTCTTTTGGAGGGAAAGAGCAATAGCCAGATAATCAGTAGTTGTGGCTTTGGAAGTGAAAGGACTTTCCTTCGCCTTTTCAAGCGTTATGAGAACACGACACCGGGAAAATACAGGGAAATGAGAGGAGCAAAGAAATAGATGAAAAAACTTAAAGTTGCTGTTATAGGTTGCGGAGCGGTAAGCAAGAACCATGGAAAGGCTTTAAAGGACAATGAGTATGCCGAGCTTTTATATGCAGTTGATATTGATAGGGAAAAAGCTGAGAAGTTCTCTGAAACTTATGGAGGAGAAGTGCTGACTGACTATAGAGATCTTTTTGATAAAGGACTTGATGTCGCTCACGTTGTGACTCCCCATAATACCCATGCTGAAATTGTCATTGATTTAATGGAGCACGGTATTGATGTATTCACTGAAAAGCCTTTGGCAATCACTCCATATGATGCAAAGAAGATGATAAGGAAGGCAGAGGAGACAGGGCGACGCCTGGGTGTATGTTTCCAGAACAGACTTAATAAGGCAACAGTTGAGGCAAAAGAAATCATAGAAAGCAAAAAATATGGTAAAGTCGTTTCAGCTATGGCTATTGTCGCATGGGACCGTCACGGAGAGTATTACTCAAAAAGCCCCTGGAGAGGAACCTATGAGGGAGAGGGCGGGGGAGTCCTTATCAACCAAAGTATACATACCTTGGATCTGGTAGACTACCTTTTAGGACCTGTAAAGAGTGTCACTGGTATGGATGGGAAGTTCCGCCAAAGTGAGGACTATGAAGTTGAAGACTTCGGTATGGCTTTAATGAAAACAGAAAACGATGTCCCAGTTGTAGCTTTCTGTACCAATTGTTATCCAAAAAGCAAAATCTGTACTGTTGAAATACACCTTGAAAAAGCAACCCTGGAAGTAAAGCAGTCAGGACTTTTAATTGAGGAAGAGGACGGAAAAACCATCTTCCATGAAGCTGAAACCCTGAAAGGAGAGAAGTCTGAATGGGGAGTATCCCATGGCCTTCTGATTAATGAATTCTATAAATCAATAATAGAAAACAAACCGTTCATGGCTGATGGAAAAACAGGACTGCATGCAGTGGAAATTGTTCAGGCAATACAGCATTCAAAGGGAAAAGAAATAAAACTGACATAATAAAAAAGAGGTAAGGTTATGAGTCACTTCAGTTACAAAACGCTTGATGAATTGAAAAATGATATTGAAAAGCAAGGTCTTAATATAGGTCTTGATGAGGATATTTCAATCCTCTCTGAAAAGCTGGAAATAAACGGAAAGACAGCAGAAAACAGAATAGCGATTCTTCCAATGGAAGGGTGTGACAGTGAAAGAGACGGCTCCCCTTCATTTTTGGTTACCAGAAGATACTCCCGTTTTTTTAACGGAGGAGCAGGTCTTGTTTGGTGGGAAGCGAATGCTGTCAAAGAAGAAGGTCGGGCCAATGAACGTCAGATGATGATTACAGACGGGAACCTGAAATATTTCAGAGCCCAGATGAAAATGCTCAATGAAAATGCTCTCAGTAAAAACGGCTATCGACCGATTTCTATCTTGCAGCTGACACATTCAGGTCGTTATTCACGCCCAGAAGGACACAGCGCAAGACCACTGGTTCCACAGCGAGATCCTATTCTGGATTCCAGATCCGGTGTAAAGGATGACTCAAGTGTTGTAACAGATGAATATCTTGAGAGTCTTATTCCGTATTATGCACACTCTGCTCTGCTGGCGAGAGAAGCCGGGTATGACGGAGTAGATGTAAAGGCATGCCATAGATACCTCCTCTCAGAGCTGCTTGCATCACATACCCGGGAAGGAAAGTTCGGTGGATCATTTGAAAACAGAACAAAGCTTATTGTTGAAATAATCAGGGCAATAAAGAAGGAAGTAGGTTCGGATTTTATTATCGCATCCCGCTTCAATGTATTTGATGCGCATCCATACCCTTATGGCTTTGGAGAGGATAAAAATGATATGTGGGTTTTTGATAGCACTGAGCCTCTGGACTTTGTCCGTCTGGTTGTAAAAGAGGGAGTGTCCCTTCTTTCCAATTCGGCAGGAAATCCGTATTATATCTATCCACAGGTGACCCGACCCTTTGATCAGTCCTCGGAAGGTATTCCAAATCCTGAAGAGCATCAGCTTAAGTCCATTGAACGCCTATTTGAATTTACAGGTAAGATACAGGAGGCAAGTGGGAATATTCCTGTTATCGGAAACGGTTACTCATGGCTCAGAGAATTTGCCGTCAATGCCGGCTCTTATAATATCAGGAAAAAACGGGCCAGTATGATTGGCTTTGGGCGCCAGGGTCTCGCGTATCCTGATGCTGCCAACGATATACTCAAAGAAGGAGCAATGAAGAGAAACAAATGTTGCGTTACATGCTCTAAGTGTACACAGATGATGAGAGATCATGGTATTGACGGATGTGTTGTAAGGGATGCGGAGCTCTATGCCCCGATATTCAAAAAGCAGAGAGAGGAAGCTGAGTGGAGGAAACAAAATGGCTAAAGTTGCTATTGTAACAGGTGGGTGCAGAGGAATTGGCCTGGCAATCTCCAAGCGCCTTACCAAAGAAGGAATGAAGGTTATCACTGTTGGAAGAAAAAGATTAGAGGAAGTAAAGAGTGTTCTGGATGAGATAAAAAAAGAGGGACCGGAGAATCCCCTTTATGTTCAGGCTGATGTGTCTGATTCCTCTGACAGAAAGAAAATTGTTGAGTTTGCAATAAAAGAGTGTAAAAGGATAGATGTCCTTGTGAATAACGCCGGAGTCGCTCCGAAAACAAGGTCCTCCATTTTGGATATGAGTGAGGAAAGCTGGGATTATGTTGTAGACACTAATACAAAAAGCAATATGTTCCTCACCCAGCTTGTTGTAAACCAGATGCTTAAACAGGAAGTTACTTACAGAAGCAGGGGACGCATAGTAAATGTTTCGTCCTGTTCTGCTGTGGTATCAAGTCCGAACAGGGCACAATACTGCGTTTCAAAAGCCGGAATCAGTATGCTTACAACTTTATACGCAGATGCACTGAGTGGGTATGGTATTTACGTCAATGAGGTCAGACCAGGGGTAATTCACTCAGATATGACATCAACCGTTGAGGAAAAATATACATCACTTATAAAAAATGGTGTTTTTCCAATTTCCCGCTGGGGTGAAGGTGAGGACGTTGCAGAAGCGGTCAAAGTTTTTGCAACAGATGAACTGATGTATACAACAGGAAGCTATATAGATGTAGATGGTGGCTTCCATATAAAAAGGCTTTAGATGAAAAAACTCTCCTCTTATAACGGTGTAGATATCTATACTGTCAGGAATCTAGTAGTAGGAAGCGGAGCCTCCGGCCTGAATGCAGCATCCCTGTTAAAAGAAAAAACTGATGATGTTGTATTAGTTACTGAGGGTTTGAAGTGCGGGACAAGCCTGAATACAGGCTCTGACAAGCAGACATATTATAAACTCAGTCTGGCAGGGGGCGATAATGACTCAGTTCATTCCCTTGCAGAGGATTTATTTGAGGGAGGTGCTGTTGATGGAGACATAGCGCTTTGCGAAGCATCATCCTCCGCAGAGGGTTTTTTACGTCTTGTAAGCCTTGGCGTTCCATTTCCGAGAAACAGATGGGGAGAGTATATTGGTTATAAAACCGATCATGACCCACATAAAAGGGCAACATCAGCAGGTCCTTATACTTCCAGGTTTATGACAGAAGCCTTACTTCAGGAAGTCAGAAAGCAAGGTTTGGAAATAGTTGACGGCTATCAGCTGATAAAGATATTTAGTGAAAACAACACTTTTAAAGGAGCCCTTTTTATTGAGAGAAAAACAGGTAAACTGATGCTGATTCTCTCGGAATTTGCGGTAGTTGCAACAGGGGGACCTGCAGGAATCTATAAAAACAGTGTGTATCCTGAGAGTCAGTTCGGAGCTTCCGGGATTCTTTTTGATGCTGGTGTTAGTTTTGTAAATGTAACTGAATGGCAGTATGGACTGGCTTCAATAAAGCCGCGGTGGAATGTAAGTGGTTCTTACATGCAGACGCTTCCCCGTTTTGTTTCAATAGACGAAAAGGGAAATGAACACGAATTTTTGTTCGAGCATAATATCGATGAATACACTATGCTTTCGAACATTTTCCTAAAAGGATATCAGTGGCCTTTTGATGCCAGAAAGGTTGAAAACGGTTCCTCCATTATAGATATATTTGTTTATCTTGAACTTGAGAAAGGAAGAAAGGTTTTCCTTGACTATACAAAAAACAGATTCAACAAAGAGATTGAGTTTGAAAAACTGTCCAGGGAGGCCTATGAATACCTCAAAAAGGCAGACTGTCTCCTTCCTACACCACTTGAGAGACTAAAAAAACTGAATGCTCCGGCTTACGAGTTTTATCTTGAGCATGGCGTAGATCTTGAAAAGGAGTATCTTGATATATCGCTTTCAAGCCAGCATAACAATGGAGGAGCAGAAGTTAGCCCATGGTGGGAGAGCAGTGTAAATAATCTTTTTGTTGTAGGGGAAGCTGCAGGAACCCATGGAGTGTATAGACCAGGGGGAAGTGCACTTAACTCAGGTCAGGTAGGATCGCGCCGTGCTGCCCAGATGATTGGAAAACGAAATAAGAATAAAGAAAAGGATAGAGTCCTAGACAATACACTCAAGTGTGCACTCGACAACGAGAATAATTTTATTTCAAATGCACTGACTAATGATAATAACGTAAGAGAAGAGTATGATAGCCTGAAGGAGATTATGAGCCTTCAGGCATCAGCAATACGGGAAGAAAAGGCATTGAAAGAAGCGCTCTCCTTCACTTCTAAAAAGGATATAAAAAAGGTCGGCGTAAAGGATGAAGCGAGCCTATGGATGCTTTACGAATACAAGAATGCTCTTCTGACGTCAAAGTTTTATATTTATGGTTTCATTGACTATTTAAAGAGGAAAGGTCTATCCAGAGGTTCAGCTTTATATAGTGTCAGGAACGGAAAAATTCACCCAAAGTGTCTGGATGACCGTTTTACATATAACCTTGAGAGCAAAAGGGAAGACGAGATTATATCGATAAAAATGACAGATGGAGAGGTCAAAGCTTCAGTGAGGAAAGTGAGAGAAATCCCGAACGATGATGATTTTTTTGAAAACATATGGGCTTCTTTCAGAAAAGATGGAAATGTCTATTAACCAAGTGTTTTCGTAAATCCAGGGGACAAGTTTTTAGTCTCAACTCCTAAAATTGGGCAAAGAAAAAAGGTGCCATCAAGCACCTAGCGGAAAGAGAGGGATTCGAACCCTCGATAGAGTTACCCCTATGCGTCCTTAGCAGGGACGTGCCTTCGGCCTCTCGGCCATCTTTCCAAACGTATTTTAAATGATAAAGGAGTTGAGACTATCAGTCAATAAAGTTCATTTTTCAAAAAAAATAACTGTTGTGTATACAAATTGGAAAAAGAGTAGAAGTTATCAACAGATTCAGTTCTGATTTTTAATTAATAAGGCGTTTGATATCTCCTTTTGATTGACAAGAGGGCGTTGTTTTTTTAACATTTGATAAGTCTTTGGAGAGATGGCCGAGTGGTCGAAGGCGGGCGCCTTGAAAGCGTCTGAGGGGAAACTCTCCGGGGGTTCGAATCCCTCTCTTTCCGTTAAATTAACCCAGCATGCTGGGTGTTTTTATTCTGTCCCTAAGTATTACGTACCAGTATATATCGACACGGAACAATG
>CAZOTY010000029.1:0-23852 GCA_964582905.1 uncultured Spirochaetaceae bacterium | reverse complement strand
TTAGAGCACAAGCAGTCTAATATTATTTTAGGTCCAATATTGTGGGTTCACATCATTGCGCCTCTTTTTTATTAACCTGTTTTCTTATTATAGGAAAGACCGGACTCAGTAATCAGCTTCGAAGCTTCAACAAATCCAAGGTTTATAAGTGCATTAATTGTCAACAATGAGTAATGAGAATCTTTCATTATGACTATATAATTATCAAATTTCGTCTTTGTAAGAATATTTGAAATCAGCTTCTCAACAGCTTCTACTTTTTCAAAAGCCGGACGGAACGCAATTTTTGAAATAATTGCTCCATCAAAATTGTTTATAGCACTATCATAGTTTCTGATTAAATGAAAAAACCTGAAACCTTTGTTTATTCCAAGATATCTTACTGCATCTGAAATTGTTATTCTTTCCTTATAACTCTTTCTGTCACTTAACTGAGCGGCTCCAATTATAGTCTCACCCTCGGTAAGTACATAAAAGTATTCCATGGATAGCGTATGATTTAAGGCCCTAATTAAATCACTGTTGTTTTTTGATAATGATGAAAACAAATGTGATACAAGTTCTGATACCTGTCCCCTGTCTGATTCTGTTGCTTTTCTGAAAATGTATTTGTTACCCATGTTTAGAAATTAATAAACAAAATCAAAAAAGGGAAATCAGGTCAAAAAAAAAAGAGCCGAAGCTCTTTTTACTACCATCCGAGGTTCATTGAAATCGTCAAGCCATCAATACCTTTGGAACCGGCAACATCTCCAAACTCATGCCAGAAATATGCCACGTCAAGCTTGAGTGCATACAAATTCAATCCGCCACCGATTGAGAAGTAACCGCTATCCATACCGGCTCTTACAGACAATACCCAAAGCGTATTAATCTCAATACCAACCTTCAGGTGCTGCACCCAATTTCTGATATCCATATCTTTGCTCTCAATAAAGCCCAAGAGATCCACAAGGTCAGCTTCAATTGTAGGATTGAATAAGTTACCAATAAGCTTATTACCGCTCTTTACACCTGGCTTATAAGTCCATGCAAGACCAACACTCCAGTCCATACGTGAATTGAAATTGAATGACTTAGTATCAGAATTACCAAAGTAATTATTATTCAAAGCATCAAATGAACTGAACGCATGCATGAAGTTAATCGGCATAATGTTATTGAAAACCGTTCCGAGCGTAAATCCAAGTGGAAGATTGATATTCAAGCCTGCATTAAGAGGGATAGAAAAACCTGCCATAACGGGATACTCAGTTCTGAGCTTGGTGATAAAGGCATCAACATCACTGATATTCATCGCATCACTTGCTGTCAGACCTTTATTATATGCAATATACCTGAATCCAAGGGATCCACCAAAATCAATGCTGAAATTGCGTGCCAAGTTGAATCGGTAACCGAATCCGACTAAGAACTTAATATTCAAGAAATCAATTATCTGTGTTGTTGCTGTACCGCCAGACATACCGCTGGGTGTGTATGTAAGTATCTTGTCCTGAATATTTAAACCAAGACCAAAACCTTTGACGGTAAAAGTGAAGCCTGCATCAACTGTAGCCAAAGCTCCGTTTCCGATTGAGAACAAATCAAGGACTGTCTCTGTAATCTTTGACATATCCCCACCTTCAAGAAACTCAGGAACTTTGTCCATTAACTGCTGAGGATGATAGACCGTCAAAGCCAAATACGGTATGCCGATATTCAGCTTCCTCTGACCAAGTCCTGCCGGGTTATAATACAAGGATTCAAAGCTGTCCAGGTTGGCAACACTTGCACCACCCATTGCCAGTTTTCTGGCAGATGTCGGATATGATACTTCGTTCAGAAAGCTGTATCCTACAGTACTGGGTGTAATGACAACACTAGTTTCCTCAGCAGCAAATACTGCTGAGACTGAAACTATAACAATTAAAAATAAAGCAACAAGTTTTTTCATTATTTCCTCTATTTCAGAGAGTATTGGTTTCTTTTGAAAACCGATTGTTATTTACTAATTTCACTAAGCAAACCGCTGATGAATTCCTTGAGGTCTACTCCGCCTGTAAGATTTGAACACTTACCGACTACATCAACATATGTTGTGATCTGACCGAGGATATCATTCAAAGTGCCTTTCTCGGAAGCCGCATTGACAACATCATTGAAATCAAGTGTCTTTTTGTCAATTGCAGTCATCATGGTTCCTAAATTTGTAACTGCCTTATCATCTGTGGTAGTCAGACCCAAAGCAGAAATATCCTTGCTCATTGCAGCCAAAGCTGTCAATGAATACTTAAGTGCGAGAACATCACCCTTTGTTGCTGTCTCAGGATTATCATAAATCTTGTCTAGACTATCCTGCAAATTATAGAATACATCACCAACAGATGTCTGGTTTTCATATTTTTCTGCTGTCTTAACGGAGCTGCCTGACCAATCCCAGATTGTAAAAATCTTTGCAACAACTTCAACCGCACCTCTGATTCCATCTTCATCAGATTCAGTCCACTCAACTTCCTCATCCTTTAAT
The DNA here is from genome assembly GCA_964582905.1 of uncultured Spirochaetaceae bacterium. Lineage (GTDB taxonomy): Bacteria > Spirochaetota > Spirochaetia > Sphaerochaetales > Sphaerochaetaceae > Ornithospirochaeta. The sequence continues at coordinate 21,343 of CAZOTY010000029.1, read as the reverse complement.
TTTTCAAGATCTTTGTTTTTTGGATCCTGTGCAGCTGTAGCAATCTTATCAGCTTCTTCTGGAGTTAAAGGAGTAAGAATACTTGATGGAAGGTTATCATTACTGTTGTTTTCATCGTCATCTCCACCCTCATCTCCAGTGCCCGGATTTGGATTTGGATTTGGGTTTGGGTTTTCAGGATCATCACCAAGAATATCGTCTAAGTCGCTCAGAATATCCTTGATATCTTCATTTTTGATATCAGAAGGATCAGATGGATCTGTAATGACACCTGCGTTTCCACCGCCTGTCTCCCCACCTTCTTCATCGCCATTTCCACCGTTGTTGCCATTTCCGCCACCGAAGATATCACCAATCAAGTCTTCGACACCTGTATCGGTTCCCTTGTTACCGAGAATGTTTCCACTCAAGAAACCGTCACCGGAGCATGATACAGCGAAAAATGAAACAATAATTAATAATGCTAAAATACTTCTAAACTTTTTCATAAGCATCTAATCAAAACAAGAATTGCTTCTTATTGTCTATGATTCCCCCATTTAAAAATTTTTTTCTTCACGGTAGATTATGACACTATTTTTCTGCTTTGTGAATAAAATTTGCAACTCGAAGTACAAAAAGTGGCCAAAAAAAATGCATTTAAACGCTTTATTTGAGGTTTTCAGGAAATATCTTTCTGAAATCTTTTCCAATTAAAGTGCATAAAATCAGTTTTTATAGTAAGTCTCATATTCTGCATTACTGGAGGATTTTTATTCTCTCATCTTGCTAACGGAGGTAAATTTCTTTATTATTTCTCTTGGTGATTTATCATCAAATTTCCGCCCGTACGGGTGAGACTTAGTGTTGGGGCGCTCAGCGCTTGCGTAAGGAGTTAACTACCATGGCAGTAGTAACAATGAAGAGCCTGTTGGAATCAGGCGTACATTTTGGCCATCAGACAAAAAGATGGAATCCGAAGATGAAGCGTTTCATCTTCACAGAAAGAAACGGAATTCATATCATCGACCTTCAGAAGACATCAGCATGTATTGTTGAAGCTTATGAAGCAATTAGAGCTCAGGTTAAGAACGGCAAGCAGATTCTGTTTGTCGGAACAAAAAAACAGGCTCAGCAGGCAATTGAGACAGAAGCCCAGAGATGTGGTATGCCTTATGTTTCAAACAGATGGCTGGGCGGAATGCTCACAAACTTCTCAACTATCAAGAAATCAGTTGCAAAACTGAAAAGAATTGAACGCCTTGAAGCTGACGGCACCATGGCAAGCATGACCAAGAAAGAAGCAGCAATGCTTGCTAAGGAAAAAGCAAAGCTTGAAAAGAACCTTGGCGGTATCAAGGAAATGAAAGAGCTACCGGGAGCCTTGTTCATCATTGATACAAAGAAAGAAGCTCTTGCAGTAGCTGAGGCAAAAAGACTTGGTATACCAGTTATCGCTGTTGTCGATACTAACTGTGATCCTACAGATATAACCTATCCTATCCCAGGCAATGATGATGCTATCAGGGCAATTTCTCTTTTTGTAGAAATTATCTCAAATGCAGTAATTGATGCCGATAGTGAAGCCGGAATTCAGATTATTGAGTCTCTTGATGATGAGGATGAAGCAACTGTAATCAATACAACAATAATCGAAGACAAAGACAAGGAAGTTGAGGAAATCGTTGATTATTCTGATTATATTCCTAACGACAAACCAGTTGATGATCAGATAATCGAAGAAGAGGAAGAAGAGGAATACTTCTCTAAGTAATTTAGGAGATAATTATGGCAGATATTAAAGCTTCAGATGTTAAGGCACTCAGAGATGCAACTGGTGCCGGAATGATGGACTGTAAAAAGGCTCTCACCCAGGCAAACGGAGACTTTGCTCAGGCTGAGAAGATTTTAAAGGAAATGGGTCTTGCTGCAGTTGCAAAAAGACAGGACAGAGCTACTGAAAACGGCAGAGTTTTCGTAAAGGTCGGAGATGGCAAGGTTGTATTGCTTTCCCTCTCATGTGAGACTGACTTTGTAGCTTCAAATGAACAGTTCAAGGCACTTGGAGATTCCCTTTGCAAGAAGATTCTTGAAGATAACATAAAAGAGCCAAACGATGAGCTGAATGAAATGGTAAAGGCATTGATTGCAGTTATCAAGGAGAACATGAACCTTGTAAAATTCACTGTCATTGATGTTCCATCAAACGGCTATGCTACAGAATACATCCACGGAGATGGTGCTGTTGCTGTTACAGTAATACTCACAAGTGATAAGCCTGAAGTATTCAAGGAGGAATCTGTAAAAGAACTTGCACACAACCTTGCTCTCCATGTTGCCGCATACAAGCCTCAGTTCATCAATGACAAGGCTGTAGATAAAGCATATGAGGACGAGCAGCTTGAGATTTTCAAGAAGCAGGTTGAAACTGATCCAAAGACAGCATCCAAGCCAGAGAAGGTCAAGGAAGGAATTGTTAGAGGTAAACTTTCAAAGCTCTACAAGGAAATCTGTTTTGCTGATCAGACTTTCGTTAAGGATGATACAAAATCAGTTGCTCAGGTATTAAAGGATGAAGGCAAAAAGTACGGAGCAAATATAGAGCTTTCTGCTTACTGTGTATACCAGGCAGGTGTCAATTAATATGCAAAACGTTATCAACAACTGCGAAACAAAAATGAAGAAGTGCATTCAGTCACTTGAGAATGAATTCGCATCTTTGAGAACAGGCAGGGCAAATGCTTCACTTTTTGACAAGATCAAAGTTGAATACTATGGAGCCGAGACTCCCCTTTCACAGGTAGCATCCATTTCTGTCCCGGAAGCAAGGCTTGTTGTTATCCAGCCATGGGACAAAACAGTTCTTCCTGCAATAGAAAAGGCAATACTTAAAAGTGAACTTGGTCTGAATCCTAACAATGATGGAAAACTAATCAGAGTTAACTTCCCTCCTCTCACACAGGAGAGAAGAAAGGAACTTGCAAAGGGAGCAAAAGCTACTGCCGAAAATGCGAAGGTTGCTATCCGTAATGTCAGAAGAGACGCTATGGATGAACTGAAAAAGCTTCAAAAAGCAGGAAGCATCAGTGAGGACCAGCAGAAAGACGGAGAGAACAAAATTCAGAAGCTTACAGACTCTTCAATTGCTGAAGTTGGAAAACTTGCTGAAGCAAAAGAAAAAGAAATAATGGAAATATAGAAAATTGGGAAATCTTAATCACCTGGCTTTAATCATGGATGGCAATGGACGCTGGGCAGAAATGCGTGGCAAAAAAAGGACAAAAGGCCATGAGGAAGGAGCTAAGGCAATCGAAAGAGTCGTAAATGCTTCAATAAAGCATGGTATAAGATTTCTCACCTTGTATTGTTTCTCTACAGAAAACTGGAAAAGGCCCCAAGATGAGGTAAATTATCTGATGGGGCTTTTTTCTAAATACATAGTTGAGAAGATTCCAGATTTTAACAAAATGGGAGTCAGGCTCCTGTTCATGGGAAACCGGAACGGTTTGAGTAAAGAAGTACTTGAGAGCCTGGATAAAGCTCTTGAAGAGACTAAATCCAATTCAGTTATAACGGTGCAGCTCGCAATAAACTATGGTGGAAGGGATGAGATAGCCCGTTCCATAAACAAAGCCCTCAGAGACGGAGTAACAGAGTTTTCTCCTTCTACCCTTTCCTCCTATATTGATAATCCTTCAGTTCCTGAGCCTGATATGATTTGCCGTTCAGCAGGAGAAAAAAGACTCAGTGGTTTCATGCTATATCAGTCAAACTATGCAGAATTGGGCTTCTATGATACACTTTGGCCAGATTGGGATGAAAAAATTATAGAAAAAATCATTGTTGATTATGATAATAGAATTAGGAAATATGGTGGTCTCGGATGAGTATATCTAATTTAGGTAAAAGATTGATTGCGGGCTTTACAATTCTGCCAGTTCTTTTTCTGGCTATCTGTCTCCTACCTCAACTCCACTACCTGGCTTTCTTCTTAATAATTGTTTTTGTGGCTGCAATTGGAACTTATGAGGTTTACCACAATATCCTCAAGGGAAAGGAGGGGGACGCTTCAAAGCTTGCTTTTCTGGGCTTGCTTCTTCCTGTCGTTGAGTATATACAGGATATCCTCAGGCTTGATTCTAGGTTCTTCAATCTTGAGTTCACAGCTTATGCACTTGCAGTAATAATCGGAATAATAATGGCCGAAGAAATTTTTTATGGAAACAAATATCAGTTCAAAGAAAGCATTACAAGGATTTCAAGAACCATTTTCAACGTTGTTTATCCGAATTTCTTTGCAGTTTTCCTGGTAAAACTGATTTTTCTTCCAGTTTATCAGAATTGGTACATTTCACTTTTCCTGGCTCTTGTTTTCATTTCAGATACATTTGCCTATTTTACAGGGATGCTTTTTGGAAAGAACAATAAAGGTTTCATAAAAGCCAGTCCGAATAAATCAATTGCTGGTTATATCGGCGGACTTCTGATTCCTGCTATTGTCGGTCTTTTATGCCCGATAGTTTTTAAGAATCATTTTACCTTTCCCCTCTGGGCAGGTTTCATTCTTGGGCTTGTGACGGCTTTCTTCAGTTGCATCGGAGACTTAATGGAGTCAATACTGAAAAGAGCCTCAGGGATAAAGGACAGCGGTCATGTTATTCCTGGACGTGGGGGAATCCTTGATTCAATAGATTCAATTATTGTTGCAGTACCGGCATACCTTTTGATTATTGATCTGATTTTCAAATTCCTTATAAGATGAGAAAACTTTTAATCCTGGGTGCCACCGGATCGATTGGTACGACCTGCCTCAACGAACTTGAAAGAAATAATCCTGGATTTGAAGTGTGTGCCTTAACGGCAAATACCAATAATGAAAAGCTCACGGAGCTCGGCAAGAAATTCCATTCTGCCACTCTTCTGACATCTAAAGCCACAAAAGAAGAGATTGTTTCATTTATAGATTCAGTTAAACCCGATATCACATTGAATGCCGTTATGGGTTCAGATGGTCTGTTTTATACATGTGCAGCCCTCGATTCAGGCTCTGATGTTGCCCTTGCCAATAAAGAGTCTGTTGTCATGGGAGGAAAGTTCTTATTTAATAAAGCAAATTGGCTCAATCGTAGAATCATCCCTGTCGATAGTGAGCACTCAGCCTTGTATAATCTTATTGGCTCAAACAAAAGAGTTAAGAAGCTATATATTACTGCTTCTGGAGGTCCTTTTCTAAGAAGGGAAAATCTTGAAAATGCTACTTTGACTGAAGCCCTTAATCATCCGACTTGGAAAATGGGAAATAAGATCACCATTGACAGTGCTACACTTGCAAATAAGGGTTTAGAAGTAATTGAAGCAAGTTATTTGTTCAACTTCAGCTGTGATGATATTGAAGTTGTTATTCACCCTGAATCAGTTGTTCATTCCCTGATTCAAACATTTGAGGGAGATTTTTTTGCTGAGCTTTCACCTCCTGATATGACTCTCCCGATAATGAAAGCAATAAGTGACGGTAAAATACCTCTTAATGGTGTTGTCAGAACTCTTAGCTTTGATCCTCTGGCACTCCATTTTGAGAGACCAGACTTAAAAAAGTTTGAAATGCTTGCTCTTGCTTATGAAGCCCTCGGTAAAGGAGGCTCCTATCCTATTCTTTACAATGCATCAAATGAAGTTGCTGTAAATCTGTTTCTTGAAGGAAAAATTTACTTCCAGGACATAATGAGAATTGTAAAAGAAGCATTTTCAAGTGACTTTTCCCAAAATGCAACCAGCCTAGATGAAATTTATGCCCAACATGAAAGAGCTGTAAAAATTACTACCAATATTAGTCAAAAGTTTCTCTCCTAATTTAAGCAAATCGGATTAAGTGTTCTGTCTTTTTGCTATAATAAGGCGTGCTCAGTTTTTTAAGTTCCATTTTACTTAATCTTCTGAAAATGATTCCCGGCCTCTTATTCATAGGCCTTGTAATTTATATCCATGAGCTCGGTCATTTCATTGTATCAAAACTATGCAAGGTAGATGTTGATGTCCTTTCCTATGGAATCGGGCCCAAAGTCCTCTCAGTACGATATAAGCACACTGAATTCAGGCTCTCTGCAATCCCTTTTGGAGGATATTGCAGAATGAAAGGAAGCGTTGATTTGACACGCGCCCTGGAAAAGAATGCAAAGACAATTTCCATAACAGAAAAAGGTTCTTTTTTCTCGGTAAGTCCGTATTTACGTTTCTTAATCTACCTTTCAGGACCTTTGACAAACTTTATACTTACATTTCTTTTGATTCTCCTTTCAGCATCGATTCCTGTTGAGCATCTTTCAAATGAAGCTATAATTACCCCAGTTTCAGAATATATAGAAGTATTCAACTCTGAGATAAAACAGGAAAATATCAGAAAAGGCGACATCATAATAACTCTTGATGGAAAAGATATCAAAGATTGGGAGGATGCAGAAAGGATACTTATTTCAAAAAAGGGAAAAGAGCTTCCTGTCACTGTTTACAGAGATGGAGATCTAGTTTATACAAAGCTTGTTCCACAACGTGACGACTCAGGATATTCATACGGAGTTACAAATATACAAAAGCCAATAATAGCCCGTTCTGAATGTTCTGAACTATTAGCAGGTGACACAATAATCAAAGCCAATGGAAAAGATATAGAAAATACACTGGACTTATATTCATTGGGTACAACAAATCTGGATCTTGTAGTGCTGAGAGATGGAAATGAAGTCAGTGTAAAGCTTGATTATCCGTACCTGCCTTTTGCTTGGTACTCTTCTTTCAGAAAATACAGTCAGGGTGGCAATATCTTCTCTTATGCTATCAAGCAGACTATAACTCTCTCAAAAACCACGCTTAAAGCTTTCGGAGCCTTATTCACATTCAACTTCAAGGAAGCGAGAAAAGTCATATCTTCCCCTACTCAGGTCGCTTCATCATTTACCAACATTTCATCTCTTGCGTTGAAAACATCCATCAATTCTGGAATACGAACCTTGTTTTATCTTTTGGCAATAGTAAGTATCTCGGTATGTATCGGGAATATACTTCCTATCCCTACATTTGATGGAGGACAAATGCTCATTTGTGTTTTTGAAATGATAAAAGGAAGACCATTGCATCCAAAATCCTATCTTGTCCTGCAGTTAAGCGGAATGATTATCAGCTGGATAATAGTTTCTGTTATGTATTTTATTCTGTAGTTTTATTTCTTCTGGATGGAGTTTCACTTGAAGAGAGAGGAACATAAATATCCCTATCACAGTTTGCAAACTTCGTTAGAGTTGGAATAAAACCAACTACTCCACTATCTGTTGCACCATTTCTGTTCTTTGCAACAATAAGCTTTGTTCCAAGCATGGTATGTCCATATTCCAGCTTAACGCCTTTCTCATAATCCTCACTTGTTGGAACACGCTTCCTATGCAGAAAACATACGAGGTCCGCATCCTGCTCTATACTGCCTGAGTCTCTGAGATTGGAAAGAATCGGTTCCTTCTCCTCACTGTCACGGTTTACCTGACAGAGGACTATAATGGGGATATTCAATTCTCTTGCAAGATTCTTCAGGCTCTTGGATATCTCCGCTATCTTTTCCCACTGCTGCATCTCCCTTCTGCTTGAAAGGCTTATAAGTCCGATATAATCAATTATGATGCAATCAAGACCACCGACTTCCCGGTGAAGGGATCTGGCATTGGCCTTCAGGTCTGTCAATGAAATATTTGGGATATCAACAATATGAGCATCTGCTTCAAAAAGGAAATTACATGCTTCAATAATCCTCTCAATTTCCTGATCATTGAGCATGGCTTTTTCTATACTTGAAGTTGAAACATTACTACTTATAGCAATCATTCTTTTTGCAACAAGTGGACTGGCCATTTCAAGTGAGAAGAAAGCCACTTTCTTCTTGGCATGTAACAGATTTAGCATAAGGGAAATACCAAATGCAGTCTTACCTATTGATGGTCGGGCCGCAATAATTACATAGTCAGCAGGATTAAGGCCTCCGTTGGTCGGACCGTCGAGTGCTACAAATCCCGTCTTGAGTTTACCAGTAGGAGCACCCGCTGTCTTAGCCCTGGTGATAATATCTTCATATACACTTGTAATAATTTTGTCGACGGCATACGCTTGCGAAACATTTATATTCTGGTTCTCAAGAGAAAGCTTTGTAAGTTCCTGCGTAGCTGAATCGATGCTGTCAACGATGTTCTTTGTCTCGTCAAAGGAATCCTGTACCAGGGAAGCTGAAAGCTCATAAAGCTTACGTCGCTTAGATGCTGTTTTTATTGTATCAACATAGAAGTTGATATTTCGCACAATAAGGTCTTGGTCCGAAAGAGATGCAACATATGGTGCGCCCCCTGCTTTTTCAAGATTTCCTTCTTTTGTTAAATAATCTGTGAGTACAACAATATCCAAGGTTTCCATTCCACGGTTAAATATTTCTTCAATTGCAGAGTAAATAACTTGGTGCTGAACCTGGTAAAAATCCAAAGGCGAGATTTTACTTTCAATCTCATTCATAACATTAGGATTGATTAAAATAGCGCCGAGAATAGCTTTCTCGGCGTTAATGTTGTGAGGTAAGACTCTTCCCACAGTTTTTTCAGGCAATTATTTTGTCTCCTCAGCTTCAGTTGTAGCTTCCGCTTCTTTTGCTTTTGCTTCTTCCTCAGCCTTTTTGGCTTCAGCTTTTGCTTTAGCCTGTGCCTCTGCTTCCTTTTTCTTTTCAGCCTTGACTTCAGCTTCTGACTTAACAATAAGCTTTACGTGAGAGTTATCGTTTTCATAAAGGTGAACAACAATAGTGTAGTTTCCTGTCATTTTTATAGCATGAGTCGGAACATCAAGTTTCTTCCTCTCGATTTCGAAACCAAGCTTTAGCAAAGCTTCCTGAACCATCTGTGAAGTAACTGATCCAAAGAGCTTTCCGCTATCTCCAGCTGGTACTACAATTGTAAGAACAACGTTATTGAGCTTTTCCTGCAGGCTCTTGCTGGCTTCTCTCTTCTCCTGCTTTCTCTTTTCAATCTGTGCAGCCTTTCTCTTAAATACAGCTTCGTTAGCCTTGTTGTAAACAACAGCCTGCCCAGTTGGAAGGAGGTAGTTTCTTGCATAACCGTCCTTTACGTTAACAACATCCCCTTCTTCTCCAAGGTGGATAACATCAGTGTTAAGAATAATCTTCATTTTTAACTCCTATCTTCTTCATATCGAAGAAATTCTCCAATAGCCCTAGTATCAAAAGGCAAAGGAGACAAACTATATTTACCCCCGGAGCCACTGTCAAAACAATGAATGTAATGGCAAGCAGTGTCAGACTCTTAAGATTAGGGAAACGCTTTCTCAGCCTGCAAAACAGAACGATAAACCCTTGTCCCACATAAAGAATCGTTGCACTGAAAGCCAGATTCAAAATAATTACACTTGCATAGACAGGTACCGATATAAAATAGGAGAGAAGAACTACAGCCCAGGGAATTAGGAATCCCCAGATCATATTAGGATGCAAATCGAATGATGCAACCTTCTCTTCCCAGCTATTTTCTTTTGAATGTTTCACACATTCATATACATGTGAGGAAACACAGACTGCCAAAAGATATCCGGGTAGAATAAGTGAAGCAAGGGATAATACTATCAAGTAGAACATACCTGATGAAAATTCCAAGCCTTCAAATACTCCTAAAACCGGACTTAACATTTCGGCAAACACATTCTCATAGTAGGTATAAACCTCCGCAAGAAGTGCCCTATCGAATACAGCCCAGATACAAAATGCTACGCAGAGAGTAAGAAGCGGAAGCATAGCATAAGTTACTCTTGCTTCAACTAGCTTTTCTCTGCTACTGTTTATCCAAATAACTCCTGAAACCAATAAGGTCAGAGGTATTGCCAAATTCACTATATACAGTGGAATCCTGATTACATCAGGAACCGAAGAATCAGTGAAGATTCCAACAGCTTCCACTGCAGAAATCAAAACAAACTCCAAAGCGGAAGCCAGAATCTCGCTTCCCCTTTTTCTGTTTATGGAATAAATCATGATGGGAGTAAGAAACAGAATTCGTGCAACTCCTAGAAAATAAAGAAGGGAACTCAAACCTAACATGAGAACCAGGTGTATGGTACCCTTAATTGCCCTGCTACGGGAGGAATTGACATAGAGTTCGTTTAGCTCGACATCAGGACTATGATTCATTACTATTTCTTCTCAAACGGCAGATATGCCAGGACTCTGGCTCTCTTTATTTCACGGTTGAGTGCTCTCTGATGCTTAGCACATGTTCCTGTGATTCTTCCTGGAAGAATCTTTCCCCTTTCAGAGATGAATCTTTTGAGCATGTCAGGGTTCTTGTAATCAGCTGGTGCTGCACCAGTACAGAATTTACATACTCTCTTCTTATAAGTAAGTTTCTTTCCGGCTCTTCTGTCTTTCATATCGCCGTCTTTCATAAAATCTTTATCTTCTTTCATAGTTATCCTCATTAAAATGGAATTGAGTCATCCGAAAACTCTTCAGGTCCTCCCTTCAGCTGTGACTGCTGAGGACCTCTGTTATTATTGTAGGATGCTCTGTCTTTGTTGTTACTGTAGCCCTGGTTCTGGTACTGTGCATCATCATAAGCTCCGTACTGCTCGTCCCTTCTAGGGGTCAAGCCCTGTCCGCCCTGACTACTCTTACTCGGTGAACCTAATGAGAGGGTATTAACAACGACCTCAACTCTTCTTTGTTCTTTTCCTGTAGTCTTGTCAATCCAACGGGACTGTCTCAAGTCTCCCATAATAGAAACCTGTCGGCCTTTCTCCAAGTACTGGTTTACTGATTCGGCGCCTCTACCAAGGTAAACACAGTCAAAGAAAGAAGTTTCATCTTCCCAGGAGCCATCTGAAGCTTTTCTAGGTCTGTTGACTGCTATTCCAAACCTCACGATTGCAACCCCATTACTGCCATAAATTATCTGGCTTTCTCTGGATAATCTTCCTACAAGGAAAACTGAGCTGATGTCTGCCATATTTCCTCCTAAACAGTAAATGCTACTGTCTTACTTTCTTTCCGGATTGACGAATAAATACTTCAGGACGAGCGTCGAGAGCTGGAATTCCCTGCTAATAACAGCAATCTTTGAAGTCTCTGCTTTAAGCTCAAAATAGACGTAATGTCCTCTATCCTGCTTTTTAATCTCGTAGGCTAATGTTCTGACGCCTAAGTCATCCTGCTTTGTGATTTCCACTCCATTGTCCTTGAGTGTCTTCTCTACAAAGGCAAGTCCGTCCTTAAATTTGTCCTCATTCTGGTCGAGGATTACGGTGAACTCATAATTCTGAATCATGAATCCCTCCTTCTGGTCTTAATCGATCCGGCGTACACCGGATAAAGAGGCTTGATAATTTTAAACCTTTAAACTCTTATGGTCTAGTTATATGCCTTACAATTCGGCAAAAAAAATGGAGCCACGCTCCATTTAAGCCAAAACCGATTCACCACCGAAATCCATAGGAACAAAGTCGTCATTGATTTCTGCGGCTCTCTTGTAGTAATAAACAGCCGAAACAGCACTGAAGACAACTACCAGTATTGAAAGAACTGAGACTACCAAGTTTCCTGCACTCAGGGCATTTATACAAACAAGGCCACCTTCAACAAGCATTGTTGTACAAAGAGTCATTATCACCATAAGTGAAATCTTTGATTCTTTTTTAAGTGAACGCTCTGTGATAAAGGCAGTCAAAACGTTTACAAAAGACAGGGCAATAACCACGAAAAATGAAAGTCTATCTATATCGCTGTTATACAGAAACAAGCTGAATGATGCATTTAAAAGAACTGTTAAAGGCATAATCAGTTTCTTGAAAAAATAGTTGAATGAAAGTTTTTCTTCTTTATATTCTCTGATTGACATATTATTCACAACTCCTAAACAAAGTATATAAACGGAGGGGAAAAACGACTCGGTGAAAACATTACTTGAGTGTGCAATTTTTTAACATCGGGTATTTTTTTCATAGAACCGGAAAACATCAGTATTTTGTTTTTATACAAGAAACAATATTTCTGTTAAAGTAGCATTGTTGATTATGATTGATTCCCATGCCCATATCGGAAACCCAAATTATAAAAATGCCTATGTGTGTACCTCATATATTCCTGAGTATGATGAATTTTATATTTTGAAAGAATACAGATACTTTGCAGTGGGACTGATTCCCCCTTTTAAGAAGGAAATAAAATGGGATTTGTTCTCCACATATCTGGAACAAGGAGCCGAGGTCGGGGAAATTGGCATGGATTCCCGCTTTGGCAATAAGGAAGAACAACTTGAGATTTTTGAAAAGGGACTGGATCTTGCAAAGTCATATAATAAAACCGTTGTTATTCACCAAGTTGGGTTTACAGAGCTTATATACTCTATACTGAAAGAAAAAGGTGTATCATCTTTTATCCTTCACTCATACACTGGATCTTATGAGATGGCAAAAAAGTATTCACTTATCGGTGGCATAATATCCCTTTCCCCAAGAGCTGAAAAGTGTAAGGATTTCAATAGGTTGATAACCCTTCCCTTCCTAACGGAGACAGATATGGTGACAGGCAGGGATGAGGTTTCCTTGCTTGGTGCATGGAATCTTAAACTGTCGGAAATACTTGGCAGGGATATTGCAAAAGAAAGCGAGGACCTTTTAAGGAGTATATTTGATGAGTAATAATACTTTTATAAGGACAGAACGCCTATTGGGTAAGGAAAACATTGAGCGTCTAAAAAATGCTACCGTAACTGTCTGTGGTTTAGGTGCCGTCGGAGGTTTTACCTTGGAAATGCTTGCAAGAAGCGGTATCGGGCACTTGAGGCTTTTTGACTTTGATAGGGTTTCCGCTTCCAATATAAACAGACAGATTCTTGCTTTGCATTCGACCCTCGGAGAGGAGAAAACTGCTATTGCCGAAAAAAGGGTAAAAGATATAAATCCAGATTGTATTGTTGAGAAATATAATCTTTTTATCAACGGTGATAATCTTGATCTGGTTATTTCCGGTTCCGATGTTATCTGCGACTGTATCGACAGTGTCAGGGAAAAGACTGATCTAATTGAAAAAGCATATAAAGCAGGAATTCCTATTGTTACCTCTACAGGGGCTGCTCTCAAGAAGGATACATCCTTTATAAAAAGCGGAGACCTGATGGAAACAAAGGGAGATGCTTTGGCAAAAAAACTCAGAAGTGAACTGAAAAAGCGTAATGTAAGAAAAGGAATCAGGGCAATTTACTCCACTGAAAGAGTCAGCTTTGAATACATTGATGCAAAATGTGATGCCGAGGCTGAAACCGTAGAAGCAACCGGAAAGAAGAGAATGGTTCTTGGTTCGATGCCAACAGTAACATCTGTTTTTGGGATAATGGTTGCCTGTGAGGCAATAAACATACTTCTTGATGGAGTACTTAATTCATACGAAGTGTAGAACCTTCTGCTATTGCCGAGTAGCTCTCAACATTCTCATCAACATAAACTTTGATTTTGTAACGTGATTTTTTGTTATTGTTCTCTAAAAGAGTAACATCAAAACTGTAAGGAGAATCAGTAAGCATAGACGGAGTAAAGTAGTAAAGTTTTCCTCTGTTGACTGAAAGTTCAACCCTGTTATCCAAGCTAGGATCTTTCATTCTGTAAAGTCTTTTTGTCTGGACAGTGAACTCAAAAACAGTGGAGCGTCCCTCTTTATATACTTTAAGGGAAGCCAAAAACAAATCATCTTCTTTTTCGTTGAATAGTAAAATCTGATTAACTTTCATAATACAAAAACATAGGGCACCACCGGTGCCCTAACCAAGCATAAGACTATTTATTCTTATGTCTGTTTGCTCTGAGTTTTTTCTTTCTCTTATGAGTCGCAATCTTATGCTTCTTTCTTTTTCTTCCGCAAGGCATCTAAAATGCTCTCCTTGTACCAATTGGTTTATTTGTAATTACGCGTTTATTATCACTTTTTTAGTTTATTATTTCAAGGTAATTGAATAATATAGTCCCCCAAACCTTTTCGATTTAGGTCAGTAGTGGATTTATACAAAACAAAGCCCCATGGATTTACTCCAATAGGGCATAAAACTCTTAGCCAACGTTTCCGTCAATATACTTATGGACTTTGATTTCCTTTTTGCCTGCAAGAATTTTCTTTCCCTGGATTGTCAGAGCCCCATTCACTGTTTCCATGGGAAGGGAGAAAAACAAATCTGCTTTTACATGATTTGGAGTTTTCTCAGTTTTCTCCTGTCCTTCATACTCCAGAACTGTACCAACAGGCACATCATCAGCAAATATAACTTCACATGTTGAATGGGAAGTATCATTCTTATCGCTGGCAGCAAGAAGCATTCCATAGCTTTTTACGCCGCGGAAATTTGCAGGTTTGAGATTGCTTACAAGAATGATATTCTTTCCAAGAAGCTCCTCTTTTTTATAATAGGGAACAATTGAGGAAACTATTGTTCTCTCCTCCTCTTCCCCTGTATTCAGTTTAAGGATATAAAGCTTATCTCCATCCGGATGCTTCTCAACACTGACAATTTTGGAAACCTTCAGGATAACTTTCTCCCGCCATGTTTTTAAAACCTCATTATCGGAAGTAACTTCTTCCATGGTTTTTCTTTCTTCCTGGCTCCCGGAGTATTTTTTCTTAAGTTCTTCAATTCTTTCATCTTCCAGTTTTTCAAAAAGGAGCTCCACTTTTTTTACTTCAATTGAGTCATCCTCAGTTCCCAGTACATTCCAATCAAGACCTTCCTTGTCAATAAATGAAAGAATCCGCCATCCGGTTGATGGCATATATGGAGTAATCATTACAGCTAGATCCCTGATTAGAACAAGGAGTGTTCTTAAAAGTTTTTTTGCTTTCTCATCATCGGTCTTTCTGAGCTTCCATGGTTCGGAGTCCTGAAACGCCTTGTTCCCGATATCACTGAGTTCAAAGATTTCTCTGATTGCATCCCTCTCCTCTGCCCTCTCAAGGTGCTCAGTAATACTATTCTCCTTACTTCTGATCTCTTCTAAAAGTTCTTTATCAAACTCTCCTTTTCCAAGTTTTCCATCATAGAAGCGGGATACAAATGTCAGTGTCCTGTTAATTAGGTTCGACAGATTTCCGATAAGTTCCTTGTTTACCTTATCTTCCAGGTCTTTCCACGAAAAGTTCACATCAAACTTCTCCGGCCTGTTATAGAACATATAGAAGCGCCATACATCAGCAGGGATTCCAGTATCCTGAACATCGTTGCCGAAAATACCGATTCCATTACTCTTACTGAATTTACCACCTTCATAATTCAAGTATTCGGTTGAGGACATATGGTGAAGCATAGTCCAGTTTTTATTTGTTGCAAGGAGTGTTGATGGAAAAATAACAGTATGGAAAGGAATATTGTCTTTTCCGATAAACTGGAACAAATCAACATTTTCAGGATTCATCCACCATTCTTTCCAGTCATCCCTTGCATTCGCACTTATAGATATGTACCCGATGGGAGCATCAAACCACACATAGAATACCTTGTTTTCAAAACCTTCCTTGGGAACCGGAATCCCCCATTTCAAATCACGGGTTATACACCTTTTCTGCAATCCGTCCTTTATCCATGAATTGGTAATTGATATAGCATTCTTTGCCCAGAACCCATCTTTACTTGCCTTATCCATCCATTTTTCAAGTAAAGGCAGTGCCTTAGGTAAATCTAGATACAGGTTCTTGGTCTCTCGGAGTATAGGAGTAGAACCACAAACTGAGCATTTTGGATCTATAAGTTCTGTCGGATCCAAAAGGGATCCACACTTATCACACTGGTCCCCACGAGCCCCTTCATAACCACAGTGCGGACAAGTTCCTTTTACATACCTGTCTGCCAAAAATCGTTCACACTTCGGACAATAAAGCTGTTCTGTTGTCTCTTCAGTTATATATCCGTTTTTATCTACTTCGTTGAAAATTGACTGTACAATTTCAGTCTGTTTTTCCGTAGAAGTCCTTCCAAAATAGTCAAAACTGATATTGAACCATTTATAGATGTCTTCATGTATTTTGTGGTATCTGTCGCAAAGCTCCCTTGGCGTTGTATTTTCCTGCAAGGCTTTAGTCTCAGATGCTGTTCCATATTCATCTGTGCCACATATATACAGTGTCTCATATCCTTTCATCCTGCAAAAACGTGCAAACACATCTGCAGATAAAACCTGAGTGAGGTTTCCAAGGTGAGGAATATTGTTTACATATGGTAAAGCTGAAGTTACTAGTCTTTTTTTCATTATTGTCTCCAGAAAAAATCATATCATAAAGGTACATTTTCAAAAACACTAGGAAGAAATTTCATTGTTGATTAGAATTGTCAAATGGCAGTACTTTTAGAAAACGAAGAGCTGGAAAAAGCTCTTAAGATTTTTGAAGAAGAAAAAGAACTGAACCTTTTTCTTCTCAATAACATAGAACGTAACGATAAAAGGATAAAAACATACAAGGTTGATGATAACCTGTATATACAGAATTATCACGATCAGAGCTTGTGCATTTATTCAACCGGAACTTATAACCTTGATAAAGCAATTTCCTTTATTGAGAGTCAGAAGTATTCAGCTGTTCTCGGACCGGCAAAGTCATTAAAACCTTTAGAAGACTATTATTCCGATTGGAAGAAAAACTACCGTTATCTTCTTCGTGTAAATAAAGATACATTCAAAAAGCATTATACAAGGGATGAAAACCTAAAAGTCATGAGAACCAAGGAAGATTTCTCCCAGCTATATGACTATTACTTTGATTCGCCTTTCAAACCTGAAGATGATAAAACAACGTGGGTCGATGAAAAGCTATCTGAGTCTTTTCCATTTGAAGCTGTCAGTTATATAAAAGATGGACAGATTGTTTGCTCTGCATATCTTTCTGCTGCTACAAAACGCTCGGCCATGGTCGTAGGAGTTCTGACAAAACCGGGCTTTGAGAACCAGAAGCTTGCACAGAAAACCGTAACTGAACTAACGGATATTGCACTTAATGAAAACAATATTCCATACCTTTGCTTATGGTATTCTACTCCAGTTGCTTACCACATTTATGAAAAACTTGGCTATCAAATAGTCGGTGAGTTTGCAAACTTCAAAAAATAGGGAGTAAGTAAACCGGAGTTTGCAATCAAGTTTCAAGAAAAAACATAAAATGAGTTCAAAACCATTGAATAAAGCCGGAAAATAACTAAAATTGGTATTGAACTTGCCATTTTTATCCGTTTAGAATGGTTAAGAATGGATGAAGATTCCAAGTGGCGAGATAGCTCAGTTGGTAGAGCAAGCGGCTCATATCCGCTCGGTCAGGGGTCCGAGTCCCTTTCTCGCTATAGTTGCGGCTATGTTGGAATTGGTAGACAAGCTAGCTTGAGGTGCTAGTGCTTTAACGGGCGTGCTGGTTCAAGTCCAGTTGGCCGCATATTCAAAGTCAGGTTTTGATACAATTTGAAACCTGGCTTTTTTTTAAGTGAAATGTAAAACTAAATACACACCTTTTTTTGAGCAATTACTTTTTCAATTAACAATCATGCTATTTTACTCGAAAAAATATTTATTTTTTAAAGTTTTTCGAGTAGAATGAGGTCGAAGAATAACTTTATGATTAATAGACCTATATATTTAAAGCAGTTAATCAAATATAAAGACAAAGATATTATAAAAGTCATTACCGGTGTCAGACGTTGTGGAAAATCGGTTCTTCTTTTCGATTTATATTGCACCTATTTATCCGAAAATGGTGTGTCAAATTCCAATATCATAAAAGTTAACCTAGAGGATTTAGAAAACGTTAAGTTAAGAGATTCGTTAGAGTTATATACGTATATTAAGAAAAGAATTATCAATAATGAAAAATATTATGTGATGATTGATGAAATTCAATATATTGATGACTTTGAGGATCTAGTCAACACTCTGAAAAATATAGGAGCCGATGTTTATATTACCGGTTCCAATTCAAAATTGTTATCAGGTAATATCAGCACAAAACTTAGAGGAAGAAGTATTGAAATAAAGGTGTATCCTTTTTCTTTCGCAGAGTTCTACAACTATAAGGGTGGAGATAAACTACTCGCATACAATGAATATCAAATGTATGGCGGATTCCCCTATACTGTAACAGAACCGAATCATGATTCAAAAATTGAATATCTTAAGATGCTTGAGAGCACGGTTGCAACAAAAGATATAATTGACAGGTATAATATTCGAAACCCAAATCTGTTTGATGCTGTATATAGCTTTCTTTGTTCAAATATTGGCTCAACTGTTAGCGCCAAGAAAATCAGTGATACTTTGAAATCCAATGGCTATACAACAATCACTGCAGATACAGTAGGTAATTATTTGGAATACTTATGCGAAGCTTTTATGTTCTATAAAGTATATAGATATGACATCAAAGGTAAGGAATACTTAAAAACATTGAACAAATACTACATTTCTGATATCGGACTCAGAAATTGCAAATTACAATTCAGACAGTTAGAGGTAACACATACACTAGAAAATATTGTTTATCAGGAACTTATACGCCGTGGGTATATGGTTGATATAGGTAAAAACAAGGACAAAGAGATAGATTTCATTGCAAGGAACAGCAAAGATACATTTTATCTTCAAGTAGCATACAGCATTATTGACCAAGATAAAAAAGAACAGGAATTGTCTTCATTTTACAAAATAGACGACGGCTATAAAAAGATTGTTATTTCTATGGACAGTGATCCATTTTCCAATCTTGAAAAAGGATACAAGAAACTTAATGTATTTGATTTTCTGTTAAATGAACACTCATTAGAAGAATGTTAATCCATTCAAAAACAGACACCATTCGCACTAGTTGTTAGTTTATATCAAAACCTATACGTAGACACAAATCAATCGATTGATGATACAAAAAATCCATCAAGCCCAAAATGACCTGCAAGTCTTTCCAATAACGGAACTTAGGCGAGCAGGTTTTTCATGTCATAGCCAAGAATACTGTATCATGGAGTGAATGCCCACCTAATTTGGCTGTCACTTTTTAAGAAATCGAGATAAGAATAGGTAATCGAGAAAAAAATTGGAAGCTTGAAATATTCAAATAAACAAGAATTTAGAGCAGCAAGCCATAGCTATTTTTGAAAATATGTTTCCGGAAATAAATATTGGAACTGACATCATTGGTGATTTAATAACTCCAAAACGCGGGAAAAATCTTCTCGCAAGAGATGCCGTCTCTGGAGAAGTGCCTGTTGTCGCAGGTGGGCTCACTCCTGCAACCTATCATAATGTTGCAAATACTACACCACCTGTGTTGACAATATCAGCTTCTGGTGCAAATGCAGGATATGTTTCTTTATGGAATATTCCAGTCTGGTCGTCTGACTCTTCTTTCATAGATTCTGAAATGTCTAATTTCGTTTACTTTTGGTATGTACTTCTTAAAAAGCGTCAGAAGGAAATATATGATGCACAAACTGGCTCTGCACAACCACATATATATCCTCAACACATAGCAGGAATGATGATATCAAAACCCGCAAAAAAAGAAATGGATTATTTTACTCAAACTGTTAGTCCTTTTTTTGAAAAAATAGGTCGTAACGTTAAAGAAAACACCAAGCTTGCTACAACTAGAGATGTACTACTTCCGAAACTCATGTCCGGAGAACTTGATATATCAACCATTGAGATTTAAGCTGCTAAATTCTTGTTTATCTTACTATTAATCTCAATTTTATAGTCTATAGCTGAAAGAATGTCTGCAATTTTTTTCTGATCTTCTTTCTTTACAGGAATGGAGACCTTAACTGACCGCATTGTTGCCCCTGAGACTTCCTTAAATGTTGTTCCTGATCCAAGAGCATCTATTTTACTTTTATTGTATTTCAGAAGATAGAAAAGAAACATATGGTCTGTATTTGCATTTGGAATAATGCTTTTAAATCCTTGATTTGTACAAAGTTCATTTTTAGCAACAGCAATATAACCTATAGGAGCCCTTGAAGAAAATAAAACTGAGTTTTTGGGCAAAAGTTTTGTCGAACAACTTTTCAATCCAACTTCTGAAATATCCCTTTCTCCATGAGAAATAAATCGTTCCGTATAGTCTGCAAGATCTTTTGGAGTTATCCATGCTATTCCGTGAGCAACATAATTCTCAGGGTTTTTTGTTGATGGAGTTGCCCCACCAACTATCTCACCTAAATCAGATAATGTACAGTTTCTCCATTCCGTCATGATTATCCAATATACCTCTTATGAGCCATTTTCACGTTGCTCTGTTTAACCATTGCATACTGCAGGGTAGTATCTATTCTTTGGTGCCCTAAGAGTTGTTGTAACTGTTCAATAGGCATCCCTTTATCAATTGCCATAGTAGCAAGTGTGCGTCGGAATTTATGAGGGTATACCTTATGGATATTAAGCTCGTTTCCGATATGTTTAAGCCTATTCTCAATTCCATTAATTTTCAATCTTGAATATGGCTGATTTAATGTAACAAATAGAGCAGGATTCTCATCAGAACGACTGAATAAGTAATTCTGCAAATGAATTTTTGTTCTTGCATCAAAGTAGACCACACGTTCCTTATTCCCTTTACCAAATACCACGCATTCTCTTTCTGAAAAATTAATGTCCGCCTTATTAAGAAGAACCATTTCGCCAACACGCATTCCTGTAGATGTAAGCATATCAATCATTGCTAGATCTCTCAGTTCTGTACAATTGTCTCTCATACGTTCAAGTTCTTCATCTGTATAAGTCTCTTTAATACTTACATTTGTCTTAACTTTATGTATTCGCCTAACAGGACTTTTTATTATATAGTCTTCATCTTCAAGCCATGAGAAAAAACTAGAAAGAATACGTCTGATATTGTCTATTGTAACTTTGCTAGAGTTTTTTTCTTTTTGATATTCTGTCAGATAATTTCTTAAGTCTTCAGTAGTTATCTCCAGGACTTCTTTTTTCACATGATTAATCACTGACGTAATAACCATATTATAGTAGTTGAGTGTTTTTTCTGAACAACCCTCAATGTGTTTTGATTCAATAAATGCTGTTTTTAATTGTTCTGTTGTTTTTTCTGTTTGTTCTAGTGATTCTCCTGGGATAGTCTTCTGAAGTGCAAACTCCAACTGTTTTAATTGCATGTTACTTAAGTGCGGTAACATCTGTTGTATGATGCTGTTAATCAATTCTTGTTTCATATATACCTCCGAAAGATATTCAGATTACAACTTTAAGAATAGAAAACAAATAAACAAGAATTTAGCAGAACAAGCCAAATCTTTTTTCAGAAAAATGGTTCTAG
>CAZOTY010000028.1:0-24127 GCA_964582905.1 uncultured Spirochaetaceae bacterium | reverse complement strand
ACCAAAATATAAGATTTCGTTATAAGTAAGTTTTCGTACCTTGGACCAAATAAATTCTTTTATCGGCAAGATATCGTCTTTGTTGATACTCTTTGGTCTAGATAAAGAAATTTTAAAGCCAACCTCTGAACCATGATTTAGATATTCATTAGTATTTATTTGAACATCACCCATATCCTTTTTGCTATACGATAAACTTTCCATCCCATTAGTGCTTTTAGTAATGAATTTGTAGATATCTTCTTTTTCAATTCCATGCAGAATCCCAAACCCTTCTATTTGAGGAGTTATCAATTCTTTGCTTTTGATATTAATTCCAAACTCTTCAAACATAATCTCACGTAAATCTTTCTGAAATAGTTTGATAATATGTTCAAAGATAAAACTATGAATGGTCCTCACTTCGACCGAGTTAGAAAAATAATCAAGTCTCCGTTGGATTTCATGTACTGCCGAATTCGTATAGGTCACACATAACACTTTACGTACACTACTCTTTGCAACAAGTGGCAGTGTAGTCACTATACTTTTAACATTTTCAACAAGAAAATGTGTTTTCCCTGCTCCAGGACCCGCAAAGATTCGTAGATGTGTTTTCAACTGTTCAGAAGAAAGAATATCACCAGATTTTATTTCGATAGCCATTCTAATCCTTCCTTTATGTACTGTGGCACAATGATATCAGATGCTAATTTCTCATTGGAGAGTATTTCAAGAGCCAGATCACCTTTTTTTCTCTCAGCATAGTACAAGAATAATTCAGCAAAGAATAGAGCTTCATACTTAGCAGCATGTTCTATATCTTCATCAATGGCATTTTTAAAAATTTCAAGGTATTTATATACTACGCTATTATTCTTTTGCTTTTTTCCATACCATTTATAAAAATCAAAACCACAAGAATTTAATAGCTGACATGCATTAATATTTGCTACTATTTTAAATAATTCATTAGCTATCGTTTTATTCCCACCATTGGCAGAGGAAAAATTAGTCAAAAACAGTTCATCTTCAAAAGTTCGGCCCCCAATAGATTGTGTGCAAATTTCAAAATTCTCAATATTAAACGAGGCCTTCAGATTTTCGATATGAGGCGTTTTGCTAGTTTTGTATTTACAATATTTGGAAAGAACGCTACCGCTGTTATCTTCGTAGATCCATGTAAAATCCTTATCGGTAATACAGAGAACTTTTTTATTAACTGCATTTCCATTGAATAACTCAATGAAATGCTGAAAGTGTCTGCCTCCAATCTCTACTATTGAAATATTCCCATCTTCATAGGGATAACTACATTTTTCCATAAAGAGAGGGAGAAGAAGTTTTTCAGCAATACCTTCTACCAAAATTACCTTATCCGCAAAGAGCATATCTGATCGAGTTACATCTAAAAACTTGGTCAAATGTTTTTTGGCATCCTTTTTATCTTCGAAATGAATCTTGAGGCTCTGTTGACGACAATCTGGGACTTCACCAGTACGACAATAATCAAGCATATACATATTATCGATACCAGCAACTGCGCTGATATTACTTGAATGTGTTGTAACAAAAATCTGCTGACTGAGGCCGTCGGTTTCATCCAGGTTTTTAAGGAATTTGAATAGTTTGTATTGCATAGATGGGTGCAAGTGGGCTTCCGGTTCTTCAAGACAAAGAATTCGAAAGTCCTTACCTCGTCGAATTTCGTTCAACTTAATAAGCATATAGATGTTTATTAAGTTATTATATCCAAGACCATTGTTTTCAAGCGGAACAATAAAATTTCCTTGCGTATCCTTAACCTCTGTAACATATGCATCTGCAATACGAATATCTGGACGAATATTCTGGAAGATTGAAATATTTCCGCTACCTAATCCAATTTCATTATTCTCATTTTCAAAAATAACTGACATCCTATTAAGTGCGGGATTAAGAAATTCTTTCAAATCTTCGGTTAAAGTTTTTTTTCTTTTCTGTAATTCCATGGCATTGTTCTGATCTTTTACAAACCTCTCAATTTCCCGTCTTGTTTCTTTTGCAACATCAGCACTACTGCGTTCAGCTTCAATAAATCGGATATCAAATATTCCAACTACGTCCTTTTTATCAGCCTGAGTCTCACTTTTCCCATTATTAAAGGTCCATGTATAGCGTTCCAAATATGTGTCCAATAAAGACAAAAACTCATCAAGTGATGAAATGTCTTTGACATCTCGGATGTAATCATTGATAGCCTTTATATTAAGAGCAAATTTCATCTTAACTACAGCAACAATATCATAAACCAGGCTCTTATCATCGGCGTTTAATTTTTTTGAAACTTCTATATCTTCCATACCAAGAAAAGGAATAAGTTTAACAATACTTTCATCTTCAGTGTCATCTTCTGAAATTTCATGTCTGATTTCAAATTCAAATATAATTTCAGGAGCTTCTGTTTGAAATTTCGTATCATAATGGGAGAGAATATTCTTGTTGAAATCATGCGCCGATGTAATTTCGGGCTTACTCAACATTTCAATAGCACGAAGTAACCCTGTTTTACCAGAATTATTTGAGCCAATAATGACATTTAGCCCCTTTTGAAAATTCATTGTGAAATCTACAAAGTTCCTATAGTTTTGTATCTTAATTCTACTTATATACACGAGATATCCTCCGTTTTCTTACGACTCTATCCATCATATGTATTTACTAATACTATTCTAATATAATCTTAACACGCTTAAGGAAATTAACGTTCAACATATCTTTTCGCTGGCTATGTATATCTCAAAAATTTCTTGAACATAGATCAATCTCACCGTTTTGCTAATCCATACATATAATCAGCACCATCTGAGGATTTTTATACCTAGCCTTAATAATCAAATAATCACGTTATTTATGCATGTAACTTCTCTCGCCAGTTGAGAGGATTTTCATTCCCATCGGATGTTGCAAAAAACATTGCACCGACTGGGTATACCTATAATGTTCTATTCAGAAATTCCAAGCAAATCAAATTTTATTAGTATTTTAATTACAAAAAAGATAGGATTTTAACTTTGAATCGTCTCTGTCATAACGAAGTGTATTAATTCCTAACGCAGAAGCTGCATCAATATTATCTTCTCTGTCATCAATGAAGTAAGTATCAGACGCACTAAAGCCCTCTTCCTCCATAATGTAAGTAAAGAATGTCTTATTGGGTTTACTTCTATGTATCTCATAGGACAGGTAGAGCTTATCAAACAGGGATAATAAATATGGCGCATAACTATCTATCCAGGTTTTATAACAAAGAAATGTATTGGAGCCGACTACAACCCTATTCCCGTTTTCTTTTAGTATTTTGATCATGTTCAATAAAGGTTTATTAACATATGGGCGGTAATTATCCAAAAATAGTTCGCTCTCAACTTTAACACCGAAGTTATTTTCCAAGTGATGGTAATAATCAGAAGTGGAAACGTAGCCTAACATCATTGCTTCCTGGTATGTTCTGTAGTCAGAAAGAAATTCGTCTTCATTGATGCCAAGCTCAGATGCCATTTCCCGTACCTTCCTGTTACCCAAAAGAATTACATCTCCCAGATCAAAAATAAAAAGCTTTTTATTGTTTTCTGCGTTATTTGACATACTTTGAAAAGAACTCCCTACTCTCTTCGTCGTTCCATTGATAATGGTAAGGCGTTATACCAAGGCTTTCTGCAGCAGAAATATTATCAAGCCTGTCGTCAACAAAGACTGTGTTTTCCGCCTTAAAGCCTTCTTTATCCATAATGTAGTTCCAGAATGCTTTTGCCGGCTTAGCTATATGTATCAGATGTGATGCGTAAAGTGAATCGAATAAACATAATGGATTTTCTTTCATTTTGAGTACATAGTCCCAGTGAGGTTTGAATGTATTTGATCCGATTACTACTCTATGACCATTTTCCTTAAGACACTTTACCCATGAAAGAATATTTTCATTAGGGTATGGATTGAAACACACTGCAAACAAGTCTTCAGTAATTTTGGGAGTGTTAAATACATCCTCCATATGGCGGTAATACCACGATGGTTCCATATACCCTTCCATCAAGGGTTTATCAAAAAATGCATAATCCTTTCTGAAAGCAACATAATCGAGATTATACATTTCACTCATCATGGGAAGTGTTTTTATGTTTCTTAGAACAACTTCTCCCAGGTCAAAAATAAAAAGGCATTTATCAGTTTCCATATGAGAGCTTAATCCCCAAATTCAGCTGGCAGTCAAATTTTGCTTTTTCAGACTTTGCCCAGATTGTAATAAAATCTACACTGCCCATCAGTTTCAGAAAACTGTATGGCTTATAGCTTCCATTCAGATTAAAGAGGAACGTGTAGCGTGGCTCCCCCACTTCACTACTGTCAAAAGGATTGAATGAACTTGGTGTATTTACAGTAACATTATTTGAACTGCTGTTATACTGGGTTTCCCTGGAAAACTCATTTATTATTCCGTGCGCCATAAAGAACAGTTTTGTCCCGAGGGTGTATAAATCAATATTGTCGTATGTCAATGAAAATAAAGAAGCGATAGCGTCCGATCCGAATGGGAATGACAAATATCGGGATAAGGAGCAGACTCCGTTTGAGAAATAACGCTCTGATGAAACAAAGTAGAAGTTGTATCCGGCATTTCCTCCGTTTCCATCCCCCCTATGGTACATAAACGGGGTTGTGTAAACTAATTCCCCATTAAGCTTAAAAAATCCTGTTTTATATGGCTTATAGTATCTGGCACCTAAAAGGAAACCTAAACCATCTGCTGTAGAGCCATCCTCCGGAGGCTGCGGCTCAGTTGGCATTGCAAAGTCATCAATCCCCAGTTCTCCGTATATGGAGAAACCATTGAAGAAAGTATATTCCATTTCAATGGTCGCAAGTGAATTTGAATTTCCTGCGATATAACCATTATGCAGAAATGCCATTGGATTCAGTATTTCCGGATGTATATACCCAGTTGCAGAGTAATACATAACCAAATCATTTAGTGCAAAATTGAATTTATTCTTAAACAGCGAGAATTCGAATCTATGACCCAGCATGAACCTTACAGCGCCACTGAGGGCTGTTCTGTCACCTTTATCCATATCATCAAATGGAGTAAAAAAGTCTGCAAGAAGCTGGTAGCCAAACCACGGGGATCCTGTGAATGTTGCACTGATGTAGTTATGGTAAGGAAGAGTATTTCCAATTGCCATATCTCCCATTACTCCGTTTCCCCACTTAATTTTGTCTTTACCGATATTCAAACGGAAAAATGAATTACCGAAAGATGCATAAGCCCGGGAAGGGAAACTTAAGAAGTCTATTCCACCATTTACAAACGGTATATTGGAAACAAAAACGGAGTCTCCGATATCCGGGTTCTTATAGCTTACATTCAGTTTATTATTTATGTCTGATGCATCAATTTTGACTAAATCTATCGGAGCAGTTCCAATGTCAAAATTCATAAATAAGGCCAGATTATTTGAATAGGTAAACAGTAACGACGCATCAAGTAATTTACTGTCTAAACTTTTGTAAGATACTAAACTTTTTGGATTTGTAAAGTCCTTGGTATTTGTATGAAGAATAATGTTTGGAAAGAATGCCAAATCATAATTGAAGACAACTTTCTTTACTGTTTTATTATTTACTTCATTTAGTAGTTTTTCTTTTATTGCCCTTCCCTGTTCTGTTTCAGGATTAACATTACTTAACATATCATTCACATCCTGATTTGACCACGGGCGGGCAAATAGAGGTGGACTTTTTCCTTCTAATAAATAAAGGGAATCTACATCATTATATACAGATGATGATAAATCAATTATTTCAAGACTATTTGCAAATAAAATGCCTGAGCAAAGAATTATTAAAACTAAAAGAAAACCAACCTTTTTTATGTTCATATACCGCGCTCTATGTAGTACCAGATATGTAATACATATTAACATCAAAAGACTTAATCAAACTACATTCGAATGATTTTCGGAATATAGAATTAATATCCCAGAAGTGACTGTAAGAGTTTTGGACATTGTAAAGAAATGAATAAGTAAGCCTCATAACTCTACTTTAATAAAGTCAAGTTACTAATCATGTTTCCTGAGACTTATTTATTGAGATTTAAACTAAAAAAAATATTCATCAAAGTAATAAGATTGGGAAAATGCCCCGACTTTTTTACATTTTCGTAAATTGATACCAATTCCTATCGCTCAATTCTCCAGCTGTCGGAAGCGATACTTCCCTTTTCCATGTTTTGCCACCGGTTCAATAACCCCATGCTCCATCATTTTTTTCAAAAGCTCAGAGGCTCTAGATGCTTTAATATCAATTATCGTCATTACGTCTGATCGTCCAAAGATTGCCTTTTCCGGAAATGCCTCACGTAACCTCAAGATATTTTTTGCAGTTTTCGGTTGGAAATTAGCTCCAATGTCCGGTTTTGTATTGCCAATGTCCGGTTTTCCTGTTTCTTTGAACATACCACTAATGTGCAATATCCTGTTACTGAGCCGATGGTTCTCATTCAAAAGAAGATTGCGTAGAAATAACTCAAGGAACTCTGTCGTTTCATGAATGCCATTTTTCAAATCATTGTAGTTTGCTCTAACTAGTGAGTTCCGAAAATACCATGCGTTCTCAGCAAAACTGTTATTTTTCACGTCAAAGCCCAGGTTTCGCAGATACTTAATAAAGGATACCGCCGTCGTTCTGGTGTTTCCTTCTCCAAACACATGAATTTGCCACAGTCTGGAGACAAAGAATGCAAGATGATGGATAATCTCATCCAGTGAGAGATTCTTATAAGAGAACTTCTTCTCTTGGGAGAAATCATAATCCAATGTCGCCTGTAGCTCCGTGGCACTCCCGTAGAGTACAGTTGCACCATCCAATACCCATTCTTTTTTTGTGATGTTGTAATCACGGATGCGTCCGACGTGGGGATAAATACCGGAAAACAACTTTCTGTGAATGGAGATGTATTCATTCGGCGTGAAACAAAAAGCGCTTTCAGAAAGCAATGCGGCAATTCTGGCGGAAACCTTATCGGCTTCCTCGGTACGATCCGATGCATTACGAGTAGGATTTTCCTCGTAATAGATCTGCAAAAGTGCGTTTGCATCTTCAAAGGAAATTTCCCCATTGATATTCCGTACAGCAGTTTGCACAAGATATTTTGATGTCTTTAGCCCGTCAACTGCCTGTAGGCCAATGGCTGTGTGCCAAGCATAGCTTTTGTCCTGTTTTGCGGGTTCGGATTCTTTGATATACTCCTTGAATGGATCTTTGTTCAAACCTTAAAACCTCGCTGTTATTATTTATTTTATTATAATTTACCACTTTCGTAGAGTTTTTTTAGCAAGACGCTATCTTTGATATGATTTGCTTTCCAGAAAATAGATATTTCTTCTTTACCTTTCAAAAAACAGACAAAATCATAAGTCAAATAATCCGCCTATAATTAGTTTCTCTATATCGTGGATCATGCGTAATTACTTTCCGGTGAAGATTGATAATCATGAATATTAATGATTATTTTGATAATTATCCTTTCCATTAATGAACCAAGATCAAGCACACATTTGGATTTATCATTTATCGAAAATAGAAATTTTCCCAACACAATTCACGATCTAATTTACAAGATTTAGATAATTCACGATAGCTAATACACCTTTTGTACCAATATCATCAGCTAAATTAACTAAGTTGACGATAACATGATATGGATATCCCCTGCTATTCAATAATGGCTTTAATATCTCCAATAGCATAAAGCGGAATATCATATAAGTTATTATCATTCAATTTGTAATCAGCAAGAGAAGTTCTAACAGATATTTCTGGTTTATAATCCAAAATAAAGTTCTTCAAGCTCCTGGCCTTCAAGTTCTTTTCTGCTTTAACTTCAAGTGGAATAACGCATCCATCTAACTGAATAACAAAATCAATTTCGCTACGGCTTGAATCGTTTGACCAATAATAAATTGGCATATCACTATAAGAGCTTTTCAATTGCTGATAAACATACTGTTCTGCAATAGCACCCTTGAATTCTTCAAATATTTTAGTTTTCTCTAGTATTGTTCTAACATCCAAGTCAGTTAAAGCACACAGTAAACCAACATCCACGACAAAAAGTTTGAATGCCTCGAAATCCTGGTAAGCAATTAGTGGTAAATCTGGCTTTTTAATTCTATTTACTTGATAGACCAATCCAGAATCTTTCAGCCAAAGCAGGGCAAGCTCATATTCTTTTGCCCTCGCTCCCGTCTTTATCGCACTATAAATAAATTTTTTATTTTCTTTGGCGAGTTGAGAAGGAATTGTTCTCCATAACATCCTAATTTTTTCCACAGTATTATTAGAAACGTGTTTTGAAAAATCATTTTCATAAGATGAGAGAATGGCTTTCTGGATTTCCCTGACTTTCTTATAATCACGGTTGTTTACAAAATTTTGGACTACTTCAGGCATTCCACCGATGTAACAATACACTTTAACAAGTCTTTCAAACTCATTTTTGAATGTACTTATCATTTGGAAGTCTTTTTTCTCAATAAGTTCAATGAGCCTATTTTCCCCAATGGCCATTGCAAATTCAAAGAAATCCATTGGATAAAGATTCAAAAATGATACTTTTCCAACAGGAAATCCTGTTCCTTCATGATGAATAAGTCCGAGTAAACTTCCTGCTGCAATAATATCGTATTTCTCGGCATTTTCATTAAAGTATTTAAGAGATGTAAGCGCCCTCGGACATTCCTGTATTTCATCAAAAATTATTAAAGTGTTTTTAGAATCAATTTTTGTACCAGATAAAATTTCAAATGCCTCGACTAATCGTGGGATTTTATAATCGTTTTCAAAAATTGCAGCAAGTTCAGGATTATTATCAAAATGCAAGTATACAAACTGTTTATAATACTGTTTACCAAACTCCTTCATCAGCCAAGTTTTTCCAACCTGTCTTGCCCCTTCTATAATCAATGGCTTATGGTCCTTTTGGTCTTTCCATTCTTTCAGTTTTTTTATCGCTGTTCTTTGCACAACAACCTCACCTTTATTTCAATTTTACATTTTTTTACAGTAAATTTGACAATTATTTACATTTTTTTACAGTAATATTTTATGTAAAATTACATTTTTTTGCAGGAAATTTGAGTTGCATGAAAATATATTTGTATAAACAGCAAAAATAAAAGTATTAATTTGACAAACGAACACCGTTATTAATTTGAAATTTTGAAAGAAAATAATAAGTTAAGGAAATATTTATATAAGTTTCCTGGCAGTTGCTTCATCAGTTATCAATACATTAATACGTTTTTTAGTTAAGGCACCTTTAATAGCAGCGACCTTCTTCTCACCTTGCGAAATCATGATTCTAAGGGGAACCTTTTCACTTATTTCAGGGGGTATGCTGATTACTCTTTTATTTAATGAGCAATCCAAATAGTTTCCATTTTTATCAAACCATCTTCCGAATAAGTCCCCGATTGCTCCAAGATCAAGTAGTTCCTTATAGTCATTATTATTAAGCAGATTACCATCCTGGCATATATCTTTACCGAAAGCCCCAACTCCGGTAATTATTGCACTGCACTTCTTCCACTCTGCTTTATAGCTTTCCATATATGTTGAATCAACTAGTTTCTTGACTTCCATATCTGGAGCATACATAGGTTGCTGTAACATATAGCCTGATGCATTAAACCTATTAACAAAGTATGTAAGTGTCATTACAGGGTTTGAATATGAAGTACTGAAAAGTCCACCCTGAAGCTGAATGACCTTGAAGTCTTCCTTTCTTGTAACAAATGGAAGATTAATTAACGGAAGTACATTTGATAGTGTTCTTCCTGCAGCTATTCCCAGTGTGTCGTTATCTGTCAAGACTAAATCTATATACTTTGCAGCAGCATTTGCAAGGGTAACTGAGATATCCTCAAATACCTGAGGAGTTATTACCATTGCATCCTTCAGTCCATAGATATTTCGTAAAAAAGCCTCAAGTTCATGGTTTTCATTGGTTGAGGTTTTTATGGAGATGTTGATTATCCCCTGCTCCAAGGCAGAATCCAAAAGCCTTGATACAGTCATCGGAGATACGTTCATTCGGGAAGCAATCTCCGACTGAGAAAGCCCAAGCTTATATTTCATTATAGCCACAGATATCATCTGGGACTGTTTCTGCCCTTCCATTCAAAACCTCAAGTATATTCTACAATATTTATGAAATTTTGTTCATTCCAGAAATCATTCCTTGACAGCCCCTGATGCGACTCCGTTTACAAGCTTGTTAGCAGAAAAAGCTGTAAAAATTATCATAGGAACAATCATAAGCATTGCATATGCTCCCAGCTGTCCCCATAATACACCTTCATCTGTTCTTACCTGGCTTGCCAGAACTGGCATTGTTGCAGCTTTGCTCATAGTCAGTGGAAGAGGGATAGTCAGGTTGTTCCATGAAAGGGAGAATGAGAAAATAGATGTTGCTGCAATTCCGGAGGCCGCTAATGGAAGGATAATCTTATAAAAGGCCTGGAATCTTGTGCAACCGTCTATTAGGGCAGCATCTTCCAAATTCCCAGGTATGCTTTCGAAAAATCCTTCAAGTAGCCATGTAGACAAAGGGATATCAAGGGCAATAAACGGGATAATTAAACCCAACCTTGTATCATAAAGTCCGATTTTGTTCCAAATCATATACAACGGAACAACAATGGCAATCGGCGGAATCATCCTCAGACCAAGTATAAGATAGTTGATCTTCATACTTCCTTTTGGTTTCAAACGGCCGAGTGAATATGCCGTTAATGTACTCAGACTCAGAGAAACAACGAGTGTAACCGCCGTTACTATAAGTGAGTTGATAAATACAGAAACGAACGAAAGGTGTCCTGTCCTTTCTCCCGAAAAGATTGTTTTATAGTTTTCCAAAGTCGGTTTGAAAATAAACTTCGGTGGCCATGAAAGAATGTCGCTTTCTGTTTTTAAACTCAGCATTCCCATCCAGATTATTGGTAGAAGAACTGAAAGAATCAGGAGCAGTGAAACAGTAAAATTAAATAAGCTTACAAAGAATTTTTTCATTTAGTTCTCCTTTTTTTATCCTTAGTTGATGGTCCAAGAGTCATTCTTGTGTAACAAACGCTTAAGGCAAAGGTTATTATGATAAGAATCCACGAAAGAGCTGAAGAATATCCTAAGTGATAATAACTGAATGCTTGCCTATAAAGTTCAACCCCGAATACATTAGTCAGATTCGCAGGCCCACCGGAGGTTAAAATCCATGGCAAAGGGAACTCCCTCAGATTGAATGTAGTTCTGAATATCAGAGCTACAAGGAGAACTGGCTGCATCAAAGGCATTGTTATATACCAGTTTCTTTGCCATGAATTTGCCCCATCTACACGGCTAGCTTCAATAATATCAGTTGATATTCCCTGAAGACCTGCAAGTACCATTAATGCGACAAATGGCATATTGAGCCATACATCTACCAATATCAGTGTAAAGAGTGCCATTTTCGGACCGAACCAGTTTATATAAGCACTGCGGCCAAATATACTCTCGAGGATATAGTTCATTACTCCCCTGTCTGAGTTAAGAATCATCTTCCACATAAGAGCAACAATAGTCGGAGATAGCATCATCGGCATAATAACTATTACCCTCACCAGCTTTCTGAATTTGAATGGACGATTCAGAAACAGGGCAACAAGATAGCCTATAAGCATTTCCATAGTGATTGTTGCAAAAAGAAACTTGATTGTTACCCAGAATGAATTCAGCGTTTCTTCATTTTTGAACACCTGAACATAGTTTTTGAATCCGATAAACTTCTTATCTGTAAAACCAATCAGATCCCACTGAAAGAAACTTGTGATGACACTGAATACTAATGGGGCAATTAATACTACCAGAAGGAAGATGAGACCAGGATAAATATACCTGTACGCATATCTGTCATTTTCACTTTTCTTATCTTTTATTAATGATACGCTGTTTTTCAAATGACTCTCCTAAATTTGGTAGAGGGCGAACCCTCTACCGAAAAACTAACGGTTAAGTAAACGTAGGCAAGCGTCTTCTGCACTCTTTAATGCTTCTTCAACACTTGACTGTCCAATAATTGCCTTCTGCAAATTAGTTGCAATAATTGCTTCCATTTCAGTCCACTGAGGGTGCATAGGACGTGTAATTCCGTGTTCGATAGCCTCTGCCATCTTACTTGCCACAGGAACTGCTTTGAGATAATCAGGATTATCAAATACTGATGCAACTACTGGAGAGTTAGAAAATTCAACTGCAAGTCTTAACTGCTCGTCATAGGATGCAATAAAGTTCAGGAATTCAAGCGCAAGTTCCTTATTCTTGCTATTCTTATTAATTCCAAGTCCCCATCCATTTACACGGTCAACACCATAATCAGACTTTACTCCGTCTCCTGTCGGTGTAAATGGCAGGACATCAAACTTTCCGTGGTTCGGTAGTCCTTCTTTGTTTATTGAAGCAAAACGTGCAGTCCACAGTTCCCCCATAACAGCACTTCCGTTCTGGAAAGCTTCGATTTCTTCATTATATCCATAACTTAGTATTCCAGGGGTTGCACACTTAGTCAGTTCAACAAATGTCTTTGTGGCCTTGATTCCCTGTTCTGAATTGAATGCAAAACCAGTCTGATCGCTGTTAAATGCATCAATACCATAACCTGAGAGTATATTAAGCCAGTTCATCACAAGATACGCCGGTTCATTATAGCCACCACACCATGAATAAACTTTATTTTCTGGATCATTGATTTCTCTTGCTACCTCAAGAACCCCTTCCCATGTTCTGAGGCGCTCAGTATCAATGCCGTATTTTTCAAATACATCTGTTCTGTATACAATGACTTCTCCACCCATTCTTACAGGAACACCATACTGTGTTCCATCATGGTTGAAAGCTTCATAGTAAGAAGGAATAAGCTCGTTAGCCACTTTCTCATCAATGCTGATTGGCTCAAGGTATCCATATAAAACCGGGAACCAAGTATCATCAATGGCAATAATATCAGGAGTTGACTGCTTGGAACTTAGTGCAAGGACCTGTTTTTCATAAACTTCACTAATTGGAAACGTAAGTGCTTCGATTTCAATCCCTTTTAATTCTCCGAATTTCTTTGCAGCCGCTGTCAAACTGTTTCCAGCTCCACCGGAAGAAAACATCATTGTAAGTTTTTTATTATTGTTGCTTTCAGCACTTCCCTTAGCAAAAAGTGAAACAGAAATTAATAAAATTGACAGTAAAACAAAAATAAAGCGTTTCAGATTTTTCATAATAATCTCCTTTTGTTATAAATACCATTTATGATAATTTTATCATGGGTAATATAGATGTCAACAAAAAAAGCCTGGATTTCTCCAGGCAGGTAGACGACTAGGGAGTTTATAGAACAACGTTATGCTCTTTAAGTTTCTTCTGAAGTTTCTTTATATCAACATCTTTTGGTTCAACTCCGTCAGCTATGCAGATTGCAGCGGCTTCTCCTGCAGCCTCCCCTGTTACCATACAGGAAGGTTCTCCACGAAGTGAACCCAAGGCATCCCTATCTGCAGACACACAACGCCCAGCAACCAACAGATTATCAACCTTCTTGGGAACCAGAATTCCATATGGGATAGCAAACCCAGTAGGAAGTGGAGATTCAATCCACTGCTGTCCGCCCCTTGGCTTACTTTGATCTCCGCCACCTGATGAGTGAACATTCATAGCACGACCACAGCGCCCGACAGAATTCTCTGAATCCTTATTGGTCATAACATCATTCTTTGTAAGAGTTTCGAGACCTACGATTCTTCTTGATTCTCTAGTTCCTACAAGAGCTGCTGTTGTCAGAAGCTCTGCATTTTCAAAGCCAGGAACATACTTTTTCATGAATTTGAATATACCCGGGACCTGATTCATTCTCATATCAATTTCTGCCTCAGAAAGTTCATCTCCATTGGTAATATCAATTCCATATGCCATATCGGCAAGGAGTTTTACTGTATTCTTTGGCAGATAGCTTGTCTGAATATCAAAAATAGGGTATGGAATCTTCGTTAAAGTATTAAGTGGAATAGGATAATCTCCATTTTCGGCAGCTTTCTTGACTAATTCCCTAAGTCCGATTAAGGTCATTGGTTTTCCTTCATTATAAAGCTTCCTCCAGCCCTCAACTGTTCCTATATGCATATCCTCAGGATGTTCTTCATAATAATCAAACAGTTCATCTAAGTTTACATTAGTCAGGATTGAATAAACTGTAAGTGGCATACATCGTCCAGTTTCATCCCCCTGTACAAAAGGAGCACCTGACCACGCAGCAAGGTCTCCGTCCGCCGAGCAATCAATGAATTCCTTGGCATAGATATGAACTTCTCCAGACTTGTTTGCGGCTTTTATGTACTCAATCTTGTCTCCTTTCATTTCAACACCAAAAACAAAAGTATCTAATAGAATATGGACACCAAACTCCTTAGCCATTTTAAAAAGTATCGGTCCCATGAATTCCGGGTTGAACTCAACTCTCATAGGAGGCTGATCCTTTTCCGCATAACAGCCACCATCTTCAGTGAGTCTGTTGCATATTTCAAGTGCTAATCCCTTGGTCATTAAATCTGTGTGGGTGGCAACTGTCAAATAGGAACCAACTCCTCTTTCTTCAAATCCTTTATGTGATCTCATTCCATGAAAGCCAGTTACAAGGCCAGAGGTCATTTGTCCACCAATTGTTGCATTCTTTTCAACCAGAAGGGTTTTTGCTCCTCCCCTACTTGCTGCAAAGGCTGCACCTATACCAGCAGGACCACTTCCAACAACTACTACGTCATAATTCTTTGTTATCATAATAATTCCTCAATGTTATTAATGGTATTTATAACATATATGTTAATTATAACAACAACTAGTAAACTTTCAAGTATTATGAAATAAAACCGCCAAATAAGATTACTTATTTGATATGGAAAACAGAGGGCAGAACAATTAAACAAATTGCTAGGTCTTTTGGAAATATTGCAACTATTCTCAATGGTTTTAGAAATGAAAGAATACGGCAAGAAATACTAATGCTTAGAAAAGCACCAAGCAAAGTACTTTTAAAGCCAGATTATTCAAACTACTCCTATGAGAAATTAAAGAAACTGAATTAAGTACTTTAGTTCTTTTACAGTGAAACAGCAAAAAAAAATAGATTAATGAATCCCCATCTATTACTTTAACAACTTTTTAACTGAGTATAGGAAAAAACTAGATATTTTATATACACAGAAACATATTACTTGAAATTAAGGGTTTCCTTTGCATTAAAAAGTTTAGAAGCTAAGTCTATTCTTCTATTTCTCATGACTTTATTTGCTTTGCATAATATTGGTACAATTATTCAGTAACTGTTCTTCCGAATAATAGTTTTTACTTCATACGATGATGAATGGAAAAGTTTTAGAACGACATTATTTCTCTTAAAATATCTTATTAACTATTTCTCGCACGGTTTTAATTTTAATTCTTATGATTTTATAAAAATTATTGGTTTAAAGTACCTCTTCCCGTTTATTCTAAATAAGTAGAGAGAAATAAAATGGATTATGATGATATAGCAAAACCTTCAATTGAGGAACTAAAACTATTAATGAAGCGTTATGAAAACGAGATATCGACGTTATGGCAAAGATCAATTTTTGCTGCATCCTTCTTTCTTGCTTCGTTGGGCGGATATGCTAAATTTTTTCTTGAACAATACAAGCTTTTAAAAGATAAGAACATTTCAAATAAATATATTATATTTAATCTATTTTCTGATTTTTCTTTCAATTTAGTTTGTTTAGTAATTTGTACTTTTGCAATTATTACTAGTTTCATCTGGTTCTTAATGGCAAAAGGCTCAAAACACGTATGTGAAGCATTAGAAAAAAAGATATACATAAAAAGCTACAACAACCATGCATGGGATTTCCACCAAACATTTTATGAAAAAGATAAAATTAAACCTGAATTGATAGGTTCTGCTCCATACTCCGTTGGAAAGTTAAACATAATTCTTCCGTTCGTGTTTTTTGTTACTAGTTGTATTACAGCGCTAATTCATTTAGGTTGCATACTGCTTTAAGGAATTAAATAGCTATGGTCACAAAACTGATAGTTTCATATTTTTTTATAAAATCTTTATATTTAAGATTCTATTCTCTTTGCTCATTAAAGTATGCTTGCTTTGTTATTTTCCTCATCATAATAGTTGAGAGCGTATTGTTTATAAAGAAAAAATGTAGAAGTGATTGGCTAGAAGGACAGACGAAGTATCTTGGACCAGAGACATTCTTTCCTAAGAATGATATCCCTATTAAATACGGAACTAAAGGATGTATTAAGAAAGGATCTCTTATCTGCAAAGACTGCATGGTAATATATTCTTCTTCATCTGGGTTTTCTATTATTAGAAAAATAGATACGAAATGGGAAAGTACGCAACCTGAAACTTATTCCATTTTTTGGAATAAAGAAAAAAATAATCAATTTAACTGCATTGCATTGCCTACAGAGAAAACTGATGCAAAGAAATTAATTAGTACTCTTAACGGAATTAAAACTTGTAAAACAACTGCAACAGGTGAAACAGGTTATTTTTCTCCAGAAATCCCTATTAAAAAAGGAACTAAGGGACGAATAAAAACTATAACCTCAAATGAGTATGAAGATTGTGAAGTAATATATTCGTCTAGTGTGACTGGATTTACGATTATTAATTATACGTCTCAAGGGAATCAAACTTCAACTAGATATTTTATAAGTTGGAATCTGGACAAATCAGATAAGTATTTTTGTATAGAATTACCTTCTCAAGAAGGAGATATTGATAAACTTATTTTTTAAAATCAAAAGAAGTTCGACGAATCTCTTACAAGAAGCACTTATTACAATCTACAAAAAAGCTTAAGGATTAGTAACAATCTTATTAACTCTTTAATTTCTATTTTTTCTGAGACATTATCTCCCGGCTTTCAGCTTTAAAGAAAGCTTTTGATAATGTTGATAAAGTAGTTTCTAATATGTAAACACTACAGCTCCAAATATAGTTTTATCCATGCTTTTTATATATTTAAATACTTCAAGAATTTGATTAGTGTTGCTATTATCTGCATCAACAACCAATATAAAATTATTTCTGTTAGATATCTCTTGTAAAACTTTTGAAAACTTTCCTGTGCAATCAAGCAATTCCGTATTAGTAGCTTTCATAAAAGACTCAGTTTCATCTTTTTTCAAAATCGAAAGCCAAGTATAAGTTTTAGTTTCAGAATACAACTTAAGAATTTGATAAGCCCCCTCATTCGTGTAAAGAGATCTTCGTCTAAATAGTTTGGTAATAATATTAGTCTTAAATGGATGAGTTTCTATTTCTACCAATATAGGAATTTCCAAGTAATCAGTAACAAAATTTGGATCATTGAATGAAGGTTTAAAAAAGTCCTTTAAAAATACCAACAAGAATAATACCAAATCTCCAACAATACCACAAAAGAGACTTTGAATAATTAATTTTTTATAGCTTAATCCCTCCTTAAAAAACTTTTGTCTTATTTCTTTTTTTAAAGTTGGATCAGAAACAACTTGTGGGTTAGCTTTTAGTTCAAAATTTAAAGCGTCTAGTTTTTCCTGTTTGCTTTGAACTTCTTCTAAATCAATGGGAATATTTTCAATATTTTGGTCAAGAATAAGTGCGAGCTTAGTTAATTCACTATATATATAATCCTCAATTAAAGGAGCATATGTATCTTGTTGTAGATTATTACCAAAGGTAAGAAAAACATTTACAAGTATTTCTGAACGGCCATTAACCTGCGAATGAAGTACTAGTTCAAACCCGCTAATTGAAGTTAGATTTAGAAGGTATCGGATTTTATCTCTATTTAAAGTTGTTTTAATAATATCATTGAAGTCAATTATGCTTTCATTTTCCCCTAAGTCTATTGGTTCAATAAGGTAAAAAATATTCGTTCTGGCCTTATTAGAAGCTTTTATTTCATCTTTTAATAATGCAATTTGATTTTCTAAATTCAAAATATTGGATTTATTTTGGAGAGGAATAAAACTATCTTTATATGCATCAAATTTTATATAAAGATTAGAACAGCAAAATAATACACAAAATATAATAAAACACAAGATTATCAAAAAAAGTTTACTAAAATACTCTAAACATAGCTTACGAACACTTATTGTTTTTTCATATCCTTTCATGTGAGTCACCAGCTATTAAGATTACACTAAAAAGATTATTAATTATACTACTCTGAAATGCACAATTGGAAACGAATGAATTGTTTCAAAAAGGAAAAGTCTTGTTTTGCTTAACTTAGAGCAAAAGTTTTTACAAAAATAGAATATTGGCTTCTTTTCTTATAACTATCATCAAGCTTCTCTTTCTAGCAAAATGAAATTCATTAATAAAGTAAATCCTACATAGGAGAACTTAACATAAATCACAAATCGTTTTCATCAAATCATTAAAAGAGATAGAAACAAAGCCTTATTCAATTAATCAAAGTTAAACTAGATTTTCTGCTAAAAACTATTTACCCACTCAAGATAAAATCGTAATTAAGCGTTTATGCATAACCGGCAAACTATTAAACCTTCTATTACAATCTCCAAAATCGCATTCCAGAAGCTTTGAGTTCATCCATTCTATAAAGACTCTTTACATCAATGAGCACTCTTTCTTCATCCGGACTATCTTTAAATAGCTTTTTAAGTTCCATCATTGACATTGATCGGAACTGATTATGACCTACAGCAACTATCACACAATCAGCTTTTGGAAGATTTTCAAAATCAACTAGCTCAACTCCATATTCAATTTTGGCCACTACTTTATCAGCCCATGGGTCAGCAACAACAGGCTCTATCTCATATTCTTTAAGTCTATTAATGATATCTACAACTTTACTATTTCTGGTATCAGGACAATTCTCTTTGAAAGTAATTCCAAGAATAACAACTGTAGCTTTCTTTGGAGCAAGTCCGGACTCAACCATTGTTTTAACTGTGGAGTCAGCAACAAATGCTCCCACGCTGTCATTCAGCTTACGACCACCACTGATAATCTGACTATGATAACCAAGCTCTTCAGCCGCACTAATAAGATAATACGGATCAACTCCAATACAGTGACCGCCTACAAGTCCGGGTTTAAATCCAAGAGCATTCCATTTGGTATTCATTCCATCAAGGACCTCAATGGTATCAATTCCCATCTTGTCACAAATCATTGCAATTTCATTCATAAATGCTATGTTGATATCTCTTTGACTGTTTTCTATGACTTTTACTGCCTCTGCAGTCTTAATATTAGAAACAAGAAATGTTCCAGCTTCAACAACAATATCATAAACTCTTTTTATCTCATCAGCAGTCTCTTTATCCATTCCAGAGACAATCTTTCTTATAGTTTTGAGAGTATGCACACTGTCACCAGGATTAATTCTTTCAGGAGAATAGCCAATCTTCCAATCAATGCCACACTTGAGACCGGATTCTTTTTCAATAATAGGAACACATATTTTTTCTGTTACTCCAGGATAAACTGTGGATTCAAAAACAACAATTGTGCCTGGTTTGATATTTTGACCGATAGTGCATGAAGCACCTTCCACTGGTCTAAGGTTAGGGCTATTGTCGGCATTTACCGGAGTAGGAACCGCAACAACAATGAATCGAGCTTCTGAAAGCTTTTTTGGATTACAAGTGAAATCAACTGTAGTCTCCTTGATTGCTGATCCCACTTCATTGGTTGAATCAATACCGTTTTTGTATTCGTTTACGCGTTTTTCATTGATATCAAAACCGATTACATTAATATGCTTTGCAAATTCAACAGCAATCGGCATACCTACATAACCAAGACCAACTAGCGCTAGTTTTTCTTTTCCATTAATTAAACCAGTGTAAATATCATCAAATTTCATTTGTTAGTTCCTATTTGATTAGAATTTCACGACAAATCTGTTCTACAGTCGTCTCATCCATATAGGGATGCATTGGAAGGCTTAGAACTGTCTTTGTAGCTTCCTCAGTATTTTTATACATTTCACCAACAAGATTCAAGTTCTTGAATGCTGCCTGTTGATGCATTCCTTTAGGATAGTAAACCATGGAAGGAATCCCACTAATTTTAAGCCGTGTTTGCACTTCATCTCTCTGTCTTTGGTCCTTGCATCTAATAGTATACTGTGCCCAACTTGAATAATAACCCTCTAGGATAGTCGGTATAACGAATTTATCTTTCAGTCGCTCAGAATACCAGTTAGCAACTTTATTTACGTCTTCAAGTTCATATTCAACAAAAGCTTTGAACTTAGGCAGAAGAATTGCTGCTTGAAGGGAATCCAAACGAGAGTTTAGACCAATTTCTCGGTTGTCATACTTATCAAAAGGAGATTTACCACCAGCACGAAGAGAACGAAGCCTCTCGTCAATAGAGTCATCATCTGTAAATACTGCTCCTCCATCGCCATAGCAACCAAGAGGTTTTGCCGGAAAAAAGGATGTAGTTGAGATATCA
The DNA here is from genome assembly GCA_964582905.1 of uncultured Spirochaetaceae bacterium. Taxonomy (GTDB): domain Bacteria; phylum Spirochaetota; class Spirochaetia; order Sphaerochaetales; family Sphaerochaetaceae; genus Ornithospirochaeta. The sequence continues at coordinate 3,540 of CAZOTY010000028.1, read as the reverse complement.
CCAAAAGAACAGGCAATCTTGCCATTTATACTCCCACCAAAACCCTGCGCACTGTCTTCAATAACTACTAGACCATATTTATTTGCTATCGCAGAAATTTTCTCATATTCAGCAGGCTGTCCAAATAAATCTACCGCAATAATTGCCTTTGGCTTTAGGCTGCCTTCTGCTATTATTCTCTTAATCTCAACTTCCAAGAAATCTGCAGATAAATTGAATGTATCAAGATTAACATCAACAAAAATTGGTGTTGCACCTACAAGGCATACACAGCTCGCCGATGCTATGTAGGTAAAATCTGGCACAAAGACAGCATCCCCTATCCCAATGTCATATACTCTCAAAGCCAAAACCAAAGCATCCGTACCGTTTCCACATGCAATACAATGCTTTCTACCAACATATTCAGCCAGTTTATCCTCCAATTCAGCGACAGGTTTACCTAATATGAAAGTACTGCTATCAATAACACCTTGTATACCAGCATCAATTTGAGGCTTAAGAATCTCGTATTGCTTCTTTAAATCCCGAAACTGCATTATTTCTTCTCCAAACTTTTATTGGTTTCAATGATAGGACGACCGCATTTTTTGCAAATCATATCTTCTCCTAAAAGTTCTCCACACTCACAGACCCATCCGGCTTGTCTGGCTGGAATTCCAAGCATCAAGGCATGGTCGGGAACATCTGTTGTTACTACCGCACCCGCTCCAACAAGTGCCCACTTACCAATGGTGTGGCCGCATACTATTGTAGCATTTGCCCCAATGCTAGCCCCTTGCCTGATAATAGTCTTCTTATAGTTCTCATGTCCCTTGGGATATTTAGCCCTGGGAGTGAGATCATTTGTAAATACGCATGATGGGCCACAAAAAACATCGTCCTCAATTTCAACGCCTTCATACACCGATACATTGTTTTGAATTTTTACACCATTACCAATTTTTACATTATTAGAAATGTTAACATTTTGGCCCAAAGAACAGTCAGAACCAATTGATGCGCCTTTCTGAATATGGCAAAAATGCCAAATCTTGGTTCCATCCCCAATTTTGACATCTTCATCTACATAACTACTTTCATGGACAAAATAACTCATTTGTCAAATCTCCCAGTAAAATCAGTTGATGCTACTCCTTTTAATGGAAGTTTCACAGGCTTTCCTGTTGAAGCACTCTCATAGATTGCCAAAATCATTTCCACTGCATTTCTTCCAGCAACAGCATCCACATAGGGCTTTCTATCATTCTTTATTGCATCAATAACATCGGCATAAAGGCTTGTATGCCCGTTACCATATACATTTGAAGTCTGTTCTTGGAGTCCTTTATTCTTTTGATCAGCCTCGTCCTCATCCTTGAAATTCCATACATCTATGTTATTTGTAGATTTTCCACCAATTTTAACAGTGCCATCCTCGCCAAACAGATATAGCGTTTCTTCCAAATTCTGGGGATAAACATTGACCGTACCCTCAATTGTTCCAACTGCCCCATTTTTAAACTTTACAACTGCCATACCAATATCTTCACACTCAAGATAGTGATGGAACTGCTGTTTGGTAATTCCATAGACCTCTTCCACTTCATCTCCCATCATCCATCTCAATAAGTCTATTCCATGTATACACTGGTTAAAGAGACAACCGCCATCAGATGCCCACTTACCTCTCCAAGATGCCTGATTATAATAATCCATACCTCTATTCCATCTTACATTAATAGACCCATGAGACATTTTTCCAAAGCGTCCTGCTTCAAGTGCTTGTCTTGTTTTCTGTACAGCAATATTAAATCTGTTCTGATGACAAACGGAAACCTTTACATGTTTTTCTTCACTTCTTCGGATAATCTCTTCTGCATCATGCATGGACATTGCCATTGGTTTCTCGATTATCACATTAATACCATGATCTATACAGTAAAGTGCAATCTTTGCATGTTCCCCACTATCAGTAGCTATAGCGACGAGTTCAAGCTCAGGATGTTCTTCTATCATCTTTTCATAACTTTGATAACGTAAAACGGGCTTATCATAACCCGTTTTTTCAAATAGAACATCAATATGGTCGGGGACCAAATCACAGACAGCAACCATACCTAAATTATTATTTATAACTGCCTTGATATGATTAACTGCAATACGACCACACCCTATTAGTGCACATTTCATTTCTTATTCTCTCCCCATTCAGTAATAATTGAACAAATCTTTTCAGCCGAATGCCCATCACCGAAAGGTTTATATTTAGGATCAACAATCTGTTTTGTAGATAACTTTTTCAGTATATCACTATGATTTGGTTTGGCTAACTGATTTCTATTACCAACCATCGTTTCTGGCCACACTACATAATCCAGTATAAATATACATTGTACCCCAGCAAAAAAAGCCTCGCACTGGAGTCCCCCGGAATCGGTTACTATTTTTTTGGCATTTTTCGTTAAATGAATTGAATCAGAATACCCAACTGGCTGTGTAAGTATAATGTTTTTAAAACAATTACTATTACATATTCTAATAGCCCGTTCTCGGTTTCTCGGATGAACTGGATAAATAGTCGGAGCATCCAAACTATTCATGGCAAAGAGAATTTCAAAGAGAGAATCATCGCAATATGTATTCTCTTGTCTATGGCATGTCATATAATAATATTCTGTAGGAACGTCGATTTTTCTTCCATTAAAATCCAGTATTTGCGGATTGTCCCAAGGTTTATCCGCAAAATGTAAATATGAGTCATACATGATATTCCCAACAAATTTAGCATTGTTAAGACCTTCTTTTTGAAGATTTGTCTTTGCACTTTCCGTAGCACAAAAATTAATGGTTGAGACTCTGTCAGTACATATACGGTTTACTTCTTCAGGATTATCCAATGTTCCCAATCTATTGCCTGCTTCTACATGGAATACAGGAATATGCAACTTTACTGCAGCAAGAGCCCCGGCTAGTGTTGAATTTGTATCTCCATACACAAGTAGTGCATCTGGGTTCTCTTTCAATAAAATCTCTTCAATACCTACTAACATTTTTGAGGTCATTTGAGCATGAGATCCTCCGGACACTCCAAGATTATAATCTGGTTTTGGGATATCCATCTCGGTAAAAAAAATATCCGACATATTAGTATCAAAATGCTGTCCAGTATGCACGAGTATCTCTTTGTGATGCTTTCTAATCTCTTTAGAGCCTGATGCTGACTTAATAAATTGAGGTCTAGCCCCAATTACTGTTACTATTTTCATATAACCTCATTGATAACTTTTTCAATTTTCTTAATAGATTGGGTTTCATTCAAATCCCGACTTGCCAAATTTGCTTTGAATCACTAAACAACATTTTAGCCAATATACGTTCCTTTTTCCTATATTAATTATTAATCTCTACCATGACTTGGTATATAAGATTATAAAAATTTCTTGAAGGATATGTTATATTATCAAAGAAAATTAGACAGCAACCAAAATAATCAAAAGAATATGGGTAGATACGTCGCCGTTGGTGCCGACGAGCGAAAGCGAACCAAACACCATCACC
>CAZOTY010000027.1:0-25469 GCA_964582905.1 uncultured Spirochaetaceae bacterium | reverse complement strand
CTCTTTCCTAAAATCTATATCAATCCTTGTACCAAGTCAAGGAATCTATGAGGTTACTTAATATGAAAAAATCCCTAATTATTATTCTTATCATTTTGATATCTGTTTTTATTATTTCTTGTGACAATGCAAACACTAACAAAGAAATGCCAAATAAAAACAATTACCCGTCCCAGTATGAATGGGGTGTCTTAACAATACCTAACAACATTGATGCAAACGAATTTTGCAACAATCTGATTAGGAGTGCTCAGAATTGTCTGTCATCATTTAGTGATGCTTTTGACTCAGAGGGTAATCCGGTAGCTTTTACATATTCATCGGATACATTGGTCGTAAATAATACTGGCTCTGTGTCAAACTCAACTATGGTAATTAGTATTAAATATAATGGATATATCTCAAACGGATTCAAATTTTATGGAAGTTGCGAAAATAATCAAGTAGAGAATACTGATTCTTGGGATTTAACTATCCAAGAAATAAGTACTGGTAAAGTTGCTCTTTTATTAAAAAACGGTACGAATAGTCCATATGTATTCAATGGAGTACAAATATAATTTATATTCCAAATGGATAAACCAATGCTTTAATTGCTGTCCTTGACTGGTATGCTGACCAATTATGAGAGAAGTCATTGGTATCATAACCTCGCCAATCAGTTACACTTGTTCCATTATTGACTCCAGCATCCAGTCTATAAAGAAAAGTTTGCTCCAATGATGTTAACTGAGAACGAACTAATGTTACAGTGCTATTCCACTCTTTATTATCGCCAGATAATTTTCCACTTTCGCTTATATATTGATTAACGCTAGAAATACCAAATCCGTACCCTGAGTTTGAATCACCCCATCCATGATGCCAAGCTTTCTCTCTTACATCTAAAACAATTGTACCTGTGGGAATAGTATTTGAATATTTAGCAGAAAAAGTTCGTGTAGAATTATCAGCACCTTGGTCGGTAAACATCCAAGATAGTTTGTTGCCATAAGCTGTTATTTCCACTGATCCCCAATTTTTCGTACTACTCCAATTATGGTTATTATATGACCAATCATTAATTTTTAAGATTCCAGATTCTAACTTATTATTCTGAATTCTTAATTGCTTGAGTTTTGGAACTACTGTTAATTCCGCTCGTGTTATTACGTTATTTGATACGTCTATTTCTTCTATGTTTGAACAAGAAACAGATATTCTTTCAACAATAGAATTAGTTCCTTTAAAAGTTTTTATACTTGGATTTTCAAGTGTTATTCTCTGCATCTTATTATTATTTGATACATCAACATACTGTAAAGTTGATGGAAATCCAGAATCTGAGAAACTAGTCAGCTGATTATTTCTTAAATCCAGGTATTCAAGATTTGTTGATCTGAAACGTGTAACATTATCAAAAAAATTATTTTGTAGTTCTACTCGTTTAACATTTGCAGGAAGGCTCGAACGCAATCCATCCAATCTGAAATCTGCATTTTCTGGCTGTATTACCTTCAGTATTTCAAGCTTGTTGCATTTTGTTAAATCCAAATCCCTTGAATCCAAAATGCAGTTTGAAAGATTCAATTCTTTCATATTTGTAAAAAGCTTCAGATAACCATTAACTTCAACCCCACCGTCTATGCGGCAATTTGAAAGGTTTAAAGTTTCAATAGAATTAAATACTTCAGGCGTTAATATTGAGTACCAGGTATCTGTTGCAGCATCATAATACCTACCGCCATTTAATTCAGATATTGTATTTGTTTCAATTAAAGCTGCTTCCAAAGAATCCGGAATATCATAATTAACGTATGTTTTTATCACATAATCACTATCCCTACTCGCATTAGGCATATGAGCACGTATTTCAGCATAACCTGCAGAGGGTTTCACGCCATCATTTCGTGTACCTTTAACTCTAACAGTCACTGTATTATCTTTATTATCTATGATTTTTACAGCATTATAATTACTTGTTGTCCATTCAAAACCAGCCAATGGAGTATCATCACGACCTTCGATGTACGCAGTAAATTCGTCAGTCCCTTTATCAAAAACAAAGACAGAAGTATTCTTTCTCGGAACAACACCTTCCAGTATAGTTAGGTGGACATCTTCGGTAGTTACATTAATTGTAAGAGTACCAAGAACTTTTCCGGCCAATGAGGAATTCTGTTCCACAATATCATATTGATAAGTTCCCATCATCGATTTAGCCGGAGTAAAAATATAATCGTTCACAGTTCCATTAATTTGCTTCAAAGTAGCTAAATCTGTTACTGTTCCTGGTAATATACCATGAGGTGTTAACTCGAGCTTTTTTGTATCATTAAGAATTTCAGGAGAGATTGAACACCGAAGTGTTAATGGTTTATCTGTCGTGGTAGTAAATGTTAATCCAGTAGAAGTGTGAGTGTCATTTATTCCTACGAATTCAACTGATTCTATGATTGGTTTAACTGTAATCGTGAAAGAATATGTTATCGATGGATTTTCTTTACTTACTGCAGTAATAACTGCAGCTCCCGGCTTTTTTGCTGTAAGCGTTATTCTATTCGAAGTTGTAGAAAAATTGCCATCTAAAATTGCTGAATCCGAAGAAGACCAACTTACACCTGTCTGTGTTGTTATGGCCGGTACGTAATCAACCCCTATAGAAACCACATCCCCTTTGGAGACAATTAAGACATCATCATCCCCATTTGGGTTGTAAGGTTTAAATGACACGAGACTGCCTCCGAGAAAGACACGTATTGTTGCTGTTTTTATACCGGGATACTCAGGAAGTGAAGCTGTAAGGTATCCTGCTCCCGGCTTATTACCAGGAGCAGCATAAACTGTGTAGACAGTTCCAGACTGAGACCACAGTGGAGAACTATACGATAGTAAGTTTGGATCAGATGCTTCAAGATTAATTTCCACATCGGGATTCAGAATAGCTCCATTATCAGTGATAATAGTCGCTGTTACCATTACTTTATCACTCGTTGGCGATAAATTAAGCTCAGAAGGAGAAAGAGAGATGACTCCAGTTACTGATGGCCTTGGGACTATATCAATGGCTAAGCGAGCAGAAACATTCGGGCGGATCTTTGACCTGCAAACTAACGTTGTCTGAGCTACAGACTTAGCATTGATTGTACACCCTGAAGATGTGGGCCTGAGAGTAAAACTCATCCCTGCTCCTGTATCATCGACAAGTCCATCATCATTAGTGTCATAGCCGATGAGTCTTCCATCATCATCGTATACTGGAATAAATCCTTCCTCATACCACTCTAGATCCTTTTCAACTGTTTCCCCTCCATTGGCTGATAGCAGTTTTACCTCAACGGACTGGCTTTCTCCTTGAACTATTGATAAAAACTCTGCACCGGTGGTGTTTGGGAGATTTTGCCATCGAATTTCTGCAATTGATCCCCTGATTATCAGGGAGGCTGAAGCTCTAACTGTTTCGTCTACAGTACTAATTGCAGTTATTGTTGCTTCTCCAGCTGCTTCTGGGGTAATTCTTACAGAAAAATCTCCTGAAGGTGAAAGAGTTGCAATCTTTTTATCAAAAACAACGGTTTTACCATTTTCAATCTCCCATCTTACACCAAGTGGATATACCGACCCATCTGAAGCCAAAACGGTGGCTGTAAGTGGAGTAACATTGTAGGGTGGATCAATCGTAATAACGGAAGAAGATAGCTTTATCTGATATGGAACAGAGCTGTCAGGAAGTATGTCGCTCAACACTTCGATTTCCAATTCTGTAAAGATATCAGGGTTGTTCTGTGAGCTTACTCTTACCTTTGATTTTCCAGAAGCCAATGCTGTAACAGTTGCAGTTGTTGAATCTCCCAAAGTCGGAATTAGCATTACTCGATTAATTCCATCTTCTGAAATAACATCCCATTTAATGTTTTTATCGACACTATTAGTTGGAATAAATCCAACACGTAAAGTAGCCTTACCATTTCTATAAAGCTTCAGTGATTCTGGAAGCAATGTAAGTCTATCAAGCTTACCACCAACAAAAACATTTACAGTTGCTTCTACTGAGGGATTTAGATTACTTCGAACTATTATCTTCGCATTTCCAGCTCCGATAATCCTTATATAAGCATTATTATTCATTCCATAACGTATGCTTATAACGTCCCGTTCCTGATCTACCCTGAATGTGTACGAATCAGATACTGCAGTATCCGAGGAATTATATGATGTTGCAGTTATCTCTAATTCAGAAGTTGGGAATGGAGGATTTATTTCTAATGTCTCTGGAGAGACAGAAACACGTGCTACGAGTTCCTTAGCTTCCTCCTGAGTAATAACCCTTACACTAATCGAAGATTGCAATGCCGGTTTATAGCTTGATCTAAGAAGTATTTCGGAGCTTCCTTTAGAAAGCGCTTTAACTTTTATTCCTTCATTAACCAGGCTAACAGAAACAATTGAATCATTACTTATCGAGTATACAACTCCTTTCTGGAAGGTATCTGAAGGAATGTATGAAATATCAACTACCTTTTCGGCACCTTCAACCAGTGTTAGTGTCCTTGAAGAAGGAACGAATGTCTGAACCTCAACGCTTGGATCAGATAAGTCATCAACCACCCTCACCTCAACTTCCTCGATTATTTCAGTATTTCTTACTTGTGCCTTGACCTTCGCAATTCCAACAACGTTTCCGAGTATACGCAAATCATAATTTTGAGGATAAATTGAAATGATATCTTCGCCTTCGAGCAATGACCAGTCAACTGCTACATCTGGAATCATAACTCCTGCAGCATTGTACACTTCCGCATCGATGTAAGCATATTCTCCTTTATCAATATTGATTACACTTGAAGGTTTAATCTTAATATATGATGGTAAAAGAGCTTCTTCTTTTGAGATAACATTCACTCTTAGCTTTGAAGATATTCCTGGTCTAACTATGCTTTGCACATTGATTATTGTTGAACCTTTTTTATTTGCCTCAATCAATAGATTCTCGTCTGAAGCAGTCAGATAGGCTACAGAACCATCAACAATTGACCAATTTACTCCAGTCTCAGAAGTTAAAGAAGGAAGATAGGAAACGCTTACTTCGGCCTCATCTCCTTCAATAAGAGTTATCTCCTGTTGCGAAAGGGCTAATGCTTTAAGCTGAAGCCCTTGGTCTCCAACAGTAACATATAATGTAGTCTTTACCTCCGCATTGTCTTCAAGAGAAATCGTTGCAGTTCCAATTCCTGGAGCAATTGCTCTTACAGTAATTGTCGTCCCATCGAGTTCTGCAGAGAAAATATCTTCAGCTTGGTTCTCAATCAATAATTTAGGATTTCCTAAAATAGAACCATTAAGCAATAATACAGTTGCCTCTACTGATGAATAGTTATTCGGAGCAAGTTCCAATATGTTTCTGGACAAAGATATTTTTGATGGAACCGAAGCTTGTTCCTCAGAGAGAACTCGTACAGAAAAAGTTGTATATATACTTGGATTGTCTAAAGAATAAACACTTATATTTGCTGTTCCTTCTTTTACTGCATAAAGCTCAACTTCAGAGTCTGTAAACTTCTGAACTAAAACACAGTCAGACGAAACAACTGGACTTGAAATTCCTTTAGATGCAGATGACGGTAAGTAAGATAATGAAATTGTAGCCTTACTCTTTGGAAGCAGCGTTAAAGATGTCGGAGATGATGATAATTTTAGAAGTTTGGTCTTATCCATGCCTCCTTCGTTATAACAAAGTATTGCTACTGAGGAGGTAACATATGGATTGGCCAATGATGCTACTGAAATCATTGCTACACCCTCCTGCTTACCTTTAACTACAATTTTTGATGTATCAGCTGATATTGAAAGGATCTCTATAGCACTGCTATCAGTTGTCCATAATAAATCAGAAATACCTTTACTACCGTCTTGGAAAATAACACTGCCTGCAATTTCTATCTCTTTTCCCACTTCAATTTCTGCAGAGGATGGATTAATCGATAATGAAGAGATAAAAAGATCTGGGTCTTTTTCCGGATCATATACTGCTAGTGAAACGTAAGAGGCAACATCAGGATTCTTAGTACTTGTCGCTATTATATTGGTACTTCCCTCACGTTCAGCTCTTACACTGACTATCTCATTGTCCTGGGAGAAAGAAACAGCGTCTGAATCAACAGACCAAATCACTCCTTTTTCAGTTGTATCTTCTGGATAATAGCTTGCTTTAAAATAAACTGTCTTTCCTATGGGCAACAAAGTTTTCGATTGAGCACTTTCTTCATTGACAACACTTTTTGCAACTCTATAAAGCGCAACAGCAGGTGGCTCATACCGACTAATAAGAATATCTTCTAATGGAGATCCTATAGATACAATAGTTGTTGCAGATAAACCAGTTTCTTCTAAAGTTGCAGTTACTCTTAATTCACCCGTTGTTCTTGGTTGTATAAGAGCACTGACACCTAAAGGCGAAAGAGATGCAATATCGGGATTATCTATACTCCAATTAACCATGGGATTCAAAACTTCTCTTGAATACTGATCATAAACTACAGCTTCTAGCTGCAGTTGTTGTCCAGAAGGAACTGAAACATATGCTCCTTGGCGAATAGCTATCCTTGATGGTGCTGTTTCTGGGAGCTCTTTTTCTGAAACAAGGACTAATAAAGCTGCAGATTTTGATCCGTCTGATGTTTGTACCCTTAATGTTGCAGTTCCAGGAAGATCTGTTTTTATATTTGCTATACGCGATGATGAATTTACAATAATCGATGCAACATCTAAATGGCTTGGATCATCTTGTCCAATCAATTCAAATTGTCCTGCAGAACGAGGGTATGTTGCAATCTTCAAGCTAGACTCTGATTTCTGTGGTCTAATTATTGAAGTAATCATATTCCCATTTTCATCTTCGAACCAAATTGACTTCAGTTTACCTGTTACATTGACAACAGCTTCTGCTTTCTTCCCTTCAGCAGAACAACTCACGACAGTTCTTCCTGTTATATCCCTACCGGCAACACCAATTCCATCTACATTAAGTTCCAAACGAAGAACTTGACTGGCACTTCCAACTTGTCGGAATACTGCAGGATCAAATTCCCATCTGACATTTGGATTCAGTTCATTGCCTTTCTTATTCTTGCCGCTTGCCTCAAAGATTAAGTATTCGTTTGACGCCTCATCTATATCAATTGATACTCTGCTAGCCTGAATTGAAAGCCTGTCCAAGTCTTTCTTGTTAAAAAGTGAGTCAGTATCACATGAAATATTAAATATGGTTACAAGAATCATTACTAAAATAAAAGTTTTTCTTATTGTCTTCATTTTTTTATACCTCTTATTTTGCTACTGGAAGCGTAAGCTTCTCGGTAACGAGAAGTTTTATCGTTCTTCCTGGTCTTATCGTTAATGTTGGTTGCCTCTTTATTGCCTGCTTTATTAACTCTTGTCCTGCTGTAGAAACTTGGTTTAGATATGAAGATGCTACAGAATTCAAAATATCAGTGCTGATAGTATCGATGTTCTCTAAAATTGAATCAGTTAAACCTTGTATCTCTTGAGTACCTAAATCAATAATTGACGCAAGTCCTGCATAACCCACTAGTTCCCAGAAATGTGTATTAACTTTATCGTTATATCCTGCATAACCTTGGCCATCGATTCCCGGAAGACCTGGAAGATTTAGAATGAATCCATCTGGACGTATGAGTTGTGTCCATGCAACTAAAGCCCTCTTCTGACCAAAACTTACGGATGATGAATAAGTAGCCAGTAAACGTGTACCTTTAGGAATCAAAAGTATCGATCCAGTTAAAGAGTCATATACATTTTGAGTAACCTCTGCCACTATCTGACCTGGAAGATCTGTATTTATTCCCGTTTTCAATATCATTGAAATAACTGTTGAAGGGGCTATATCATTCTTAGTTAGCTGATCTGTTCCTCTGCGATTCTGAAAATCAGCCATGAATTCCAACTTCCCACTTTGGTCGTTTTGAGTTTCATATTCTGTTGGATTCTGAATGGATGTTGTAGAGATTCCAGAGAATGCTGAAGCCAACTCTGAAGCAGAAGGATAAGTAGATCGGTAAGTTGCTTCTTTATCAGCAACATCTTTTGCACCATTCCCACCGAGAGAAATGGTCAGTGCTGATGTGTTACCGGTAATTACCTCTGACAAGGCTCCTACTTCCTCGACTCTTTCCTTTTCTTTCATGGCAGCATAGCCTAATAGGTATTCCTCTGGAGAAACCCCTGATTCTTCAAGAGCATCTATAAGTTCTGCAAGAGTTATATCTGTCCCTTCTAATGTCTTTTCTAAATCTGAAAGCAATAATGGAGAATACTGATTGTTCTTCTCTTCACTCTCCTCGATTGTTTCTTGATTAAAACCAGAGAGAACATAATCATCAAAATAGTGATTAATCTCAGCATCTTCATGGGAGGCTAAAGTGGCGCTTTCCAAAGCTGAAAGAATGCTATCACTGTTATCCTCCAGGCTTAGAGCTCCATCTTCAGATATTCTATAGACAGTACCATCCTGCGAAAGCATATATCTTTCTCCTGTGGGAGCTATCAATTCAAGCTGTGCTGAATCATTTAGAGAATACAAATAACCATTTGATAAATATTTAGGATCCTCTCTAAATACATACTCGCTAGGTGCAAAAGCCGGAGTAGCTGCAGCTCTCTGTTTAACTGCTGGTTTTCGAGTTTTGAGAATAATAGTGGAAACTATTAATCCTAAAAAAAGGAATATAACCACTGCTAAAATTGCTATTCTCAAACTCTTTGTTGAGATTTTTTTAGCCATAAATTATTTCCTTACAATTTTGAGCTGATCTTTATCAGATACAAGAAGCAGTGCCTGTCCCTTTGCCAAAATTGAATCTGTTATATAAAGATTTCCTCGAATCAAATAATTAATGATTTCTGCCTTATTCTTATTGCTCTTTTCTTTCTGTAATAAATACAAAGCAGGTGCTCCCGATGTAAGTGAAAAACGAGAATCAAATTGGATAAAGGTGTGAATGCCATCATCAAAAACAGCAATCGGTTTCCACCAGACTTTTGTGTCTCCAGAAAATGTGTAGGCCCAATATAGATTGTCTGCATCAATATGAATATCTGGTATTGCTGAATTTATTCCTTCTGTAGAAGAACTAAAGGAATTAAATGTTTTTAATTCGGGATATTTCCACCTGACGCCGACCATATTCAGATTGGTAAAAGATCTAAGACGAATATAATAAGTTCTCTGATTTGTCGGAATTATCATTGACGTACTTAAGCCGGAAGAAATCGGTTTAACATAAATGTGTGTTGTTTGTCGGCCAGACTCTGAAGTAATAGCTGTGTTCATCATCCATGAGGCTGAATCACCTAGCGCAGCTTCTCCTGAAATTTCTTCTCCTGGAGCAAGTCGAATATCTGTTACCTCATTGATTGAAGTAAAAATATCATATATTTTTCCATCCTCAAAAAAGTATTCAACTATTGAATTTCTAAAAGAATTCTCATCTACCGTTACTGTGTTATTAACGGTCGCAGATGAAATTAGATCTTCAGGTAGAGAAGATTTCGCTTCATTGATTTCACTTTCAACCACTACATACTGAATTGTTTCAATAGGGATGTATTGAATCGTTTTTTCAGATTCAAAGACCTCTCCATCATTGATGTTATCTAAAGCAACAAGGGGCAACTCAATCCTTTTTGTACTTCCGCAGCTTATCAATGTAAGTACGATAATTAACAAAATCCAAGCCTTTTTCATTTTTATCTCCTTTTATTTATTTGCAATTTTTCTTCATTTAAAAATTCGCCAAGTGTTTTCATTTGTTGTTTGAAAACATGCGTTGGCATAAAATCTGTAGCAATCCCAATTTGCTTTATCTTCGGATTGCTTTTTTTGATTATTGAAAACTTTTCTAACAAAACACGCTCTGTCGCTATCCCAGTGCATGTTTCCAAAAAGAAATTTAATTCATTTTCAGTATTTGAAGTTGGAACTAATGTATGAAAACCTAATTCCTTAAGATTACGATTAATTGTATCTGAAAGTTTTTTATCGCTATGTATGATGGCAATTAATTCTTTACAGTTATTTTTAAATTTATTGACTACATCATTTTTTGTAAGTACTCTATGATTAACGGCGAAAGGTAAGTTTTTTGTCGTTGACTGATCAGTTAAAATAGAGCCAGTACATGTGACCGGCCGTCTGGGAATTGGACCCAGGTGGAGATACTCTCGCTCCTGGCTCTTATTTTTTTTCTGAACAGATAGTTCTGTTTCATCTTTTATGCTTTCAAAATATTTGCTTCTTTCTGCATCATATACACAAAATCCATATTTGTATAAATTTGAAAAAAATACAGCTGGATTATTATCTTTTTCATAACCACTCAAAACAACAGAAACAGAAGTTAAGTTATCAATGAAAGTTATTTTCATTGCTAAAACTACAGGAGAGTCTCTTCTTTCAACTTCTTTACATACAATTAAAGACGAGTTGGGTTGAGTATTGGATCTAAATACTACATCAGGATCCGAAAGCATATTTGGGATTTCTAACATTTCTTGCAGTGTCAAATCATGCTGATTCCGGTAGTGTACTGATATTTTATTTTCTCCAAACCCTATCATATGTGGGATATTTACTGTTCTTAATTGTATTTGACCTGAAGGGATACCAAGCATGCGGAATACCGGTGGAATTGAAATAACGGGTATATTCACATCTGTCTTTTCCAATTCATTTTTTCTATTCTCATACCCTAATTCATAGAATAGTCTTATGATTCTCTTTCCATATTCCATAGCTTCATTTTTATTGGGTAAAAACAATTCTTCATACATAGTTAGATATCCTTTACCAATGAAATATTGAAATCTGTAACGTACAGACCGATAGGATTAAAACTTCTCTGCTCAAGAGTTCGAGGAGTATATAGCTCAGTATGAATTATGGCTCTGTAGTGACTGTCTGATGTCAATCGTCTACCATTGGCCCATACTGTTTCTCTAAAATCAATTTGATATGTGTTATCAGTTATCGGAAGGATTGATGAAATCATAATCTGGACCGTTTCAGTCTTAGCTCTTTCATTCGGTCTGGCTTCTGATTCTAAATATGCCTTGGCTTTCTCCTCTGCAACTGATCCTCCTAGAATTAGTTTGTATAGGTTTTGAACGTTCTTACTATTAACTTGAGTATCTGAAGATACACTTCTTAGTGAAGTAATAAAATTGCGTAGAAAGTAGTTTATTGTTGCATCTTTCGGTGTCCAATCTTCAAGTAGCGTGACTGCATCCATATCCATAGTTGCTTGACCATCTGGGGTAATTTCGATGACATAGCCTTGGCTCTTTGGATAAGAAGCAATTATCAAAATAATTACAACGAAAATAAAACAAAAGAACGTTGCTATAATTGCCCAAACGGTAGCTACAAGGGCTTCTTTTTCCTTTCTTGCAAGGAGGTCGTTGTACGACAGTGTTTCCTTTTTTTCTTCACTATATTTCCTCATTTTCTAAACTCCTTTATTTCTGTAATTCGTCTTATTCCATCTTTGCAAAGGTTAATTTGAACTACTGCATCAAGCGCAGTATCAATTGTTTCTATCTGAGGATCCTTTGATACTCGTCTAATTAGAGCCGATAGTCTTTGTTTGACTGTTGATGGAGAATTTGCATGAAGTGAGCATAGGCCTCCTGGATGACCAGTATTCCAGGCCTCTAACATATCTAAAGCTGCCCCATCTCTGACTTCACCGACGATTATGCGGTCGGGAATAAATCTGAGAGCGTCTTTGACTGCATCTGAAGCACAATAAAGTTGACCAGTAAGTACTTGGGTAACATCAGGATGTTGCATAGAATCAACATTTAATTCCCTGGTATCCTCTATAATGAATAGCCTTTCCGACGCTGGAATTTCATTTATCAAGGTATTGAGAAGCGTAGTCTTCCCTGATCCTGTTTCTCCGGAAACGATGATATTCTTCTTTGAAACAATCAGTTCTCTAAGTTTATTAGCTTGCTCTTCTGAACAATTTCCATTCTCTATAAAAGCTTTTAGCGGTATTACGTTCTTTGAAAAACGCCTTATTACTAAAGCTGCATGTTCCACTGCAGGGGGCAACATAATGTGTATTCGATAAGGAGGATCTGGCCATACTGCAGCAACTGATGGGGCTTTTTCTGTTATATCATTTTGAGTATTAGATGCAAGAAGGTGGGCAACGGCCGTTATTGATGCTTCGCTTATTTGGATATCCAATTTTTCACTGGATCCATCAATGTATTTAGCGTACACCAGGCCATTGGGATTTACTTTGATATCAGAAATCTTTTCATTATCAAAATACGGGAGGATTGCACTAAAGTGGTATTCAAGAGCTTTCTTGTATCGCTCTTCAGAGATGTGATTATTAATATCTATCATAATAAGATTGCCCCCTCATCAGAAGATTCAAAAGCAGGATCTTTGTTTTCAGCGTTTTCTCTCGCTTTAGAAATAATCTCATCAATAACAGAATTGAATGTCTCAGTCTGTAATGCCCTCTCCTCCTCTTCTTCGATTATTCTTAGATTGTATTTATGAATATCTTCTAATTCTTTTTTTGAAAGCACTGTCGGGTAAACCTGTCTCCATTGAGGTTGTTTAGATTTGTCAATTGGAAGATTGATCCTGTTGTTAAATCTTGGATCGGAAAAATACTGAATCTTGCAGGCTCTGTAAGGAGGTATTTCTGGAGAGAAAACAATACTCTCATGTAAGGGTAACTGCCCAAGTTCCTGAGCAGTCAACAAGGATCTTCCAACTTCAGATACACTTTCGTTTGAAGAAGATATTCCCATCTCTTTGCGGTTAGAACCAAATGAGACCGATTTCTTAAGTTCTGTACTTTTTCCCAATTTGTTTTCAAAGTATTGGAGCGTCTCATTTTCATCAGCTTTCAGAAATATTTTCATCTGAAAGTTGTCCATCATAGCTTTTCTGCCATCATGGCCATACCATTCATCTAGCTGAGAAATAGATTGTATGAATGCCATAATCTTGATTCCATAAGAACGTACAAATGGCAACTGCTCTGCTATGACCTCGAACTTCTTAAATTGACTAAATTCGTCTAAGCCTAAAAGAAGTCGATGTTTATGCTTTTGTGGTCCTGAAAGAAGATGTTTAAGAATAAGCGTGTATATAAGCTTGAACATGGGCATAACTGCCTGAAGTTCAGAAACAGGGATACATAAATAGAGAGAAATAGGTCTCTCATTATCGCAGATATCATCCAAGGAAAAGTCAGATGTGTCCATAACCTCATTTGCCTTGATGTATGTATCCAAGTCTGTTTTAACCGTGGTGAGATGGGTTGTAATCTGCTGGCTGTCTTGCCCTGATGCCATCTCCATAAAGAGTTGAGCATTTGCTACGACCATATTCTGGAGAGCATATAGGGGATCTGATTTAGGAAGTTTAGGAGTCCATCTAGTTGTTTCATTGCTCCCATTAAATACTTGAATGCTTTCAGCGGAATCTGATAAGACTTTTGAAAAAATACCTTTTCCATCTCCAGAGAAAAGTAGTTCTGCTGCTTCTGGGATGCTCTTTCTTTCTCCCTGCAGGAGAATATATCCGAATAGCATTTCCAACATCATGCGTGGAACTTTATCCCAGTAAGCATCCTTACTCTGATCCGGATGAATCATATGGACAATTTTGCCGATTTCTGTAGCTGCATCCTTTGTTTTAGGAACAAAATCTAAAGGATTTAAATGGCAGCTTTTTCCTGAATCTGCAGGATTGAAATAGTAAACATTTGAAAACTGCGAACGCCATCCGGATGTTAAGTCATAAGATTCACCCTTTGGATCAACAAATATAACTGATTCTTTCCAAGTCAAAAGACTCGGAATGGCAACCGAGACCCCTTTATATGAGCCAGTCCCACCAATAACAAGAGTGTGATATGCAGTATCGTCACAAAGGAGTTCCTTTCCTAATCTTTCGTATTTGAACTTTTGATTAGTTCCTAGCATTTCAATTGCTTTTGCATCATTCGTTTGAGCAAAACATATTCCTTTAGGATTTGTTGTTGCCATCTGGCTCTTAATAAGTTCAGACTTTGTGGCCCATCGAGCAGAACCTTGAGAATAAGTATTTTTGTTCTTGTTACGCTTTATCATGTTTCTGACAAAATTAATAAAAACAATGATTTCTACAAAATAAAGTGCAAGAAGAATTGCGGTAGTCACCATTATTGTCAAATAGGAACTGGAGCCTCTTAGTCCTACAGAAAATAGCGTCTGGATGATATTCTTAATGAGCGTAAAAATTGAGCTTGAATAAGAGTCAAAAACGATAGAATTAATTACGAAAGGTAACGATGAAAGAAGAAGACATTCCCCTGATATTGCTAATGCAATATTGGCGCCGAAATTTGTTCCTTTTTGTTTTCTATTCTTAAACTGAACATAGATCCAACATAAAAATACGACAGAGAAAAGTATTCCAAGTAACAATAATGGGTAATTATTTAGAAATATCTGATGTGCTACCGATGGACTGTTTTCTTCCTGGATTATCCTGGAAACTAGTTCCTTCGCTGTCATTCTTGAATTCATCTCTCTGTTTCCTTTAAGTTCTTCTTGTTTGAGATTTTTTGTCAGAAATTCCTTCTATCTCAATCTGAGGTAGTTTGTACCTCTTAGTTTGGGCATTGTTGTTTGGATAAACCCTTATTCCTTTTCCTGTAGCTACCCGAAAATCACGCATCAACATTTCAGTCTGGATTATGTATTCTCTACCGTCATCTGCTTCAAATAAAATGCTGACTTTTGACGAGTTCTCATCAACAACATCGAGTGCCTTAATAACTCCATTAATTTCGTGATTTAATGGTTTTGACGGTTGAATCACTTCAATAGGCTTATCGGTTGACTCATGAAATGGACGTTTTATTGCCTCTTCTCGAAGATTCATCATCCACTCTATATCATTCACTTTATAGCCTTGAGGGCTCTTGAATATGCCAATTCCTTTTTTTGAAAGGATCTCTAGCCTCTTTAAGACCAAAACCCTTTGCCACTCTGGCAATTTTTTCATTTTTTCTGCAGACAAATCTAAAAAATGATCTTTCTTGTTTGGAGTAAAAAGTCTATTTCTTGATATGAGAAAATCTAATTTTGAAGATGACTCATTGTTAATTGAATCGATATACGAACGTCTGAGAGCTAAAGCTGATTTTTTCCCTAAGCGAAAAGTAGATAGTCTTTCTGCTTCTTCCCTTAAGCCTGTTTTTATGGTTTGAGAAGAAAACATTAAGGGTTTTTCCCAACTATGCGGATTGGGTTCAGTTCTGGATATAAGAATATGCGCATGCTTTTTATTTGTATTTTCATGGATTACAGCTGTCCACTTTAGTTCTATTCCTTTTGCACTCTCTATCTGACGAACAAAAGCTTTAATGTAATCCTTATCTAATTCCCTTCCATCTTCAGGAGAGACCATTATCTTAAAAACTGAAGAATTGTCAAAAAGCTCATGTGCTTTTTCTTTTGATATTTCGTCTTGATTAGACGAGAAACCTTTCATGTCATCAAACCTATAAAGATATTCAATAGCATCCTGTGTGTTCTGTTTGGCCTTTTCCTTTGATTTATTTAGAAACTCCGAAGACCATGATGAGGGATTCCCTCTATAGTTATAAGAAACCTTAACAACAACTGACTGGTTATACGTTGGTATTGTCGGAACGTAAGTAACAGGAAGACTAATCTTTCGCTCAAAATGTGGCAACTTTGAAGGCTTCTTCTGTTTCTTAAAATGCAAATATTCTAAAGCATCGATGTCAACAAGTTTGGATGAAGAAGCGTTTACGAGAGTCTGAATCATGAATGCTTTTCTCCATTAATTGCACTCTCTGTAGCTCCTTTAACATTCCCTACAACAGAGCTTATTCCTTTGCCCATCGTTCTCCCTGCAGACATTACCCCTTTGCCAGCAATGGCCCCTGCTCCTTTGAGAACGGATGCTGTAGCTAACGCACCGGCAGCAGTTATTGAGTGAGTACCTGCTGTTTCCATCGTTGGAGAACCGGATATCATGGAATATGCTATAGACGGGGCTTTCAGTAAAAAGTATGCGTATGTTACGACGCTTGCTATTGTTGCCAAAATACCAACGGTAATTGCCCCTGTTGGGAATTTAAATGTTGCTAAATCCAACATTCCGTCAGTTGTTGGGAGCGCATTCAATGCAGTATAGAAAGGATCAAAGGCTACATCCATTACTGCAGAAAAGAGGATTTCTGCGATTCCAGATATAAATATCAGGCAAAAAATCTTGATACACTGACCAAACAAAGCTGGCCATACTCCTTTTGCTAAAAACTTAGTTGGTTCAAATATTTGCCAAGGTAGGCATACAATTGCAACTGTCAGGAGGAATGTATACTCTATCATCCAAAGCATCGCATTCATCTCGACAAAAATTATGACTACATACAGAATAAGATTGACCAACGCTATTGCAAGCCATCCAATTCCTATGCTGATAGCAAAAGGTATAAAATCTACAAGTGTTGCTAAGAAGGCATTTATCTTGGTCACTCCAGTTTTTGCTGCCAGTTTTGATACTCCAATTTGGAGAATCTCAGATAAAGTGTTCTGTGCTGTTGTCAGAGGTACAAACACTTCTTTAAATGATGTACCTATCATTGAAGGTCTTATTCCAAATCCATAGTACCCATCTCGAGATACAAACTTAGAATTCTCCTGATCTGAAGCAACTACTCCTAAAGATGAGAACAGATGCCTAATGAAATTGGCTATCTGATCAAAATTCGCGATTACAACTATAAGCGCAAGTGTAAGAATAAGTTTTAACAACAGTTCATTGATGTTGAAGGTCTTCTGTAATATGCCCTGGACACATATCCACCCAATTTCAGCTGTTAGCAACGCCACAATAAGAATCGGTATGATGTTACCTTTAAGGTTTGAAAATGAAATATTAAAGCATTTATTGAAAGCTCCATATATGACATCAAAAATGTTTCCAATAGAAGTAACAGTAGTATCAACTTCGCTAGTTGCATCAAAATTTGAAACACTTACGGCTTCATTAGAAACACTCTTCTTTGCAAATACCGGTGTACCAATAATTAAAACTAAGAAGAAAAAAACTATTAATTTTTTCATTGTATCCTACCTCCAAGCAGTTTTACCTGCTCTTGATCTAGGCATAAATCAATAACAGCCTTACCTTCGCTTTGAACAATGTAATAGTTCTTTTTTGGAGACATTGTTTTACCAGCAATAATTGCTAAATCAGACTCCTCGAGTCCAAGCGAAAAATAAATTGAAGACATTGCACCAGTGAGTGCTTTTTCGTTTGGTAAAAGGATTAGAGTGTGTGTATTGGTTAGAATCGATTCCATCATACTTGAGTAATCGGATACCTCCTGAGTGGCCAAAACCATGAACGTGTTATATTTTCTTAGTGTCTTTAGGCATTCAATGAGGAATTCTTTCATGAATTGGTTTTTCATAAATATCCAGGCTTCATCGAATATCAACAGAGTTGGTTTGCAATCTCTAACTTTGTCCATGATGTAGCCAAAAATATAAGTTAATGCGGGAATTATTGCCTTATCAGAAAGTTCCATCAGGGTTCCCATCTCAATGGCCATCATCTGATTTTCAATCTCAAAATTATCCAAGTCCGAATCAAATAGGAATCCGTAAGACCCTTCCTCACAATAGTTCCTTAGTATGGCTACAAAATCTGAATCATGATCTGTGGCCATTAACATTTGTCTAAAAATTGAGAGACTTTCTTGTCCAGGAACTAATAGTTTGAGCGTGGTTATTATCCTTTCTACGTCTATAGGCTTGAGTTCAATATTATTGACACTCGCTATTGACTCAAGAAATCTGACTGCTCTTTGTAGGCATATCGAATCCTTAGCTGCATCCTTTAGTGGTAAGAAAGATGTTTGATCTTTTCCTGGATTAATAATCTTGCCATTACTTTCTTTAACTAAAGTTCCAGAAGATAGACCTTTATCAAAAAAAATGATTCTACTCTGTGGATACTTAGTCCATGATGCAGCCAAAAAAGCTAATAGTATACTTTTTCCTGCACCCGATGGTCCTATTATGAAGGAATGTCCCAGATCACTTTTTCCATTTAAATTAAGATAGTAAAACTCACCTGTTTGCAACCGTCCGGTTGCATTTGGTGCTCCAAGCCCTGATACAGACTTTAAGAAAGCATTTTCTTTCTCTCCTCGATATGGAGCAGTTAAAGAAAGAACGCATGCTAAATTTCCTGTTGAAATAAACTGTCGCCTAGGGTTTGCTTCCAGATTTCCTGGTAGGGATCCAATCCACGCGGAGAACAGATTCATTGTCTCTTCTCTGTATATAAAATGATGTTTTGCTAGAATTAACTGTAACTTATGCGACAGTTCTCTTAGCCGTTCTTCTGTTTTAGACTTGATGACAAATGTGCCTGAATAAAATCCAAAATTTACTTTGTCACCGTTAACTCCCAACGCTTCAGTACACTCGTCTGTTCTTGAAAGAGCGCTGGTATCTTCCAGTTCGATATCACTCTTGAAAAGAGTATGTGCAACAATATCTCGACCTGAGTATCTTCGAGATAAATACTTTCTACGTTTATCATCAATGATTTTCTTAGCTGCATCAGATGACCTGACTACAAAACGTGTTACCCATCGTATGTCACCTGCAAGCTTTGTAATCTCTGCCAACATTTCAGGAGAGGTCCCTTCTGCAGGAAAATCATCAACAGAAACAATCTGAATATAATCTTCACCAAGACGAAGAGGAACAGATGTTGGATCAATATCATCATCCCATATTGTGTCTGAAATTGACATTGATACACCAGAAGGCGTTGATATTTGGTAGTTCTTGGTAGAAATAATTGAGTGCAAATAAGTACAAACTTCATCTCGATTCATTCGATGAATCTTAATGTCTGCTCCTTCGAATCGTCCCTCCATATCAGAAAGTATTCGTTCGAAACGTTCAAATGCTTCTCTCTCAATTCCTGTTTTTCCAATAGATGGCTTTAATGAAAGACAAAAATATCTTCTTGTTTCAAATCCTTTCTGTGCAGTCTGGAACGCTACTGTTCTTAGTTCTTCCAGTCTTCTTGTATAGGAGTTTTTAAAAAGTTCGCCTGAGCCTTTATACTCAGTATTCTGTGCCCTATACTTTTTCCATTCATACCATAGAGCTGTCTCATCCGGAAGATTCATACAGAAGCGATTAAATGCTTCTACAACTTTTTCATCTGCGCTTCCATTGTAATAATCTCCTGCTGGTTCAACAGAATAAAAAGCAAGAAGTAAAGAATTTTTTGTAATCACATAGTGTTTCTCAAAAAATAGCCAGTTGAGATATTGCGGCAATATTGCTTTTTTATCTTTAACTCTTTTAAGCTTATTCATACTCTTCTTCCTTTGTAGAAGCTAAATTCATCAGGATTTCCAGAATAAATGGATCGTATTTGAGGGCAATCACAATACCAATGTGAATGCCCAATAAAAGTAACAAGAGAAGCCAGAGTCTAAGAGTACAAATCAAAACTAGCGCAATTATTTCAATCATAAAGGCAGCAAGTGGAACACCTAGAAACCGTGTAGGTTGATATAATGCTCTGTAGACCGGATACTTCTCAATTTCACGCATTAAATTTCGAAGCCTCCTAGCCCATCTCCTACTATGGCTTGAGCAAGCGTTGGTGCTACAAGGAGAAGAACTCCGCAGCCCAGAATAACAATAATTGCTGTCCAATCTCTGGGTTCTATTGATTTCTTAATGATTCCTTTGAGTGCCCATAGCGATAAAGAAACAACAATACAAGCCCCGCCAATTGCATAAATGATTCCCTTCAGCACCCCTAGAGCTGAGTTAATGCCATAGTCGTCACTATTAGATGCTGCTAATAATGGGGACACAGCCATTGCAATGAACAATAAGAAAACTAAATATTTTTTCTTATTTCCTTTCCCTAGTTTTTTCATAAAACTCTCCTTATTTGCTAGTTTTTAGAATTCAAAATTGACTTGAGGAACGGACTCATTCATTTCTTTCATGATGTCCTTTCCTGTAAAGTATCTGTCCTGGATATTGGCCAAAACTTCTAACGCTGCTTCTAATTGTTGTGTATCTTCAATGAGTGCCTCGTATTCAGCAGCTGTCATTTCCTCGACCTTTTCAGAGATATCTTCAGCGGCCATATTTGATAAACTCTGATTCATTGCTGCTAGTTGCACTGGAAGACTCTCAGAAGATGATGTAGATGCAATTTCAGAAGCGTTAGATTCCTGGTTTTCTATTCTTTCCCTTTTTAATTCCACCATTTCATCTTTGAAATCTGAAAAGGAATCAACTGATTTGGAAACCAAGTATTCCGCATCATTCTGTAAAGATCGGTAGTAATTTCGAACTTTTAGATTCAATTCTCCATCGCGTAAACCTGCTGCAACATACGTTGCGTCTGATGCCAAATCCAGTGCCTTATCCATTGAAGAGACTGCTCTTTTAGCTTTGAAAGAAGCACTTTTTGCAATCGACATGAACTTGTCTATGTCTCCTGTTGTCAATGTCTTATAAGCTTTTTCAAACTGTTCTCCAGCCTGTACAATCTGCTTATATGTGTTTTCTATCTGCTCTATCATCTGGTAGTATTCCATTACGGAATAAATCCAGGACTCTAAATCAAAAACGGGCATACCTGCCGCAAATAGAGAACTGGTTAAACCTAAAAACAGAATTATTGAAATCAATTTTTTTTTCATTTTTATTCAACCTTTTGAATTATCCCTTCTCGTATTCCCCATTCCATAAATGCTCTGTTGAGAGCAATTAAAGAGCTTGTGTAGTAATCGATCTTGTCCTGAAGGCTTAGAATCGTTTCAGCATAGGAAGTTATCTTCTCATCAAAAGCAATAAGCAACTCTTCATTTGATTCCGATACGGCTGCTAATATTTCATTCTTTTGATCTTCCGTAATTGCTGCCTTCTCCATTAGATCGCCTAAATCGATTTTTACTGGGCTAATCAGCGATGAAGTAATTACCAACATGGCAGAAAGAAAAATTATTATGAAAACTAAAATGGATATAACAACCTTTATTGAAAGGCTCATTACCCACTTTGTTTTCTTTTTTTCCTTTAAGTTTTCAGAATCAGAGGAGTTCTTCATCCTTAAGCTCCTCAGCAGGACTTGCTTTCTTGTGCTCTCCTGCAAAAATCTGATCTGCAGTCATATTCAAAAATATCCCAGATTGGCGTGATATCATTTTTGTTTTTCCTAGGATGGTTACCCTATCCCCTTTCGTTAAGGTTTTATTTGCCCATGTGCCCAAGTCTCCGAATACGGATATGGTAATGAAATTGGTAAGATATTTATCTTTTCCATTCTCATCCTTTCCATCTTTACCGAGGTTTACAGCAACAGAAAAACGTGTAACTCCCTGTCCTTCTTTTGGTTCGTCGACTAAGCGACCTGAAATTGTTGAATAAAAAATATCAAACATTTATCTTCTCCTTTTTCTTTGTTTATTACGCTTTAAAAACCCTTCTTTGAGTGCTACTGAGTGGCTAGATTCTTCTAAACCTTTTGCTTTTGTAGCTTTCTCCAATTCTTCCTGATATTCTTTAATCCGATTAATCTCTGTTGAGAATCTCTCTTGCTTCATCATTGCCAGGCAGACTTTTGAAGACTCATTGAGAACTTTTTTAAACTCTCCCATTGTCGGATACTCACCATTTTTCGATTGAGCTACTCTTTTCTCAAATTCCTCTTTTGTCTTGTTAAGAACGAATTTTTCATGCCTGGAAAGTTCTCGGTATTCTGTTGAAAACCTTAGAGGAAGAAGGGAAGATGAATATGGTGCTTCATCTGGGACGGAATTAAATGGTGATGAATTCTTCTTTCCGAGTCTCTTGAAATTTCTATACTCTTTGAGACTATTTCTATAATCCTCAACAATTTTTTCCTGCTTATCAATGAAAGATTTTGCAAGGTATTTTTTTAACTCAAGTTGAGCACGACGGTAGTCTCTATTTTTAAAGTCTCCCTGACATGCTGTGAAGAATCCGGTCAATGATGCTAGGATAAGATTGTTACTGGCAGCATTCATGACATCTTTAAATGTGCATGCTTTTTTGAACGAAAGCTCAAGATGCTCCATTTTAAAAAGTTCTGATTCATTTACCTTATTCTTTTGTAATTCCTTGTAGGCTTGATTCCTTTTTTGTTTAAGCAGATGAGGACGCATTGCTCTGGCTAATGCATCAAAATCTTGGGAAATCGGTTGGTCGGAATAAACAAAACGACCATTAGTTTCCTCTGAAATCTTTTCAATTAGCTTAATTCGCTGCTCAAGTGCTTTTTGGCTGTTTTTAATCAGAATCTTCTGCGTATCTGGATGAATAAGAGAACCTTTCTTTGTAGCTGCTTCTGCAAGAATCTTTGCAGAAATTGGATCATTAGATAATTCATCTAACTTGATATGCTTTCCAGAGATTGCAAGAGATTCAAGTTTTGATAAAGATTCACTATCAGCCCTATTTAATGCTTCCTTTCTCAGAACCATATATGAATTTCTAAAATCATCAACATATGTAAAGGGATGTTTTAGTTCAATTCCATAGTTCTGTGATAAAGATGAAAAGAATTCTTTTGAATTTTCTAATTTCTGTGTGAAGGACTTTGTTTCAATTGGTGAGTCAAATTTAACAGCATCTATAATTTGTCCATCTTTTCCTATTACTGCTATTCCTGAAATTGAACTTTCTGGATAGTACGGATCTGTATGAAGGAGAACTATATTTGAATCATGTTCTAATCCTGTAAAATCAACCTTTATCGAAGTATCAACTTCAGCTAAATTCTCGACTGGTCTTATAGCTTCATCAAGTGATATCAGAGCATTAACCTGATTCTTTTCTCTGGCTGCGTTATAGAGTTTCTTATATTCGCTTTCTAGCTCTATAAGATTCGTAGGATTAGCATATATTCCTAATCCAGTTGCTATCTCTTCTATCTTCTTGCACGCGGAATCTATGGCTTTGACAGAAGTTATTGTTGGAATATCCACCATCAATTCTTCATCAACCAAAACTCTGCCGTTTCCAGTTGTCAGAGTTATTCCTGATATTGATGAATTGAGTTCATCAGGATATGTATGATCAAAATAAATAATTCTGGATTCTTCAGAATTAGCATTGTCTATCTCATCCATACAATCAGCAAAATGTTTCTCTTCTGCTGTCCAGTTGGAGTCGTTAACTGAAAGATCTTGATACATGAATATGTCATCCGGATCTTTGGCCATGCTATCAAGAAGATTCTGAAGCCTAATATTATCTATTTCTTGCATTCCTTTTCTCCTTGTTATTTGTAGAAATTCGCCCTAAACACCAGTCCTCCGCTGTTCCAATTGGCAGTTGAAGCTGTTCGGCAAGTTTCTTCTCTTCCAGCATCCCCTTAGATTCAATTGGTCTCGGGTACTCAATAGTTGCAATCCCATAGCAGCAATTGCTTATTGCTGCTTTATCTAATTCCATTGCCTGTTCCCAAATTTCTTCAGGAGTATGTGTATTTTCATAGCCCGGGTTATTAAGAAGAAAAGCGTCCCATATTTCGACCGGAGTTAAGACATTAAAACCGTTATTAACTAAGTCGTTCTTGACTGCAGAAAAAACTCTTCTGTGAGAAGGAAGGTTAGTTATAGGGCCTGAGAGGTATAGAAAGCTTTTTTTCTTTTTAAAGAGATTCATCGCTTTATCTCCTTTTTTTGTTTCATGCCTAAATTTTGATTTAGCTGATTCTCTCCGACTTTCTTTTCTGCATATTCAGTTTCCGTCATTGGAATGCGTGGAATATATTTCATATCCTTATTTAGTTCAGACCTTTCATTTAGGCAGTAGTTTGCTAAGTACTTTTTGTAGCCCTCAATAGAATAAGAATCGGATACCTCCTCAAGTTGAGAAAGTCGTTCGTGATTTGCTAGATATGGAACAAGAACCGGTTTAATGAAACTTTGGAAAAAATGCTTCTGTGCTTCAGTCGCCCAGGAAGTTTTTGATGAAAAAGTTGCAGATTTTTGAATTGCCTCTATCAGATTCTGATTCTGACCAGTTGTAACAAATCGCCCAGAATAACTTTTTACATCTCCTTTATTATGATAATAAAGACAGAAATTGACCTTTTCTTGTCTATGCTCTGCCAATGCATTTTCATTAATTTGACGGATAATCTTCTCTGCTGTATACAAAGTCATCTTTTCTCCAGATTCAAGAAGACTTGATGTCGATGACTTGATTTCAAGCATTGGTTCAGTTATCTCTGAAGGAATATTTTGCGTTACTTCCTTTTCTCTTTCTTGATGTTTTTTAACTAGTTTTTCACGTAAATCTGGATGCGCTATATAACCGACTGCATCGTTAACCTGTGGGAAAACTGAACTTAATTTAAATTCTGGATTTTTTATAAGGTTTGCCCAGGATTCAATATATGAAGCAGAATTGCTATTACTATAATGCAGATTAACTTTATCAGAGAGAATAACAGATCCAATTTCTGCAATAAGTTCTTCCTCTGCTCTTTTGGAAATAGCTTGTCCATAGGCTACAAAGGACTCTCGGTTGAGTCTTGTAGCAGGGCCAGTACTGTGAATCATCTCGTGAAATACTGTTGAGTAGTAGTCCGATTGATTTTTAAAACTACTTTTCGAATTAATCTGAATACTGTCAGTTGATGGCTGATAGAAAGCTTCAAATGAATCTTTTTCTCTTTCAATTATTTTTACTGGAGAATTCTTGATAAATTCGTCTGCTTTTTTCTGATCAATACCATCAATTGAATTATCTGATGTAGGTTCTTGGTCTTTTTCAAACTTCTCTTTCCAATCTTTAAACGGCATCAGACCATTAATCTGCTGTCCGTTGTAGACAATATAAGTACGGAAAATCGGGGAAATCTTGAAGGTCTCATAAACATCTTTTCCATTCTCATCTTTTACTGGGTTTCCATCCTCATCTTTCTTTATCCGACGACTACGATCGGAAAA
Source organism: uncultured Spirochaetaceae bacterium (assembly GCA_964582905.1). Taxonomy (GTDB): domain Bacteria; phylum Spirochaetota; class Spirochaetia; order Sphaerochaetales; family Sphaerochaetaceae; genus Ornithospirochaeta. The sequence goes on along the minus strand of CAZOTY010000027.1, from coordinate 378 downwards.
AAAGAAGACTGGGGTTCCCAATTCCTCTTCACCTTCCTTAACAGAAAGCCCCATCTTATTAATCTGGTTTTGTGTGAAGAAGCGTGTGTCTCCATCAAAATAGCGATACGCAGCAAAAAGAAGATTGTACTCGTTAATTCCATGATATCTTCTTGCATTCTTACCGTTATGCGGGTCTGCTGCAGAAAAAACTGGTTCTCTAATCCAAGGTGCTTGCCATGGATTAACTCCTTTTTCCAGAAAATATCCAATGTTATCCTGGAACTTAGTCATGAATTCGTCATAATTCATATGATCCCTATTCCTCCAATATAAAATTTGGCTAAGCCAAGTTTTTTGCTGTTTGAATCTTTGTGCTCAACTAATTCCATAGGTCGT
>CAZOTY010000026.1:0-27609 GCA_964582905.1 uncultured Spirochaetaceae bacterium | reverse complement strand
ATTCGAACCAACGACCCCGAGATTACAAATCACGTGCTCTGGCCAGCTGAGCTAAGGAGGCAACTATTTACAATCACTGTATATTAGAGGTTATTCAAACCTATTTCAAGGGGTTGTGGGAAATTTTTACTGTCAGTCCTGAATTTTTTTCACTCTTTTGACCAGTCGGGACGTAGCTTCCTTGCCTCACGCAAATAAACCATTTTCGGTTCATTTTCCCTTTTATGATTTATAACTGCTAGAACCCTTATGCACAGCTTGAGGCCTCCAGCAATATCTGCCTCCTGGACACAAAAAATAGGAACCTTTTCTGTAAATCCTGCCCGGCGTGAGGCAGCTGCAGCGTTTCGTGTCTTTATATCATTTGTCTGGGAGAAAACAACAAAAGCCAAATCCGCATCAGTTATACTGTTTTCCTTATAAAGTTCCTCCATAAGTTCTCCAACTGCATCATCAACTTCCAGTATTGAATCTGATTTAACCGTCGTTGCACCACGAAGGGCGTATATTTCCTCTCTATAGTTTTCCATAATTATCCTCCAAAAGAAAAACCACTAACAATAAACGTATTGATGACATCCAGAAACATAGAAATTCCAAAGTAGAGAAACAACCTGAGCAATGTCAGCAAAACTGGCTCAATTACCATGACTTTAGCATAAAAGGAACATATCACGGATGCAAAAATAATCCATATGGCTTCCAGAAACAGTGTCCAGCCAAGGACCATTTGGGAAATTGAAATGAAGTCTACAAGGGCATCATTTACAGGAAAATAGAAAGTCAGGACAACCATAAGAGCAAAAAATATGTACATTATCAAGACATAGGTATGTGCTCGTGATGAAAAATCCAAAATTCTCCTAAATTCCAGCATGTCTATAAATTACCACAAAAAAGTGTTTTTGACATAACAATACATTTCCCTTTAAAGTTATTCCATAAGGAATTATTGAAAAAAATGAACATTAATAAAAAACTGGAAAAATATGGCTTAAGAAGTGCAGATATTCTTATTCCCAAAAAGAATGTTGATTTACAGAAATGGGCAGTTGTTGCCTGTGACCAGTACACAAGTGAAAAGGATTACTGGACGAGTCTGGCAGAATTTGTCGGTACCTCCCCTTCCACACTGAACATTATCTTCCCTGAAGTATATCTTGAGGAAGACGGCAAGGAAGAAAGAATAGCATCAATCAACAAAACGATGCAGGACTACATTGAGAGCAATCTGTTTGATGAATATGACAACTGTTTTGTCCTTGTCGAAAGAAATACAGAAAGTGGTACAAGGCATGGTCTTATGGTTACACTGGACCTAGAAGCATATGACTATTCTGTGGGTAGTAAAACACTCATCAGAGCTACAGAAGGAACCATTCTTTCAAGAATTCCTCCAAGGGTTGAGATTAGAAAAAATGCTCCCCTTGAGCTTCCTCATATCATGGTCCTAATTAGCGATGACAAGAAGAAAATCATTGAGCCTCTGATTGAAAAGAAGGACAAACTTGACGTCATATATGATACAAAGCTCAATAAGAACGGTGGAGAAATTAAAGGTTTCCTGGTAAACAGCGACAAAGATATGGAAGGAATCTATGAAGGCTTCAAGGCATTATACGATTCACTGGATAAAGACAATCCTCTTCTTTTTGCAATGGGAGATGGAAACCACAGTCTTGCAACAGCAAAGGCAAACTGGGAAGCAATTAAGAAAACTATTCCAGAAAAAGAGTGGGCAGACCATCCTGCACGCTATGCACTTGTTGAGATTGAAAATATCTATGATCCAGGTCTTAACTTTGAGCCTATTCACAGAGCTTTCTTCGGCCTGGACGATGAGACTTTTGACAGCATTCTCCTCAAGTACGCTGAGGAAATTGAGAGTGTGGATGGTTTCGATATGTCTTCACTGATTAAGGCGATGGAAGAACCAAGCGACACGCAGATTGTCGGAGTTGCTTCACCAAATGGTTACCGTCTGGTTAAGATTATTAATCCAGATAGAGCAATCGCAGCCGGAACAATTCAGTTGGTAATCGATGACATTATTGAGAACAACATAGCAAAGGTTGACTATATACACGGACCTGAAGTCGCTTTGGGATTTGCCAAGGATGGAAACAATATCGGTCTTATCCTTCCTCCTATTTACAAGGAGAACTTCTTCTCTGACATGCTCAAAGACGGTGCTTACCCCAGAAAGACATTCTCAATCGGGCATGCAAATGAAAAGCGCTACTATATGGAAGCAAGAAAAATCAGATAGCAAAACTAGAATCTGTAGGTGCCCTGCCGTAAAATCCGGTAGGGCTTTTTTGTTACATCAATTAGTGTCGAACTTATGTTCTTGTTATAAACATCGGTTCTGACGATAAAATCGACTTTATCTTTAAACACTTTGTATATGGAAGTGAAATCGTTAAGGCTTTCACTTCCACTGATATTTGCGCTTGTTGAGTAAATGGGACCAGAAAGGTTCATCACCTTCTCCAAAAAGGAATCATCTGGGACACGGACTGCCACTGTATCATTTCCGGCGGTTTCAAGTATAGCGGTAAAGGGAGCTGGCCACCTCTTCTCAATGTCCTTTGGAAGTTTCAAAAATGATGTCTTCACATCCTGAAGTGTCATAAGAACGATAAAGCGCTTGCTCCCTTCTCGTTTTTTGATTTCATAAAGTCTTGAAGAAACATCTGCGTCAACAATACCGGCCAAACCGTATATTGTATCGGTTGGAATTATTCCGACTTCTTTGTTTTTTAGTCTTCTCGCAACTTCTTCTATATCCTTGATATCAAGGACCTCAGCTATCTTACTTTCTGCCATAAATTCTTCTTGTCTTAAGCTTACCAAAAAGGTACAGAAATAGAAAATAAAGTGAAGTGAGTACGAAAGAAAGAAGGAGGATTGCCCAATATGGAAAGTAGAAGTATTCAACTCCTCCTCTGCTGTCGTCATATGATGGTGGAATGAAGCTGATTTCCTCTTCGTCAAACGAATACAAAACCTCAAAACCGCTTCCGATATTCGAATCCGAATGATTGCCTCTTTCCTTTAAAATTGAAATTTCTGCTTCTTTCTTCTCTTTTAAGGCTGTCATTTCCTCCATTCTGGTTTTAAGCGCTCGATGGTATAAAACGCCGTTACTACCTAAAAAAACAGACAAAAAGAGATAAAAAACAACAAAAAGGGTGACGCCAATTGCGATTTTAAATCTTGTAAACATATTTTAAGGTAACTATACTATAAAAGTAATCAATTGATTAGCTACTTTGTGGAGGAATCATGGCCAAGACCTCAAGAACATGGAAGTTAGTTGTGACAACCATAATTATATCGCTTGTCATACTTGCGGCTTTCACTGCAATCTTCGTTTCAATTATTGTGCCTACTTACGACATAACAAAAGAACAGATTTATTCTATTCTGACTAGGATTTTCCCTATTTTGATTGGGCTTGTATTAATTGAAATTGCCTTAGTCGTAGGAAAAGGCAAAGATGATGATTTTTCAGACAATATTGATAAGCTGAGTCCCAATGCATATGACATGCTCCTTTACACTCCAGCTGTGGATGATCCTATGGCCAGAGGAAATATCACAGCAGGCGAGGTATTCAACCGTGTGAAGCAGGAAGCTGCGGAAGAAGAAAAAGTCAGGGAAATTGTCAAAGAGGTTCCTGTAGAAGTAGTTAAAGAGGTTGTCAAGGAAGTTCCTGTTGAGACTGTCAAGGAAGTTCCTGTTGAGGTCATCAGGGAAGTTCCATACCCCGTTTATAAGACAGTTCCTGTAGAAGTAGTTAAGGAAATTGTAAAGCAGGTTCCTGTAGAGGTTGTAAAAGAAGTCCCGGTTGCTCTTGGAGAGGGCAATGATGGAGAACCTAAGGTTATAGTCAAAGAAGTTGAACGTCCGGTACCTGTAATTAAGGAAGTTCCTGTTGAGGTAATTAAGGAAGTTATCAGAGAAGTTCCTGTTGCTTCTGATAGCGGAGAACCTCAGGTAATTATCAAGGAAGTTGAGGTTCCTGTCGAAGTAATTAAGGAAGTTCCTGTCGAGGTAATAAAAGAGGTTATCAAGGAAGTCCCGGTTGAGGTAGTAAAGGAAGTTCCTGTTGAGGTTCCCGGTCAGACTGTTGAAAGAGTCGTTGAAGTTCAGAAGTCCGAAGCAGAACCTGTATTCTATAATTTCCGTGAGACTCTTCAGACAGAAATGGACAGAGCTGATAAGAATTCCTACGACTTGTGTCTTGCTGCCTTTGATGGTACAGACTTATCTAGGATTGAAAGATATCTTGGTGCTGATACTCTTCTCTTTTCTGAAGATGGTCTGGAGTTCGCAATCTTACCTTATTTTAAGAAGGAAGAAGCTGAAAGGGCTACAAGGCTTCTTGGCGTTCATGCAGTTGCTGAGATGGGGGCTAAGTACAAGAAAGCAGATGCCCTGGTAAGAGAAGCAAGACGAAGCCTCAAGTAAGAAAAACTCCTTCGGGAGTTTTTTTATTGTATGTCAACGTTTAGTCTTTAAGTGGAACATTGAAACTCATCCTATCTTTGGTGAGGACGGTGTTTTCAAAAACCTCCTCTGCCTCTTTCTTTATAAGTTTCAGCTCCTTATCAGAATAACGCGGGGAATAATGCTGAAGGCATAGCATTGAACTGTTGCTGTTTCGTGCAACCAGTCCTGCTTCATAGCCAGTCATATGTTTTTTCTTTCTTGCATCTTCCTCAAGACTTCTATCAAACATACCTTCGCAAAAAAGGATATCAGAATCATGGACATAATCAGCAATCTCTGGGAAATATGCGGTATCTGTTACGTAACTGAACTTTCTCCCGTCTCGTGCCTTTCCCATGACCATCTCACTGGTTATTACTCTTCCATCCTCCAGTTTAATGCTCTCCCCTCTTTGCAGTTTTCCGAAAAGAGGGCCTTTGGGCACACCTAATGCAAGAGCCGCATCCAGATTGAATTCGCCTTTTCTCTTGTCCTCCACCAGTGAGTAGCCATAGCACTCTTTTGTATGCTTCAGAGGAAAGGCGTAAACAGAAAATCCGTCGCCGCGGTAAACTTCTCCGGTTTCTACCCTTATTACCTTTATTTCGTAATTGATATACATTTCAAGGATTCGGCGTGAGGCTTCTATGTATTCATTTAATTTTGCAGGGCCATAAATATAGAGAGGATCTTCCCTGTCGACCTGGCTTGAAAGCATTAGGAGCCCGGGAAGGCCAGTCACATGATCAGCATGCATATGGGAAATGAAAATTGCATTGATTTTTTTCCATTTCAGGTTCAGCATCTTCAGACTTACCTGAGTCCCCTCTCCACAATCAAACAGAAACAAGTCACCATCCCGCCTTACCAGAGCTGATGTAAGAAAGCGCCCTGGAAGGGGCATCATCCCGCTTGTTCCCAATGAGAATACTTCTAAATTCATCTTGACCTCATAATCAGTTTATTCATTCATGACAAGTTTATAAATATCTTCTTTCCCAAGATGCCTCAGATAAAGGGTAAGAGTAATATACGAAAGAAGTAGCATTGCTCCCAACATTACAACTATTTCAAGAGCCGGCAATACAACCGAAAAACTTGTTATATAATTGTCCATAAGAAGCGGATTGAAACGACTGACCATTCTTACAATAAACGGTGTCATAGAGCCTAAGACAAGTCCCAGTACGACACCAAAAAGTGCAGCAATGAATAGCACTGAAAGAGTCATGGTAGTGTAAATTTTCCTTAGCTCCCTGTTTTTCATCCCCATAAGGGAAAGCGTTGCTATATCACTTCTGTCTCTGGAAATATAGATTTGTGCAATGTCAGAGGAAAAGAATGCAGAAAGGAATGCAACAGCTACAAGAATCACATACAGTATCCCAATTGACTGCTGTACATTTATATAAAGGGATGCATAGTTGGTTTTATAGGATGTGACGTAATATCCATTACTCAACAGCAATTTCTCAACTTCATCGGTTTTGCCGTTATCAGGAAGAAGAATCTCAACTTCCTTTCTTCCCCCTTCAAATGTCGAGGACGGAACGAATGCCATATATCTGTCAAGCTGTGCATACCCGGTATCAAAAATACCTGTACAAGTCAGAAGGACAGGACGGGTCCTGTTTTTATCCTCTTCATAAAGCAAGAGTGTCATCCTGTCTCCAAGCGAAACTTCAAGCTCTCGTGCCAAGGTAGATGACAGGTATATTTCATTTTTTCCGCTATCAGTACTTTGCACTAGGTTGAGCCCATCCTTTCTTGCCCCTTCAAAATAACTTTTATCCACCTTTTTCAGATAAACAATGGAATTCTTATTCTCAGAGTATATAATCCCCTCATTATGATACACTTCGTCCTGCTCTGCTCCATCAGGAAGAAGATAAGACGGAACATACTCTGAACTTGAAAGACTCCCGGATCCCAAAAGTGCAATTGCAGAATCAATGGCATTTCGCATACTCATGATAAAAACTAGTATGAAAACAATAAGAGCTGTGATAAGGAATATCAGAAGAGATGGTAAAACTACACCAATTTTATATCTCAATGGCATATTAAAACCAAGTTTCCGCTTCAGATAATACTTAGCCCCGTCTTTCAAGTTTGCCACCTTTGAGTATGAATACTTTGTCACTTTTCGAAGCAAAAGCGACATTATGGGTAACAAGAATCATACCTTTATTGTTACGCCTGACTGTACTTAGAAGGATTTCTTCAATCTTAGCAGCATTTTTCTCATCCAAAGACCCTGTGGGCTCATCGGCAAATATTATTTTAGGATCATTAGATAATGAACGTGCAATTGCTATTCTTTGCTTTTCCCCACCGGAAAGCTCTGACGGCCTGTGCTTTTTTCTCTCTTCAAGCCCTACTTCCATAATGAGCTCCTCTGCCCTCATGAAAGCTTCCTTCCTGCTTTTACCGCTAATCATAAGTGGAAGTGCAATATTCTCCAGAGCTGAAAAATCTTCAAGAAGGAGGGAGTCCTGAAATACAAAACCCATGTTTTTTTCCCTCAGACTTGTAATTTCGTTACTTGTCAGTGTATCTGTATTCTTTTCCCCATAGAAAATTGAACCGGCTTCCTTATCAGCAAGGAGCGCTGCTACAAAAAGTAGTGTGCTTTTTCCAGATCCGGATTCTCCAAGAACAGATATCACTTCTCCCTCTGAAAGCGTAAGATCTATTCCATTTAGGATATCAAGACGGCCATTACTGAGAGGATAACTTTTTCTGACCCCCTCCAGCCTGAGAAGCTCATAGGCCATGTATAACCTCCATCAAATCTTTCTTTCTATTTGTCTCTGAGAGCAAAAACAGCCCAACTACGAAAAACATAAATAGTGCATAGAAAACTAATCCGCCCCATGAGAATTTCAGCTCAACAGTAATGAAGAAATTGCTTCTTGATAAAAAACTCACTGCAGGAAGAAGAATCAAACTCAGAATAATACCCATAAGTATTCCGACAATTATAACGTAAAAGAATGAGAGACAGATGGATACGTTTACAACACTTTTTTTCATACCGAGTATTTCAAGTTCTGCCATCTCCTTACGTTTCGATAAGAAAAAAATTCTTACAGATTGTCTGATTGAGACTGCAATTATTACAAAAAGAAGCAAAAGAACAACATACATCATAATTTTTTCAAGAAGAAAAGCAGAATAAAGGGACTTCTCTGCCTCCTTCCACAGCGTATATTGGTATCCGTTTTTCCTTAAGAGATTTTCCCCTTCCTTATTCAATGAAAGAACTGCTGTTTTCAATTTCACACTCTCATCAGCCATAGAAAGCGGAAGAAAAATCATCGTATCATCAAAATCACTGCCAAGCTGTGTATAATATAAGCCACTGATTGGAACACTTTCACTGCGTGGCAGTACAAGATTTGTCCTTCCTTTTTTTAAGAGTGTCAAATCAGCTTCCCCAGGATAGTTATATTCCCATGAGAGCAAATATGGTAGGACAAGGCCCGTTGTATTACCGCTCAAAAGGCGTATATCTCCCTTATACTCATCATCAATATAACGGACAAGGACAGCTCTGCCGCCTAGTAGTGCCTCGCCCTCTCCATACAAAAAGATTTGGCTCTCAGGAAGAAGTTCTTTTAGTTCTTCCACGAAATTTCCCGGAATAACTGCATCAAATGATTTAACCCTTCTGATAACGCTGAAACGCGAATCCTGCAATGCTGTCATAGTAGAAAAAATTAAAAGGACAACAGCAAATGAAAGTGCCAAAAAGATAATGGTTTTCAAAACCCGTGATCTATGGTTGGATGTCTTTGAAAGGGAAAAACGCTTTGAAAGAAACAAAATCATAAACGTGTAATCTCCATCAGACGTTCCCCATCCTTGTCAAATATCAACCGATACTTTTCCTTCCCGTTCTCGTATTGGATCTCCTCAAAACGGCCATCGGCCAGACTTCGTTTTGTTGATGAAAGACTGTCTCCCTTATACTCTTCGACAAAGCTTATCTTCCCCTCTTCATAATAGGAGAGCGTAATACCATTCTTACCTATCTCCTTTTTCAAGATGAGCTCCCCATCTGGAGAGTATTCGTATATAGTACTCTCATCTTCAGATGATATTCCAATAAGACGTCCTTCTTTCGAATAAGAGTAACTCGTGGTATCATCACTGATTTTTATATCTTCTTTCCACGAACCATCTTCATTTAGAAATACCTTGCCTCTGGTATTCTCATCTTCCCTGAGAAGGCGACCAGATGGAAGAAAGTGCAGATAGGAGGGACTTCCCTCAACTTCAAACCCCAACCCATCAGACAGAAAGAATGATGATGAATCTCCTTCAATACCTATAAGGCGCCCATCTTCATCAGTAATGTAAGTAACAGTTCTAATCACTTTACCGTTTTCTGATAACGTATAACCTGAAAGAGTACCGTCAGAATAGCGGTAGTTATATTCACTTACTGACTCATCCCTGCCATCATTGACTTTGATAATCAGTCGGCTCAACTGATTATCTTCATCATATATTTTTTCCTCTGTCCTATTTTCACTTTTCTTAAGGGTCCTAGATGGATACGTCTCCATTCTCATATACTCTTCCCCATCCAGATAAAGAATAAAAACAGAATCATCAATATCCTCCCTTTCAAACCCTATTCCCTCTAGGCTATCTACAGCCTCTTTTTTCTGCCCGATTTCATTACTGCGGTAATAAACCGAGGAAAAAAGAGATAAGCAGGCTGAAAGAAGAATAAGAATCAAGGAGAGTTTTTTCATTATTTATCCAGACCCATCAAAGAATCGATATATTCCTTTTTATCAAACGGATGTATATCATCGTACCCCTCACCGGTACAGACGAAAACCACTGGAAGCTTTAAAAGGCGTCCTATCTGTATCAAAGCACCTCCCTTTGCAGCAGAATCATACTTTGTGAGGATTATACCATCCAGAGAAACCGCTTCATTGAACAAGAGTGCCTGACTGAGACCATTCTGTCCGGTTGTAGCATCAATTACCAGAAACTTCTTATAGTTTTTCTCCTTTATATTTTTGGCTTTGATAATCTTATCCATCTTCTGCAGTTCTTTCATCAGATTTTCCTTGTTATGCATTCTCCCTGCAGTATCGGTAAGAATCAGTGTATCTGCTTGAGCCTGGGCAGATGTTATGGCATCAAATACAACAGCTCCCGGATCACTTCCCGTTTTCTGCTTCACTATCCTGGTTTTCAGGCGTTCTGCATGAATATCAAGCTGATCCACAGCTGCTGCGCGGAATGTATCAGCAGCAGCCAAAAGGACCTTTTCTCCTGAGTTTCTAAAATATTTTGCCATTTTGGAAATCGTTGTAGTCTTTCCAACACCATTTACTCCTAAAATCATCCAAACCTTAAGCTCATTTTTCGGCATTGATGAAAGATCATATGCCTCAATATAGGATGAAAGGATTTCCTTCATTCTGTTTTGGAGTTCTGAGGTTTCAGTAAGGTTTTCTGCTTTGCTTAGAGTTTTCAGTTCTGTGATTATTTCATCAGTAACTCTGGCACCAAGATCCCCTTCAATAAGTGTATCCTCCAAATCTTCAAAAAACTCTTCATTGATTTTTCTGGATGAAAATAAGTTTTTCAGTTTTTCACCAAACTTCTTAAAAAATGCCATATTCCCTCCTAAAGTCCCAGCTTCGCTATTCTATAGTACTTAGCCAGACTATCGGCCATGGTTATTGCAGAAACCACAGTCACTCCAAGTGTAAGACCTCTAAATGGTCGCAGCTTTTCAAATGTATCCCTATCTGGAGCAATATTCCTTCCCACCTCAACACCGACATATGCTCCGAATGATAAAAGTGTCGTTAAAAGACTTGCGTAGAATTTTGCCTTTGCATTTGTAACTATATTATCTGAGGAGAGCCACTCGGGCTTTAAATTTATTGTGAACTTATCTCTGTGTTGCATTGACTGAAGGCTGTAAAGACTAAATCCTTCAGAGGAAGCTGTTATTGTAAATGGATATGTTGTATCAGTAAGCAGATGATTATCCTCGGCCTGACCGTTATAGAATACCGTCGTATTATAAGGAACCGTAGATATAAGCATAGGAAGTGTCTCAAGACTGACAAGTTTCAACTCTATGGTATCAAAACTCCCATCAGTCATTATCCTTTTTACTTCCCTGTAATGACCCGGAGCCCCATATATAAAAATATGTTCTCCATCTGAGAGAGGAACATGGGAGGTATAAAGTGGTTCATTTCTGCCATCTATCTGAAGTGTTGCAACACGTGGAATATCTATTTTGTAAAGTCTGTATGAGCCATCGGTCAAAATAGAATTAAAAAGGCCCAAAAGATCAGTTGTTTCATTCTCAACAAGGCTTTCTGTATACAAGGTTTCCCTGACCTCGTCTCCATTTATATAAAGCTTTATCTCACTTACTCTTCCTTCACTTTCACCGGCAGCAATTAACAGGTCTATATCATTCTTCAGCTTTACATACTCTACTGCATCGCCATCATTATCTAATACGTATTTTCTCTCGGCATCGGTCAGGGAAAGTGGAACCAGTTTAAGCTCAAGGGTTTTTACTACTGGTATTTCTTTCTTCTCAAGTGTTTCTAAAGACAATATCTTTTCACTCTCCCGGTATGAATTGATGCTTTTTTCATAGGACAGTTCTGCTTCATCTGAAAGCCGTTTTTCAACAAGGCTGAAAAGTGTCGGATTATTTACCACATCCTCAAATGTCGTGAGAATATCCTCAAGAAGTTTGCCGTAGGATGTATTTTCTGTAACTATTCCTACACGTAGCTCCTCTGCAAAGAGAGTACTGGAAATAAAGATGATTAATGTAAGAAGACTAAGCCTCTTTAATAAAGTGCAAGTAGCTTTCGATAAAATCATCTATTTCTCCGTCCATAACTGCAATTATATTTCCGGTACTGTAGTTTGTCCTATGGTCTTTGACCATTGTATAAGGCTGGAAGACATAGCTTCTGATCTGGCTGCCCCATGCGATGTCTCGCTTTTCGATGGCGTTTGCTTCCTTCTCTTTCTCCTTTTCCTTCTGGTAATACTCATAAAGCCTTGCCCTCAGCATTTTGAATGCCACATCCTTATTCATAAACTGACTTCTTTCATTCTGGCACTGTACGACGATACCGGTCTTGAAGTGCGTAATTCTGACAGCACTGTCTGTCTTATTGACATGCTGGCCGCCAGCTCCACCTGCCCTGTACGTATCAATCCTGATATCCTCAGGCTTTATATCTATTTCAATTGAGTCATCAACTTCTGCAGAAGCATAGACTGAGGCAAATGATGTATGGCGCCTTTTGTTTGCGTCAAAAGGCGATATCCTGACAAGGCGATGTACACCTGCTTCACCTTTGAGATATCCGAAAGCATAGGGACCGTTAACTTTCATTGTAACGCTCTTTATGCCACCTTCATTCTCTTCCATTTCAAGTATTTCAAGCTTAAAACCATGTCGCTCTGCATAGCGTGTGTACATCCTCATAAGCATTTTTGCCCAGTCAGATGCTTCTGTACCACCTGCTCCGCTGTGTATGGATAAATAAAGGTTATTCTTGTCGAACTTGCCGTCCAGCAAAGTTTTCACTTTCAGTGGCCGGAATTTATTATCCAGAGTCCTGATTTGTTCCTCAAGTTCCATACGCAGAGAATCATCATCTTCTGCTGAGTACATTTCAATAAGTTCTGCTGTATCATTGATTTCCTCAATCAGTTCTTTCCATGGATAATAGCTCTCTTTCAGTATGCTGAGGTCTGAGAATGTTTTTTCCGCCTTCTCACTATCTGACCAAAAATCACTTTTGGCAGTTTCTTCTTCAAGAGCTTTTATTTTTTCAAGAGTGGAAGCCTCTTCAAAGACGCCTCCATACTTTTTCACTATCTTCTTTTATCTCTTCAAATACGTTTTTATTTTCAATAAACATCTATTCTCTCTCCTTTTCCTTTTCACCAAGTCTTATTGCCAAACGATATGTATCTGATGCCTCGGGAGCAAGATCCACATCAAATGTAAAGCTGAGCATCTTATATAAATTAAATACTTCCAACCCAAGGGATGTAAACTGGGGCTGATTAACTTCCTTCTCGCTTAGACGGAAGGATTTGGTCGAAGTAAAGTTAAGAACCGTTTTCCGGCTTTTCAGTATATAACGGACAGTTCTTGCCTCTACAAGCTTATTCTGAAGTATTGAAATTTTCTGTTCCGGAGATGAAAGCTCCGTTTCCTGACTGCCTAGATAAACAAACACCTCAAGCTTACCTTTCAGATCCTCTTTATTATTATTCCTGATATCAAGGTCCATCAGAAATGTTGAATTTCTCATCTTATAGCGTTTACATAATGAGACAGGCATACTGTCATCAAAGAGGGAGAACTCCACATCCGTATATTTTCTGTTTAAAACCTCTGCTTCAAACATTCTCTCTTCTGTCAGGTAGGATCTTCCATTCAAAGTTATTCTTTCAGTGAACGATTTGTACAGTTTTCCCCTAAGGAAGTTCTTATCAAACTCAGCCCTGTTATCAAAAAGATTGAATCTGCCTTTTCTGTAGTCAAATTCAGTAACAGAACCACCTCTAGAACTGAGCACAGCAAGATAATTATTACCTGAAAGATAGTAGTTTTCTCCGCCAAATCCCTCAAGATCATACATCCTGTAACTTGAGGATTCTGTTACATCCCATATAAGATTCTCCGCTTCTATTATCTGACTCCAGAAAAGTTGCCTTGCACTTTCCCGCAGTGGGGTACACTGGGCATCATAAATAAAAAGCGGACCGGTTTCTATAGAAAAGAGTATTTTATTGACATCCTTTTTCAGTTCCCTGTCATTTAACTGTATCTCATATAAGGATGTGTAGCGGTTCAATAAATATCTGTAGTTGCTGTTTCGCACAAAGTTGTCATTAAATGACTTTAAACCGAGTGCATATGCATCTCTGCCATACCATGAAGCCTCTAAATAACCCGGACGCTTTTTATTAATCTCCTCAAGATTCACAAGCTCAGGCTCAACTTTATTCAATAACCGTGTTAAAAATTCCCTGAGGCTGTCTCCTGCAGTTGTTCTTGAAACCCCTTCCAGTAGCTGATCAATATTGATAAATATAACCATCTCAGGGGCAATATACTCAAGAATGACCTTATCAATCTGTTCCTCAACCTGCTCCAGGTTTATCTCCCCCTGCTGAAACGAAGAAATTATGCTGCTAATCGGATCAGAAGTAATATAGACTCCTTCTTTCTTTCCAAGCTCATTCATCGTAAAGCTTTCTGTTTCAAAATTTTCCTTGTTTGTTGCCTTATAAGAGGAACAGATTATATTGTCTATCCTGCATGTTTTCAGCGCAGATATATACGAAGGGGACCATACCTGTCCATAGAAAAACGCCGTATCGGGAAGAATACCATACTCCCTTTTAATGTATGCAGTCATCCTCTCAATCTGGTTTGCCCTCTCTTTGAGCGGAAGGACAGAAAGTATAGCCTGGGAAAAGCTTCCAGTGAGAAAACTGAGTTTTCCTCTTTTTGCAAGCGTTGATAAAAGCGTTCTATACTCAGGCCGGTTTTCCCTGATATAACGCGTCATACTTGCGCCCTGGTAGAAGAATATGCTTTTGTCTTTTTTTGAGTTGTATAAAAATGAAAGTATCGGCTCATATATGAGAGTCAGTGCCCGATCAAAGATGGGCACTGGAGAACTCTCAGATAATTCTGTATAAAAGCCGATGGCTATTTTCATTACTAATCCCGTTTAACAATACATTTCTGCGGACAGAGTTCAGCAGCTTTTGCTGCATTCTCCTGGCTCTTTGAAAAATCATTGTGTGAAAGGAAATTCTCAACATAGAAGGATGAGTCTTCAACTTTTCTTACGCAAATCTGACATCCTATACAGCCAACTTTACATACCTTCTTGACCTGGGCACCATTCTGGTGGTTATTGCAAGCAACAAGGTATTCAGCCTTGTAAGGTACCATTCTGATAACTTTTGTCGGACATACACCAACACAGGCCTTGCATCCGATGCATTTTTCCTTATCGACAATTATCTGTCCGTTTTCTTTACGGGATATTGCTTTTACCGGACAGACCTGTATACAAGAACCGATATGAAGGCAGCCCTCTTTGCACCCCATCGGACCACCCTGAAGCAACTGGGCAGCTTTACAGCTATCCATACCTTTGTAGTTGAAATCAGTTTTAGTATCATCATAGTTTCCGTCGCAATGAACGAAAGCCACTTCTTTTTCAACTTCTCCAACTGCAACACCCATAATCTCACCCATCTTATCGGCAAGGGCTTTTCCTCCGGGAGAACAAAGTCCTATCTTTGCTTCCCCCTTATAGACAGCCTCAGCATATGCAGAGCACCCTGCATAACCACAGCCACCACAGTTTGCACCGGGCATAATATTTTCTAGGTCAATAAGTTTCTGGTCTTTTTCAACCTTCAGTTTCTTTTCGGCAAAAGCAAGTGCAATACCTAAAAGCAGACCCAGAATAGAGAGAACCAAAAATGCAAATAAAATATTCATTCCTTCTTCCTCCTAAGCCAAGTGCAGGTTGGTAATCAAACTGGAATCAAACGCCATAAAGGCAAGTGCCATTAAGCCAGCCGATATAAAAGTAATCGGTACATTCTTGAACCATTTTCTTACCGGTGTCATTTCCAATTTCTCTCTTAGATTAGCCATGAGAATCAAAGCCATTGAGAAGCCTAAGCCCGCTGCAATACCGGCAACAAAAGATTCCAATACATTGTACGAGTTATCGATATTGATAATTGCAATACCGAGAACAGCACAGTTTGTGGTGATCAGTGGAAGGAATATACCAAGTGCCTTGTACAAGGCAGGGCTTGTTTTCCTGACAACCATCTCAACAAGCTGAACAAGAGCTGCTATGACAAGAATAAATGAAATAGTCCTCAGGTATTCAAGCTGGAAAGGGATAAGAAAAGCATTATAGACTGCCCATGTGACAACAGAGGCAACCGCTGTTACAAATGTTACTGCCAGTCCCATGCCAACAGCGCTTTCACTGTTTTTACTTACACCGATAAATGGGCACATACCCATGAACTTTGCCAGGATGAAGTTATTAACAAAGATGTAGGAAACCAGAATTCCGATGTAACTCATTTTGCTTCCTCCTTACTAAGTGTTACCTGAGCTCCTGCGAGTACAGGCTCTTCTGCTTCATTTTCAATCTTTTCGTTTTCCTTGACCTTTATCTTCTCTCCTTTTCCTTTCTTTTCATGACCTGTTTTCCATGTAAAGAAAGCTTTCAGGTACCCCATAACCAAAAGGGCACCGGCCGAGAGTGCAATAACCTTAACAGGTGCATTGACATACCCAGGAATCTCAAAGACTATTTTGGTCTCACCTAGGTTAATAAGAGTAATTGTGCCGGAGCCGATAACTTCCCTAATAAAAGCAATGAGTGTAAGACCGAGGGTAAATCCGATTCCCATTCCAAGTCCGTCCAGTGCTGAATCAAGAACAGTATTCTTACTTGCAAAGGCTTCAGCACGCCCAAGAATAATACAGTTAACAACGATAAGGGAAAGGTAGATTCCCAATGCATTATACAAATCAATCATATATGCATGCAAAAGCATCTCAAGGATCGTAACAAAGGATGCAATGATGACAATGTATGATGGAATTCTGATCGAGTCTGGAATAAAGCTCTTCAAAAGTGCAATAAACACATTCGATCCAACCAGAACAAAAATAACTCCCATGCCCATACCGATTGCATTCCATACCTGGGTGGAAACTGCAAGAGTCGGACAAAGACCGAGCATAATGATGAATATAGGGTTTTCCCTGAAAATACCTGCTGTGAAAATCTGTTTTCTGTTACTCATTCTACTTCTGCTCCTTTACCCACTGGGATCCCAAATTAAGAGCTGTAGCCAGTCCGTTAAATGTTACAGTTGCGCCGGAAACAATTGCCTGTTCATCATTGGTCAGGTCATTCTTTGTTAGAGGAAGAGCTGTCCCTTCTCCTCCCTTATTGAGGAATATGGACATATTCTTCGCTTCTTCATACTTTTTGCCAAGTCCAGCTGTCTCACTGTTAGTCGTCATCTGGGCACCGATTAATTCTCCATTTTTCTTATAGGATGCAATAACTGTGATAGGTCCACCATAACCGGTGCAGTTAAGCTGAAGGCTATAACCACCTAACTGTGTTCTCGCATCATCAGTATAAAGAGGAGTCACCTCATTGATTGCCGCTCCGAATCTTTCCTCGTCAAAGTCTGAAAGGTCAGTTGATCTTACTGCATCTCCGGGAAGCATTCCGCCAGATACTTTTCTGAGTGCTGCTTCATTTGCCTTTCTTGAATTTTCCTCAATGCGAGGGGCAGTGACCATATTAACAAGTCCGCAAAGAGCTGCGCACACAGCACAGATAGCAAAGAGAATAAAGCCGGTTTTCAAGTATGAAAGGATTTCTTCTTTCTTGCTCATGCCTTTACCTCCTTTTTACTCTTTTTTTCTTTTTGAGGTTTTACGTAACCGAACTTTCTTGTCTTTATATACCTGTCGAGTGTCGGAACCACAATGTTCATTAAAATGATCGCAAGGGAAACGCCCTCCGGGAAAGAACCGAAATACCTTAATAGGAATGTAAAAAAGCCACATCCGACGGCATAAACAATCTCCCCGTTTGGAGTTGTCGGAGTGGTAACCCAGTCAGTCGCCATAAAGATTGCACCAAGCATCAGACCCCCTGAAAACAGAGGCAGAAGAAGTTCTCCCTTAAAGAGGCCCGCTCCATACGGAAGGCCTCCGAAAATCCAGGTAAGAACGGTGAATGAGCCAATGTAGAATACAGGTATTCTCCAGTTAATGACCTTAGTGCACAGAAGGAAGATACCACCGCAAAGCAAAAGAAGTGCTGATACTTCTCCTATACACCCCGGTGTGTTCCCGAAAAATGCGTCAATAGCAAATGGGTTTATACCAAGCTTTTCTCCGAGAGCTGTAGCAAAATCAGTTACAGGCCTGCCATTAAGCATATAGTACTGATCGTGTCCTGTAATCCCCATTCCCAGCCCTGTTTTCAAAATAGAAAGCGGAGTCGCGCCAGAGAATGCATCAGGAACAATGTGGTTTGCATAGGACGCCCTGCTCATTGCATCTGCCGCTTTCATCAATGTTCTCGGCAGTGTAAAATTGGTCATTGCACTTGTGAAGGAGAAGAATACGAATACCCTTCCTCCGAGTGCCGGGTTCATCCAGTTTGAGCCAAGACCACCGAATGTCCACTTTACAACTCCGATAGCAAAGGCTGAAGCCAGAATTGGAACATAAAGCGGAATCTGAGGTGGCATATTCATACCGACCAAAAGTCCTGTAAGGACAGCAGAAAAGTCCTTCAGGGTGTGCTCCTTGCTGATAAGGTTGAGTAAATATTCAGTTAAGACTGAAGATAGAATTGAAACGGCAAGCACAACAGCTGCATGCCAGCCAAACACATAACAGCCCCATATTGCTGCCGGTAAAAGGGCAATTATTACATAGAGCATTGCCTTATCAGTAGAATTTTTACTGTGTATATGTGGGCTACACTTTACTGTAATCATTTTCTTTCCCTCGCTAGTTTTTTACCAAGCTTAAAGCCCTGAACAAGTGGAATGGAGCTCGGACATGTGTAAGCACAGCATCCGCACTCCTTGCAATCCATCAGGGAGTACTCATTCAATGCAACATCAACTTTACCGAACTTGATGTTCCTGAACATCTTATTAGGTTGCAGTCCGATAGGACAAACCGAAACACATTTTCCACATGACACACAAGGAAACGACTTTGCCTTATCCAGCTCAGGAAGTGCAAGAAGACCACCAGAGCCTTTGACCATCGGAATATCTTTATCTGCAAAGCCGAAACCCATCATAGGACCACCGGCAATCAGTTCATATACATCCTCTTTGAGTCCGCCTGCCTTTTCAAAAAGGTAGCTCATCTTGGTTCCAATAGGAGCCAGGAAATTCTTCGGCTCGCCCACTGCTTCACCTGTTACAGTAACTACCCTTTCAAATAACGGCTTATGGTATTTTACTGCTTCCATAACTGCATAACAGGTTGCGACGTTACATACAACTGCACCAATATCCAATGGAAGCTTTCCTGATGGGATTTCCCTTTTTATGGTTGCCTTCAGAAGCTGTTTCTCATCTCCCTGCGGATACTTTTTCTTCAAAGCCTGAACGACAATCGGATACCCTTTTTGGCTGATTATTCCTGAAAGACGTTCAATGCAGTCCATCTTGTTTGTCTCAACGCCAATAATGATATGCTCAGGGTTTACAGCTTTTGCTGTTGCCATTATGCCCTCCAGAAGACCCTCGGTCTTTTCAAGCATCAGGCGGTAGTCACATGTGAGATATGGTTCACACTCTGCACCGTTGATTACCAAGTATTCGACCTTTTTGCCAAGGGGAATACTGAGTTTTACGCTTGTCGGGAATGTAGCACCTCCCATACCGACGATACCCAGATCCTTGATTAAAGCCTGAATCTCTTCCTGACTTGATTTTTCCCAATCATATTCAGTGGTAAACGGATCAGACTGTGTTTCATCAACTTTAATTACAACGGCATCTGCTACAGCTCCGGAAGAGAGCATCACTTTCTTTACATCAGTGACTACACCATCTACTGGAGAGTGGACGTTGGAGCTGATAAATGCACTCTGCTGCCCAATCAGTTCCCCCTTAGATACCTTATCCCCTTTTTTCTTCAGACAGGTTGCAGGAGCACCAAGATGCTGGGCCATAGAGACCACAAGTTCTTCAGGCAAAGGAAGTATTTCTATTTTCTTGTCTTTTGAAAGCCCTTTTTTATCAGCAGGATGCACTCCACCCCTAGGGAAAGTGGCAATTTTCATTAAACAACACTCCTTATTAGATGCAATATTGCTTTTCAAACATCTTTATAATATCAGTAAACGTCATTTTCCGATATACTAAAAAGTGAATTAAAAGGTTTTCATCAGATGAACAGATTGTTTCAATTTGCATTTTCAAAACTCAAGGGCATAAAGGTGTATGCCCTGGTTGGGCGCTCAGGAACCGGTAAGAGTTATCACTCAAAACAGGTTGCCATGAAATACAAAATCGACCTGATTATAGATGATGGGCTTTTAATAAAAAAAGACAGAATCCTTGCAGGGCACTCAGCAAAAGAAGATCCAAACTTCCTTACTGCTGTCAAAACTGCAGTCTTTGATGATGTGGAGCATAAAAACCAGGTTGTTTCAGCACTTATTAAGGAAAAATACAAAAGAATACTTATTATCGGGACGAGTGAGAAGATGATTCAGAAGATCACAAAGCGTCTTGAGCTTCCGCCTCCAGATAAGATTATCCATATTGAAGATATTGCAACCGGAGAAGAAATAGAGAATGCCATGCGTATACGTTTTACCGAAGGCAAACATGTTATTCCGGTTCCTTCAATTGAAGTTACCCGTTCTGCACCACAGATTGTCTATGACTCGATGAAAGTTTTTCTCGGTAAGAAAAAGCATGGAAAGGCTGTTACCAGTGAAAAAACAATTGTACGTCCCGAGTTTTCCCGCCCTGAGAAAAACGAAATATCTGAGGCTGTGCTTACACAGATGGTAAAGCATGCTATAAGTGAATATGATTCTGTCATGAAGATAAAGAAAGTCAGGGGTGTAAAAAACGCTGACTCAACCTACTCTCTCAATGTTACGCTGCAACTTCCTGTAAGACACTATATCAGCACTACAATTTCAGATTTGCAAGAATATATTTCCGACTGTCTTGAAAAATTTGGCGGAATACTGATTAAGAGCATAACAATAGAAATTGAGGAATGGGGCTAGTTACAGATCATGGCTTTCAGCAAGGGACATCGGCTCTGCTGAAGCCTCAAGCTTTGTTTTGACGGCAACAGAACCGGGTTTTGCTTTCAGACTCTTTTTTGAAACAAATCTTGGTGCTGCTTTTTTCTTTGCATTCTGGATAACCGGTTTTTTCGCTTTCTGTGTCTGGATACCATAATCTGTAAGTATCTGGTTTACAGCCTTTTCAACTTGGTAGTTTGGTGGTGTTACAGGAGAAAGAATTACCTTGGATTGTCTGTATAGGTCTTTATATAACTCATCAGAACTCATATCTTCGATTTTATCCAATACCAGTGCTGCTTTTATCAGGTGGTAAATCATAACATCCCTCTCAAGGCTTATATTCTCCGCTTTTGCTTTTCTGGCTTTCTGGTCAAGGCGCATAAGCTCCGCCTGAACTTCCGGGTACATCACATATAAGGAAAAACATGGCAATAGGTGCTGGAGAATCTTATACCTGTACAACTCGGTGAAAATTCCTGCAGAATACCCACTTGAGAGTATTTTCATAACCTCCTCCGTCAAGCGTGATGTTGAACAACGGGCAATCTCCTGGGCATTCTTTTTGATTGACGATCTGATACTCCACTTGAGTTCGAAGCCTGTAGTGACACTGTACTTGATAGCCCTGATCATCCTCACAGGATCTTCGGTAAATGAATACTTGAGTGGAATTAATGACCTTATAACCTTTCTCTTAAAATCCTGCATTCCATTACAGAAATCAAGTATCTGGCCTGTCTGCGGGTTGTAGTAAAGCGCATTGATGGAAAAGTCACGTCTTCTTGCATCCTGCTCAATAGAGCCATAAATATTGTTGTTTCCTTCTTCAAAGTTCTCCTCATCGGAACGGAAAGTTGTTGTCTCAATTATTTTCTCACCGAAAAAAAGATGTACAATTCTGAAACGTTTTCCGATTATCCTGCTGTTCCAGAAAAGACGCTGTGTCTGGCGTGGGGTTGCACTTGTTGCAATATCAAAATCCTTGGGTTTCTTTCCCAGAAGCAAATCGCGTACAGAACCTCCGACAACATAAGCTTCATGTCCATTCTGCTGAAGCTTCCTTATTGCCCAGAGTGCATCTTTATCTATCATGCTGTTACGAATAGGGTGCTCTTTATTCGAGTATACATTTGCTATTGGGATTGAGCGTCCTTTTTCATCTGTTCTGTATCTGACAAACACAACAAAAAATATATGATTTTAAAAAGTAATTCTCAAGTGTTAAACCCAAGTAAGGATTAACAAGAATTACTCGTTTTCTTAGAATAACGTTATATTTTGTGAGGAAAAGAATGATTGAACCAGTAATACTTAAGGGATTCCGGGATAGCTTGCCAAATGAAGAGATTCCCAAAAAGGAAATAATAAGAAAACTCGAGGACATTTTCGCCTCCTATGGATTTGTTCCAATAGATACCCCTGTCCTGGAGTATACAAATGTGCTTCTCGGCAAAGGAGGAGGTGAAACAGACAAACAGGTTTTTTCTTTCCAGGATAACGGAGGAAGGGATGTGTCGATGCGATTTGACCTTACCGTTCCGTTTGCACGTTTTCTTGCAAGTCACACATCTGAGCTTGCCCTCCCCTTCAAGCGCTTTCACATAAATAAAGTGTGGCGTGGGGAAAAACCCCAAAAAGGAAGATACAGGGAATTTATCCAATGTGACTTTGATATTGTCGGGGTGGATAACACGGAATCAGACTATGAAATCCTTTCTATGATGTATTCTGCTTTCAAAGGGCTTGAGATTGAAAACTATAAAATCCACCTTTCACACCGCGGTCTTTTTAATACATTTCTTGAAAAACTCGGAGAGAGGGAGAACTCAGTTGAAATACTGAGAGCTGTAGATAAGCTGAGAAAAATCGGAAAGGAAGAGGTTTCTAAGCTTCTTACGGAGATTACAAAAAGCAAAGATAAAGCAGACCTGATTCTTGAATACATAACGAGTGCAGATAATTCATCATCCTTTGATGAAACTTTGGATAGACTGACAAGGCTCTCAGGTGGTCCTTCCGAGAGTTCAGAGCGCCTCAGAAAAATAGGAAGTCTTTTAAAAGAAACTGGCCTAATTGAAAAATTCACCCTTGACCCGTCAATCACACGTGGCCTTGATTATTACACCGGTATCGTATACGAAACATTTCTTACTGATTTTCCTTCCCTGGGCTCAGTATGCTCCGGTGGGCGCTATAACAATCTCGCCTCCCTCTATACCAAGGAGAATCTTCCGGGTGTCGGCTCCTCAATAGGACTCGACCGCCTTATTGCCGGACTTGAAGTAATCGGCTCCCCGTTTCTCAGAAAAAACAAGACAGCAGATGTACTTATTGTCTACAATGACGAAACAAAAAGCGCAATTATCAAAACCGGGCAGATTCTGAGGGAAAACGGGATCAAGGTAGATACTTACCTTGTAAGTAATCCGAAAGCAAAAAAATACTTTGACTATGCTGAAAAAAACCATATTCCCTTCTCTTTGACACTAAAGGATGGGAAAATCCTTTTAAAGAATCATAAAACAAGAGAAACAACTGAGACTGATGATGTTCTTGAAGCCGTAAGGAGCATAAAAAGCTGATGACTGATTTCTTGTCCCTTCCAGTATATCGTCATAAAGACAAGATCCTTGATGCACTTAAAGATAACCAGGTGGTAATTGTCGAAAGTCCTACCGGGTCCGGAAAGACTACACAGATTCCCCTGATTCTAAAAGAAGCCGGATATGACGAAAAAGGGATTATCGGTATCACACAGCCAAGAAGAATAGCAACACTTTCTATTTGCGAATTCATAAAAAAGCAAATTGAGGACAAGGGCAACTACTGCGCATATACAATGCGTTTTGATGATACTTCAAATAAAGACACAAGAATCAAAGTAATGACTGATGGTATACTCCTGCAGGAAGTGAAGGCCGATCCCAAGCTATCAAGATACTCAGTTCTGATGATTGATGAAGCGCATGAAAGGAGTCTGAATATTGACTTCATTCTTGGCCTTGTGAAAGAAATTATCCAAAAACGCAAAGATCTGAAAATTATAATCTCCTCTGCGACAATCAATGCAAAATCTTTCTCTGAGTTTTTTGACAATGCCCCTATTGTCACGATTGACAGTAAACCATTTCCTGTGGAGGTTGAGTACTTCCCATTGCGTTTCGAGCGTGACAATGCAGACTTCTATTACCAATCAATACTGAAACTCGTCAAAAAGAGTGTTGAAAGCCCGGAAGGCGGGGACATACTGATTTTCCTTCCTGGGGAGGGGGAAATAAAAGACTGTATTGAGGTTTTAAAGACCTCCAGTATTTCAAAGAAACTTATAATCTACCCCCTCTACGGGAGACTTAGCAAAGAGGAACAGGAAGAGGTATTCACCCCCACTCCTTCAGGCAAAAGGAAGGTTGTTGTTTCGACAAATATTGCAGAAACATCTGTAACAATTGACGGTATAAGAACTGTTATCGACTCCGGAATGGCAAAGGTCAATTTCTATAATCAGAAAAACTATACCTCAGAGCTTACTCCTGTAAGTATTTCCCGTTCTTCAGCAGACCAGAGAAAAGGTAGGGCTGGCAGGACCAATTCAGGTGTATGTTACCGCTTATACAGTAAGGACAACTTTGAAAAGCGTCCAGAGTTCAACGAGGAAGAAATCCTTCACTCAGACCTTGCAGAGGTTGTTTTAAGGATGAGTGAACTCGGAATCTATAACACAGAGTCCTTCCCGTTTATAACACCCCCTATGAAAAATGCCCTTCAAAGCGCGGAAGAAACGCTTATCCTGATTGGTGCAATTACAGAGGATCATCACCTGACTGCAATCGGAGAAGAGATGATAAAGTTTCCTCTCCTTCCCCGTCTTTCAAGGGTAATTGTTGAAGCAATGCTCAATTACCCCAATGAATTGCCGTCAGTCATAAAGGCTGTTTCATTTCTCTCAACAAAGTCTCCTTTTGTTTTGCCACCGGGGGAAGAACTAAAGGCAAGGGACGCTCACCGTGCCCTCTCAGACAGGATTTACGGAGATTTTCTCACATTCTTGAACTTGTTTAATGCTTATACTTCCATAAAAGATAAAAATGAAAGAAAAGCATACTCGAAAGCACATTACCTTGATTTTCAGACGATGGAAGAAATCGAGCATATCGATACTCAGCTTGAAGATATAGTTGGAAAGATGGGGCTTCCACTTGTTGATAAATTCAATGTTGCTGAGTACTTTTGCTGCCTCGCATCGGGTTTAAGACAATATGTGTGTAAAAAGCAGGACAAGTTTTCATACAAAAGCCTGACAGCATCAAATATCGCGCTACATCCAGGATCTGCATGGTTCAAGGTACTTCCTGAGTACATTCTTGCAGGCGAAGTTGTAAGAACCAGTAAGATTTTTGCCAGAACTGTTTCACCGCTACGCTATGAGTGGCTGAGTACAATTGATCCAATGCTTCCGGAGCTACTCAATAAAGCAGGAAAAGAAAAGAAAAAACCACTTTATGACAACAGAGGCAGAAAAAGCGTACTCAGAAATGACGAAGACAGACTTGAAGCATTCAAGACCAATATCGGCGGCCGCTATATATACCTTATTCCACTCAATAAGCTTAAAGACTTTGAAAAGAGCAAAGACCCATCAAAAGTATTTATCAGGATTGGAAAGTACCAGAGTGCCAATACCATAACGCTCAATGAAGTAAAACGGGTGCTCCCACTCTTTTCTTCGTTTAACAAAGTCGCTACCTCAATAAGCCATAGGCCATCCAGAATAAATGACCTCAAGGGTATAGAGATACTTATTGATAACGTTTATACCCCTTACGTTATGAAAAACAATTCATTTGGATTTTTAGGGCTTACAAAGAAGAAAGATAAATACGCTCTCGTTCCGTATGCAACACTAAAGGGTGCTTTGCGTGAATCCCTTTACGCCCTTACAGAAATACTGGACTCAGTTCCATCATCCAATGAAAGGCTCAGAAGAAAAGCGTATAAGATACTGACAAAAACAATCAGCGCATCAGACTTCAACTGATAACGGAAACTATCTCATTGTCACTCAGGTGTATAAGAATCGGTTCTCCTATGTCCTTTAAAAGCACAAAGTTAACCTCCCCTTTGTTTTTTTTCTTATCTTTTCGTAGCGCCTTCAGATACTCAGATACCTCTTCTTCTTTAATCGGTTTTTCTGTCCTGAAAGGAAAGAGGGAGAAAAGCTTTTCACTTTGGGTGTAAAGCTCCTTTGATGTCAGACCTTTGTTGACCCCAGCCTTCAAAGCCCTTATCGTACCCCATACAACTCCTTCCCCATGGCTGATTGAATAGTTTGAGATAGACTCGTAAGCATGACCGAACGTATGACCAAGGTTCAGAAAACTTCTGATTCCTTTCTCCTCCTCAGGATCCTTTTCGATAAATTCAAGTTTTACAAGGAGTGAAATAAGTACCATATCATTCATGGTCTTCTCATCTCGCTTGAGTATTTTATCGTGGTTTTTTTCCAGAAATTCAAACAGAGTTCTTTTTTCACTTAAAAGGGCATGCTTCACGACTTCCCCAAGTCCGTTTATATATTCACTTTCACTAAGGGTCTTCAGACTTTCAGTACAGATGATTATTTTTTCTGCGGGGAAAAAGGTACCGACAAAGTTTTTAAGTCCCTCATAATCAATTCCCGTTTTCCCTCCAAGAGATGCATCCACCATCGACAAAAGTGTAGTCGGGACGAGAATGCACCTTGCTCCCCTCATGTATACACTTGCAGCAAATGCTGTCATATCACAGATAACTCCCCCACCAACAGCAATAAAAATGCTGTCACGGCCAAGGCCAAGGGAAACTGCCTTTTTAAGGATTTTATCCACACTCTCCCATTTCTTTTCCTTCTCGCCTGGCTTGAGGATTATACTGTTTTCGGGAATGGACGAGAAAAGTGATGCTGTATTAGAGTCAAAAACAAAAAGCTTACTTTCCTTTAAACTTACCAGCTCATTTTCAAGTTTCTCCAAACGGGGCTCAAAAAAAACCTCGCTTACCTTACCACCTTTGAGCTTTGTACTGATAACTTTTTCCATGGCATAAGTATAGTCTTATTCCATAGGTGAGCCAATAAAGTTTAAACTTGGAATATGCCAGTCTATTTTGATAATGCATCCACAACCCTTATTTCCCCGAATGCGCTCAAGGAATATGAGAATACCGCACTCCACTACTGGGGAAACCCCTCATCCATCCACTCTTTCGGAAGCGAGGCCAAAAAAAAGCTGGAGGATGAAAGATCAAAAATCGCAGACCTACTTGGAATAAAGAGTAATCAGCTTTACTTTACAAGCGGTGCAACTGAATCAATATCGCTTTTTCTCACATCCCTTTTGTGGCATGAAAAGGGTGAGATACTCACGACAAAAATAGAGCATGAAGCAGTTTCCTCTCTGTTCCCTATTTTAAAAAACTATGGGTGGAAGATTACCTACTTGAAAACAAAAGGCGGTAAAACCGACAGCAATGAACTGAAAGAAAAACTCAACCCTGATGTGAGGGCAGTTGTCGTGATGAGTGTAAACAATGTGAATGGAGCGCTCCTCCCAGTTAAGGAAATCAACGATCAAATAAGGGAATATGAAAAAAGTATAAACCATAAAATCTTGTTGTTCTCAGACTCAGTGCAGGCACTTGGGAAAACAGGTTTTTCCCTTACAGAATCTGGTGTTGACGGTGCATCCTTTTCCTCCCATAAAATCAACGGTCCAAGGGGGCTGGGTCTTCTGTACCTGAAAAACAGCGCCTCTTTCCGTCCTGTTGCCGCAGCAGGTGGTCAGGAAAAAGGAAAGCGGGGCGGAACAGAAAACCTCCCTGCTATTGCTGCCATGCGTGTTGCACTTTCTGAGTGGATGGAAGACACAGAAAGGGAGAAAAGAGCAAAACAAATAAACTCCTACTTAAGGGAAGAACTTAAAAAAGAAGGTTTCCGGATTAACTCGCCAGAAGACGCCAGTCCTTTCATATTGAATTTTTCCGGCTTTCTCCCCTCAGAAGTATATACAAGGATCCTCCGCGATAATGGCTTTGCTGTCTCATCGGGATCTGCCTGCTCCAACAATGCAAAGGGGAAAACCGAGGTTATACTTGAAGCAATGGGTATTAAAAACGCTGATGGAAAAAAGGCAATCAGGGTATCATTTGACAGGTCATCAAC
>CAZOTY010000025.1:0-27642 GCA_964582905.1 uncultured Spirochaetaceae bacterium | reverse complement strand
TATGTTACAGTGGTTCTTGTCGAATAAAACCAATAAATCAAGGCTGCTGACGAAAGCAGAACGATAATCAGGATAGAATAACGCAGTATCCCTTTGAGGATACTTCTGGTCTTTTCTTTCATAGTTTTCTTTACCTCTAGTAGTTTATCCAAAGTGGGATCATTTTCAAAGGTCAAAAGCTTTGATTTTTTCCAGGCAAATCAGAATGAAGGACAATACAGTTAAAAATACAATCAAAAAAGTAGATTGAAATTGTTACTATCAATAAAATAAATGCATGCTGACTTCTCCTTTCGACAACACGAAAAAATGGTTTTCAAATATTATCCGCGGCCTTGCCGTAGGACTTCTTACCGGGGTTTTCATATATGTTTTTGCTTCCACGATAATGTGGAGTGAGTACGTTAACGACCGTCTTGCTTTTCTCTACCTCTTTCTGCCGCTGGGTGCTGTCCTTACCTATCTTGTGTATAAGAAAATCGGTGACAGATACAGAAATGCCACAGTACAGGCCATTGACGAAATACATGCCCAAATAAATGGCGAGAAATCACCTGAAAATGAAAGTGAGAATATTGCTGAATACCAAAGGAAGGAAAGCATATCTCCTCTTACCGGTCTTGTCGGGTACTTCATGGCCGCACTCTCACATCTTTTAGGTGCATCCATAGGTAAAGAGGGAGTGGGAGTGCAAATCGGTATTACTACCGGGGTACTTCTCAACAAAGGAGAGAATCTTCTCAAGCGTGTATTGAAAAAGGACAGTTTTGAAACAAATCAGTTTTACCTTATGAGCGGGGCCTCTGCGGCATTCGGTGCCCTTTTCGGTTCACCCATTTCGGGAATCCTCTTCGGAACCCAGTTTGCCTCCCCCGATGTTACAAGAATAGACGCATTCCTGCCTTGTACAATTGCATCCTATACCGCAGTTTTTGTTGTCAGAGCACTCAAAAGTCCTATTATCACAATCCCCACTTATATGGCACTCCCTTTTGATATGAAAAATGCGGCAATTGTCGCACTCTTTGCAATTTTCATTGGCATTGTGGCAAAGTTTTTCTGCTATGCTTTGGAACTTTTCAAGTCCTGGTGCAAGAAGCTTTTCAAGAAAAGCGAGATTGCCCAGGTTGTTTTTCCTTCAATCCTTATTGTTCTTATAATGACTGTGAACTGGGTATTCTTCGATAACTTTGATTACAACGGATTATCTGAGGATTTGCTCTACTCTTCTATTTCATCTGCTGTTCCATACTGGGCATTTGCATTAAAGGCACTCCTTGTTTTCCTTGCAATAGCCGCCGGCTTTGTAGGTGGTGAGGTTGTTCCCCTTCTTGTATTCGGTTCAACTCTTGGTTTCACCGTTTCATCTGTTTTGCACCTTAACACCGGTGCCTTTGCTGTTCTCGGAGCAATAGGTATGCTCTCCGGGGGTACAAATCTTCCCGTTGTCTGTTTCACGCTCGGACTGGAGCTTTTCCATTATAATGAGCCATGGCTGGTATTTATCATGGCAGCACTGAGTTACGTAACCAGTGGAAAGAGAAGTATCTACGCACATCAGGAAAACGTTGTAACCTAGGTATTGACAACAGGCATAGAAATATTAATATATGATTAATTGTTCATATATTTAATTGAGGTGTTCTATGCGTTATACTTTCCTCTATCATGATGAATGTGGTCAGGGAGCAGATTTGATTGATAAAACCCTGACCCAAAGTCCATATGTAAAACATACAGGTATCAACGGGATTGATAAGAAACTCAAAGTTGAAACCTCCCTCTCCTTTTCTGAGGTGTCTGCCCTCATTTCCTCCATTGACAACGATTTTGAAATCCTGAATCCGTACCGGAAGGTAAACCTTGAACTTGAAAAGGACAGCAACAGGGAGAACCTTGTCTGTTCTTTAAAGGAAAGTGAATTCATAACTGGTATTAACCTTGATAAGACGTCAGTTTCTTTCCTTACCTCCCTTTCCGAAGAAGAGGTTGAACGCATAACAAGAAAAAGCAGCGGTGAGATGAAAACTGTAAATATTGCGGAAACAACATACAGGATAAAAGCAGAGACCGACTGTGCAGAATGTGCAAGAAAAGTGGAAACCTATCTTAATGAAAACAAGGACATTTCAAAAGCCGTATTCAATTATCCGAAATCACTCCTGACAGTCAGGACTACTTTATCACTTGAGCAAGTAAAAAACCTTTCCAGAAAAGCCGAGGATGATATTGAGTTTCCCGACGAAGAATTTTCCTATGTATTTAAGGTAGAAATAGATTGCCAGGAATGTGCAAACAAAGTTGAGAATATCCTTTCAAAGACTCCGGGAGTCAGAAAGGCAGAATTCAAATATCAGAAAGGTCGGCTGAAAGTCACTACTTCCCTATCTGAGTCTGAAATAAAAAGAATCTGCCTTTCAGCAGAAGATGATATGAAATTCCTCAAGGAGGATGAAAAACAAAACAGCAGTCTTCTTTTTCCGATTCTGAGGATAGCAGTATCTTTTGTCCTCTTTATTATAAGTGAGGTTATCCACTTTCCGTATCTGGCTGTTCTTTCATACCTTGTTGCAGGATACGATGTGCTTTGGAAAGCAGTGAAGAATATTTTCAAGGGAAGGGTTTTTGACGAGAACTTTCTGATGGCAATTGCAACAATCGGAGCCCTTGTTATCGCTTCATACGAGGAAGCAGCCGGGGTAATGATCTTCTATCAGGTCGGAGAATTATTCCAGAGTCTTGCTGTAGGTAAAAGCAGGAAAAGCATCTCTTCCCTTCTGGATCTGACTGTTGACGAATGCGTTGTTGAAAAAAACGGAAAACCTGAAAAGGTTAAAGCCGAGACTGTAAAACCGGGAACTATCATAGTCATAAAGTCCGGGGAAAGAATCCCTCTGGATGGAGTTGTTACTGATGGTATTTCTTTTCTGGACACAAAGGCACTTACAGGGGAACCGGTTCCCGTAAAGGTTGAAAAAGGGTCCTCAGTCTTATCAGGTTCAATTAACGGTGAAGGAACCCTTAAGGTCAGGACTACCTCTATCTACGAAGACTCGACTGCATCCAAAATCGTACGCCTGGTTGATGAAAGCGAAGGAAAAAAAGCAAAAAGCGAACGCTTTATAACAAAGTTCTCACGCTACTATACACCTTTTGTATGCCTGGCCTCCCTTCTGGTTGCATTCATTGCGCCACTTATCGGACTATCAACATTTTCCTCTTCCCTCTATAGGGCATGTACACTTCTGGTTATCTCATGTCCATGTGCCCTTGTTCTTTCTGTACCCCTTGCATATTTTGCTTCAAGTGGGGCCTTTGCCAAAAACGGAATCCTTGTAAAAGGTGACAGTGCAATCCATGCGCTCTCAAAAATGAATGCCCTTGCACTTGATAAAACCGGGACACTGACAAAAGGTGTGTTCACTGTCCAGGATGTGGAACTCATAAAAACAGATGACAGAACTCTCAGGAAGTTTGTATATGCGCTTGAGATAAACTCTGCTCACCCAATTGCAAATGCCTTGGTTGAATGGGCGGGAATACAGGATATGAAGGCTGAAAACATTCAGGAGATTCCGGGAATCGGAATTAAGGGAACAGTTGATGGAAAAAACATCATGATAGGATCTGCAAAATCCCTTGAAAGTACCAAGATTTCTGAAAAAGATGAGGACGGAACTGTATGTTATATAAGTGAGAACGGGACTCTCATCGGAATAATCAGAATAAGTGATGAAATCAAAGAAACAAGCTTTGATGCAATAAGGGAACTCAGAAAGGAGGGAGTAAAGGAAATCTGGATGCTCTCAGGTGACAGAAAAGAAAGAGCTGAAAGGACTGCCCATTCTCTTGGTCTTACCGGCGCAAAAGGGGAACTGCTACCTGGAAACAAACTCGACGAACTGGAAAAAATGAAGAAAAAAGGCATTATTCTGGGCTATGCAGGAGATGGAATAAACGATGCTCCCACAATCAAAGCCGCCGACGTTGGAATCAGCATGGGTGGAGTTGGATCGGACGTAGCAATTGAAGCAAGCGACGTAGTGATAATGAATGATGATATAATGAAAATTGCCGATGCAAAGAGAATTGCAAGGAAAACAGGAAGAATTGTAAATGAAAATATTGTTTTCTCCCTTACCGTCAAATTTGCAGTTTTCATCCTTGCCATATTCGGACTGACAAATATGTGGGTTGCTGTTTTTGCTGATACCGGAGTTGCCCTTCTTGCGGTCATGAACAGTATGAGAAGTTATTTTTACAAAGCCTCAAATTGAGTTAATGCTCCAATTATGGTAAGTTCTAGCTATGGACGAAAACCTAATCAGAAACATCGGTATCATGGCACATATCGATGCAGGAAAAACTACTACAACAGAGAGAATTCTATACTATACAGGTGAAAACCACAGAATCGGAGAAGTGGACAACGGGGAAGCCACGATGGACTGGATGAAACAGGAGCAGGACAGAGGAATTACCATAACCTCTGCTGCAACCACCTGCTTCTGGAAAGAGCATCAGATAAACATAATAGATACTCCGGGACACGTCGACTTTACAGCAGAAGTTGAACGCTCACTAAGGGTTCTCGACGGAGCTGTCGGGATTTTCTGCGCTGTCGGAGGGGTTCAGCCACAGACAGAAACAGTTTGGCGTCAGGCTGATACTTATAAAGTTCCAAGAATTGCGTACATAAACAAAATGGACAGAATGGGAGCTGACTTCTTCACAGTTCTGAAAATGATTGAAGAAAAGCTTGGAGCAGTTCCAGTTCCACTCTTTCTTCCCGTAGGCAAGGAAGGCACTTTCAGCGGGATTATTGACATCATTAATTCTAAAAAACTTACATTCAGGGAAGAAGATCAGGGAGAGACTATACTATACTCCAAGCTCAGTGAGGAAGAGAAAGCCCTAAGGGACGAATGGTATGAACACCTGATAGACAGCACTGCCTCCTTCTCAGATGAGATTACAGAGCTTTATTTTGAAGGAAAGGAAATTCCCGGCACCCTTATAGAAAAAACTCTCAGGGAATGCACAATTTCAAGATCACTTCTTCCTGTTTTTGTCGGATCCTCCCTGAAAAATATCGGGGTACAGACACTCCTTGACGGAGTTGTCAAATATCTGCCCAGTCCCCTTGAAGCCTCCCCTATCCTTGCAGTAAACAGCAAGAATGAAAAGGAAATTGAGGTAAAACACCAGACAAACGGTCCCCTTGAAGCCCTGATCTTCAAAATACAGTACTCCCAGCAGGCTGGCGCAATGTGCTTTGTTCGTGTATATTCCGGAGTCCTTAAAAAAGGTGTTGCAGTCTACAATGCAACAAAAAACAAAAAGGAAAGAATCAACAGGCTTTTCAGGATGCATGCAATCCGGGAGGAGGATATCAGTGAGCTGAAAGCAGGAGACATAGGGGTAATTGTAGGTTTCAAACTTGCCCAGACAGGTGACACAATTGCAACTGAGTCACATCCTTTCCTCCTTGAAAAAATGATATTCCCCCAGCCCGTCATTTCTGTTGCAATTGAACCTGACACAACCTCTGATCAGGATAAACTGAAAAAAACACTTGAAATCCTATCGCTTGAAGACCCTACTTTCACCTATAAGGATGATGAGGAAACAGGACAGCTTGTTATTTCCGGTATGGGAGAGTTACATCTTGATGTACTGACAACAAGGATCAAGGATGACTATAAGATAAACTGCCATATCGGTAAACCTCAGGTGAGCTACCGGGAATCGGTCACAAGTGAGAATGAAGGAAGCGAGACCTTCAGCAGGACAATTGCCAACAAGGAAAACAATGCTGCCCTTTCCTTGAAAGTTAAGCCTCTTCAGGCAGGATCAGGTAATACTTTGAAAATCAGTGCAAAGACCCGAGATATTCCGGAAGGAATTATCCAGGCAATCAAAACCGGAATTGAGGGGGCATTCCTATCAGGTATCAGATTCGGTTATGAGTGCACTGATATCGAGGTTGATGTTACTGACATTGTCTATGACGAACTCACCTCATCCGAGATGGCCTTTACTTCATGCGCTGCCATGGCTTTTGACAAAATAGCAGGAAATGCCAATCCCGTAATCATGGAACCAATTATGAAAGTCCAGGTCTCCTCTCCTGTCGAAAATATAGGGGATGTAATCTCAACCCTCACAAGCCGCGGCGGTATTGTTTCCTCAATGGAGGAAAGACTTGGAAGCAATTTTGTTCTTGCAGAAGCTCCACTTAGCAGGATGTTCGGCTATACTACAATCCTCAGAAGTGCAACCCAAGGCAAAGGAAGCTTCTCCATGGAATTTGATCATTACGCTCCCAAAAACTGATTAGATGCACTTACCCCTTCAGAAAAGAAGGGGTAAGCATTTACAGCTTTTTTTCTTTACTTCTGAAAACCCGTAACCTAACATTTAATAAAGAGGTAAAATATAAGGAGAAAGTATGGCTGTCGAAACAAAAGATATTCGTAATGTTGCAATAATCGGACATAATGGCACAGGAAAGACAAACCTGATTGAACAGATTCTTTTCTATTCAGGTGCCCTGAATAAAGCAGAAAAAGTAGAAACAGGAAAAACTGTAAGCGATTATACAGAAGAGGAAATCCAGAGAAAAATCAGTATCCATACTTCCCTCTCATCAACTACATGGGATGGCAAAACCATTAATCTTTTAGATACTCCGGGAACAGCAGACTTCATTGGTGAAGCAATCTGTGCCTTCCGTGCAACTGAAGCAGCCTTGATGCTGGTTGATGGCAGGGAGGGAGCACAGATTGAAACGGTAAAACTATGGAGAAGACTTGATCAGAGAAATAAACCAAGAGCAGTATTCATCAACAAAATGGACAAGGAAAGAGCAAGTTTCAGGAAAGTAATTGACTCACTTGAGAGCGAATTCAATGCACACTTTGTTCCAGTTGTCATGGCACTTGGGGAGGCTGAGGAATTTCAGGGAGTAATCAACCTTATTGAAAATCAGGCCTACCAGTGCAAGGAAGGGGCAAAAGAATCCCCGATTCCTATTCCTGAGAAATTCTCTGCTGTCGTGGAGGATTTCCGTGAACGCCTTATTGAAAATGCAGCTGAA
Organism: uncultured Spirochaetaceae bacterium; assembly: GCA_964582905.1. Lineage (GTDB taxonomy): Bacteria > Spirochaetota > Spirochaetia > Sphaerochaetales > Sphaerochaetaceae > Ornithospirochaeta. Next base: position 20,543 of record CAZOTY010000025.1, on the reverse strand, counting down.
GGTGCCGATGATCTTATTGAAAAATACTTTGAGGAGGGGACTCTCTCTTCTGATGATATCAGACGTGGCCTTAAGGAAGGACTGAAGGAAAACAGGATTGTTCCTGTATTCTGTGGCGCCACAGATAAGGGAGCAGGTATCACATCCCTCCTGAATTTCATAAAAAACAATTTCCCTTCCCCGCTCGGAATGGAAGAATTCATTATAGGACGAGAGGGAGAAGAGACACTGTTGCCGATTACACCGGAAGGAGCAGTTTCTGCTTACTGCTTCAAAACAACAATTGACCAGTTCTCAGGAAAGCTTTCTTTTTTAAAGGTCGTTACAGGTGTACTCACTCCTGACACAGATCTCACAAATCCGGAAATCAACAAAAAAGCAAAGCCTGGAAAGCTTTACAGGGCAATAGGAAAAAAACTTGTGGAAACTGATTCCCTCTCAGCAGGAGACATCGGTATTGTAACCAAGTTTGATATTGCTTCCACTAACAGCACTCTTATCGGGGATCCGAATATGAAGAGAAGGTTCAGGCCATTACGCCTGCCTCAGCCTGTTTTTGAACTTGCTATATGGACAGATGACAAAAAGAGTGAAGACAAGATGAACGAAGCTCTGCACCGTATTGCCGAAGAGGATCTGACATTTGAAGTCAAATACAATGATGAAACCAAGGAGTCAATCATCGGTGGTATGGGTGAACTTCATATTTCCATGGTTCTCGATAAAATCCGTGACAAGCAGAAAGTTACTATACATACAAAACAACCGAAGATTGCTTACAGGGAAACCATTACAAAGAAGTCCGGGCTCGCTGAGTACTCACATAAAAAGCAGTCCGGAGGCCATGGACAATTCGGCCGTGTCGTTATGGAAATTGAACCGATTGAAAGAGGAAAGTACTATGAATTCACTAACTCAATCAAAGGTGGCTCGATAAGCAAAGGTTATGTTCCCGGAATCGAAAAGGGAATCCAGGAGTCTATGAAGGAAGGTTTCCTCGCAGGCTACCCTCTTGTAGATATAGGAATTAACCTTATCGACGGAAAGGAGCATCCTGTTGACTCATCAGAAATGGCATTCAAACTTGCTGCAAAGGGAGCTATGGAAATTGCTTTGAAAAATGCAGGTGCTGTTCTTCTTGAACCTTTTGTAAAGCTTGAAGTATTTATTGAAAACGAATACCTGGGCTCAATTCTCTCAGATCTCTCAAGCAAGAGAGGAAGGGTTCTCGGTCAGGAAGAAAAAGGACATCTTACAGCTGTACAGGCAGAGGTACCGATGGCTGAACTGAGAAACTATGCAATTGATTTAAAGGCAATGACAAGCGGAACCGGATCTTATGAACTTGAGTTTGATCATTATGAAATACTGCAGGGAAAGCTTGCAGAGGATGTAATAAACGCTGCCAAGAAGGAAAAGGAAGCAAGTCAGGGTTAACCACACAAAAAAGGAGGACAGTGAAGAGTCCTCCTTTTTTTGTCTCTATTAAATACAATTACAACAGTTACATTATTCCTTTTTCAAAAGGATTTCACTGATTTCGTACTTTTTCTCAAGACCTTTTTTCTCGAACTTTGTCTCTCCTCTCCATTCTGTTTTTGGTCCTAATCCTGATTCAGGACTATAAAGGCATTTTATTTCCTTGCTGACACTAAGAACTTCTTCTGCATATTCTTTCCAGTCAGTTACAAAGTATATATAGCCATCCTTTTTGAGTTTTTTCACCAGAAGCTCAAGGAACTCTTTATTCACAAGTCGCCTCTTGTGATGTTTTTTCTTAGGCCATGGATCAGGAAAGAAGATATGGAAACCCTCTATACTTCCATCATTGCACATATAAGTGAGAACATCCTCTGCATTAAAACGCATCAGCCTGATATTTGTAAGTTTCTCTTCACTTACAAGTCTAAGAAGATTCAGATAACCCCTGAGATACACTTCAATTGCCAAATAATTGTATTGACTCCTGCTTCTTGCAATTTCAAAGGTAGTTGTACCCATGCCGAATCCGATTTCAATAATAAGCGGCTTATCATCAGGAAAGAATTTTCTGAAATCTGTTTTTCCTTTTTCAAAGAAAACAGTATATTTTTCTCCCACTTCATCAAGAAGCATTCTGTCTTTTTCTGTTAATGTATTGTTCCTGAGGACATAGCTTTTGATACTTCGGAAAGCTGATTCCCGGACTTCAATCCTGTTTATTCTGTCACATATATCATCCATTACAGTATCCTCCTCAGCTGCTCGACAATAAAAAGAGCCTTGTCCCTGAGTGAAATAGCATCTGTCTTCATCCTCAAAACATTAGTTCTCTTTTCGTCGATTGTCACCCTGCCTGATGAAAGCATCATAAGGTTGACTATCTTTTCCGGTTTGATCTTATATACCTGTGAAAATTCAATTTCCACACTTCCATCCCTTTCCTTGAGATGGTAAGCCGAAAGCTTGCGCAGTATTATCTTAAGCTCTGCAATACAGAAAAGGTTCTCAACTTCCTCAGGCATCTGTCCGAAGCGGTTCTCAATTTCATTTTTAACCCCTTCAAGCTGACCATCTGTTGCAATTGATGAAATCTTTTTGTACATTTCAAACTTTACAGCAGGATCCTGAATGTAGGAGTCTGGAATGAAACCTGTATAGTCAAGTTCAAGAAGTACATCACGTTTTTCCTCATTGCCCTCAATCTGGTCAATTTCATCCTCAAGCATTTTCAGATACATCTCAAGTCCGACTGCTTCTAAATGCCCTGACTGCTCACGCCCGAGAATATTCCCAGCTCCCCTGATTTCCATATCTTTCATGGCAATCTTGAAACCGGAGCCTAGGCCAGTGTTCTCAGAAAGGACCCTGAGACGTTTTATTGCATCTTCAGTAAGAAGAGCCCTGTGCGGATAAAAAAGATAACAGTAAGCATTCCTGTCTGAACGCCCTACCCTGCCTCTGAGCTGGTAAATCTGACTCAGTCCAAGACGGTCCGCCCTGTCAATAATTATGGTATTTACATTTGGAATATCAATTCCGTTTTCTATAATAGTGGTTGATACCAGAACCTGAATTCCCTCATAAACAAAACGGTGCATTATCTCTTCAAGCTCAAGTCCATCCATCCTTCCATGGGCACCTTCAATTATTGCAGCAGGAAGGGCTTTTCTCAATGACTGTGCAACCTCTTCAAGGTCTTCCACCCTGTTATGGAGGTAGAACACCTGTCCTCCACGCTCCAGCTCTTTCTTTATAGCAGCTACAACTGTATCGAAATTGTACTCTCCTATAAATGTTTCAATTGGCTGTCTTTCACGTGGTGCTGTCGTCAGAAGTGACATATCCCTTACCTTCAGTAAAGACATATAGAGTGTTCTGGGTATCGGAGTTGCAGAAAGTGTAAGGGCGTCGATATTTTTCTTCAGATCCTTGATCTTCTCCTTGTCTTTCACACCAAAACGTTGCTCCTCATCCACAATCAGGAGCCCGAGATTTTTAAAAGAAAAACTCCTGTTCAGTATTGCATGCGTTCCGAAAACTATATCCACCGAGCCATCTGAAAGCCCTGCCTTTATTGAATTTTTCTCTTTCTGGGAGGTAAAGCGCGTCAGGCATGCAGCCTTGACAGGAAATACTCCCAGACGGTCAATGAAATTCTGATAATGCTGTTCACTCAAAATTACAGTTGGCGCCAAAAATATTACCTGTTTTCCGCTCATGATTGCTTTGAAGGCTGCTCGGAATGCCACTTCTGTTTTTCCGTATCCGACATCCCCGCAAACCAGACGATCCATGACTTTGTCACTTTCCATGTCCTTTTTTATCTCCTCAAGGCACTTAAGCTGGTCAGGGGTTTCTGTATATGGAAATGATGCCTCAAATTGTGTCTGCCAGTCATTGTCCCTCATGAAAGGGAAGCCGTGAGCAACCTGACGCTCTGCATAAAGGCGCGTAAGCATACGGGCAAGATCCTGGGCACTTTTTATTGCCCTCTCCTTCTTCTTGGTCCACGACTGTGAGCCAATGGTATCCTTTTTGGGAACCCTTCCATCGTTGCCGATATATTTCTGTACAAGGTTCGCCTGTTCAATCGGAACATAAAGGTATTCATCATTGTTATAAAGGATTTTTATATAATCACGTTCAGTGCGCTTTGTCTTGACTCGCTCGATTTTTACAAATTGCCCTATTCCGTAATTGACGTGGACTACATAGTCCCCTTCCTTCAGTTCAACAAAACTGTCCAGAGGAGATGTGGATACATTTTCGATTACAGCTTTGTTTCTCTTACGCTGCCGCCCGAATATTTCCTGGTCCAGAACAACCAGAAGCCTTATACTTTCAATTTGGAACCCTGAAGAAAAATCACGGACAATGATATTAACATCAAATCCTTTGAGTACACTCTCAAGCCTTTCTTTCTGGACATGTGTCAGAGCTACGACAAATATCTTCCATCCGTTTTCCAACAGAGAGGTTATATCTTCCTTGAAATATGTGAAATTCCCAAAGTATGAACGGGATGATGAGACAGAAAAGTGATAGTGGTCACTGTCAGCTATATCATATATAAACATCCCGGTTTTCAGGCTTTTTCTGAATTCATGATAATCAAATACAAGCTTATCAGGTGGTAAAGCATCCGGATTTTTCTTATAAGCCTCATTAAAGCGTGATTTTGCTTCCTTCTGTACACTCAGGAAGCTTGTCTCAAGACGCTCAATTCCGAAAAGGAAGAAATAATCATTTTTTTCAAAATAAGTATTTATTTTTGAAAACGAGAGGTTGTCATCTGTACTTTCTGTCATAAGAGGAATCTTCACAGATGAGAGACTTTTTGTAGACTGCTGGTTAACAGGATCATAATAGGTTATTCTTTCTATCTCTTCCCAGTCTGCATAGAGCCTTACAGGCTTATCAGAGGAAAACGGATAAATATCCATAACCTCTCCCCTTAAGGAAAAAGTTCCCTCCTCATAACAGCTGGGACTTCTTGAGTATCCTGCCTCACTAAGGGCTCTTGAAATACCAGAAAGATCAAACCTATCACCTTTTTTCAGATTGAGACTTAAGGAAGAGAGAACATCTCTGGATATGACAGGACTGGAGAAGCTTCTCAGGGAAGTAATAATTATTGCTTCCTTTGACTCAGCAATCTCCTCAAGAGCTTTTTTTCTTTCCCATTCTCCTGCTGAGGCACTATGCTCAGAGTACAGAAGTTTTCCATCCGGTGGCAAAAGAATGATTCTTGTGCTCTTTACATCTTCCATGTCCTCTGCAATAGATCTTGCAATCTCATCAGTCGGGGTTATGACCCATACCCTTCCGTTTATCTTGTTCTTGCTCAGCTCAACAAGGCGGGTAAAAGGGTAATTGTCTATCCCGTCTATGTGATAAATTGAATCCTTATTTTTACAAAACTCTTTGAAAGCACCGCTATTACTAATGTATGATGTAACTAATTCCTGCAAAGACACGAAAAGAATATATTACTAAGAGGTCAAAAACTCAATGGATAAACCAGATACAGAAAAACTTGATTTACTTGAAAGGGAAATCATAAAAGCCGGACTATTTGCCAAAGAAAACCAGAAAAAAGTCCATCGGTCCTTCAAAGAAGACGGATCTGTGCTTACTGAAACTGATACGGAGATCAGCCACAGGATAATAACAAGTATTTCATCCCTCTTTCCCTCCTCTCAGGTAATCAGTGAGGAAGAAAACACGGAAATGAAAACTGATCCTGAGTTCTATTTTGTCCTTGATCCCATTGACGGAACAGATGTTTACTCCCAGGGGCTGCCGTCATTTGCCGTATCACTTGGGATCCTTGATTCATCATACAATCCTGTAGGAGCAATGATTTTTGCCCCCCGTTTCGGTCTTGCAGAGGAGTCTCTTTTTGTGCGCCTTGATCCAGGTGGTACCGTGAGACTAAATGGTAAAGAGATAAAAAAGGAAGACATAGGAGACAAGGATGAAATCTGCCAGATATGTGTTGGCTCCAAAGGTCCGAAAAAGTATTCATTCACTTCCTACAAAGGCAAAACCAGGATATTCGGTTCAACGATTCTGCATCTTTTGCTTCCTTCTGTTACCGCAACATTTCAGGGTGCATTGATAGAACCCTGCTTTGTATGGGATATAGCATCTTCTCATGCTGTAATGAAATATTTCGGAATGGATATTGAGTATTATGACGGTGATGAATTCAATTATACCCCAGATTTTGTCAATGAAAAAAAACCTTTTTCAAAAACCGCTGTTGCAGGAAGCAAAAACGGAAGGAACATACTCAGAGCTCAGATTGCCCTATTGTAGTGTCTTTATATCATCGCGGTTGATTATGCTCTTAAGTCTGTCAGCAAGATCCTTGCTGATTCTGAGTGTAATCTGTTTTTTATTCTTATTCAGATATTTTATACATTTTTTAAAGTGCGGAGAGCTGATTATTCCCTCATTAAGATCAATATAAAGGGGACGTTTCAGATTATCCTTTGTCCTCAGCGTTACATACTGGCAGAGCTTTTCTTTGAGAAACACTTCACGGAATATTGTCTGATTAACAGCGCTGTTATCTGAGAACTCCAAAGAAAGATTAAGATCTGAGTCATAAAGGAAAAGACTATCAGAATTCTCCTTGGTAAAAAGAATGAGAAATAACGGAGAAGTGTCAAATGCAGAGAGGGTGCGGACCCTGTCTTTATTGCTGTTCTCATCAAAGTCTTTTTTTATATCTATCCTAATTTTTGATCTCTTCATTTAAAAATGCCTGTAAAGCTGCGTAAGAACGGAGCCCGTCTTCCTTCTTAACTATAAATGTTAACACATTCATCGTAGATACGACTTCAAAAACATTGATGTTTTCCCATGCAAGCATGCGCGTTGCAAGATACATTACACCGGGGGTTGAAAGGAACTTATCGTCTGAAAAGCTGATTGTAAGCGCTACAAGGTCATGCATCTTTGCCACTATCTTCTCTCCATTGAGAATTTCATCCACTGCATTGGCAAATTTCTCACTTACAGACAGGCTGATTTCATGATTTGATACGCTTATATTGAAAAAATCACCGTCTTGCTGATGTACTCTCTCATATAAGGGGGGAACTTTTTTTATAAATTCCTCGCTCCTTATAAAATTCACATCATATATATTGCTTTTCATTGAAAGTTCAAACTCAAGCTTTCCGTGACTGGGTATTTTCTTGTTTCTCTTCAGTTCATCAGAATACCGCCTTATTGCCATAACAATTGCAGCATCCTTTACTTCCTGTCCGTATAAAGCCTCTACCCTTGGCTTTATGGATTTGGCCAGATTGGAAAAGGAAATGACCTCCTGAATCAGCATCTCGGAGATAAACGGAGATTTATTTATTACTTCCTTGACAACGGATGATACACTGGCCAATTTTGTTTTTCCTATAACAATATGTTATTGAAGAAACTTTTTTTATACAATAAGTGTATTAAACAAATACTGAAAATCAGCAGGAAAAAGACAACTTCAGTTGAATCCCGGTAATAATTGTTTATGTCATAATAAGTTATTCTAAATCATAGTTTTATGAACAATTTGTTCCATATTTTGAAAAGACCTGAATTATTTTTTATGTTTTTTTCATTCTCATAATTCAAAGAATTACAACAAAATAACATGATAAATCCCACTTTTCACTTTTCTTTTACAATTCATTAAGGTTACATAAAAACAAAGTGCATGCTACTATTCTTGTATGACTTGCCCAAGGTGCCTTAAAGACAATGATAAAGTTCTTGAGTCCCGCTCAAACAGAGAGGGTACACAGATAAGACGTCGCCGTCTGTGTCTTGAGTGCGGTCACAGGTACACCAGCTACGAAAGAATTGAAGAAAGGCCATTGATGGTAATAAAAAAAGACGGGAAAAGACAGGCTTTTGACTTATCAAAAGTTGAGAGAGGTATCAGAACCAGTACCGAAAAACTCAGTATTTCCCAAGCTGATATTGAAAAGATTCTCAGAAGCATAGAAGACAAGGTCTACAAAACAGCAGGGGCCAATAATGTTATTACCAGCAAGGAAATAGGAGATCTTGCACTTAAGGAACTTTACCCTCTGAGTCCCGTTGCATATGTACGTTTTGCCTCAGTATACAGGGAATTTGATGACCTGAATAAGTTTATTGAGGAAATTGAACATCTGGCTAGATCTTAGCAACGTCAAACCACTTTCCTGTAAGGGATGAGGATATCTCATCATTCAGATGTTCCGGAGTGAGGATTTCCTTCGAGCAGTCAAGTGCAAAGTTATCTGTCATACCTGCTACATAGTCGATAATCATACGCTTGTCACTTTTTTCATTTTCAAGGTATTTTCCCCTTATTTCCTTTACATGGGAAAAGAAACCTGCTGCAAGCATATTATGCTCACCCAGATATCCTTTTTCATCAGTCCCGTATTTTTTGTATAAATCTTCAAGGTAATCGGTAATGAGGTTCAACAGTCTTGTAAAATACGCTGTATACCCTTCAAGGATTTCTGAGCGGTAAATATATTGGTAGTTGAAGTTGCTCATAGCCTCAACAGCTTCAAAAATCTCATCTGAGAAACCTATCCCCTCCTCGGCAGATGCACCTTTTATTAAATCATTAGCCAGACTGTCAATGATTTCTCCGTTAGTTGTACCAAGACGTTTTCTTACAATTTCCGGCAATTCATTCCCTTTGAGTATTCCAAGACGCGAAGCATCCTCATAGTCACGTCCCAGATATGCTATCGTATCTGAAAAACGTACAACTGCACCTTCGTAAGTTGCAGGAATAAGACCTTTCCGTTCTTTGATGCTCTTGAGATCCTTTTTTTCATAAGTCGGCTTGATTCTCCTGCAAAGCTGCTCCCCGTTATGACATACTATTCCATCCCTGACAGCATACGTAAGGTTCAGTCCCTTCCCGTTTTCAGAAAGGAAATCAACGACCCTGAGGCTGTTTACTTCATGTTCAAAGCTTCCCAGTCCCCTCTCCTGGCTCAGACGTGATATGATTCTCTCCCCTACATGTCCGAACGGGGTATGCCCCAGATCATGTCCGATTCCTATCGCCCATGCCAGTTCAGTATCAAGGCCCAGAGGACGGGAAATAGCTGAGGCAATGGAAGCAACATGAAGAACATGTTCCATACGTGTACAAATGTGGTCATTGGAGGGTGAAAAGAATACCTGTGTCTTATGCTTGAGACGTCTGAAGGGAGATGAATGGATAATTGCTGTTGTATCCCTGTAATAGGTTCCCCTAAAATCCTCCTCCCTCTTTCTTTCCCTTTCTTTCAAAAACGGATAGTCCCTTACTGCTAACTCCGGCATGGCTTTTTTCTCCTTATATGCTATTATACAGGCAGGAAGGAAAAATGACCGCATATTTACTAGCCATATTTGCCCTGCTTTTCAGTTTTCTGGCTTTGGTTTCATGCCTGCGTTTCATTTTTTCCAGACAGTTTTTGTACTGGATTCTTCCTTCAGTTATATCTCTTGTGCTTTCATTTCAGAATCTGAATACCATTCTGATTCTGGGAACAGCCGATGAGACACCCTCTTATGTAGGTTTCAATGAAATAATACCACTTGTTCTGGTCATCCTCTGGTATGCCATGATAGTGGTTTTCTTTTTCGCCCTGAGAATGGCAATCCCGGAAAACAAGTACCTCAATGACTCAAAGAAAAACCGCGCAGAAGCCCTGTATCTCGGAAAACTCGAAGAAAGGAAGAGCATGAAACTAAAAAGGGAGAGGGAAGAGACTATTGCCAACAGGACTCAGGTCCCTGAGGTCAGACAGTATCACGGACCTGACATCGGTTAAAAGAGTTTTAAATTTATTTCCATGGTGCTATAATCCTTTTTTATGGAACTTGATCGTAAGGACATACTTTTCTTTGTCGGTATTAAGCATTCTGGAAAAACAACTTTTGCACGCCGTGTTGCCAAGAAACTTGGAAGGAAGTTTGCAGATGTAGATGATATGGTCCTCCCGTACCTGGACGGAAAAACAGTCAGGGATTTCTACCTGACTAACGGAAAGGAAGCTTTCATGGAAAGCGAAAAAAAAGCACTGGAGCTTTATCTGAACGAATTGGACGGGCCAGCAGTAATATCACTTGGAGGTGGAGCCGGGGAAAACAAGGAGCTTATGAAGCTGATAAAGGACAATGGGATTATTGTCTATTTAAAGCGTGATGAAGAAGATATCCTTCCAGTAATTTTAAAAGACGGGGTTCCGGCCTTTCTTGATCCACATAATGTAGAAGAGTCATTTCATCAGGTCTATAAGCTCAGGGATTCCATTTACCGTCAGGAATCAGATGTTACCGTGGATCTTGGTCCATACAGGGATATGGATGAAACAGAGGACTTCATTCTTGAAGTTCTTGAACTGAATAGCTATGGGATCTAGTTCTTTCGGCCGTCTTTTTTCCTTTACAACCTTCGGAGAGTCCCACGGAGAGGCCCTTGGGTGCATCGTTGAGGGTTTTCCTCCTTCAGTCCCCGTTGATACTGAGTATATACAGAGCGAACTTGACAGACGTCGTCCCGGAGGCAATGCGCTCGGGACAAAACGGGACGAAAAAGACAAGGTTGAAATCCTTTCGGGCGTTTATAATGGGCTCTCAACAGGACAGCCGATTTGTATGATACTGAAAAATGAGAATCAGAGAAGCAAGGATTACTCGGCTCTTGAGCACACTTTCCGACCTGGACACGCTGACTACTCTGTCCTGGTAAGATATGGAATAAGGGATCCCCGAGGGGGAGGAAGAACCAGTGCAAGGGAAACTGTAGCCAGGGTCATGGCAGGAGCTCTTGCAAAGTCATACCTGAAAAAACAGGGAATTGAAATTGAAGCAGGCATAGTCCAAATCGGAGACATCAAGGCAGACTACACTGATTGGGACTACCCTTTCAAAGCTCCCTTATACGCACCAGAATGCAAAGAAACAGATCAGATGATTGCTGTCATTGAAAAGGCAAGAATGGAAAATGACTCTGTGGGTGCACTTATAGAATGCAGAGTCAGAAATCTTGAGCCAGGAGTCGGAGACATAGTTTTTGACAAACTTGATGCACTTTTGGCAAAAGCCATGTTCTCTATAGGGGCTGTAAAAGGTTTTGAAATAGGTTCCGGCTTCTCTGCTGTGGAAAAAAGAGGTAGTGAAAACAACGATCAGATGAGTACTGAAGGATATTTTTCAAATAATGCCGGGGGTATTCTTGGCGGAATCTCCAATGGGAACGAAATAGTCATGCGCGTTGCTTTTAAACCAACTCCTTCAATCAGCAAAGAGCAAAGCACTTTTACCGATGAAGGTGAAAATGTGAAGATCCGGATTGAAGGGCGTCATGATCCATGCGTCGGACCACGTGCCGTCGTGGTTGTAGAGGCCATGGCAGCAGTTACTATTCTTGATTCACTGTTAATAAAAAGAGCATATCAGGAAGCTTAGATTTCAGGTTTAAGAGACGATGGGTAGTGATAGCCTGTGAACGCCTCAAACTGAAGCTTGCCCTGGTCAAACAGCATTTCCTCCCCGAAGTGAAGTGTGCATCCTGCCTTCTCTGCCTCCCTTAGAAGCTTTGTATACTTCGGACGGTAAATTATATCATATACAATCTCTTTGCCGGTGAAGTGGAAGTTTTCAATTGGAGAGGTTCCGAAGTTCGGAGCAAGACCGACACTTGTTGTCTGTACAACAAGATCAACTTTTCCCTCATACTTGAAAGCATTATCAAGCGTATCATACTGGCAGAAATTAAGACGTGCGAGGCTCTCGGCGTGTGAAATTGTCCTATTCAGGATTGTTACCTTCACGCCCATGTTTCTAAGTCCCCAAACGACTGCCTTACTTGCCCCACCTGCACCTATTACCAGTGCATTCTTTACTCTGCCTTTCTCGATATCATGCATAATCGGACTGAGAAAGCCATAGTAATCTGTATTGATTCCTTTCCACATATTCGGAAGTCTGATAACGGTATTGCACGATCCGATCTGCTTCACTTCCCTTGTGATATTTCCAAGATACGAAAGAACATCAACTTTGAATGGAATGGTAACTGAGAATCCATGTATTTTCAGATATTCAGCAAGACGGAGAAAGTCCTGGATATTATCAGAAAGGAACGGAAGGTATATCGCATTATAGTGAATCTGGTGGAAACCCGGATTGTGGATAAGAGGACTGGATGTATGCATTACAGGATTTCCCACAACCCCGTATATGGCAGTTTTTTCGTCCACCTTATCTGATCTGTAAAGGTTTTTGAGAACTTCCGGGGAAAACTGTCCAGGTGCAACAGCATTCTCTGAGGAGAATGTCAGCATTGAGCCCAGCCTCTTATATAGGATTCTTGTAGGAACACCATAATCCCCCATCCCGATAAGGATCTTCTCAACCCCTTTCAACTCATCAGATGCCCTGAATATTGCAATTACATCTTTCATTGATCTGGGAGTTATTGCAAGTTTTGCAACATCCCCCCTTTTTCTGAGCTTTGCAACTTTTGAAACTATATCCTCCGGAAGGCCTGAAAAGTCATGGAAACTCCTGATTATCTTGACTCCCTTGGTCCTTGCTTTACTTTCAACTTCGTTCTTTTTTATATCTTCTTCAAGATCAATATAAGAAAAATCCCCATCCAGGCATTTAAGGAAAAGTGCCTTCCTGTTTTTCTCTTCACCTTTCCATTTTCCTCCGTCTTCTTCCCTGCGGATTGTAAGAATAACAGGGATATCAACCATAGATGGAAAAAGAGAAGCTTTCTTTTTTTCCTCTTCTTCAAGAAGATCAACCCTGAGTTCGCAGATATCTATGAAGTTCCTGTTCTTTTTTACATCTTCTAAGTTTTCTTCTAAAGTAGGTTTGGATAATACAAGAGCAATCATACGTTTATTAGTAATGATAGTTTTATTAACCGCTGAATTCAAGAAAGCTTTAAAAAGTCATAAAAACACTAAAAGTCAACTGTTACAACAAAACTACTTAACTATATTTTACATCGGCTGTCTAACAAAAAAATCTGTTATTCTCAAAAGGGAGATAAAAAACAGGATAAAACAATAAAGGGTCAATCTTTCACTTCAGGCAGGTGTTTTTAAACTTGGGAAAAACTAGTATCGTAAAAGTGTGAAAACACTCCAGGTCCAAAACCTAAATCTTGCATTTGCAGACCGTGACATTCTGAAAAATGTCTCATTCAACCTCAACCAGGAATCCCGTGTTGCCCTCACAGGAGCAAACGGATCGGGAAAATCAACCCTCCTTAAATGTGTTGTCAGAGACATTGATGCAGATAGCATGGATATCACACTGACAAAGGACAGCCGCATTTCATACCTTCCGCAGGAAGGAATAGTACTTCCTGAAAAAAGTGTTTACGAAATTGCAGAGGATGGTTATAAAAGGTTTTTCCTCTTGGAGGAAGAGCTTGAAAGAATCGGGGATGAAGCACAGCAAGGCTCAGAGAAGGCTGCCGCGCGTATCAGCGAAATAAACGATATACTGCTGGGTTCAGGTTTCTTTGACAGAAGAAAACGCATTGAGATTATTCTTCAAGGTCTTGGATTCGGACGAAATGACTTTAATCGCAGGGCAAGTGAATTCTCAGGGGGCTACCAGATGAGAATAGCACTCTCAAGAATTCTTACTGAGGATCCTGACTTCCTTTTTCTTGATGAACCGACAAACTATCTTGATATAGATGCAATGACATGGCTTACCCAGTATCTGCACCGCTTTAAAGGGGGTGTGGTAATTGTCAGCCACGACCAGGATTTCCTGGATGAAAATGTAAAAGAGGTTTATGAAATTTTCAATGGAAAACTGGGAAAATACAAAGGAAATTACACCGAGTACGTTGCATTGAGAAAAGCTGAGATTGAAGCACTCAATAAGGCAAGGAAGGAACAGGAGGAGGAAATAAAAAGGACTGAGGAGTTTATAGAACGTTTCAGATATAAGGCTACAAAGGCAAAGCAGGTTCAGTCCAGAATAAAAGCGCTTGAAAAAATTGAAATAATCGAAACTCCTGAACATCTGAAGAAACTCAGTTTCCGCTTCCCCCCTTCCCCTCACTCCGGAAACGACATACTAAAATGTGAACATATCTATAAAGCATACCCGACAGTTGAGCTTTACAATGACTTTTCCCTTTTTGTGAAAAAGAAGGAACGTCTGGCAATAACAGGAAGGAACGGAAGCGGAAAATCAACACTGCTGAAGATCTTAACAGGAAAAGATACAGACTATAGGGGAAGCGTCATTTATGGAAGCGGGGTTTTAAAAGCTTATTATGCTCAGGAAGTATCCTCAGAGCTTGATGAAAACAACACTGTGCTTGACGAACTCAGAAGTGTCTCCTCTGTTTCTGATGAACCACGTCTGAGATCTATGCTCGGAGCATTTTTATTCCGTGACGATGATATTCTGAAAAAAATCAAAGTCCTTTCAGGTGGCGAAAAGTCCCGCCTGGCACTTCTGAAGATCCTGATGCACCCATCAAACCTCCTCTTTCTTGATGAGCCCACAAATCATCTTGATATCAGTTCCAAAGACATGCTTCTCAATGCACTCAAAGAATATGAGGGAACTGTAATCTTTGTTTCCCACGACAAGCATTTTATCAAAAACCTTTCAACTAGAATCCTGTATCTTTCCGATTCAAAGCCTGAATTCTTTGAAGGGGATTATTCATACTTTGAATATAAGCTCGAGGAAAAGGAAAAACAGTTTTCAATTCCTGAAGAAAAAAAGGATGAAGTAAAGAATGTGAATACAACTTCTTCAAAACCCCAATCCTCATTTGAAGAGCTCAAGCTCAAAAGAAACAGAATCAGGGCCCTTGAAAGGGAGAGTAAACAGCTTCTTGATGAAATAGAAAAACTGGAAAAGGAACTGACGTTCATAAAGGAGGAAATGAACAGAAGCGAAGTTTACAGTGATGCCGGTAAAATCAACTCTTATCTTGAAAGGGAGAAATCCCTTACTGATGAAAAAGAGTCCAAAGAAGAAAGATACCTCCTGTTACTCGAGGAGATTGAATCAGTTGGATAGAATAATTGAACCTACTAAGGCGCAACTTGAATTTTCTTCAGTCCTTCCATCAGTGGTACTCGCCTCGTCATCTCCTAACAGAAAAGCGCTTTTGGAGGCAGGGGGAACCAATGTCAGGACATTCTCACCAGATGTGGATGAAACATTAAAGGGAAAGGACTATGAAGACTCCCTTCTCTCCCTTGCAGAGTTAAAACTTGAATCTTATCTGGAATCTCCCTTATTTGACATAAATACCCCAGCTATTGCTGCAGACACGATGGTCTTAATAGATAACAGACTCCTGGGGAAGGCAAAGGACAGAAGCGAAGCAAAAGAAATGCTCATGACCCTGAGCGGAAGGGTACAGACAGTACTTACTGCATCAGCATTTTATCTTCCGGTGATGAGGCTGCGCTTTGTAATTGATAAGGCTGAAGTAAAATTCAAAACTCTCAGCGAAAATGAAATTGAGAGCTATCTGGACACAGATGAATGGGTTGGAGCTGCTGGTGCTTACAGAATACAGAAAACCGGATATCGCCTGGTCGATACTATAAACGGAGACTGGTCCACGGTAGTCGGACTTCCACTGAGGCTCCTTACAAAAGAAGCTCTTGGTAATGCTCAAAGCCGATAGAAAGTATTTTATGTATATGGTCATCAGAGAGTCTGTAGTAAATTGACCGGCCTTCTTTTCTGAACTTTACAAGACGGGAGGACCTGAGCATCTTCAGCTGCTGGCTGATTGCAGACTGTGTCATATCCAGGCTCTCAGCGATAAAGTTCACTCCCGCCTCCCCTTTTTCATCCAGAAGTATAAGTATCCTCAGACGCGTAGGGTCTGAAAATACCTTGAAAAAATCAGCTACATCCTGTACTTCTTCATCGCTAAGTGTTTCCATAGATAAAAGTTACTACCCTTATTCTAATTTTTCAATCATTTGTGTATTCTCTGTATAATGACAGTAGAAAAAGAAAGCGCAAAACTCATTTTGGATGATGGAAGAGAATACAAAACAAATGTGATTATCGACAATATGGGTTCCAAGAGTATCGATATAACGAGCCTGAGAAAGGACACCGGGTTTATAACCTATGATCCCGGGTTCGTTAATACCGGATCCTGTATGAGCAGTATTTGTTTTGTTGATGGGGAGAAAGGTATTCTTCTTTACCGCGGCTACCCTATTGAAGATCTTGTTGAAAAATGTGACTTCATTGAAGTGGCACATCTTCTTGTCAAAGGATATCTGCCAAATATCGAAGAAAGAACAAAATACCAGGATTTACTTAACCAGCACTCACTTCTGCATGTAAATATGAAGGAGTTTTTCCGGGCCTATCCCCCTGAAGCCCACCCTATGGGAATTCTTTCAGCGATGACAGCATCCCTTTCAGCCTTCTATCCGGATATGGCTGAGCGTGACCCGGAAGAGAATATTGACCTTACTGTAACACGTCTTTTAAGCAAGATGAGGACAATTGCTGCTTTTACTTACCGCCAGATGAACGGTATGGAGTATGTTGAACCGCGTTATGACTTAAGCTACTGTGCCAATTTCCTGAATATGATGTTCTACTCATCGGTAAATAACTACACTCCCGATCCGGTTCATGTAAAAGCCCTTAATGAACTTCTTATACTGCACGCTGACCATGAGCAGAACTGCTCGACTTCCGCAGTACGCCTTGTCGGTTCCTCAGAAGCCAACCTTTATGCTTCAGTTGCTGCAGGATGCTGCGCATTATGGGGAAGCAAGCACGGAGGTGCAAACCAGGCCGTAATGGATATGTTGCAGAAGATGCAAAGTGAAAAAATCAGTCCGGAAACGGTAATTGAAAAGGCAAAAGATAAAAATGATCCTTTCAGACTCTCCGGTTTCGGTCACAGGATATACAAAACATATGACCCCAGGGCAAAAATAGCCAAGAAACTGACAAGCGAAGTTATAAAGACAATGAAAGGAAACGATCCGCTTCTTGATATTGCAATGGAGCTTGAGGAAAGAGCGCTCGAAGATGACTATTTTATCGAGAGGAATCTGTATCCGAACGTCGACTTTTACACGGGAATCACGTTCCATGCAATGAATATTCCAGTATCCATGTTCACTGTTCTCTTTGCCCTCGGGCGCCTTCCTGGCTGGATTTCCCATTATCTTGAATGGGGACACGATCCATACCAGAAAATCGGGCGTCCAAGACAGATTTATACTGGAACCACTTCAAGGGAGGTCACTCCTATAGATGAACGCTAAGGCAGTTGTATTCGATTTTAACGGAACTCTGTACTTTGACTTTTTTGAAAACCAGGAAGCCTGGGAACTGACAGGAAAGCATTTTCTTGGCGGAAAAGCTGTTCCTCCGTTCAATACGTATGCAGGTATGACAGATTCAGCTTGTTCAAGGATAATCAACCCTGAGGCCAGTGAAGAAGAGATACTGCAGATGATTGAGTATAAGGAGAATACCTACAAAGCTATCTGCATAAATAAAGGTCTTACCCTTGAAAGAGATGCTGTCTCTTTTATAAGGAAACTCAACAGCGATGGGATAATCACAGCAATTGGTTCCTCTGCTCCTGTTATGAATTTTGCCTGGTATATTCCTGAGTACAATTTAAAGTCCCTCTTTAAGACGGAAAACATGTTTTATGGCAGGGAGAATCTGAAAAGCAAACCGGCCGCAGACTTATATAACCTTGTTTTGGATTCAATAGGAATAAAGGCAGAAGATGCAATCTGCTTTGAGGATGCGGTAAACGGTATTAAGGCAGCACTCGGCGCTGGCTTTAAAAAGGTTTATGCAATTAAGTCCCCGGGTATCAACTGGGAAGAAACAAAAAAGCTTGCTCCCCTACTTTCATGGAAAGAAGTACTTGATGACTACAGCGCTGTAATTGATCTTACTTCTTAATTAAAAAACCCGCCTGAGCGGGTTTATTTCAATCTAGATAAATGAGACAAGCACTGAAGTGAAGTCAGCAGTTGAAAGACATTCTCCTTCAATACCCTCTTTTTTCATCGTGTCGTAAAAATCCTTGGTTACTTTCTTTTCCCTTATTGCCCTTTCTACTGCTTTGACAATCAAAGCTTCAGCTTTATCCCAACCCATATAAGTGAGCATCATACATGCAGAAAGGATAATTGAGAGGGGATTTACAATATTCTTACCAGCTATATCAGGGGCAGTGCCATGAGTTGCTTCAAAAACAGCAACCCCTGTTTTGTAGTTTATGTTAGCTCCGGGAGCAATTCCTATGCCGCCAACCTCAGCTGCCAGAGCATCAGAAATATAATCCCCATTCAGATTCATTGTGGCAATAACATCATAGTCTTCAGGTTTTAAAAGAATATTCTGCAAGAATGCGTCACAGATACAGTCTTTGATGATAAGAGGATAAGGTTCTCTTTCAATCACAACCCTACCTTTATCATCCTGCACTGCTCCATACTCATTCATTGCCAATTCATATGCCCAGGATCTGAAGCCACCTTCAGTAAACTTCATGATATTTCCCTTATGGACAAGTGTTACACTTTTCCTGTTATTCTGGAGGGCAAAATCAATTGCACTTCTGACAAGACGTCTCGTGCCATCCGGGCTGATTACCTTGATTCCGACAGCACTGGTTTCAGGAAAACGGATTTTTCTTACACCCATATCATTTTCAAGAAAGCTTATAACCTCTTCTGCTTCTTCTGACTGGCTTGGCCACTCGATTCCTGCATATATATCCTCAGTGTTTTCCCTGAACACAACCATATCAACATTCTCAGGGTGTCGGACAGGGGAAGGAACACCTTCAAAGTACTTCACCGGACGCTGACATACATACAAGTCCAAAGCCTGACGTAAAGCAACATTAATGCTACGTGCCCCTTTTCCAACAGGTGTTGTAAGGGGACCTTTTATAGCAATTAGGTTTTCCTTTATCAGGGAAAGAGTCTCATCAGGGAGGTTCTTTTTTCCATTTTCTTCCGCCTTGGATCCTGCCAGAGCCTCAATCCAATTAATCTTCTTTGAACCACTATAGGCTTTTTGCACTGCAAGATTGACAGTCTTTATCATTGCAACGGTAATCTCTTTACCAACCCCGTCTCCTTCAATATATACGACATTTACTTCATCAGGGATACTGAGTTTCCCATCAATACATTCAGCTTTCATACTTACCTCACTAAATTCAGCTTTCCACCAGCAATAAGCTCAGCTTTCTGCTTTTCTGAAGCAAATAACTTAAGGCGGATCTCAAGCTCTTTGGTTCTGTTCTTCAAAACAAATTCACCTTTTTCAATTGAAGAAAGAACATCACAAAGTTCCACTTCATCGCTCTGGCTTATAAGTTCATAGTCAGATTCATTTTCAAAAAGCAGAGGAAGGATACCGAAATTACAAAGGTTCGCCTGGTGGATTCTTTCAATAGAGACCGCGATAACTGCCTTTACACAAAGGTACATAGGACAAATTGCCGCATGTTCGCGGGAAGAGCCCTGACCATAACTGTTTCCTGCAACAATAAAACCGGCTTTCCCCCTTTCCTTGTTTAAGAGGGCACGCTCTGAAAAAGTCGGATCAACAGGATTGAATACGTATTTGGAATAGGTAGCAATATTTGATCTGTACTTGAGAAACTGCCCTGCAGGCATAATATGATCAGTTGTAATCTTGTCACCAAGCTTGAGAAGAACCTCCCCACAGATTTCATTTTTTATGGGTGTATTATTCGGAGCAGAGCCGATGTTCGGTCCCCTCTTTACTTCCTCCTTTCGTTTTCCGGGGAAAATAAACATAGAGTCATCAATAAGGAATTCATCAGGCATTACAACACCTGAAATATTCAGTTCCTTACCGGTAGGGTCTGTAAGCACACCGTTTATTGCAGAAAGCGCAGCCGTCTCAGGTGAAACAAGGTAAACATTGGCATCCTTTGTTCCGCTTCGTCCTTCAAAGTTCCTGTTATTTGTTCTTAATGATACACCTTTGCTTCCGGGACTCTGCCCGTTGCCGATACAGAATCCACAGGCTGACTCAAGGATTCTCGCTCCTGATGCAATAAGCTGGTCAAGAGTACCATCCTGAGTAATCATGCGTAAAACGGCCCTGCTTCCGGGAGCGACACCGAAGGATACACCATCACTGACTGTCTTATCTTCAAGAATCCTTCCGACTTTCTTCAAGTCAAGATAGGATGAGTTTGTGCATGAGCCAATTAAAACCTGGCTTACTGGCATTCCTTCAAGTTCTTTGACTGTCTTTACGTTTCCCGGACTATGAGGAAGGGCAATCATTGCAGGCAGTGTATCAAGGTCAATTGTGAAAGTTGCATCGTATACCGCATCCTCATCAGCTTTCAGCTCAATATAGTCCTTTTCACGCTTTTCTGCCCTCAGAAACTCAAGGGTCCTCTCGTCAGATGGGAATATCGAGGTTGTTACCCCGCACTCTGCTCCCATATTTGTTATAGTGGATCTTTCGGGAACACTCAGCGTACCAAC
>CAZOTY010000024.1:0-28320 GCA_964582905.1 uncultured Spirochaetaceae bacterium | reverse complement strand
CCAGATAGTCGCATTCCCGCAGGAGGGAATACTCAGCTATCCGAACGGCAAGCAGAATGTTTTTTGGAATCTTTCTTATCTCAAAGCTTTAGCTTTATTAATGATAGTTTATAATTTTCTATTCCTCATAATATACAAATAGTTTTAGTTTAGTATGAAAGAATTATCACTAATATTGTAAAATATTTTTATTATGTATTAAATAAAAAAAGAGGCTATAAGAGAATGAGAAAAAATTTACTGTTGAAATTGTTGGTACTATGTTTATTTTGTATTTTTTTGCTAATAGCTTTTTCCTGTGATAATGCTTCAGGAAGTAGGAATATCAGAGCTTCAATTCCAAATTGGCTAATTGGAACTTGGAAAGAATCTGGAACTTCATCTTCTGAATACATTATTTTTAGTTCAAATGAAATAACTGTTTCCGATGGATATCAGACAATAAACTTTTTTGAAAGTTTTAGAAATAATGTTTCCATTTATCCAGAAATTGATGTTACACAATATCAATCATCTTCAGACAATAATTATAATTGTCGGATAGTTTTAAAACTTGATGAAGACATAATAGAAGATTTTTCAATCAGCGCAATTAAACTTTCATCAAATGGAATGAAATTGTCAATAAACATCTATATTTATGGGGAATCTCCGATACAAGAGAGTGGGATTTTTGTAAAAGTTAATTAGTGATTTTTTTGTGTTTTTAAGCATATAGCATATGTCTTAAGATAATCTTTATAGACATTTTTATCGTTTCATACCTAATTAAAATAATCATTGATTCGCTACTACTATAATGGAAACATGTAAATCTGTGTTTTACGATGAATTTTATTAATAGGCTTTATCTCTTTTGTGTATAACTCAACTTTTTTCTATCTGAAACCTAAATTTGCATATAAGAAAAGTGATACAAAATAATTTGCATTAGATTTTTGCCTATTTTTTATATGCAGTGTGGATCCATCCTTTTTATTGCAAAAAGAAAACATCTCCAAGAAACCAATTTATAACGTATGCCTTTTTAATATAACAGCTGAAAAATAAAGAGTTCGTATTGAGTACTCCGGATAAACAAAAGGAAGAATTAAATAAGGAATTTAATTATTATTAGTGTATGGCGAAGTTCTTTGATCAATTGAAAACTTCAATTTCAAAATTTGCAAATAAGAAGCCCCAACCTGTTAAAAAAAGTGACAGGAGTTTGGTTCAGTCAAAAAAACTTGCAGAGGACGCAAAAAACATAATTGAAAGTTTTACATCTGAATTGGGACCCCGTCCTGCTGCTACAAAAGAGAGTAGAAGAGCAGCAAGGAAAATAGCCTCGTGCTTTGAGGAGTACTCGGAAGATGTACTGATAACTTCTGCCAGGGCGTATAACAAACTGAACTTCGGAATGTTAGTAATAGGGCTGATACTGATGTTCTTCATGTATGTCTTTTCAATATTCAATATGCCATATCTTTCCTTGATAATAGGCTGTTTTTACGCATGGTGTTTATACAGGGAAGTTCGTGGCAAGGGTAACTTTTTCCGACGTTTCTTGTCCTCAGGAGAGTCGGCAAATGTACACGCTGTCCTTGAGCCGGAAAACGAAGTTAAAAGTACAGTTATGTTTTCAGCCCACCATGATTCTGCTCCTATCCTTGGAGCAAGGAAAGGCTTCTCTTCTCAGCTTTTATTCTCATATGTAATACCGGTAGTCTCTTTTATAATCATGCTTATAACTGGCTTCGTATTGGTAGTATTTGATGTTGTCAAACTTAGTTTTAAGCCAGGATTAACTTATTGGCCGTTTTTGGTGTTTTCAACACTAAGTGAGGCACTTTCTTTGCTATCCTTATTCAGTATAAAGTATCAGGAAAAAAGTTATTCCCCTGGTGCGGGAGATAACCTTTCGGGAGTTTCAGTTGTTACAGAACTTTTGAAATACTTTTCCTCCGAGAAAGAAAGTGGGAGGGGTCTGAAGAATACACGACTTGTATTTGCATCCTTTGATGCAGAGGAGTGCGGTCTTCAAGGATCTTCTTATTGGTTCAGGGATAACAGCCACATATTGATCAATGCAAAGGTAATAAACTTTGATGGCTTATATAAGGCAAATGAACTGGCTTTTACCACTTCTGACGGAAACGGACTTGTACAGCTTTCAACTCCTTTGGCCCGTCATCTCTCAGAGCTTGCATATAAAATGGGATACAAAGTTCCAATTGGAAAATTATCCCTTCTGGACGGAGAGACAGATGCGGCTTCAGCAAGCAGGGCTGGTTTTGATGCAACCACACTCACATCAATGCGCCCTGAAATTCTTAGCCCTGCACATACTATTGCCGATACTCCAGATAAAATAGAGACAGAGGCCTTGAATGTGGCAATCTCAGTTGCAATCAAGTATGTTGAAAATACAGATGATAGTAACGCTAAGAAGGAAGATGGGGAACTGAGGTTCCTTAACAGTGACAGGAAATATATCATCACTAAATAATGATTGTTATTTTTCCTTGCCCGATATCCTGAATCTTTTTTACAAATGATGCTTTATCTTCTTTTTTTACGTCTCCGGTTATAGTTATGTATTCCCCGAAAGTTTCGTTTGAGTTTATTTCATATTCAACAAGTGCCCTTTTAACCAATGTAAAATGATCGTAATTGAGCTTTAAGGTAAAAGGTTCCTTTTCTGTCAGTTTCTCTGTTTTTATTTTCTTAAGTACTTCCTTTGTAGCATCTGAATATGCTTTTACAAGGCCTCCAGTCCCAAGCAGTGTGCCACCGAAGTAGCGTATTATACATACGCATATATTTGTAATTCCTGAACCTTTCAATACTTCAAGAGCAGGGCGGCCAGCCGTATTTTTTGGCTCTCTGTCATCAGAGAACGAGAATTCAGTACCACTTTGTCCGACAACAGCAGCATGTACTACATGGGTTGCGTCAGGGTACTCTTCCCATGTTTTTTTTACCTTGTCTTTAACTTCTTTTAGTGAAGTTACAGGAAGTGCTATTGAAATGAAGCGGGACTTTTTCACTTCTATTTCACATCGCTCTTCCTCAAGTAAAGTCAACATAAAAAAAGCTTAATTTAGTTTGATTACCCTCTCAAGTAGTTATGGGAGAATATATTGTCACTTTTTAAACCTTCAGAAAAAGACAGGGATGATTTTAAAAGTCTCGTAAAACTATCATCTTTGAGCTCTAAGGTGTCATCTTTGATTTGAGAGGGGGATGAGAATCCTTCAATTATGTATTCAGGATTGAGCCTTTTGACGAAAGTGTATGATAGATCTTCTGTCTTTAGGTTATTGTTTTTACACTCTTCTTTGATAACAGAAAGTAAATCTTCAAAATCTGGGCTATTAAAAAATTCCAGCTTTCTTCTTTTATCATCATTGCCTTCAGAGCTCAAAAATGAATCCGTAAGCACCCCCATAGCCCTGGGAGCATAGGCCATTGTTTTAAGGTGAAGTTCTTTTTCTTTTATTATGTCCTTACTCCATAGGATGGAAAGAGGCCTCTGGTGAAGCGTTATTGGAAAGTCTCTGGTAACCTTTTCCAATAAAGATAAGGGGAAATTTGAAACTCCGATATTCCTTGTCCTTTCTTTTGCCATCAAAGACTCAAGTATCTTTAAGGATGAGAAAAGGCTGACACTGTCACTTGGCCAATGTAGGAGAAGGTTATCAACATAAGAGCGTCCAAGCCTTCTGAGGATAATTTCCGTTTTTCTTTCCATTGATGGAACGGGCATAACCTTAGATGTAATTTCAACTTCATATAAAAGCCCTTTTTCTTTCAATACAGAGGAGAGTACAGATTCAGCACCCTCATATGAGTATGCACTGTCAAAGGAAGAAAAGTTGTGCTTTATCGCTTCGCGGATTATCTTCTTTCCTTCCTCTGAAGAAAGCTTTTTATGAAAGCCGCTATTTGATAAGTTCCAAAGTCCTAAGGTTCTCTTCACTCTCTATGCTCTCAAATTTAACGTTACTGTCTATAAGCTGGTTTCCATCGAATAGGAACTTCCCGTCAAAAGTATCACCTTTAAGCGCCCTTGGAAGCCAAAGAATATCGTCTTCCCACATTAATGAATAATCAAGTTTGTCGGTAGGACACCAGAATGGTTTTGTCTCTTCACATTCATCTATCATGCTCCCGCTATAGGAATAGGAAAAGAAAACATAGCCTAGCATTTTAAGTCCGTCTTTGAACTGAAAACGCAGGATCCCCATTTCCTTAAGACCTTCAACTATAAGGCCCGTTTCTTCTTTTGTTTCCCTGATAGCTGCTTCAAACTTTGTTTCTTCCGGTTCAATGTGTCCGCCAGGTGCATTTATATATCCCTTCCCAAGTCCTTTTTTCTTATGAATCAAAAGAACCTTATCCTTATCAAAAAGATATGTAAGTACACATTTCTCATCAGCTTCCCAGTTGTCCCAGTCAATTTCAGAGACAGCAGAAGCAAAAGCAGGATCCAGTTCTTTTTTCTCCACTTTTTTCTTTCCTTCTTCAACTTCTTCAGGATATTTTTCATTGAAGCACGAGGTACACAGTGACTCATCACAGCCTAGCGCTTCACTGAACTTCAGTTTTTTGCTGCAACTTGTGCACCGTGCTTTAAAAGGAAAGAAAACCCTCCTCCAGATGATGGGAGGAATTACAAAGAGAGCAAGAAGAATCCACTCAACGTAAGAGGGTGCATGATAATAGTCAGAAACTACAAGAAGAATATAGAAGACAAGGAGATAAGCAGCCTGAATCAGGGTTGCCCTTCTTTTTTTGTCTGTATGAGGAAGCTTTCTCTGAGCCAGATTCAAAACAATTATTCCAAGCATCAGAAAATCAAATATTTTCTCAAGTGCAGTTTTAACCATACTTTAACTTTATTAGAAGTAAAACTTTTAAAAAAGCATCTGGTTTTAAATACAACATTTCAACTGTAAAATTTAGTTATGGCTGGATTCATTTTATGCGGAACAGGTAAAAGGGCTACAACAATTTACAATCTGTCAAAGAAACTAAAAGGTCCTTTTTCTGTAAACTCAGTCTTTACCCATAAGAGGGAAAGGGCTTTTGAACTGAAGGAAAAAGGGATAAATGCAACCTCTAATTTAGACGAAGCTCTTTCATTTCCCCACAGTGCTGTTATTGTTGCAACCTCCCCTGAAAACCTTGTTTCTCTGATTCTGGAACTACATAAGAGAAATGAGAGAATTGTATGTGAAACCAGTTTCTTATCTTTAAACGAGGATGAAGTTAAGAAAATTGAAGGTATAAAATGCTCTGTTCTGGAAGTTTATCCTTTGAATCCGATAATTGAAAGTATAAAAACCCTTAGTGATGAACTTGGAGAAATACAGAGCATATATCTGAATATGGTTCATTCACATCATGCTTCGGCATTATTTGAGGTTTTCATTCCCTCATGGAAAAAGTCTCATTCCTGCTTTATTAAAAACAATGAAAGTGTTGCTAAATCAGATAACAGGGATAAAAGAATAATTGATAAGGATGAAATAGATAATTCGGAGCGTACCATTTCTGTTACTGTTACAGAAGATGGAAAACTCCTTATCAATGATTTCTTTACCAATATTTACAGAAATGAACTACGCCCTAACAGATTTGAAATCAGGGGAAAGCGGGGAGTAGTCACAGAGTCATATTTTATTCGGGAAGAAAACGGGAAAGTAAAGAAGGATCTTATTGAGCCAAATCTGGCTTTTATAAAATTCAGTGATGAAAACTTTCCCAAAGAGGTTAAAATTGGAACCAGGGTAGTTTACTCAAATGAATATTATCATATGGGCCTTTCTTCTGATGAGATAGCACTGGCAAAAGCTCTGAAGAGAGTATTAAATGATAGTAGCACCACCTACTATTCACTTGATAGGGCTTTGTCAGACAGAAAAAAAGGTCTGGGACTATAGGAGGAAATATGAAATTAAGTAAGTATATTGATCACACTGTACTCGCTTCAGATGCAACTGAGGACAAAATAATAAAGCTGTGCGAAGAGGCAAAGCTATATGATTTTGCTTCTGTCTGTGTAAACTCATGCTGGGTAAAGACAGCCAAAGAGGAATTAAAGGACAGCTCTGTAAATGTCTGTACAGTTGTTGGTTTCCCTCTTGGTGCAATGGATACCAAGAGCAAGGCCTTTGAAGCTGAGACTGCTGTCAAAAACGGGGCTGATGAAGTTGATATGGTTATAAACGTAGGGTTCTTGAAGTCAGGACTTTTAGATGAAGTTGAGAGCGATATCAGGGAAGTAAAGAAAGCATGCGGGGGTAAGCTTTTGAAAGTTATTATCGAGACATGTCTTTTAAATGACAGCGAGAAAGTTCAGGCCTGCAATCTTAGCAAAAGAGCCGGGGCTGACTTTGTCAAAACTTCAACTGGTTTCAGCAAAGGCGGTGCAACTGTGGAGGATGTACGCCTTATGAGGGAAACAGTCGGTTCTTCTATGGGAGTCAAAGCCTCAGGTGGGATCAGGGATTATCAGACAGCTATTGCAATGATTGAGGCAGGGGCCACAAGACTCGGGTGTTCTGCTGGAGTTCAGATCGTTTCAGGCGGAAAGGGTGATGCCGAATACTAAGTTCAGTGAAAAGGGGGAAGACTTTTTAAAATCGCTCGGTCTTCCCACCCTTAATGTGCATGAGACATTCTCGCATTTTGATTTTACTACACCTGGCAGGCGTGTACTCCTTATTGGTCCTATGGGATCAGGGAAAACTGAATATGCAGCAAGAGTATGGCATGACGCTGAAGTTGCCCAGAAAAAAAGTGCTGTTGTCAAAGAAAGATGTACAACAGGGATGCGGGACCGTACAAAGGTATTCTTTATCAGAACCAGTATTGATGGAGTAAGGTTCACAAACTACCCGGAGGATGCGCTCCCTTATCGTTCAGGGTATGTCCGATGCGGGGACAACATAGCAAAAATTTCAGACAGCTTCGGTTTTGAAAGCGTTTTGAATGATCATCCGGATGTAGGAACATTCATAATTGATGAAGCATCTTTTTTCGATGAGCGTCTCTCTTATGTTGCACGTAATTATGCTTTGGACGAAGGATGTATGTTTATATTCCCGACTCTGATACTGAATTTCCGTCGGGAGTTTTTTAATTCAACTGCGCGATTAATGCTTGATATGGCAACCGATGTTATTCCACTTACTGCATATTGTGAGCATCCGGATTGCATGAAAGACGCATTCTATACTTACCGTTACTACAAAATCGATGGAAAAGAATGCCCGGCTCTGTTTTTTGATCCCCTTATTGTTGTTGGTGGGGACAAAGAGAAAGACAGCTATCTTGAACCAAACTATGCAAGCCGTTGTGAGGAGCATCATTATCTGCCAGGAAAAGAGTATACATTTTTTACATTGAAGCCTCTTGGGACTGAAGCAAGTAAGGGAAACATAAAACCATTAATAGATGAGCTTTCTGCCTTGAAAGGCAATATTGAGGAATCACTTTTGTATAAGGCACTAAGGAGAAACTATAAAGGCAGTACTGATGAGGAAAAATATATGAATTCCCTCCTTCCGTCTTTTATTGCAGAGAAAGCACTTTCATATCTTTTCTGTGAGCAGAACCTGATTAACGAAGTATTACTCCAGAAAATAGTCTCAGAGCTCGCCCTTGATACCAAATATCTGGAAAAAACCTTGTTTGAAAACAGGCACCCTGTGGACTTGGAGCAGAAGCTACTCCTTTAGGCGTTATAGAAACTCTCCAGCTTGCGTTTGGTTTCAAGACATGTTTCGGGATTTAGGTTTTCAAGTGACCACGGAACATCAATATTCCTTTTTCTGATTTCCTTTATAAATCCTGCCCAGTCAAAAACCCCGGTGAGAGCAGGGCGATCCCCGATTTTGTGCCCATCCTCCGGGCTTAGAATGTAGTCCTTGCAGTGCATTGCAACCAGGCGGTCGCCATATATATCCAGAAGTTCATTATAGAAATGAGCACAAGCCTCTTTCGTCGGAGTTTTCAGCGGTACGCCGTCTTTTTCTGGAATTCCTGTGTATGGGACCATATTAATCGGATCAAAAAGAACTTTGAGACGCTCCGATTTGAATTTATCAAGCATATTCTTCATTCTCTCAGGACTGCTCATAGTGTGCTGATGGCTTACACCCTCTATAACGCAATATGAGCCATATTTTTCGGCCGCATCTACCATTTCTGAAAGGGAAGAGTAGAAGAGTTCAATATATTTCGGATCCGCGGTATCAACAGAGTATCCCCCATCAGGATTCCTTGTTCCTGTCTCTGTTGCAACAAGGTCACACTTGAATGCTTTGGTAAGGGAGAGAGACTTTTTAAAGCGCATAATATCGCTTTTACGTTTTTCTTCATCGATATGTGTCGGTTGGATATAACATCCGACAATTCCTACACTCACGCCATGCTTTAAAAGTGTATCGGTAACTGATGCTATATACTCCTCATCCCACTTCTGCCATGGTTTTGCAGTAGGAACGACCTTATTGAGTGCGAGTTGTATAAAACATTCTTCTCCCAGTGCTTCAAGACGCTCTGCCAAAGCTTCAACAGAATCAAATTTACCAAAATCGTGTGCTCTGTAACCAATTCTCAACATAGCTAAATTTTAAGGCAATTCAGATTAAATTTTTAGCATTCTCAGCTATTATTTTAGAGTATCTCTCTTTTGTCCAAATTGAGTGAGGAATTTACCCGACTGAAGTGGCTAGAATAGAATAGGAGGACAGAATGAAAACCGTCAATGAATCAGTTTTGATTGCTAAAGAAGACATAATGACAGAAGAAATACAGGAAGCCCTGAACTCCTCAAAGAAGGTAATTCTTGCAGAAGGTATTTATTCTTCGGGTCCTCTTGCTGTTCCATCTGAGACTGAAATTGTTCTCGAAAAAGGTGCAGAAATAAGGTTTATTGATGATTTTGATGCTTACCCTCCGGTATTCACAAGGTGGGAAGGAGTCAAGTGCTGGTGTATGCACCCATGCCTGTTCATCAATGAAGCAGAGAATGTCAAAGTAACAGGAGAAGGAACTCTTAATGGACAAGGGATTGCCTGGTGGAAGGAAATCGGTGAAAAAAAGAAACTCGTCAATAAAGCTGTTCCGGCTTTACCTATAGAGCTGAAACTGGCATCTTTAAACCCGGATTATAAGAGTCAACCTGGAGGGGGTGGAGGAAGGCAGACCCAGTTTCTGCGCCCGCCACTTGTTCAGATTAACCAAAGCCGTCATGTTACCATAGAAGGTATAAATATAATCAATTCCCCATTCTGGACAGTACATCCGCTTTTTTGCGAAGATCTGACGCTGAGAAATCTTAATATATATAATCCGTCTGATGCTCCAAATACAGATGGAATAGACATAGAGTCCAGCCAGATGGTTGTTGTCGAGAAATGCACTGTAGATGTGGGAGATGACGGGATTGCCTTGAAAAGTGGATCGGGAAAGGACGGAATCAAAGATGGAGCACCGTCAAAGGGAATAATAATCAAAGATTGCCTTGTTAAAAATGCGCATGGAGGGGCCGTTATCGGTTCTGAAACTGCAGGGGGTGTTGAAGATGTTCATGTTTCTGACTGTATTTTCCAAGGTACAGAAAGGGGAGTGAGAATCAAGACCCGTCGTGGACGTGGGGGAAAGATAAAAAACCTGAGTTTTTCCGGAATAAAGATGGAAAAGAATCTTTGTCCTTTTGTAATTAATATGTATTACAGGTGTGGCAGTACGGACAAGAATGATTTCTCTCTCGATGTTCTTCCTGTAACTGAAGAAACTCCGGAAATCTCTGGCATATGTTTGGAGAACTGTGTCGCAACTGAATGCCAGAGTACAGCAGGTGCAATAATAGGTCTTCCCGAATCTCCTGTACGGGATGTTGTAATCAAGGACTGTACATTTGTTCTTGGTGAAAATCCATCAGGAAAGATTAGTGAAGCAGCAATGTATGAAGGTATACCGGATCCTCCTTCCCGTGGTTTCAGGCTCAGAAACGCTGAAGTTACTTTAGAGAATTTCACTGTTATTGCAGACGGTGAAAAGATCATTGTTGAAGAGAATGTAGCAATTAAAGATTAGGAATTTTTGTTCTTCTTAAAAACGAAACTAATTTCATTTTATTGTTGACTGGATAACTCTCCCCCCTGATATAATCATGGAATAACAGGAGGTATGTATGTTGGATCATCTTGCTAAAATATATGAAAAACTATGTGACATTCTTTCAATTGTGTTTCTGGTGCTGGGTGGAGTTCTTGGTGTCCTTATAGGCTGGAAGCTTGGTAGTGGAATCGATGATTTTATTCTTATAATATTCGGTCTGATTATCGGAGTCGGAAGTGCCTATATTTTTGATGTCGTACTTTTTGGGACAATATCACAAATCATTTTAATGAGGAAATATACCCAAGAGGCAGAAGAAAGATTGGAAAAGATTGAAGAACTGCTTAAATCAAAATAGGTGTGGAAAATAAATTTTTAAGATAGTTAAAAAATAAGGCTGTGTATCCGTTTTTACACAGCCTTTTTTGGTTTTTTTATAACCAGGATTACTTTACCAAATGGATAGCAAAGCCACCGATTTCCTCATTGAGGTAGCAGAGTTTCATTTTACCCTTTGCGTCCAGAGACACTGTGCTTTCATTGACTGTATATCCTTTCTGTTTGAGATAGAAAACAGCTCTTTCAACATCATTGCACTTGAAGCCTAAGTGACCGTTCTTTCCAAAATACTGTTTTTTCATCAGTTCAATTTCCTTGTTCATGAAGATTGATGAATTTCCTTCTTTGGCTTCCATTGCGAAAACTTTGAATTTATCAGCGCAGTCCTGGGCAGCTTTTGCATCCTCGAGATTAATACCTACGTGAGCAAGCTGGAAGTTCTGTAGTTTTTCTGTGGCTTCTTTGCAAAGGCGCGTTATCTCATCCCAGTTCTCACTTTCAATCAAATCAGCTTTTACCATCCATGAACCACCAATTGCCAATACGTTGGGGCAAGTTGCATACTCAGAGAGGTTAGCTGGGCTGATACCGCCTGTTGTCATGAATTTAACCTGTGGGAATGGACCGCCGAGATCTTTGAGCATCTTCACACCCCCAGAAGCTTCTGCTGGGAAGAACTTCAATACTTTCAGTCCGAGGGAGAGTCCCTTTTCAATATCACTTGGTGTACATACACCTGGAACCACAGGTACATTGTTAGCCTGACACCATTTAACAGTTTCTGGATTTAGACCTGGAGATACTATGAACTTGGCACCGGCTTTAACAGCTTTTTCCGCAAGTTCAGGGTTGATGACAGTTCCTGCTCCTACAAACATATCAGGGCATTTCTTTGTTATTATCTTAATTGCTTCTTCTGCAGCATCTGTTCTGAATGTAACCTCAGCACAAGGAATGCCTCCCTTTATCATAGCATTGGCAAGGCCTTCTGCTTTCTTTGCATCGTCAATTTTTACGACCGGTACAATTCCTAAATCATGAAAATATGTAAAAAGTTCATCCTGTGTCATTTTCAGTTCCTTGATTCTAAAGATAATCAATTATAGCACAGGTATTTTGAAAAGTGAAACGTTGTTTCAAAAAATTATTGACGTCACCTCAATCCTCTTTTAAACTTAAATAAAGTTGAAAAAGGAGTAATTATTTCTTTATGGCAGACAAAAAGACATATGTAACCTTCGGAGAGTGTATGCTTCGTTTAAGAAGCCCGGAGCATTATAGATTATTCCAGACTCCTGAACTGGAAGCAACATTCGGTGGCGGGGAGGCTAACGTGGCAGTTTCCCTTTCAATCTTCGGGGAGAAGGCAAAATTTGTTACATCTCTTCCTGCAAATCCGGTAGGGGAAGCCTGTGAAAGAGAATTGATGAGATATGGCGTTGACTGTTCTGAGATCAACATGGTCAAGGGAGGAAGACTCGGGATTTATTATCTTGAAACAGGAGCAAACCAGAGACCGTCACTTGTTGTTTATGACAGAGCAGATTCAGCCTTTGCCCTTGCTAAGCCAGGTGACTATGATTTTGCTCAGATTATGAAAGGTGCAGACTGGATGCACACAACAGGTATTTCTCCAGCTGTTTCCCAGAACACTGCTGATTGTACCTTAGCAGCGATGAAAGCAGCCAAAGCGGCAGGAGCAACTGTAAGTATAGACCTTAACTACAGAAAGAAACTCTGGAATTATGGTAAAAAGGCACCGGATGTGATGAGAGAACTTGTAAAGTACGCAGATGTCATAATTGCAAACGAGGAAGATATCCAAATGTGCCTTGGAATTGCTGCAGACAGTGATGTAACTTCCGGGCAGCTGAATACAGATGTTTATAAGGATCTTTGTGATAAGGTCAAAAAAGAGTTTCCTAATGTAAAAATCATAGCAGTAACACTCAGGGAGTCAAAATCAGCAGACAGAAACGGGTGGTCTGCAGCCCTTTCAGGAAAAACAGGATTCTATCTTTCAAGAAAGTATGATATTGCAGATATCATTGACCGCGTCGGTGGTGGAGACAGCTTTGCAGCTGGTATTATCTATGCACTTTCACACTTTGAGGATGAAGAGTACTGCATCAACTTTGCAGTTGCTGCTTCCTGTTTGAAGCACTCAATAAGTGGAGACTTCAATCTTTCAAGACTAAGTGAAGTTGAGTCTCTTGCCAAAGGAGATGGATCTGGTAGAGTCCAGAGATAAATCTCTGATTATTCTGTTATAATGTCCTCGCTGAGGACATTTTTTTATGAAGAGAATAATTGTTCTGGGAGATAGCACTGCATCTGTGAAAGAAAAAGATGCTAGACCTGAAACCGGATGGGCAGAGTTTCTTTTCTTATTTCTTCCGGATTACGAGATAAAAAACTTTGCCAGAAACGGAAGAAGTACAAAAACCTGCATTGAAGAGGGAATTTTCTCTCAAGCTCTGAGTGTAGCCGAAAAAGACGATATTATCTTTATCCAATTCGGGCATAACGACGAGAAGATAAATACTGAGCGGGGAACAGACCCTTTTACAAGCTTTGCTGAGAACCTTTGCTATATGGCCACTTCTTTTTCCCAAAAAGGAGCAAAAGTTGTACTTCTCAGTCCGATTCCCCGCCGTATTTTCAAAAACGGGTATCTGGAGAATACCCATGGTCTTTATTATCCAGCAGTTGCATACGCATCTTATAAATCAGGAGTAGATTATGTTGATGTTACACTTCCTTTGAGTCTCTATCTTGAAAAACTAGGTGAGTGTGAGAGCAAGAAGTTATTCAATAAACCAGATGAGGGAGATAATTCTCACCTGAATTCCCGCGGAGCAAGGGAATTTGCTTTCATTATTTTAAATGAAATCGAGAATAACACAGAAGTCTTTCATAAAAAAACAGAGCGTATTGATATGTTAAAAATAATGGAAAAAGAGAAAACTAATTAGCTCCAAGCATAGTTGAAATTGAGGAAGTTGTATTTTCTATTTCCCTCAGATAGTCTTCAAATTTTGCTTTCTCGTATCTGAAAAGTGGCCAGGAGACAGAAAGAGCTTCAACAATTTTTCCAGAATAATCCCTGACAGGGCACGCTATACATATGATGTTCTCTTCATGCTCCTGATTATCCATTGCCCAGCCTTGATTCCTGATTTTTTCAAGTTCTTCTTTCAAAGCTTGCCTTGTTTTGATTGAATTTTCAGTAAAAGGTGTAAGTGGAACTTCCTTAAAATATTCTTCAAGTCTTTCTTTACTCATCTGAGAAAGAAAAATCTTTCCGATTGCTGTACAGTAAAGAGGAATTGTACGCCCCACTGAGGAGTGCATGCGTATTGAAAACTTACTGTCTTCCTTTAATACGTATATAGCTTCGTTACCTTCAAGAATTCCCACATGTACCGTTTCTCCGATTGCCTTACTCAGATTTTTGACAAACGGATATGAATCGGAAACCATGTCCATATGGTTAAGAGACTTGCTGCCGACTGAGAACATTTTAAGTGTCAGATGGTAGCGGTCATCGTTGTCGCGGTAAACATAGCCAAGGGCAATTAAGGAAGAAAGAAAGCGAAGAAGTGTTGCTTTTGGAAGCCTGGTGCTTTTTGAAAGGTTTTCCAGGTTTGAATACTCCTCTTCGCTCAGTGCTTCCAGAATTGAGAGAGTCCTCTCAACTGCACTCATTTTCTCTTCGCTTTCTACTTTCACTTTACTTTCCTTCAAAGTAGGTTTTTGCATTATTAAACGAGATATCTTTGACAACGTTACCTAACATTTCCATATCGTAGGGAATCTCACCGTTCTCAGTCCAAGTCCCGATTATATTGCAAAGTATCCTTCTGAAATACTCGTGTCTCGGATAGGAAAGGAATGAACGGGAGTCAGTAAGCATTCCGATGAACGCAGGAAGCATACCCAGGTTTGCAAGGATCTTTATCTGATCAGTCATACCGTCCCTGTGATCACAGAACCACCATGCTGAACCAAGCTGGATTTTTCCTTTGATTTCGTCTCCTTGCCAGCATCCCATCAAAGTTCCGAGAGAGTAGTAGTCTTTCGGATTAAGTGAGTAGAAGATGGTCTTTGGAACGTCTCCGCTTTCAGAAAGATTACTGAAGAACATAGAGACACCCTCAGCCAGATCCTTGTCGTGGGATGCATCAAAGCCTGTATCAGGTCCAAGTTCTTTGAACATCTTCTTATTGTTATCTCTTATTGCTGCAAAGTGGCACTGCATTGCAATGTCTTTTTTCTTATACATTTTTGCAAGCTCTGTAAGGACATAAGTTCTGTATGCATCAATTTCTTCTGCATTGAGCGCTTTTCCTTCCATCTTCTTTTTGAATATGGCGTTTACTTCATCCTTGGTTAAGAAAGTATGAGGACATGTTTCAAGTGCATGGTCTGAAGCTTTGCACCCCATTTCAACAAAGAAATCGAGTCTCTTTTCGAGTGCCTTTACTACATCATCCACACTTTGTATTTCTATTTCTGCGGCTTTTGAAAGAGTTTCTATGTAGGAGGTAAAATCTGCTTTGTTTATATTCAGAGCCTTATCAGGGCGGAAGGATGGAATGACCTTTGCGGGGCATTTCCCTTCATCTCTGATTACTTTATGCCATTTAAGGTCATCTGCAGGATCATCAGTTGTACCGACTGCATATACGTTGAATTTCTTCATGATACCCCAGACAGTCAGATCCGGGTCATTTTGAAGCTTTTCGTTGCATTCATCAAAAATCTTTTTTGCATTCTTCCTGTTAAGTACATCATAAATTCCGAAATAGCGCTGGAGTTCAAGGTGTGTCCAATGGTAGAGTGGGTTTCCAATCAGGTTCTCCATTGTTTCTGCCCATGCAAGGAATTTCTCCCACGCTGAAGCATCTCCCGTAATCACACGTTCAGGAAAACCACAGGTTCTCATCTGTCTCCACTTATAGTGGTCACCACCGAGCCAGATTTCTGTTATATTGTTAAAACGCTTGTTTTTTGCAATCTCTTCAGGAATCAGATGACAGTGATAGTCGAAAATCGGCATAGAAGCTGCATTATCATGAAATAAAGATTTTGCAGTATCAGTTTCAAGTAAAAAATCCTTTCCCATAAATGGTTTCATAGTATTACTCCATCCTTGAATAATGAAATTTCAGAGTAGCCGTTGATTTCATTCTTTGCTTTTTCTCCGTTGCATACTCTAATTATCAAGCTAAGTAAGTCAGATGTGACCTTTTCAGGGTCCTCATCTAACAACCTTGCAGCATTGAAATCAATCCAGTTGTGCTTTTTCTCAGCAAGGGCTTGATTTGTCGCGATTTTGATTGTTGGAACGGGTGCTCCAAGTGGAGTTCCCCGACCTGTTGTAAATAAAATCAGATTTGCTCCGGCTGCTGTCTGGGCAGTTGTTGAGACAATATCGTTGCCCGGTCCCAGAAGAAGATTCAAACCTGGTTTTATTACCCTTTCCCCGTATTTCAATACAGCAGAAACCGGGGCTCTCCCACCTTTTTGAACGCAGCCTAGTGACTTATCCTCAAGTGTTGTAATCCCCCCGGCTTTATTGCCCGGGCTTGGATTTTCGTATACAACCTGATGATGTTCTACAAAGTAGTTTTTGAATGTATTTATAAGATCCACTGTCTGGTCAAACACTTCTTTGCTCACAGCCCTGTTCATCAGCATCTGCTCAGCTCCGAACATCTCAGGGACTTCTGTAAGAATACAGGTACCACCCATTGCGGTTAATTCGTTTGTGATTCTTCCGACAAGCGGATTGGCTGTAATTCCCGAAAGCCCATCTGAACCTCCGCACTTACATCCAAGGACTATTCTGGAAATAGGCACTGTCGTTCTTTTGTCTTTCTTTACAATTTCCGAGAGTTCCTTCAGTAGGGATTTTGCTTCCTCAACTTCATCTTCAACTTCCTGGCAGACAAGGAATTTCACTCTCTCCGGATTGACGTTTCCACATAGCTCTTTGAAAGAATCCATTGTATTGTTCTCACAACCGAGCCCAATAACAAGAACAGCTCCGGCATTAGGGTGATGAACCAGGTCTGAAAGTATTATTCTTGTATTTTCATGGTCCTGACCCATCTGGGAGCATCCGTATGGATGAATCCATGCATGAACCCCGTCCTCAAGGTTTAGGTTCTCGTTGCCCCATTTTTCAACAAGCTTGGCAATTCCGTTTACGCATCCTACTGTAGGAACAATCCAGATGCCGTTTCTGATTCCGACTCGACCATCCTCCCTTTGATAAGCATGGATTACCGGAATATGGTTTTTGTATTTTTCCTGATCTTTTTTGAATTCTTCAAGATATGAAGAGGCAATCTTTTCGTCATAGGAATAGTCAGCTTCCTCACTTAGAAGGGTATGTAAATTGTAAACATGGACATGTTCACCTTTTTTAATATCTTCCTTTGCTTCTCCGATTGGATAGCTGTATTTGATTACAGGATGGCCTTTCTGTATATCCTGTAAGGCTACTTTATGCCCTCTTGGAATATCGGAGAGGAGTGTGAATGTATCTTTATTGAGTGTAACTACATCTCCTTTGTACAGCTGTTCAAGTGCTACGGCAACATTGTCTTGAGGTGTAATCTGGATAAGTTTGGCTTTTTCCATGCTAGAGCCCCAGGTTCTTGATAGTTTCTGTCATACCGTTGTTGTAGATACTCTTCAAATAGGAAGCAACCTTATCTTCAAGACCCGGAACTTCAGTAAGATCAAGGCCCCACCATTCTTTTTCAGAGAGTACAGCTTTTGCAATAGCTTTTGCCTTGCAGTTGTTGCATTCATACTTTCCGCTGTACAGAGCGGCAAATTTTTCAATAACATCAGGGCTATCCATAATTTTATAAGTATCGTTTCCTCTTTTTCCTTCCAGGTATGTTTTATCTTCTGACATTTTTCCATCGTAGAAGCTGATAAGGGCAGAGAGGGAGAATGTCAGAATTTCAGGAAGGCGCCCAGTTTTGGCCTCGTAACTTATTAGGGATGGCAAATCCCTTGTTTTGAATTTGGATACTGAGTTGAGACTTATTGAAAGAAGGAGGTGGATAATGTAGGGGTTACTGAAACGCTCAATAACATCTTTTGCATAATCTTCCAGCTCTTTTTTGTCTCCATCCATTGAAGGAATGATTTCATCAAAAATTCCCTTTTCCATCAAAGGTCTGATAAGAGGACTTTTGGTACATTCTTCGACTGTATTCAGTCCTGCCTGGTAGGCAGAAAGAACTGTCATAGTATGTGCCCCGTTAAGGATTCTTACCTTTCTTGTTCTGTAAAATGACATATCCTTTGTCCAGATTACGTTGCATCCGGCTTTATCTGTAGGAAGCTCGTCTTCATAGCTCCTTTTATGGTATTCAATTACCCATAAAAGGAAGATTTCTGCGGCATCAAGAAGATTATCCTTGTAGCCCAAGCGCTCACAGATCTTATCAGCCTCGGCTCTTGGATAACCAGGAACAATTCTGTCAACAAGGGAATTGCAGAAGTCACATCCGTTTTCAACCCATGAGAGGAAAGCTTCAGGTAACTTCCATTCAGACGCATACTGCAAAACAATTCTTTTCAGGTTGTCTCCGTTTTTATCAATCAGTTCACAGGGGATAAAGATAAGTCCTTTACTTTCATCACCATTAAAGGCTTTGAATCTTTCATAGAGGAATACAGTTACCTTTCCAGGAAATGATGTTTGTGGCTTGTCCTCAAGTTTATCATTCGGATTATAGGAAATACCTGCCTCGGTTGTATTCGAAATTACAAAGCGCAAGTCCGGGTTTTTTGCCTCTGCAATGTATTTTTCATAGTCGCTGTAAGGGTTAATGCATGTATCAATACATGTTATCTGCCTGAATTCTTCAACTTCCTTGCCGTTCTGGACACCACGCAGGACTGTTGTATAAACTCCGTTCTGACTGTTAATCATATCTGCCATACCCTGAGCCAAAGGCTGTACTACAGCAACACTTCCGTTAAAGCCACCTTTTTCATTCAGCTTATCAATAATCCAGTCAACAAAGGCCCTAAGGAAGTTACCCTCTCCGAACTGCAATACTTTTACAGGCCTATCACTCTTTTTCACAACTTCAGAAATACTCTTCATTTTTCTCCTATCCTTTATGTTTTTTAAAAACGGAACATAGTTCCATTTTAGTTAGGTGGTTGTAAAGTTGTCAAACAAATTAGCGCTCTCAATACCTTCAGTTGTACCAAAATCCATAAAGTAATAAGCACTTTTCATGGCGCGGTCTATAAAATCAAACAGTGGCCGGTAGTTTCCTTTGTTGCAACTTTGGGAAAGAGAAGCAACTAGCTCAGGGCGTAAGTCCTCTTTGAATAAAGGTGGAATATACCCGTGGGTGACAAGGATTTTGCAAAGTGCAAAAAAGCAAATCAGACCCCGTAGTTTTTCATATGGTTCAATTCTTACCATCTCTCCGTAAAAAATAGATGCCATGGCAACAGGATCCATATCAACCATAACACCTTTATAGTAGTTATAAAGACGGTAAAAATCCTGTTCGACAGATAAAAAGTTATCTGCATTTCTTGATATTTTGGATTTGCCATCCCTTCTAAGAGCTTCTTCTCCGGTACAGCTTAGAAGTTTTGAGTAAAGGTCATCCAGATTATATAAGGTAGGAGTCCAGTCAGAACCCAAAGTATTGATAAGTTCGTAATAAAAATGGCTCATGATAAGATGCAATTTAAGTGAAAGGGAAGGAACGATTTCCCCTGAGAATATTCTGATTATCTGTTTCTCTGTTACACTTTTTGCCCCCTCATCATCCTGTAGGTGGAAAACGATGGATTTTGCAAGGAGCATTTTAAAGTTCTCGCTTTTCATCAACTCAACAGTAAGAGGATGCAATCTCCTTAGTTCTTCAAGGCCGTCAACATCTATATTTCCCATCCTGAGGCGCCAGACCTTATCAAATAGACGCCCTGTCCTACCATCCAACGGCTTAGGTGCATCTTTGGGAATAAACCAGGTTTTCCCTACCTTGAAACAGGAGTCAACCTTGTTTCTTTCACAAAGGATACGGACTCTTCTTTCTGTTATTCCCCATTTTTCCGCCGCCTCGGAGGACTTCATGTAATCATTTTTGTAATCGACCATGATGAAATTATACTCCATTTGAAGTGGATATTTAAATGAAAATGGAGACACAGAAAGTACGGAATAGTACAAAAAATTGCTTTTTATCAAAATGGGTGTAAACTGATTATCCATGGGAAAGAGAATCGGGTTTGTTCTAGCCACAATACACCAGGGTTCAAGTATAGCTATGTGCAAAAGTATGGTGGAAACTGCCTTGGAAAGTGGAGAAAACTCCCTTTTTGTTTTTCCTGTAGGGCGCCTTGAGTATAAAGAAGGGAACGAATACCTAAGAAACCAGATCCTTTCCTTGGTAAATAAAAGCAACCTGGATTCAGTAATTGTATGGTCGAGTTCCCTTACTGGGAAGAAAGACATTTCTTTTGTTGAAGAAACAATCAGAAAAAAGAGGGAAAAAGGTCTTCCTGTTGTCTCTCTGGGACTGAGCTTTGATGGGATTTTTTCAGTAGACTTTGATGCATATAAAGGAATGTTTGACCAAGTCATGCATCTAATAAAAGAACATGGTGCGAAAAAAATCGCTTTTTTACGGGGACCTGAAACACATCAGAGTGCCGAAACGAGATACAAGGCATATAAAGATGCATTGAAGATGGCAGGTCTGCACTTTGATCCCAGTCTGGTTTCTCCGCCGGGCGCATGGGGAGGAGGCAAGGAGGCAATAGACACGCTACTTAAAGAGCGTTCCCTTGTTCCAAAAAAAGATTTTGACGCACTCGTTGCCTCTTCAGACTTACTCCTTTTTCATGCTGTCAAAGAGCTTGAAGCAACAGGCTTTTCTCCTGCCGGGAATATTGCCCTTGCAGGGTTCAATAACAGCATTGAGATAACTATGATGCCAATAAAGACAACAACAGTCAAAATGCCCATTGAGGACATGGCAAGAACTTCCTATAAAATAGCTGCTGAGATAGCTTATAACAGCAAGAAAGAAACTGCTGGATCAATTCTTTTACCGGCCAGCCTTATTATACGTTCATCGTGTGGGTGCAAAAACAGCCTCTTTTCCAATGATGGGGAAAAACCCTTAACGAAAGAAGAGAAACTTTATGCACTGAGAAGCAAGGTTGCCACTTTTAAGGAAGAGGAGGCCCTTTGCCACCTTATTTCAGAAATTGAAAATAAAAACAGTGACATAAATAAAAGTCTTGAAGCTTATTTTTCCTCAGGTGGTCAGGTAGACCTTATTCCAGATATTGCCCGGCTCGTTTTTACTTCCCAAGAGAGCTTGGGGGAATCAGATTTTTACAATGTTGCGATGGAAAGCTACTCGAAATATGTATCAGAAAAAGCATTTTCTGAAAGGATGGGAAGTAAGAGGCTAGGGGATTTCAAAACCAGGCTTTTGGCTATAAGTCAGAAAAATGACCTTATTGATACTTTGAAGGAGTGCCTTCCGAAGTTCGGAATAAATAAAGCCTTTATTTTCCTTTCTGAAGATGATAGTACAAGGCTCTTTGGGGGATTCAGCGGAAAAAACACATATTACGATGCTCCTCCTTTCAATAGTGAAGACCTTGTAGGAGAGGAGTTGGAAGATGAAATAAATGAAGGTCTTTTTGCGGTTGAACCACTTTTTTACGACAATGAGTATGTCGGCTACATGGTTCTGGGACTTGATTTTCTGGACGGAAGTATTGTTGAGGATATCAGGACAAGTATTTCTGCATCACTGAAGTCACTGAAACTGTTTCTTCTCAGTGCGGAAAAAAGTGAAAGGGCAGAGAGGGAGGAGAGTAAATCACTCCTTTTGTACTCTAAGCTTACAGAGGGGCTTAAAAACCAGTTTGACCAGATTTATTCTTTATTGGATGAGGCCAAATTCAGTTCTGATGAAATAAAGGGGAGCTTGGTGAAAGCCGAGCACCTGGTTGAACTTATATCATCTGACCTCGGTAGCGAGAGCCTTGAGATGCGGTACACGCCTTGCCGTGTTCTTCAAGATGGGCTTACAGGATTTGGTTTTGAAGTAAAAGGAGGGCCCGATCTTCCATCATTCATGTTTGACAGAAAGAAGCTGCTACATGCATTTAATATTCTTTCCTCCTTTATATCGGATGCTGAAGATGAACCTGTTTTTGTTTTCAAACTGCTTCCCACAGGACTTGAGGTAAGTATAGAGGGTAAAAAAAGAGGATGGAAACCGACACTTCTTGAGAAGACTCCGTCTTTGCTTTTATGTGAGAAAATTATTCTTAGCCATGAGGCATCACTGAAGTTCTCCTCATTCAGTATAAAGGTATTCTTTTCTTTTCCCTCAATTTCAGGAATTAAGACACTCTCCTCATCTTTCGGATCAGTTTTGTATATTTCAGAAGGGGAGGACTCCCCGTTTGATTCTTATAGGGAAATTTCTGTTGTCAGAAAAAGTGAGAGTGATATGTTGCGTAGCTTCAGTATCCCGAAAAATATATCAGCCGTGGCATTAAAAAAGGAAAAGGATAAAAGTATAAACCGGGTTCTTCTTAATCTGATTGTAAGTTACAGCACCAGCAGGAACCTTCCTTTTATGTTCTTTGGTCTAAACAAGGAGTACATGAGCCTTTCTGATGCTCTTGAGGAACCTCTTTCCATGAATGAAAAGAAGGTCATCTATTATTTTGATGATATTCTCCCGAGCCTTTCATACCTTTCAGATTATGCAAAACTTATAAAGGTTGAAAGCCTGTCTGAGATAACAAAAAAGGGAGAGAGTGTTGCCATGATAATAATCAATAAGAAGGATATTGGTTTTATTAAAGGTTTACAGAATGACAGAAGATATGCACAGACTCCCATTCTTCTTGTTTCAGACAGGTTTACTCATGAGGATTTTGTTTTTGCAGATATTCCCAATCTGATAATGGTAAACTCCTCAGTGCCCGAATCAGATGAATTTGTCTCCCGACTACTTTCGGTGTTTGCCGGAGGGGAAATGCTTATGCCGTTAACAGCTTCCCTTGTCAAAAAAGCGATAATCTATCTGAATGAAAAGGGCATGGATCAGATTTCCAGGTGGCAGGTTGCCGCATCTGTGAATATAAGTGAGGATTATCTTACGCGTATTTTCAGAAAGGAGACAGGGCTCTCCCCATGGGAGTACCTTAACAGATTCAGGATCCAGGAAGCACAGAGGATGCTTAAAACAACTTCTTTAAGCATAAATGAAATATCAAGAATATCAGGTTTCCAGGATCAGGCATATTTCTGTAGGGTGTTTAGGAAAATCAAAGGGTTTCCTCCCGGACAAATTAGGACAAGAAGCAATAATGAAAAAAATTGAAATAGAGACAATAGACTTAAAGTGTTGAGGAAAAGATA
The DNA here is from genome assembly GCA_964582905.1 of uncultured Spirochaetaceae bacterium. Lineage (GTDB taxonomy): Bacteria > Spirochaetota > Spirochaetia > Sphaerochaetales > Sphaerochaetaceae > Ornithospirochaeta. The sequence goes on along the minus strand of CAZOTY010000024.1, from coordinate 5,408 downwards.
ATAGAAACGGGAGAAAAATATGCAAAAGACCTTAAAATTCATTTCAATTATTACATTTATAATCGCAATCGCTTTACTCTGTTATGGAATCTACTGTCTTATCCCGATTCTGCAGAATCCGGAAATAGTGGAAATAGATATTGAAGAAGTCGTGATGCAGTATGTTTTCGGCAACAAAAATGCCCTCAGTGAAGCTCTTTCTGTATATGAATCAAGGATAATGGTATCCTCTTTATTCATCGGTGCAATCGCATTCTTTATTTATGGTGTTGTATTCATGTGGATGAGCGCTGTAAACAGAAACCTTACTAACATCAAAAAAGAAAGTGAAAGCAGCAATGTAAATGATGAAATCATGAAACAGAATGAAGAACTCAAGAAGGCATTAGCTGAAGCTAATTCAATTAACAGGCAGATTTTGCAGACACTGAGTGACATCAAGGCTGAGTCAGAGAAGAATGTTGGAAAGAAACCTTTGGAGTTCTTACAATAAATTAGTCTTTTTTCAAAAAGTCGGAATAGTACAAGTGTTGTGTTGAATGTTTTTCATTTTCATTTTTAGACTTGTTTATAAGGGGTAGTTATGAAACAAAAGACTGGAGGTTCTCCTGTAGGTGGCAAAAAGGATGAACGGGTAAAAATTGAGGAGAAGAAAAAGGCCAGAGTAAAACTTGCAAGCGAAATAAGGCGCCATGCCATGGTTTATGTTATCGCCTTTGTTCCGTTTCTCTATTATGTGACTTTCAAATATGTACCGATTTTCAACGCACAGATTGCATTCAAGGATTTTATGGCAATCGACGGCGTTCTCGGTTCTAAATGGATTGGGCTTGCAAACTTCAAAGCATTCTTCAATTCATTTTATTTCTGGTCACTTATCCGGAATACTGTCATGTACAGTGTCGGAAAACTTTTGATTTCCCTTCCCTTATCAATTATTCTTGCAATCGCAATATATGAATGTACCCGACCGGTTCTGAGAAAGATTGTCCAGACTCTGGCATACCTTCCTCACTTTTTGTCATGGGTTATCATGTACGGTATCCTTCTTTCCCTTCTGGCACCTGGAGATGGTGTATTGAATGACCTGATTAAGCTTTGCGGAGGAAAACCAATTGACTTTCTGTCAAATACCAGAGCTTTCCCATGGGTTGTTCTTTTAAGTGATGCATGGAAGGAAATGGGATGGTCGGCAATCATCTTCATTGCCGCTTTGATGGGAATCGATGGATCTCTTTTTGAGGCCGCTATGGTTGAAGGTGCAAATTCATGGCAAAGAGTATGGTATATTACACTTCCGTCAATCAGGCCAGTTATCGTCACTGTCCTTATTTTGAAGCTCGGAACAATCCTGGACGCTGGATTCAATCAGATTTTCATGTTGTATTCACCTCAGGTGTACTCAGTTGCCGATATTATCGATACGTGGGTTTACCGCCAAGGCCTTCTGGATTTCAATTTCGGTCTTGCAACTGCTGTAGGTCTTTTCAAGGGAGTTTTCGGTATGCTTCTGGTATTTGCATCTAATGCAATCAGTAAGAGAATCAGCGAGACAGGTTTATTCTAAGGAGGGTGCGATGAAAAAATTTGAGCTTAAGAAATCTCCGAAGAAAACAAAATCATTGAAGCCGGAGACAATGAATAAAAAGGTAAAGCTTACTGCTGCTGACCATACATTCAATGTTGTAGTAAACATATTCATGGTTGCCATGCTTGTTGTAATTTTTATTCCGCTATGGTCAACTGTCACCCTTTCATTCCGACCTGCTGACTATCTTGGGTCAAATCTTCAGGGTATGTTCATGGCACCATGGCATTGGTCACCCGATGCATATAAGGCACTTCTTGGAAACAATGGGTTTATTCGTGCATTCTCTAACTCATTCAAGATTCTGGTTGGAGGTGTTGCAAGTGCTTTGATTCTTACTATCCCGATGGCATACACGCTTTCAGTCCATACACTTCCGGGAAGAAAATTCATCAACATAATCATTATGATTCCATATGTGTTCAATGTTGGTATGATTCCAGCCTATCTTTTGGTAAAAGATATCGGATTAATCGGGCACCTGCCGGCAGTTTTCCTTCCGGGTGCTATTAGCACATACAACTGTATTATCATGAAGCAGTTTTTTGAAGGTATTCCCAATGAGCTCAAGGAGTCAGCATCAATTGACGGCTGTAATGAGGTTCAGGTCCTGTTTAGGATAATTATGCCACTTTCAAAAGCAATTATAATGACGGTAGGACTTTTTTATGCAGTATCTTTCTGGAATGACTTTTTCCATGCAATGCTTTACCTGTCAGACGATAGACTTTATCCACTTCCGATTCTCTTAAGGAACATTCTTATGGCATCTGGAATGAATGAATATGTCGAGGTCAATGCATTTGGAAATGCGCCAGTTGCAGCAATCAAGGCAGCTTCCGTATTCATGTCAGCAATCCCAATGGTAATTGCTTACCCATTTATTCAGAAGTATTTCACAAAAGGAACACTTGCAGGTTCTGTAAAAGGTTAGTGAAAAAGTTTATTTGGTTGATTTAGTTTTATTCACACTAAGGAGGATTTTGTATGATTAAAACAATGAAAAGAGTATTAGTCTGCCTTGCAGTATTACTTCTCATTTTCTCATGTGCAAAAAAAGAAGGAACATCAGCTTCAAGCACGAGCAGTACATCAAAAACAGCAAGTAAGCCGACGAGCATCGATTTATGGTATGGTGCTGCAATCACAGAAGCAGGATCAATTCCCAACGATTGGCCAGGCTACCAGATTTTGAGGGATAAGTATAATATTGACTTGAAACTCACAGCCCTTCCCTCAAATGAGACAGACCAGGATGTGAAGATTCAGGCAGCAGGAGCAGCAAATAACCTTCCGGATCTTTTCATGGTTTCCCGTGCAGCGCTGACAAACCTTGTTAAGCAGGGCTTGGTTGCACCTGTTGATGATATGTATCAGATGATGCCAGAGAGAACTGCTCAGCAGTATGATGCAGACTCAATTGCCCATACAACAATCAATGGCAAGAGTTATGGTCTTGCTTCCCCTGGTTCAATTGCAAAGAATGAAGGTTTATTAATCAGAAAAGACTGGCTTGATAATCTTGGCCTGGAAGTTCCAACAACTCTCGATGAACTTTATAACGTAATGTACGCATTTACCTACAATGATCCAGATGGAAACGGAAGAAATGATACTTATGGATATGGTGCCTATATTGAGTCAGATTCAACTTTGAAAGGATACCCCGGAGCAAGAATCTTCCCGCTTCTCGGTGCATTCGGAGTTGAGGGTGTATGGAACTTCAAGGAAGGGGAAGAAGGCCTTATGATTTATCAGCCAGAATTCTATGACTTCATGGTATTCATGAAGAAGATTGTAGATGATGGAGTTATTGATCCCAACTGGCTGTCATACAAGAAAGATGACTTCCGCGCTGCATGGAAGCAGGGCAGATTCGGTATCATGAAAGAGCAGAATGCTGCTTATGCCGCAACTGCAAACTATGCACCGTTTGATTCAAACTTCCCTGATGGAGAGTGGATTGTAATTGATGCTGTAACTGGTCCTAATGGAGACGCTTCAATTGGAGCATATGACCAGAACTACAGAATTTATGCTGTTTCAGCAAAGGCAGCAAAAGACGGGAAGAAGGAAGCAATTGCACAGCTTCTTGAATGGATGAGCAGTCCGGAAGGATATTATCTTTGTGGCTGGGGCCAGGAAGGCATCAACTATACACTTGATGCAGATGGAGTTCCTGTAGCAACAGAAGGAGACAACGGATTTACTGGCTCAAAGGGACAGGTTTATACACAGCTGAGAAATATGGTTTTCTATAACTCAGATACAGAACTTGCATCCCGCTATCCTACTTATACAACAGCAACTTCAGGAAAGGAAATGTCAGCACTGAAGACTCTCAGAGAGATGCAGGCAATGGAGTGGACACCTAATATCGGTGCTGGAACAATGCCTCAGCCTAATGCAGACGTTAAGAGATTCTACGAACAGAGCCTTGCAGAGTTCCTTACAGGAGCAAGAACACTCACCCCTGAAAACTGGGCAAAATTCCTTCAGGATTTTGATAAGATCGGAGGAAAAGCCTGGAACGATGAGGGTGTAAAGAAGATGAAAGACGACAACCTCGTTGTAAAAGCAAAATAAAAACTAAGGCAGCCATCAAAAGGCTGCCTATTAAATTGGAGAAGATTATGACTAAAGAGCCCCTTTCAATCAGAATGGTAAAGAGTGTTGAAAAACGATACAGACCAGGTATGATGAAATGGCATTATGAGCATGGACTGGTTCTGTTTGCAGCGCTTAAAGCTGCCAGTGTGCATAATGATGAAACGGTATATCCATGGGTCTATTCGATGTATGACCCGCTTATCAAGGAAGATGGAAAGATTCTCACTTACCGTGAAGGAGAGTATAACCTTGATCAGATTAATGCAGGCAGGGCTTTATTCGAATTATATGACAGATCTAAAGAGGAAAGATTCAGAAAGGCACAGGATACATTGAAGTCCCAGCTTAAAACTCAGCCAAGATGTTTGAATGGAGTATTCTGGCATAAAGAGATTTACCCATGGCAGATTTGGCTTGATGGCTTATATATGCAAGGTCCTTTTAATGCTGAGTATGATAAACGCTATTTGGATAATGAAGCTCTGGATGATGTTATTTATCAGCTGTTGACGACATACGATAACCTTGCTGATGCAAAAACAGGACTATTGTACCATGCATACGATGAGTCCCGTGGTCAAAGATGGTCTGATATAAATACAGGGCTCTCTCCACACTTCTGGTCAAGAAGTATCGGCTGGTATCTAATGGCGCTTGAGGATGTCCTTGATTTTGTGCCGGAAGACCATCCTAAGAGGAAGAAGCTTATTGAAATAATCCAAGCCGTAAGTTCTTCACTTATTCCGTTCCAGGATGAGAGTGGCATGTGGTATCAGGTTCCCGATGAGCAGGATAGGGAAGGAAACTACCTTGAAACGAGTGCAACAAGTATGTTTTCTTATGCTTTCTATAAAGGAGTGAGACTTGGATACCTTGATCAAAGGTATTTGATTCCTGCTGATAAAGCTCTTGAAGGAATCAAGCGTCTCTATCTGAGTGAGGACAGTGAAGGTGAGTTGCATCTTGGAGGAATATGTTCAGTAGCAGGACTTGGGGGTAACCCATACCGCGATGGATCTTTCAGATATTATATCCAGGAGAAGATCGCAACAGATGATTTCAAAGGTGTTGGCCCATTTATCCTTGCCCTTGTTGAGAAAGAAAAACTGTATAAATAAAAAAGGAAGATTTTTTACATCTGTTTTATCGAATACAGTTAGAAACTAGGATAGATGACACTTAAGTATTTCTGTGAGTGTATATTTTTCTT
>CAZOTY010000023.1:0-28890 GCA_964582905.1 uncultured Spirochaetaceae bacterium | reverse complement strand
AAACCACATGAGGAAATGAAAGGCATAGACCAGAGAGTCTGTGCCTTTTTTTGTGGTACTCATTATTATTAATCTGTATCCTTTTATTTATCGTGAAGAAAGTGTTTTATGCCTTTATATTACTGAGTCTTCTCCTTTCCTGTTCAAAGGAACCTGAAAAGAATGAGATAAGGATTGCCATCTCCAGTGAGCCATCAACACTGGATTTGCATTCAACGTCAACCCTGACTTCCCGTTTAATCGGAAAGCATATTTTTGAGCCACTTTTTTCTTTGGACGAAAGCGGAGAGATCAAAGGTGTTATTGCAAAAAGCTATAGTTTTGAAGATAACGGTAAAATTCTGGTTATAGAGCTAAGGGAAAACTTGAAGTTCTCAGATGGAGAGGATTTGAAAGCAGAGGATGTAATATCTTCGCTAGAAAGATACTTCAATAACTATGAAGCTGCTGCAAATCTTGTTGGGGAGAGTAGACGCATCTATAAAAATGGGAATAACACGGTGATTATCGAAAGCGAGAACAATCTTTCTCTCCTGCCACTTCTGCTTTCTTCTTCTCCAGTGGAGGCTGTTATAATGAAGTCCTCTTTGCTGGAAAAAGAGAATCCTTCGTTTATTGTTACTGATATTATCGGAAGTGGACCTTATAAACTTTCATCCTGGCTCAGAACAGAAAGTATAACACTTGAAAAAAATGAAAATTACCAGGGAAATAAAGAAATAAGTGCAGATAAGCTAATTTACTATTTTGTACCTGAAAGTATTACCAGAAGGCTTGGCCTTGAAAGAGGCGTTTATGATTTTATAAATGATGCAATGTCCTATGATTTTCCCCTTTACAGAAACAGTGAAAACCTAACTCTTATTAATGGAGGAGAAGCGGGGTCAGTAGTGCTATTGCTGAATAAGAAAGACGGACCGCTTAAAGATGAAGATTTCAGAAAAGGTATTTCCCTTGCCCTTGATAAAAATGCACTTTTGAAAGCATGCTATGGAGACGAAGGTTATGCCTTATATCCGGAGTATATGGAGAGGAATCAGAGTTTCTGGGAGACAGATGCAATAAATCCCTACTATGAAAAGGATAGCAGTAAGGCGGAAATAATACTCAAAGATTACCGTGGCCTTACACTCAGAATCCTGACTTCCAATTTATCCAATTTGGACAAGATAGCTCTTGTAATAAAAGAAGAACTTTCTGAGTATGGCATTAAAACTGAAATAGAAAGTGTGGATTTTGCAAGCATGGTAGAAAAAAGAAAAGACCCGTCTGGGTGGGATATTTGTATTTCAGCTTTTACAAGTGTTCCTATTCCTGGCTTGAAAAACTATTTACTTCCAAGTTTTCCAGGGTGGACAGATGAGAGTGTGTATAATCTGGTAAAAGAAATTTATGGTAAAGATGAAAAAGAACTTAACAGAGCATGGAATGAAGTGCAGAAAGAACTTTATGAATATGTTCCGGCAATCATACTCGGACACTACACAACCTACTATGCCACAAGTTTAAAAGAAAATGATTTTACCAATGACCAGGGATTTTACTTTTGGAGAAAGAATTGAGCCTGGCAAAACGAATTCTATCAATTATCATTACTCTTTTTCTTGTTTCCCTTTTGGTTTTCTTTCTGAGTTATTTTTCTCTTGGGGATGAAAGATCTCTTTTAGGGGATGAGATAAAAGCAGAAAACAATACAAAAGGGAATTTTCTTCATTCCTATTTTTCTTTCCTTGGAGATTTTTTCACTATGAAGTGGGGAGAGGATATCAGAGGTCTTGATTACAGGACCACCATTCTTGAACGACTTAGAATAACACTAGTTTTAACGGGACTAACTTTGATAATTACTGTTCCGTTATCTCTTTTTTGGGGATCTGTTGCTGCGCTGAATAAAGGAAAAAAATCTGAGCTTGCATTGAATATTGTTTCTTCTGTTCTCCTCTCCAGCCCATCGTTTCTGATTTCGATTTCCCTTATTTTGGTTTTCTCTGTCCTGCTGAAGTGGTTTCCTCCTTCGGGGTTTGTCCGATCTGCAGTTTCTTTTTCCCAGTTTTTAAAAAGTCTTTTTCTGCCAACACTTGCTTTGAGTCTTCTTTCGCTTCCGTCAATGCTACGTCTGACAAAAAGGGAAATAGGGGATAATCTCAATAAAAGCTTTACCCTGCTTTATATTGCAGAGGGGGCTAAAGGCGCTGACCTTGTATTGCACTCAGCACTAAAGCCATCATTGCCGTTTTTGTTCACTCTTTATTCCGGATGTATTGCAACGTGCCTTTCAGGAAGTGTTGTAGTTGAACGCATTTTCAATATTCCCGGAGTAGGTGCATTGCTGACGAGTGCTGCATTGAACAGGGATTTCAGGCTTTCATCCATCTTATCCATGCTGATTGCACTTCTGGTATCATTTTCTTTTATTGTTTCTGAAATACTTTCGTATATTGTGGATCCGAGACTCAGGAGGGCAAAGTGAAAAGAATAAAAACAGGACTCTCAATACTGGCTCTCATCATTTTGTACTCCCTTGTTTTCTTTCCTTTCAGAACACCGGTGAATATGGATTTGCAGTATGGGGGAATAAAGTTTTTCTCTCCGTTTGGTTATGATGAATTTGGAAGGAATATGTTTCTTTTCCTTGCCAAAGGAGTAGGCGTTTCACTTATTATTGCAGCTCTTACCACAATATGTTCAGTCTTTCTTGCTGTCTTTTTATCGTCATTGATATCTAAAAGCCCGGTTTTCTTTTCCCTTTCCGATTCTTTGAAAGTTTTGCCTGCAATAATACTGGCACTTTTTCTTTCATCACTGGGAGGCCCATCTGCATGGAAAGTAATATTAAGTCTTGTTCTGACTAGAAGTCCTAATATTGCGCGTTCCCTTTATCAGAGAAAAATACTAATTGAAGCAACACCCTTTTACAGAATATCCAGGCATTCCGGACTTGGAAAATTAAAGGCATACCTGATTCATACGCTTCCACATATGCTTCCCCTTATTCTGGAAGAAGCAGTTATCACAGCATCTGCTGCAATTATCACAGAATCATCCCTTTCATTTCTCGGATGTGGGGTAAAGGCAGGAACACCATCAATTGGGGGAATACTGACAGGGTTTAAGGATGTAGTTTTCGTACACCCTATACTGATTGTTCCTCCTGCACTTATTCTTTTTTTGCTTTGTCTTTCTTTGACGCTGGTCGCGGAGGGGATTTTAGAGCTTAACCCTTCCCTTGAGGCTTCTTACTAAAGTCAGCTTATCAACATAGCCAAGTTCTCCGCCTATTGGAAGACCTGAGGCAAGCCGTGTGATTTTTAGATCTTCTTTTTCTCTGAGCATATGGGAAATATATAAGGCAGTTGTGTCTCCCTCTTCAGTTGGATTTGTTGCAATAATTACTTCCTTGAACTGGCCCTCATCAAGGCGTCGCTTTAGAGTTTTAAAATTAAGTTTATCGGGAGTTATCCCGTTTAAAGGATTGATAGCTCCACCTAAAACATGAAATAGACCCTGATAAACACCTGCAGAATTGATTGAAACGACTTCTTGCGGTTCCTGCACAATGCATAGTATTGATTTGTCCCTTCTGTCAGAAGAGCAGAACTCACATATTTCACTTTCAGTATATGAACCGCAAATAGGGCATGGATGAAGTTTATCCTGTATACTGCTAATTGCCTCTCCGAGGGCTTTATTATAGGAAGGATCAGTTTTGATAAGACGGTAGGCAAGCCGGGTTGCGCTTTTTTCTCCCATGCCAGGCAGTTTTTTTATTAAATTAATCAAAGAATCTAGTTCGGTCATTTTTATAAAGTTACAGACATTGCCTTACTTGTCAGAAGTTGTTCAACCTGCTGGCTTGCTTCGTTGAATGCTCCAATGAGAAGAGTCTCTAATACACTATTGTTTTCAGGGGTAAGTAAAGTAGGATCAAGTTCTACTTTTTTCACCTTATAGTCCCCGCTTAGTGTCACTTTCACCATGCCGGCGCCTGCTGATCCTACGACCTCTGAGTTTTTAATTTCATCCTTCAAACTCTCCAGACGGGTCTGCATACTCCGAAATGACTTCATCATTTCCATAAAATTGATCTGGTCTGCCATTGTTTCCTTCCTCATTGGTTTTTATTTTATCGAGTTTTTTACCCTCGGTCTTTCTTATTTCCCCACCGAGAATGCTCTGAAGCTGTTTCATTTTATCACTTGTCTTGATTTCGACCTTTTTTGGTTCTACAACAATTGTCTCAATTCTCACATCCCTTGAAAGGATTTCAGAAAATATAGCTTTTAGTGTATCAAGTTCTCCATCAATCATTTTTTTATTGAAGGATTTCTCAAATGAAATAATGATTTTATTGTTTTCTTCTTTTAAGTCTGTTGAAGTTGAGAAAAAACGTTCAATTTCCCCGAGGTTTTTTTCTCTCAGTTTTTTTATCACACTTTCCCTGAAAGCAGGATCACTGACATTTAAGACAGCATTTTCTTCTATCTGGGATTCTTCTTCATCCTCAAGATACATTGAAGGAATATTTGTTTCTTCTTCCTCTTTTTGTATAGAGGTAGGAAATTCATTTTCTTCTGAATGACCAGTTTCTTGCTGAACAGAAATTACTTTAGGTTGTAATTTTTTTTTAATTACAATATTTCCTTCTGCTATTCCGTTTTTGAGGTTTTCAAGCTTTTTTACAAGTTCCTCAGTTGTAACAAGATTAGGCAAGGATGAAAGTCTGGAAAACAGCAATTCAACTTCCAGGCGCGGAGAGATAGAGTACCTAAGGTCCCTGTATAAATCAATAAAGGCTCTCAGTGCTGCTTCAATCTGTTCAAGTGATAAAACTGATACAACATCCTGTGGAATATCTGAAACACTTTCTCCAAGAAGATCCTGACGTTTTATTCCATTTTTGTAAAACAGGAGGGTCCTGAAAAATTCAGCACCGTCTTTTAGAATCTGCTCGCTTGAAACTCCCTGTTCAAATAGCTTAGAGAGCTCAGAAAGTGCATCTCCGTTTTTTTTCTGGAAAAAGAGGGAGATTATATTGGAAATCTGGGAAAACCCTACAAGGTTAAGTCTTTCCTTTATTTTATCAAGTGTTATATGGTCTGAGGAAAAGGACGCAACCTGGTCAAAAAGGGTATATGCATCACGCATGGAGCCGGTTGCTTCCTTACTAATCCAGTAAAGGGCATCTTCATCTGCTTTTATATTCAAGTCCTCAGCAGCTTCCTTTAATTTGTCTTTGATAACTTCCTGGCTGATTAACTGGAAGCGGAACTGCTGACATCTGCTTCTGATAGTGGCGGGAACTTTCTGAAGCTCAGTTGTTGCGAAGATGAAAATCAGATACTCAGGAGGCTCTTCAATGGTTTTAAGAAGAGCATTGAAAGCAGAAGTTGAGAGCATATGGACTTCATCAATTATATAGATTTTGTACCTTGAGCTCTGAGGAGGATAGAGTACTTCTTCTTTGATTTTCCTTATATTTTCAACTGAAGTATTGGATGCTCCATCTATTTCAATGACATCAACACTGTTGCCTTTTGTGATTTCCACGCAACTGTCACAGACTCCGCATGGATTTTTATCTGGTCCTTTTTCACAGTTGAGAGCCTTTGCCAAAAGACGGGCTGAACTTGTTTTTCCGACCCCGCGGGGACCGCTGAAAAGATACGCATGTGCAATGCGGTTTTCTTTAAGAGCATTTTCAAGTGTGGAAACGACAAATTCCTGGCCAACGAGTTTATCGAAGTCCTGTGGTCTTTTTCTTGTAGCTGTTACCTCGTAAGCCAAAGTTTTCCCCTCTCAGTTTAGTTTAACATAAAACAAACCCTATAAAAAGAAACAGCAGCAAATGGTCCTGATCACTTGCAACATCCCCATACCGTTGCTACATTCCTGTCCTGGCGGGGTTTTGGGGCATGCAATGCCTGGTATCTGCTGCTGAGGGAAAAATCGAATCAAATTTTTCTCTAATGAGATTAAACACTATTATTTTGATTTTGAAAAGATGACGCCTGAATGTGTGCATTCTGTGAATTATTTTTGTTGTTATTGGCAAATTGAATCTATCTGTTTGAAAAGCAATGTCGTTTTTCGTCATAATTTACATGTTTTTCATCAGAAATAGGAAAGCTAAATGAAACGTATTATTTTGATTCTAACAGTAGTTTTATTACTACCCATTTCACTTTTCAGTGCGCAACTGACTTTGGATGATGCAATCAAGGGAGCAAAGGCAAACAACAAAGACTATGCTCTTAAGGTGAAACAATATAGGGACAGCATAGCACTTAACAACAGGACAAATTCTTTCATACCATCGCTTAATCTGTCAGGAAGCATTGGAACCGGTGCCAATTTTTTTACACAGGAAGACTGGGATCCGACGTGGAGCGGTCTGACTTATTCAGTTGGTGTAAGTTCAAGCCTGAGCCTGAATGGCACCAGTTATTTTGATAAGAAAACAAAAGAAGCCAAAAACCAGATTGCTCAGAATACACTTGAAAGTGCTGAGACTGCTTTGGAAAACAGCGTAATTTCATCTTACCTTGGTCTGCTTCTTGACATGGAGAATATAAAAGTCGCAGAAAACACACTCGAATCAAGCAGGACAACATATCAGAATGCCAAGGATGCTTATGAAAACGGATTCGGACCGGAGTTGAGTGTTTTGCAGGCAGAAAATACGGTCAGGTTAAATGAATTATCTCTGGAGAGTCTCCAGAATTCCATGAAACTGTCTGTTATGAGTTTTAATGATCTAACAGGACTTAACTTCAGCAATTACACAGAATATGAGGATCTGAATTATATAAAATATCTTTCGGTTGATAGCGGGAATGCACTCTATGAACGTTATCAGACGCAGATTCCTGCATTAAAAACATTACGGGCAAATATTAACAGCACACAGATAAGCTACGAAAGTGCCAAGACAGCAACGATGGTTCCGGTATTCTCGATTAGCGGGAACTACGGAATCAGCGGTTCTTATACGGATAAGCCATCAATGGCAACTGGATTCAAGAATGGGACAGTCAGAGACAATCTTTCAGTTAACGTAAGCGTTTCGCTGCCGGTAAGCAGCTATTTTTCTTCCTCACAGAGTAAAATCCAACTGGATACTTTAAGCAACACTTTGTCTGATCTGAACACAACATACGCAAATACAGCAAACACTATCCGCCTTTCTTTGGAACAGCTTGTTACAGGTTTAAACACACTGGAGTCCCAGATCAAGAATACAGAAAAATCAATCGGCCTTATCGAGGAGACTTATAAGCTGACACTCGACTCATATAACAACGGACAGCAGAGTTACGCATCTGTCCAGCAGATTCTGGATAATCTGACAAGTACTAAATATCAGGTACTTTCCCTGAAGAAAACATATATACAAAACGCTTATACACTGGCTTCAACACTTGGAGTTGATATCAGCGTCTTATACTAAAGAGGAATTGTAAAATGAAGGATCCAAATAAGAAAACAAGACAGAGAAAACATTCAATCGGAAATATAATAACTACAATTATTCTTGTTGCTATTTGTATAGCACTCCTTGTGGCTATTATTGTTAAGCTTTTTGATACAGGAAAGAATATGGCAGCCTTTGGGGGACCGGGGGCTCCAGGAGGTGGTTTCCCGACTCAAGCGACAGCCAGTGCTACTAAGGCAGCAAATGTCTATGTAAAGGAAATAGAACCAGAGACATATATAAAGACACTTCAGTTCTTCGGGACTATTGTAGATGAAGGCAGTCTCATCAGTGTTGTGACAAAGGCCAGCGGATACGTTACAGAAGTGCTGGTTTCTGAAGATGACGTAGTCAGTGAAGGGGAAATCCTTGGTTATATTGATCCTTCAGTGCCCGGAGCAAACTACAAAGCTTCCCCTGTTAATGCTAGAATCAGCGGAACGATAAAAAGCCTTCCATTGAAGGTCGGTCAGTATGTTCCGGCAGGAACTGTTTTTGCAACAGAAAAACCAGAGGTGGATTTTACAGTAACAATATCTGTTCCTGAGCGTTATATTGACAATCTCAAAATCGGAAATGAAGCAACAATAACAAGTTCAATAAGACCAGAATTAAATACCAAAGCGACAATCAGCGAGGTTGCGGACAGTATCAATGCCCAGTCCAGAACCATAAATGTCAAACTGAAGGCCGAAAACACAGAGTATTTTATCGATGGTCTTGCGGTAACAACATATCTGACACTCGAAAGGATTCCCGATTCTTTTGTAATTCCTACGAAAGCTATAACGAATATTGGAGGGACTCCGTATGTCTATATTGTGCGTGATGGAAAAGCAACTCAGGTTGCAATTGAAACAGGATCATCAAATGATACTGATACTTTAGTTACATCAGGACTCTCTCTCGGAGACGAGGTAATTATTGAGGGTACTGTCGGTGAAGGAACACAAGTAAACATTCTTGAAAGGTAGAATTATGAATATTTCTGAAGTATCAGTAAGACGACCCGTATTCATGGCAATGATTTACCTGGCTCTGATGGTAATTGCCTTACTTATGGTCCCGGGCATGGATATAGCCTTATATCCTTCGATAGAAATGCCTGTAATCACAGTAATGGCATCTTGCGGAACATACGGTCCTAACGAAATCACACAGCAGGTTATCAAGCCTTTGGAGAATGCCTTATATAATTTATCGGGCTTGGATACGATGATGAGTCAGGCGAGCACAGGCAACGCATTTGTTGCACTCCAGTTTGACTTCGGAACAGATATGGATAAGGCATATGACCTGGTTCAGTCGGCAGTATCCCGTGTCCAGCGTGCCCTTCCTGACTGGGTAAGCAGTACAAATATCATGAGTATGAACTCATTTAACACCAACAGTGAAATAATGAGTATCGTCGTTACAGGAAACAGGTCACTTAATGATCTCAAAGATTATGCTGACGATGAAGTTTCCCCGATTCTTGAAAGAGTGAGCGGAGTAGCACAGGTTTCAGTCAGGGGCGGATCAGTTACAACCTATGAGGTAAATGTTATACCGGAACGTTTATATGCATACAATCTGACTATTGCACAGATTTCAAGTGCGCTTTCAGATGCCAATACGCAACAGTACCTTGGAACACTGACTCAAAACGATATGGAGTATACAATAACTACCGATAACAGATTCTCTTCAGCCAGTGATATTAGCAATACTGTTATTACCGGCTCAGGACAGCAGACTGTAAGGATTTCTGATGTAGCTACAGTTAAACTGTCTGACGAGAGATCCTCCCGTTCTTTTATAAACGGAAATGAGGTTGTAACACTTTCTGTTTCAAATGAGTCGGACAGCAATGCAACAACTGTGGCGCGCAGAGTCAGGGCCGCAATAGAAGAGTTACAGGAAAATGTGCCCTCTGATATCACTGTTTCCATCAACCGTGACAGTACACAGATGATTTCTTCAACAATGAATCAGGTTTATAAAACGGCAGCAGAAGGTGTTATTCTGGCAGCTCTCGTAATTTTCCTGTTTTTGAGGAATATCAAGGCAACAATCATAATCAGTCTTTCAATGCCTATATGTATTGTTTTCACATTGATGCTGATGAGTATATTCGGAATATCGGTCAATTTCCTCTCGATGGCAGGACTTGTATTGGCTATCGGTATGATTGTTGACGCATCAATCATCATTCTGGAAAACACATTTGTCTACAGGGAGAAAGGATACAAATCCGCAGTTGCCGCAATCCTGGGTTCAAAGAACATGCTCAACGCGATTGTCGCATCAACGCTGACAACTATCTGTGTATTCCTGCCAATGATCATAATGAAAAATGAGCTTGGTATGATGGGCGTTATGTTCCAGGATATGGTTATCACTGTATGTGTTTCCCTTGCATCATCACTTTTTGTTTCTGTCACATTGGTTCCTGCACTTGCCGGATCAATATTCAAAGTCAATACAAGAACACAGAAACCTTTGAAAAACAGGGTTTTACGATCAGTTGATAATTTCTTTGCCAGAATTGAAACAGGACTTGAAAATGGCTATCAGAGATCTTTGGATTACTTTTTATCCCATAAACTTCTCCTGATTGTTCTTTTACTTCTGCTTCTGGTTTTGAGTACACTCTTACTCTCAAGTTCTGGCTTCAGCCTTATGCCTCAGATGAGAACTGATGACTCTGTTAATCTTTCCCTGACCCTTGAACCTGGAACAGTAATGGATGTTACCCTTGAAAAGTTGTTTGCAATGCAGGATAAGGTAATGGAAATACTTCCAGAGGATGCTTACACAACTATAAATCTTCAGGTAAGCGGAGGAAACAACTCAGGAAGTCTCCGTATCAATCTGCCTGATGTAAAAGAGCAGACTATGAGCGCAACTGAAATCAGAAACCTTTTAAGACCACTTACCACAGAAGATCCAGAGGCAACATGGAATGTCGGTGGTGGCGGTATGGGCTTCAGTATGAGTGCTGTTAGCGTAGAAGTCGCCTCTGAAAATGATGAACTTGCTTCTCAGACAATCGACTCAATCATGGCTTTACTGCAGACAGGAACAGATAAACTTGTAGATGTTTCATCTGACTTATCAAACGGATCACCGAAGGTTGATGTTCAGATTGACTATGACAAGGCCAAGGAGCTGGGAGTAAGTATAAGTAATTTACAGACAACGCTCTATATGGCGCTTAACGGAGTTACAGCCACACAGATTACCACTTTTGATACCTCTGTTACATATAATTTGCAGGTATCGCTTAAAAATGCATTGGATAATCTGTCAGATATTCAGGCAATAACTGTAATGGGCTCAGCAGGGCCTGTGAGACTGGATCAGGTTGCAACATTTGAGTATGGAGTATCTCCGAGAAGTATCTACAGGGAAAACAAAGTCAGGGTAAACAATGTTACTGCTAATGCTGCAACAGGAGTAAGCAGTGATGAAGCACAGAGAATTGCCAAGGATCTTATAGACAATCAGCTATTTGTCCCTGAAGGTGTTGAAATCACAATCGGAGGAGAAATGCAGGAATTTGATGAGTATCTGAAGATTATGATAAAGGTTATTCTTGTGGCTCTTGCCCTTGTTTATATGGTTATGGCTGCCCAGTTTGAGTCTTTGATTGATCCATTTATTATCTTTGCAACAATCCCGCTTCTTCTAATCGGTGTTGTTATGATCCATCTGATGATGGGTATGCAGTTCTCCCTCTTCAGTCTTGTGGGTATTGTTGCCCTTCTGGGTGTTGTTGTTAACAACGGTATTGTTCTTGTGGATGCCATCAACCAATTGGTTAAAACAAAGATGCCGGTACGCCATGCGTGTCTGGTTGCAGCAAAGAGCAGGCTGAGACCAATTCTGATGACAACCCTGACAACTGCATTAGGTCTTGTTCCTATGGCATTCTTTCCAGGTGACGGTGGAGAGATGATGCAGCCCATAGGTGCAACTTTCTTTGGAGGTCTTGTTACCGGAGCTTTCCTGACACTGTTTTTATCCCCGACTCTTTACTTGATATTCAATAAGAGAGTGGAGAAGAAATATGACAATCCTAATAGTCTGAATAACCAGCTTATTGAGTATGATACGCTGGGTCCTGTTTCCTCTTTGGTATCGACAGAAAGTAAAGTGGAAGCCGGCTTCCCATCCCCGGAGAACGTATTTACTGAGAGCGAGGAGATAGAAGAGGTTGAGAATGCCGACTTAGACGATTTGCCACCGAATATTCCCCGTAAAAAGAAAACTGATGAGGACGAAAAAGGCAAAAAGAAAAAAGATAAGAAAGAAGATAACTGACAAAAATAGATCCCCCATGAGGGGGATTTTTTAGTAAAACTAGTTCATCAGAATTGTATATCTGGTTTTCTTTCTGTCAACAACGTCATCATCTATATAAATCTGTCCGATTGATGAAGCGGTAATATGCCCGCACTTCGGATTTTTAACACTTTCTATATGTCCGTTTATTGTTGCATCAACTTCACTGCGTTCAAATGAGAGATCTGTATCTATCATAATACAGTTAATGAGTTTAAGGTTTTTGCAGTAGCATAAAGGCTGGGTGCCAATTATTGTACAGTTGATAAAAGTTAAACCATCTGAGTACCAGCCGAGGTATTCACCTTTAATCACACTATCGATAATGGTTACATCCTTGGCGTGCCAGAAGGCATCTTTGGTATCGAAGTTGCAGTTTTTTATCTGCATGTCATTTACATACTGAAAAGAGTATTTTCCTTTCATTGTCAGAGCATTGATTCTGAGGTTTGAACATTCAAAGAACGGGTACTCACTCTCAAGTGTGCTTCTCTCTATTAATATACCCTGGCTTCTCCAGCAAAACTCAGGTGAGACAATTTTAGTGTCATTTATAGTAACATGTTTGCACTCCCTTATTGCCTTGATTCCAAGCATCTCAGAATTTTCGATTGTTATATCATAGTCATACCAGAAACCGGCCCTGCTTAAATCGGTGAATTTGCAGTTCCTGACGATACCTTTTCTTACATGCCAGAATGGATAGCGCAAATTGAAAAATGAATTATTCACTATAATATTGTCACATTCTTTTAACGGGGATTCCCCATCGTTGGGTCCATCAAATGAACAAGATTCTACAAAAGCATCTTTAAGACCGTAAAGAGCCCTTTCTTCATCATATGTTTTATCTGTAATTCTCATAAGAAATAACCTGTAATGTAAGGGAAATATCCCTAAGCATAATTTAAATTATTATAAAGTAAAAGCAAAGTAGTGAGTCATGAAGCTTAGAAGTTATCTCTCAAATGATAAAAAGCATATTAATTATCTGGTTCATTGTGAACTTAATTTCAAATCAAAAAAATGAATAATATGTTAGATTTTAAATATGAAGAAAGTAAAAATCACAGTACTGAGAAGAACATTGCAAGAAGATCTGGCAAAAGAATACGGAGCAGAGAATTTGGGACGCTGTCCGATTTTTGAGGAAGGACAGGTTTTCTATGGTGACTGGGCAAAACCGGAAGGGTTCTGCGATGAAGCATGGAAAGCAATATACCAATATGTATTTGCCTTATCACATGGGGAGATAAAGAGTTGTTCTATTATGAAGATTGGATCAGAAAACCCGGAGTTGCAATCTGTTCATGCAATGACGGACTCCGTCCTGTTATTTTCAAATTGGAAGCAACTGATGAAAAGTCAGAAAAATCGTACTAAAGTGATGTAAAAAGTTTATTTTAATTAAAAAAAGGAAAGGGCAACCTTTCCTTTACAGAGAGAGAGGGATTCGAACCCTCGATGGCTTTTGACCATACACGACTTCCAATCGTGCACCTTAGACCACTCGGACATCTCTCTAAGACTTTTCAATTATCGCTAACTTTTAGCCTCGTTTCAACCTAAAAGTTTTCCTTCCTTTACTGCCTTTTTTAAGGCATCACATGTTTCATTTGAAATAACGTGTTCAATTTTACAGGCATCATCTGCTGCAATTACCGGATCTACTCCTAGGCGGATAAGTAAGTCTGAAAGAAACACATGGCGCTCATATATTTTCTCTGCTATTTCACGCCCAGACGGGAGTAGAGAAATATGCCCGTCTTCATTGATATCTATATATCCTGCTTCTTTCAGGTTATGCATCGCAACTGAAACACTGGGCTTACTGAACTGCAATGCATTCACAATATCAATTGAGCGCACTTTGTTATCGTCCTTTGAAAGTACAAGGATTGCTTCCAGATAATCTTCAGCAGACTGTTTGATTTTCATATGGAAAGTATAACATCAAAATTCTTTTTTCATAAAGTGAGTAAGTATTGACTAACTGAGTTAGTTTTAACTAACATAACAATAGTTAGCCTTAACTAACTAAGGAGCATGAAATGATGCCACTTTCACTGGCAGATGTAGGTAAAGAGGTAATGATAAAAAGGGTTGGAGGAAATTCTGAGGTCAAGTCACATCTGGCCGATTTGGGTTTTACTCCAGGTTCATTCGTTTCAATAGTTTCTTCTCTGAGTGGAAATCTGATTCTTTCTGTAAAGGAAAGCAGGGTAGCTTTGAGTAAAGAAATGGCTATGAAAATAATGGTCGATTAATTGGGGGAGATATGACACTTAAGGATGCAAAGGTCGGAGAAAAGGTTAAAGTCCTGAAACTTAACGGGGAAGGAGCAATAAAGCGCAGAATAATGGATATGGGTATTACTAAAGGGTGTGAAATCAGTGTGATGAAAGTTGCACCCCTTGGAGATCCGATGGAGCTGACAGTTCGTGGCTATGAACTCACACTGAGAAAAGCTGATGCTCTTTTAATAGATGTAGAGCTATTACAGGGAGAAAAGGAATGAAACTTAGAATAGCCTTAGCAGGAAATCCGAACAGCGGAAAAACAACTTTATTCAATGATCTGACAGGTTCAAACCAGTATGTAGGAAACTGGCCGGGAGTCACTGTTGAAAAGAAGGAAGGGAAACTGAGAAAGCATGATGATGTTATTATCGTAGATCTTCCCGGTATATATTCCCTTTCCCCATATACTTTGGAAGAGGTGGTTGCCAGGGAGTATCTAGTTGATGAACGCCCTGATGCAATTTTGAATATTGTTGATGGAACCAATCTTGAAAGGAACCTCTATCTTACAACTCAGCTTACTGAGCTGGGAATTCCGGTTGTTGTTGCAATCAACATGATGGATGTTGTCAAAAAGAATGGGGACAAAATAAACAGGGAAGAACTATCAAGGCAACTTGGATGCAAAGTATGTGAAATCTCGGCACTAAAAAACGAGGGTGTTATGGAGGCTGCAGAAGAAGCAATTAAGGCAGCATTAGGAAGTAAAACCGTTCCCACCCATTCATTCTCCGGCCCTGTTGAACATGCAATTGCCCATATTGAGGAGTCAGCAGTTCACTCCCTTCCTGAGGAGCAACAGCGCTGGTATGCAATAAAAATCTTCGAGCGTGATGGTAAGGTAATTGAAAAACTCCAAATAGATCCAGATAAACTTGAACATATTGAGAGCGATATAGTACGCGCAGAGGAAGAACTTGATGATGACGCAGAATCAATTATTACAAATGAGCGCTATGTATACATTTCATCCATAATTTCTTCCTGTTATAAAAGAAAAAATAAAAACAGCCTGTCTGTTTCAGATAAGATTGACCGTGTTGTAACAAACAGATTTTTGGCACTTCCGATTTTCGCTCTTGTAATGTTTATCGTTTATTTTATCTCAGTAACAACAGTTGGAACCTGGGTTACTGACTTTGTAAACGATGGCATATTCGGCGCTGATTGGGGTATTCCGGCACTGGTAACAAGAGGATTGGATGCAATTGGATGTGCCGCATGGCTTGAAGGTCTTATCGTAGAAGGGATTATCGGAGGTGTTGGTGCCGTTCTTGGCTTTGTCCCTCAGATGCTCGTTCTTTTCTTCTTTTTGGCCTTTCTGGAAAGCTGTGGTTATATGGCCCGTGTTGCATTTGTCCTTGACAGGATTTTCAGAAAATTCGGACTTTCCGGAAAGTCATTTATCCCGATGCTGATCGGTACCGGTTGCGGTGTACCGGGGGTAATGGCAAGCAGGACAATTGAGAACGAAAGGGATAGACGTATGACAATTATGACGACCACATTTATTCCTTGTTCTGCAAAACTCCCGATTATTGCTTTAATTGCCGGAGCCTTATTTGGCGGAGCATGGTGGGTTGCACCTTCTGCTTACTTTATAGGTGTTGCTGCAATTATCCTAAGCGGAATCATATTAAAGAAAACTAGACTTTTCAGGGGAGATGTTGCTCCCTTTGTCATGGAACTTCCTGCCTATCACTGGCCCAGGGCATCAGTTGTACTCAGGAGTATGTGGGAAAGAGGATGGTCATTTATCAAGAAGGCTGGAACAATCATTCTTGTAAGCGCAATTATTCTCTGGTTCCTGCAGGCATTTGGAGTTGAAAACGGAAGTTTTGTAATGGTTGAGGATGCAGATTATTCATTCCTTGGTTATTTCGGACGTGGTATTGCCTGGGTTTTCAAGCCTCTTGGCTGGGGTTTCTGGCAGGCTGCGGTTGCATCAATTACCGGCCTTATCGCAAAGGAAAACGTTGTATCTACTTTCGGTATTCTTTTCCACTTCGGTGAAGTGTCTGAAGATGGAGTAGAGCTATGGGGAGTCTTATCAACACTCTTCTCAACAGCTTCAGCCTTCTCGTTTTTGATTTTCAATTTGCTTTCAGCCCCATGCTTTGCAGCAATAGGTGCGATCAAGAGGGAAATGAACAATACCAAGTGGACACTTTTTGCAATCGGGTATATGACGGTCTTTGCCTATACTGTTTCACTTATTGTCTACCAGTTCTGGGCACTTTGTATCGGGGAAGGAAATGCAGTAGGTTTTGTGTTTGCCTTAGCTCTCCTTATAGGATACATATACCTTCTTTTCAGACCTCAGGAGTGGGGCAGAAAGAATAAGAAAAAGGAGAAAAAAGCATAATGGGAACATTTCTTGTAGGCCTGGTGGTTCTTGGTATTGTTGTAGGGGCCCTTCTTTCTCTGAGGAAAGACAAAAAAAACGGGAAGTGCCCGGGATGCGCATCTTCCTGTAAGAACTGTCACTCTACTGTATCTATAACAAAAAAATTGGAAGAAATGACAAAAGATAACGCCAAATAAAAATTAACACACTCCCGGTGGCCAAAGGCCACCATTTTTTAAATGTGCCAACTGTTTCCGAAGTTTGATGACCAGACAGAGCCACGGTTTGATGTGGCATAAACTCTTAGTCCATCAATCCTAAGGTCAGAAAAATCTTTGAAAGTATCCTCTTTATAGGCAACATCCCATGACTTTCCATTATCCTTGGAAGATTCAACTATATTGTTGTCATCACTATTGATTCTGATAAGTACACCTTGGTAATTAATCTCGTTCATACTTTTCTCCTTATACAGAAAATAAGCAGAAAAAGAGATTAGTTAAGCTTCAGGAAGATCCTTGAATGAAGAGATAATTGTGTTATAAGCCTCTTCCGTTGCCTTGAAATATACGTCTGCTAGCCCTGATTCATAACCTTCTCGGAGTGAATCAGTTAAAAGAGAAGCGCTCTCAGCAAGGCTTTTTAGACCCAGATTCTGAGCGAGACCTTTTAAAGTATGGGCATAACGGAATGCATCTTTCCACTCAGATGAGTTAAAGGCATTCACCAAAAGCTGATAAGTATCATCTTTTGGAAATAAAGATAAGAATCTAATTATTCTGGCATTATCTCTTAGACGCTTTAAAACATCAGAATAATCACCACCGACTTTATCATACCAAGCACTAAGCTCCATTTTTACTCTCTCCACCATTTTCTATTATCTGTATAAACAGGCAATAAAGCAAGAAAAGATAATCAATGTATGGATAGAAGTCGAACTTTAGGTTAATATTTACAAGGAGTTGAGGCTATAGCTCAGCTGGATAGAGCAGCAGTTTGCGGAACTGCGGGTCAGAAGTTCGAATCTTCCTAGCCTCATAACAGATCTTAGTGATTTGTTTGTTTAATGTTTTTGTTTTCTTTACTTGGTTGAGCTTCGGTTCAACCATTTTTTATTATCTTCTGTTTATCATGAAGAATAGAAAAGAAACATCAGAAAATGAAAAAGATAAAGGATATGACCTAAATAGCCACCCAGTTTTCTCCTTTGAATCATTTAGTGAGAAGGAGTTCGGGCTGTCATCGTGTCAGGAGGAAGACTATATAGCTCTTTTCAGGACATTCAAAAAACTTGGCTCTCTTACATGGAAGCAGATTCAGGAATCTGGGCGACATGAAGATGGTTTTGAGATGATACCTGTTGCTTCACTCAAAGCAAAGCTTCCTGAGAATCTGAACTTAAAAGAAGTAATGGTTTTCAGATATAAAGGAAAAGCTCCAATGGTAGGATATACAGAAGGAAATACTTACAATCTTTTGTTTATTGATCCGGATTTTAATTTATATGATCACTAGATATTGAATCTAGAAGAGAGTGAAAAAACTTGAAGATATTAAATACTCTGAGAAAAATGTTATTTACGAGAATTTTAGTTTAACTATTCCTCATACCTTCTAAGCCAGAGTGAAGGTATTTCCGATAGCGTTGGATAAAGAGGAACAAGTGCGGTCATCTAAATCAAAACATTTGCTATATTCAGACGGTTCACAAAAAACTTCTCACTAGCCTGCAACTTTTGTCTACTCATTTTTAGCTATAAAATCTTCCTCTGGTTTTTTATTTTTTAATAATTGATACCTATTTGTAGGTTTGTAAGTAGCTAAATTCTTACATCTCACTAAACACTTTAGAGAAAATCAGCTTAGTAAACACATCATCTACTTGCTTTGCAATATGCTGAGATTCAACCAAAATTCCAAGTTCTATATTACCTTGTTGCCCGTGATAAGATAGATTTGCAGAAGTTATCAGAGTCTGCTGTTGATCGATTGAAATAACCTTTGCATGAAGCGCGGCTATCTTATCATCTTTCTGATGGTAGTTATAGATTTTTAAGAATCGCCCTCTGTACCGAAGTATCTTATCAAATCCGGGCTGCTTATCTATGTCATTGACAAAGAACTTCACGAACACTCCTCGCTGGCTTTTAAGAATGATTGCATCGACCAATTCTGAAAAGTATGAGGATAGGGAATATCCCGTAATCAGGATATTTCTTTCAGCTCCATTTATCATAGATTGAACTACATTCATAGTAGTTCTCGCATTTATAGAAAAGGACGGCGGCGCTGTGACCACGAGTGTGACTTTATCTGCTTCCGACGTATTCATAGCGTTGACAATTGTACCTATGATGTCCTCACAATTTGCATCAGATAATTCCGGGCAGCTTCTTTTCAACATGGGCATGGCATTGGTCGTTCCATTAGCCATATCGTTTTTAATTGTATTCAAAAATATTTCTTTGTTTAGATTTCTACTTGGCATAGGTCACATACTAACTCCTTAAAATACGAGCAATCCTCTCGCCCTAGAATAGGAACAACAAGACCTCTGTCAAGCATTCTGTTTCCATTCTCACACGCCGTTTCAGATATCATACAACATGAGTGGCAGGCAGCACCGTTTGAGTTTTTGCCGGCCGGTAAGTTGCTCATACATTCTGGGTCATTCGTACAAACGAGAGCCTCTTGGAAAGCATCTCTCATAAGATTTGTTATCTGAGTGATACTACCGAGTTCAACTAAGCCTCCGAGCGATCCTTCTTTATCAGAACTTCCTGTGTATAGTAGAATACCTGTCATCTTATCTCCGAAGTAGATTCTCTCTCTAATGGCTGAGGAAGAATACCCCGACGACATAGACATCTGTTTTATCATTAAGTGCGCAAACGTATGCATTAAAACATAAACGGCATTTCTCATAGCTGAGATTGTCCAGCCTTTTGACTCGCAAAACTTTCTATATGATTCAGAATACTTTTCTGACAATCTTTGCACGGCAGGTAATTTGAGCCATGTTTCAAGCGTATTTTTATTAAACTCTATAAAGACACCTTCGCCATTTACTTCCGCTGCAGGCAACCAACGATCTTGCTTTCCTTTACTTAGGGCTACAATGTTCGGCTGCTCATCAGCATCCGGATCGGGTGCATCTACTCTTGTAAATCCAAGAAGAACCCGAACCTCTCTAAGCCTAGTCACTCGAATAATACGGCTGAAGTATTTCTGTAAATATCCGGGCAGGTCATCTTCTTCAGCCTTGAAGTGTTTTTTATTTGACTCGTAGGCAGGGTCACTGTGGTGAGTGATGGCATTGTATTCCATCTGTTTAATTTCTGTAAACTCTTTGATGTTGCTCATACAGCGTTCAAGCGCTTCATCAAATTCGTTTCTTCTATATGCAGAAAAATACATCTCATATATTTTAGTTATTCCATTATCTCCCATAAGCTGCTTTGCGAGTTTGATATCGTGCAGATGCTCGTCAATCAAGTTATACAATGGATTAATCCACGGAGGAATAGAAATGGCACTCCTACTAACAGCAAAGTAGACATTAGATGCGCCACGCTGAGATGGAATGATGGGCTTCTTGCATTTCTGGTTTTTTACATTCGGTCTGAACGGATGATGTCCGAGGCAGGCAATGCCATCGAAATTATCTCGCTGTGTTGCGCCACTCATACTGCGTTTAGCACCACAGGAGCATTCAACCCACATATCCGCAAGGGTGGAGGTATTTCCTATCGAATACATCTTTAATGTACCATTGCAATCAGATTCGCCTCTGTGTACCCACCATTTCCAAGGAAAGTCCGACATATGACCATCTTCACAGATTGTAACAAAACGGGCCGGATAGGCATAAGGACTATGACACTCAGGGCAAGTAACTCCATACTTGAGATATTTATCTAAGTCAAAGTACATTCTTGCATCAAACAACTTTCTACATCGTGAGCATATGTGCCAGTATGGGAACATAACGACCGGGACATCGCCAGAAGAACTTGTCCGAGGCATATAGAAGCAGTCGACGCCCAAATAGGATGCAAGCCTGCCATCAATTATTTTTTGTCCCTTCTGTTTCCAATAGGAGATATCAAGAATCGTAACCGAATCTTTCATCGCATCAACTATCGAGCCTGGACCAAATGTGGTTATAATCTGGTTTGGACGTAGTTCTCCAAGTTTATTATCTGAAGCCATGTCAATCCTCCGTGTAATAGAACATATTTGCAGAACTCTCTACCTCACGCATTGAACGAAGTGTAGCTTTTTCATTCCCGTCATGCGGTTGGTCATACGGATTCATCAATCTGTTATAGCGTTCAGTTCCAACGACGTAATAACGCAACGGTTTTAACTGAGTTGCTTTCAGTTTCCAACAGTCAATAAAGCGATCTATCTCTTCCTCTGTATCTGCTCTTGCTGAAGGCTTGATAATATTTAGGCGGTCAATTATTAATTTCTTCACAGAATCAAGCTGTTCGTTAGTTAGTGAATCAATAGCAGCTGCGTCTTGATTGTTTGCCATGTTAGGGAAATTCAGCCTTATAGCAGATATTATAAGTGCGTGCATGACACGGTCTCTTGCTCTGGCAGAGAACGGCGTTGCTGTTGTCCCCTCGACGAAACGGTAAAGCTGAGAATGATAGCCAGTAAAATTCTCGTAATGCGACAAATCACGGGGGCGATATGCATTATAGAGCGTAACCACAAGTCCTGGAAATGCTCGACCGATACGGCTTGTTGCCTGTATGTATTCCGAGTTCTGTTTCGGCTGACCAGTAACTACCATCAGACCAAGGCGGTCAACGTCCATACCAACCGCTATCATGTTTGTAGCGATAGCTGTGTCCAGACAGTCTTTTGATGCACAAGTTGTTTCAAGCTGGTTTAGTTTTTCAGGAATCTTGTATGATGACATACGGGAAGTAATCTCCACGTTGTGGTTCAGTTTCCGGCGCTTCTCCAAGCCATACTTGTTTTGGATTCGTTTAATTCTCTCCGGGATGTCGTCTTGCAGAAGCCTAACAGTGCCGCCGAGTTCTCGAATACTATTGAAATATCCGACCAGAGAATAGTACGGATCAATCACGTCCTTATACTCCTCCTGCAGAGAGTAAGTATAAGCGGCCTGCAGAATAATGGCATAAACACGAAGTAACGCCGTCTTAACAGATTGACCTGGCGCACAGACACCCACATATTTTCGGAATGGATTATCGTCGACAGAATTCTCTCTGATGAAGAAACTGTCACCGATTTCAAATCCATTCGGAGGGAACTGTGTAGTATTCTTTCTTGCGTATAGGCATCTGGTCTGTGCCTCCGCATTTTTGATTGTTGCTGTTGAAACGACATATTTTGGCCTAATGCCGTCATGAATACACATATCTTCGATAATCGTTTCGTATGCACCGTAAATAGTGCCAAGCGGTCCGGTTATGAGATGAAGTTCGTCCTGAATAATCAGTTCTGGCGGAAGGAATGGTCTGATATTGACCATCGTTGAAGCAGGTAACGAAGCCGTTTTATTATGTCGATCGTGTCCCGCCCCTATTGCAACATATCCATCGCGGCTACACTTTCTGTCAACCCTGCCAAAAAGTGCATTCGTATTTACATCCCAAGGTAACCGTGCAAATTTATCAACGGTTGACAAAATAATTGTCGGACACTTGGCGTATATTTCCTCATCGACAAGGTAAACTGGGATAGGTATCCTGCCGTTTTTGTATCTGTAAAATTGACAATTCCGATCAGAGCAGAAAATCTCGATTGATTTCTTGTTTGTATCAATATTAAAATTCTCCTCTTTAAGAGGTTTCCCGCAGAACGGACAGGTAAGAAGCTGTTTGTAAACATGGTTCCTTGCACTTCTTGCTGCTTGCTGATTATCTGCCTTTTCAATAAACTCATCAAACTTGTTAGGAGTTACTCCGCTTCCCACCCAGAAGCCTATGCTGATAGGCTCTTTGCCAAATTGCGGATATGCCTGCCGCCTGATTATTTCAGCTGCAAGTACCATTTTTGTAATACGATCCCTTTGCTGAGTAGTGAGCAAGCGTAGTGTGTATCGAAGAATAACTGTCACTCCTCCGTCTCGATTATATACCTCTTCATCAGACTCCCTAAGTCGCCTGTTAGCTATAACAAATGCCATAAGACCAAGGTAAGCCTCCGTCTTACCACCACCGGTAGGAAAGTAGAGTAAGTCAACAACTTCACGGTCTTTATTTTTTGGATTAACTATTCCTGCAAGATTCATCAGGATAAACGCAATCTGGAATGGACGCCATCCGAAGTTGTTATCAGGGTTCTTCGGATTAATGAAATCCTGAAAATTACACTCCGTTCCGGTCCCGTGTTTCTTTGCATAGCTTTTGATGCTATTCTGTAAGAAAATTACACGGTTCATGAAGCAGAAAGCCTCAAACGAGAGATCGTCATTTTCGATAATGTTTATACCTTCACGGATGCGCTTCAATGCATCTTGGCAGCGGTCAATGACTTTGTTCCCAATTTTCTTTTTGAAATCATGAGTACTCATCCTTGTATTTCCGAGGAGCGTAGAGTTTATCCACTCTTCGTAAGATTCTGCCAAGGTATTAAGTTTACTGATAGTTTCTGCCTTCTTTGATTTCACTGACATGGTAAATGTCGAGAAGAAGTATCTGTCAAAGCCATCTAATGCGGCATTGACGCCCGGAAATTCATATTCTGGTATAAACGCTGATTTCACATATGTTGTTCTGCCGTTGATTGGCGTATCCCATACCGCTGCACAGCCACGTCCACGTCCCATGATTGGACGCTGTTCAAAATAAAACTCATCGGAAGCGAGAATTTCTCGGCAAATATGCTCGGCAACGAATGCAGCCGAACCATCCTCAACATAAGCCTTGATTTCCACTTGGAACATAATAGCTTCCACGCTGTTAGTAGGATTCTTTCTTTTATTAATAACATATGCCGTTACAAGAGAATACTCGCCCTTCAAAGGAATACGAGACACATGAACGTGAACATTAGAGTCGCCTTCAAGCTGGTAGTCCTTCGTTCGTGTGAAATCCTTGAACTGAACATGAACAGTTTCTTCCATAGGCTGGCGTGTATATATAGCACGACTATGTTCTTTTTCATCCTTGCCGATATATTTTTCAGAGGATTTTACATAGTCGCCCCAAGTCACATCCAGATCTATGGTTTCCGTATTGCTTTGAATATAGAAACTTATACCGATAGAGGAAGGCAACTGGAAGCGTGTGGTAGATATAGGTTCATTGTCATCATCCTCACCGGCAGTAAAATCCTCGCCATCCAGTGCTATATCTGTATCAACTTCCTGCTCTCCAGCACCCGAATAATCTTCGTCATTGCTTTGAATATCAAGCATACCTACAAGATAGGAATAGCGAGGATTTTCTTCAAGAATTTCTTCCTTTTCTCTGGGGCCGATCAGGTCGATTTTTATGGCATCAATGATTTTCTGCCGGACCTCCGAATACCTAAATCTGTCAGCCATTACGTCTCCTCCTTCACCGCGTGGGCCATATTAAGTGAATATTTACAGGTGTTGCCAAGATGAAAGTTATCATCTGAAATAAGTTTGTATTCTCGCAGATTATAATCTGCAGCTGCCGTTGAAGTAAAACAGCACCACTTCATACCTTTCCTTGCTTTGGATAAAACCTCATCTGAAGTTACTCCAGTCAATGTTTTAACCTTGATTATGAATTTATCAGTAGTTATCTCAACGAGAAAACCCGGATTAAACTGTTGACCTGATTTCGAGAATAAGCCCAGTTGATTAAACAGAGTATTGATCCAACAAATTAAATCCGGATACTTATAACACTCAAATGCACTACTAGTATTATAGGGCGGACCACTGTATATACATTTGATATATTTAGCAAAATACTGTTTCAAAGCCCGCAAAGCGATTAATACATCCCAAAGAATAGGCATATGATTACTAGTTGGATTGCTATACGACTTTTCAATGTCCTTCATCATAGCATTCTGTTTAACTACCTTATCATCATTTTTTTCAATCTTAGACAATGCAAGGCTTTCTTTCTTTTTCATAATAATCTTTCCTAAAACTTCAACACGATGTTAACCAATAGAATCGGGGTAATATTAAACTGTTTTTCAAACTCTGCAATTTCTCGTTCGCCATCGGCTTTGAAGTCTGTTTCTTTCTTATGAAAGGATTCTTGGAATATTTCAAGCGCCTTGGTCTTATCAGCTATCTTTTGTCGTATGTCTTTCTTCTCATAGAGATTATCTGAGGCTCGTTCTTCTTCCTTCAGACTATTGATTTCAGCATTCATTTCTTGGTATGTAGTATTTAGCTGTTCTATTTGAATCCGCTCCCAGTTTTCAATCTTTTTACGGTTATAAGCTTTGATTGGTTCCGATTGCTCCTGATAGCGTTTTAGCATCTCTACAGTCAAATTGTCATAAACACGCTGATATAGCTTCATCTCTGATTCTGTGGGAATGAAATACCGCACATCCATATCATCAATCTGTTCAAGTTCAGGAACAATCTCTGTCTCGTCAAAATCTATATAGGCTCCTTTTTCATCACAAAGCAACAATACCGGAAAGAGAAGTTTTGAAGAATTGCAGAAGGCTCCTAAAAACAAGATTCCATGTGATCCGAGAATTTTTTCTCCCCATTTATCGACTTTCCAGTAATAAGGACCACCGTCAACCTCTGGGTCGTTAAAAGAATTCCAGTATTTTACATCGTGCAGATACTTTGTTAGATCAGAGCTTGTATTATCGAGAGCCTGTTCCTTTGCGCTGCTACTTTCGGTAAGGAGAAGGGTACGAAGTTGTCTAGCTTTTTTGTCACGCTTTGCATTCAACTTGTGCTCTAATTTATCTAGGGAATTATTAAACTCCAATGTAGTGTTGCAGGTCTGGTAAATCTGTAACACCATTTTTTCAAAACTTGTGCTTGACTCCAATGTGCCAAGAGCAATATCGGATGCCCCGAAAACACCCTCGAACAGTTCAAACTTCTTCGATAGAATATCGTAAACACGTTTATCAGCAGCATTCTGAGTATTCAGCAGATTGATTGCCACTACATCATGTTCTTGACCATAACGATGACAACGACCTATACGCTGCTCAATCTTCATCGGATTCCATGGTAGGTCGTAATTTATTACAGTATTACAGAACTGAAGATTCAAACCTTCTGAACCTGCATCCGTGCAAATCAGCATCTTTGCATTATTGCGGAAGTAATCCACGATGGCATGCTTATATTCCACACTGCGACCGTAGTTTACCTTCCCGTAGTTTTTAACCTGCCATGCTTTATATATCTTTGCCATTTTATTATCAAAATCACCATTGAAGAGAAGAATATCCCCATCCTCAAATCCCGTTTTAAGAAGCTCTTCAGCTATGTATTTTTGGGTACGCTTTGATTCCGTGAAGATTACGACCTTCTGTGGGATGCTTTTTTCTTGTTGGTAGTCGTAAGCAATCTGTATGGCAGTTTTCAACGCATTAATCTTTGCGTTTGTCTTGATTCGACTTGCTACATCAATGATGATGTTTACTTCATTAAGTTCCGCTTGTATGAACTGTTTTTGAACAAAGATTTCTTGATCCTCGGTCTCTTCAAATCCCGATTCATCAATTTCATCCTCAACATAACTCCAGAAAAGGTCAAAGCCATCCTGTGCATCTGCAGATTTGCTGCCCTCGTATAACTTTATGAGCCTTTTCCGCAGAACTTCAAAGGTCTCTATTAATGCAAAACTTGAAGAGGCAAGAAGCTTTCTGATGACGAGGATAATCAACCCGCGGTTTGAGGTCGGTATGGAATAAAGCTGTTCCTTCTTTAAAAAGTTATTCACCAGCTGATATAATTCAAATTCATTCTTCGAAAGGGTAAAGTCCACCGTCTTGCAAGTTCTTTTCTTAAAATTCATGTATTTTGCCACATCCTTGCGGAGCGTTCGATAAAGAACTGGCGACAACGCACGCTTTAAATCCGAATAATCTTGGCCTTCAATGTAGCGTTTGTTAAAGATCTTTTGGCTTCCGAAAATCCGATGGTCAATAAAGGAGACTAGTCCGTGAAGGTCTGTCAACGAATTTTGGAGAGGAGTAGCAGTCAGAAGAATTTTCGGTATACTTTTTGATAGTTCATACAAATTTTTTGCTCGTTTAGTGCCATGAAACACATTTCTTATATTATGTGCTTCATCGATGATGATAAGGTCCCACTTGACCTCCGGAAACCGTTTCATTAGTTTGGATGAATAGTCATATGAAACAAGAACAATCTTGACATTATTATTGTCAATGAGTTTCTTTCGCCAGTCTAAACTGTCTTTCTCCACTATCAGTCTGTCAAGTATAACCGCCTGTAATCCGAACTTATCTTCAAGTTCCAGTTCCCACTGTTTTCTCAAGGATGTCGGCAGTACAATCAATATACGTTTTGCACCGGTCGCAATAACATATTTTAAAACAAGTCCGGCTTCAATAGTCTTTCCAAGTCCTACCTCATCAGCAAGTATGATGCCACCGGTCTTCAGCGCTTTGATAGCAGCGCAGAAAGCATTAATTTGATGGGGGTTTAATTCAATATTCGCATCCAAAAGGAAGTGGAACGGAGAATTCTCAAGTTCTAGCTTTTTATATCTACTGTATTGTTCAAGCAACAGGTTACCTTCCATCTGAGACGCCTTTATTCAGTTGTTCAAAAATACCAAGTGCTATTCCTTTTGCCATCATCGGAGGTACAGCATTTCCAATTTGGACAAATTGAGATGTGCGAGGTCCCTCAAAGAAATAGCTATCCGGGAAGGACTGTATTCTTGCCGCCTCCCGGACGGTAAGGAGCGATTCTGTTCCATGTCTGGATGAATAAAATAATGTCCATCTTTTGAAAGGTGCGCCAAAATGGTATGACAACATTCCTCGTCTCCCTCAACAACTTTGAACCTGTCAGTAAATGAATGTCTGTTTTTATGAGTTTTTAATTCCTCTGGGAGGTCGTCATAATTAAGACGCTTATGTCCGTCCTTCCATAATTCTATTGCTCGTCTGTAAATCTTGATATCTCGATCTATATTTGGACGGCAACTATGAAGTGTGAGCACATCATCGTTTGTTCTCATTCCTGATTCTGTGACAAAAACACTTGCTTTTGCTTGGGTGTATTTATTGGAACTCTCACCGGGATGTAGTTTCGGTAAATCAGCAAAAAGATCATTTACAATAGCGTCCGTTTTGGTTTCAAAAAAATTGGGATATTCCAGCCCACTTTGTTTTAACCATCCCACAATGATCATTCGCCGTCTATTTTGAAGGACACCAAATTTATGAGCATTCTGCTCCCGACACTCAATTTCATACCCAACTCTCTTTAGGTATTTCTGCATATTCTTCCAAATTTCTCCGCCATTGGCAGATTGGATTCCTGTAACATTCTCAAAAACGAACATACGGGGCTGATAACGTTTCAAGAACCGCGCATACAGTCTATATAAAAAATTACGCGGGTCTTTCGCCATCGGCACTTTCATATGGTTGCTTTGTGCCCTTCCAACAAGTGAGTAAGCTTGGCAGGGAGGACCACCCACAATAACATCAATTTTTGAGATGTTTCGAATTTTCAATATCTCGTCAATGGTCATAAATATTTTTGGTAATGTTTCTTCTGACATCGTTTCGTTTATGACGGTTTTTGTTATTGAAACAGGAATTTTATTCATTAATTCGTTACGAGAGATTTTTCCAGACATATATAGTTTATATAAACCTAGATTGTTCGTTTCCTTCAAATAGTAATAAGCACACCTCGTTTCAAGCGTTTTAGATGCAAATTCATCCATCTCAACATGAGCAATAGGTCTAAATCCGGCCTGAAGAAATCCTTCCGAGAGTCCACCGGCCCCGGCAAAGAGATCAATGAAATTGTAGCAATATTGCGTATCTCTCTTTGACATACTAGTCTTTTGCCTCTTTATATTGACGAGTTCTTTTGGCTGACTTCTTAAACTGAGATACATTAAGAGCTTCTATAAAGTAAGTAGTAAAACTTGCCTTGATGGAGTACAAACCTTATTCCAACCTCCTGTTTAAGAATTTCAAATATAGTTTTGAAATTAGCGAGTGAAATATCATAGTTAGGAATAAGAATGAACACTGATAAACAACTTGTCCATTCAACTGTTCATCAAACTGGACATCTTGTATAGCTTTGTTTTGATATAACATAATCTCATCTCTATCTTTGAGAGGTTTTAGAATGGCATATATACATCGCTTAAAAAGTCGTTTGCAAAGGCAAAATAATGCCCTTTTAGATTATACATCAGTTTTTTCCGGAAAAACAAATGATTTTCAAAAGTATTAATTTCAAAAATAGATGCAATTAAAAAGATACA
>CAZOTY010000022.1:0-28928 GCA_964582905.1 uncultured Spirochaetaceae bacterium | reverse complement strand
CACCTCCTCCTCTGACAGGTGGTTCATGACCTACATGGTGGGAAAAAATGAAAGACAATGCCCTCACAATAGCTTCTGGCTGGTCATCGGGCTACGGACTTTTTACTGAAGGTGAAGCTCCTATAGTCATATCGTACACTACAAGTCCGGTTTACCATGTTATGAACGAAAACACCGATCGCTATCAGACACTTATTTTCCCCGAGGGCCATGAAGCGACCATTGAAGGAATGGGAATTCTAAAAACCAGCAAGAACAAGGAAAATGCAAAAGTTTTCATCGACTTTATACTCACTGATGCCCAGAAAGACATTGCAGTCATGAACTCAATGTACCCTGCCAACAATGAAACAGAACTCCCTGATGCTTACAACAAGGCCGCCCCGAAACCTGACAAGATTATGACAAGTAGTACACTTACTAATGAAAAAAAGAATAAAATGTTAGAATCCTGGACAGAGGTAATGACTAGAAGATGATAAAGAAACAAGGATACTATACCTTCAAAGCTATTCCATGGGCTTTTATTGTATCCTTTGTTTTTCTTTTACCTATAGTTTTCATTTTTGGTAAGGCCTTTGGAAACAATGCTGAAGAAGTAAAGAGGGTCTTTACTTCTTCTTATACTTACCGGATTTTATTATTTACCGTTGAAGAAGCTTTCCTTAGTGCTTTTCTATCTGTAATCCTTGCTCTCCCATTTGCAGCTTTCTTTTCTCATTACAGATTTCCAGGACGTTCAACGATATTAAGCCTGAGTCAGCTTTCCTTCACTATTCCTTCAATCCTTGTAGTTCTCGGATTTGTAATGTGGTACGGCAACAACGGTGTTCTGAATAATACACTTATGAAACTGTTGAACCTGAATGAACCACCTTTGAGGATACTCTACTCTTTCAAAGCAATAATACTTGCCCACGTTTATTTTAATTTTCCAATTGCTTTTGCTTTAATAACAACTTCGTGGACATGCCTTGAAAGAAGAGAGGAATTGGCTTCGTACAGTCTTGGAAAATCCAGATTTTATACATTCTGGAAAGTTACATTGCCTCGGCTGAGACTCAGTATAATATCCAGTTTTATAATGATTTTTCTCTTCTGCTTTTCTTCCTTTGTAATTGTGATGGTCCTTGGTGGGAAGCCCCAGTATTATACCTTGGAAGCAGAAATATACCGCAGGACGAATATAGAGGTTAATCCTGCCTCTTCTGCGGCTCTTTCGCTTTTTGTTTTTCTTATAACGTCTCTTTTACTTGTCATGTCATCCTACGGGGGCGGTACGAGAACAAAAGCAATAAGAAAGGAAAATCTAAAAAGCGCAAGAAAAGGAAAAATGTTTCTTGCAATACTCCTTTCCTTCTTAATACTCTCATTTATCCTCCCGCCGATTTTTACAATCCTTTACAGATCATTCTTTTTGAAAAACGGAAGCCTTTCTTTTGATGCATGGAGAAGCCTAGGTAGCAGCCAGGCAGGATTACAATCAGGTGTGGAGGCAGTGATAAACAGCATGATAATTGCTTTAATCTCAGCTTTCTTATGCATACAAGCAGCGACTGCTATTGCTGTTCATGCATCAAAAAACAGCAGTAAGCTTATTATGACTATTTCATCAATGCCTATGGCAACAGGTTCAGTTACCTTAGGTCTGGGATTCTCATTTGTCGCATCATATATTGCAAATGAATATTTCTGGCTCTCATATCTGATGATAATAATCGCCCATTTCATTATTGCCCTTCCTTTTGCAGTCAGAACTCTTTATCCTGGAACAAAAGAACTGTCACAGAGCATTACCTTATCTTCCTATTCACTTGGTGCAAGTGCTAGAAAGACTTTTCTGAAAGTTGAAAATCCCCTTCTGCTTCCATACAAAATAAAAGCATTCTCTTTTGCATTTGCTTTATCACTTGGAGAAGTGAACGCAACACTTACAATGGCAGGAGGAAAGGTTATCACACTTCCCGTGCTTATATACCGCCTTGTTGGGAAGTATAATTACCAGGCAGCTTCGGCTCTCGGTACCATACTTCTTGCAGAGGCTTTTTTGATATTCATTTTAGGTGAGATTGGAGGAAAAGGTGTCAAAGCTGGAATTAATTAATGTCAGAAAGGAATTCAAGGACTTTTCCTTGAATATATCTTTTACACTCCGTGATAATGAACTTCTTGCCATTCTCGGTCCATCAGGGGGAGGCAAATCAACTCTGCTCAAGTTAATTAGCGGAGAAGAAACTCCAGATGAAGGAGAAATTATCCTTGACGGCAAGAGAATCAATAATCTGCCTATTCAGAAACGGAATATCGGAATGGTTTTCCAAGATTATTCTCTTTTTTCAAATATGAATGTAACCAAGAACATTGAATATGGAATGAAAGAAAAAGACAGGAAGCACAAAAAAGAGATCGTCTCCAGATTACTTTCTATGGCTGGTCTTGATGGATATCAGAAAAGGAAAGTTACAACCCTATCTGGAGGAGAAGCCCAAAGGGTTGCTCTTTTAAGGTCCATTGCATCAGAACCAGGACTTCTTCTGCTTGATGAACCGCTTTCTGCTTTGGATGCACCGATGAGGAAAAAAGTCCGAAATGAAATAAGATCATTGCATGATATAACAGGAATCCCAATGCTCTACGTGACACACGACAGGGAGGAAGCTTTTTCCCTCTCAGACAGGATTATACTCATCAACGAAGGCAGAATTGTCGCTGAGGGAACAGCTGAAGAACTCTATCATAACCCTAATACACTCTTTACAGCTTTCTTCCTCGGTGAAGGAACTGCTCTGCCTGCCTCACTCTTCTACAAAGATAGCCAAGAAGATGAGAAAGTGTTCTTCCGGCCTGAAGATGTTGCAATTGTGGAAAATGACATAAGCTGGGCAGATTATCCGAATCATCTTGTAATCAAGGGAGCAAAGATTGAAAGTGCAGAGTTTATGGGAGA
The DNA here is from genome assembly GCA_964582905.1 of uncultured Spirochaetaceae bacterium. Lineage (GTDB taxonomy): Bacteria > Spirochaetota > Spirochaetia > Sphaerochaetales > Sphaerochaetaceae > Ornithospirochaeta. Next base: position 25,981 of record CAZOTY010000022.1, on the reverse strand, counting down.
CGGATATACACTTGGTCTTTCCTACTGCTCCTATCCTATTCTTGCAAATTCAGTTTTAAAGCCAAAAACATCCATTGTTGACCTTTTGATACTTAAGAACTCCATAAAATTTCTTCATTCATGAGGAAGATTTTTCTCAGTTTTCAGAATCTATCATATTGATATCAAAGTTTAATTATGTAATTAATTCTTTGTATAGTTTAATTTTAAAGATGGATTTGGTTGTAGGAATTCCCACGGAAATGAAAAAGGGGAACCGGATTTGGAAAAAATTTTAAAAAATTTTTTAAAAATTTTTCTTTTTTTGCTTGCCTATACCCAAAATGATATTATCTTTAGCGTAGAAGGAAATATAAAAGTGCTTTGCATGAAGGAAAATAAAGGCAAAGCAGAAGTGGATAGAAGTTATGAAAAAGTCAGCGTTAATAACAGTACTGCTAATACTTCCAGTATGCCTCTTTGCAGCATATACCCCTTCTATCTCAGTAAAAGGCGGTGCAGATTTCGTTAACCTTGATCAGGTTGACCCAGACACCACCTACAGATTTTCTGGAAATGTCGGCTGTGAGGTTAATATTCTTAGCTTCAGTTTCGGAAACAACAAAAACAACAAGATTTCTTTCCCTGTCACAGGTGAATGGCACTCAATGTCCCAGGTTGTAGGAAGAAAATTCCTTCAGGAAAGATTTACCTTAGACATTGCTTTACGCTATGACAGAGATATTACCAGGTTTTGGTCGCTCGGTTTTGCAGTCGCTCCGGGCGTTACATATTACTATAAAGGAAGGTCAGGCAACATTTACCTTGCTCTTGACCTTAATAATGATTTCTTCTTTAACAGAATGATTTCTATCGGAGTTCCACTAAGGCTTACTATCTCACAGTCTGAGATTGATTACCATGTAGGGCTCTCTTTTACCGTCTACTTCCTTGGAAACAAAGGAAAGTCAAAGATTGGAGGAATCCTAATTGAAAACTAATAGAATACTCTTCCTGTCTATAGCTTTAATTATGCTTGTATTCTCTTTTGTTTCCTGCGATAACAGCGGAAAAAAGATTCCGGGAAAAAAGATTGTAATTTCAGTTGCATCTGATTATTACGAAACAAACTCCATCAATAACCTGAACAATCCTGTCAATGACCAGGCTGCTTTCATCGCACAGATGAAAAAGCTTATTCCTGAGTCAGAGATTTATATGTTCAGAGGAGAAAGAGGAACAAAATATATCAGCAATTCTGTTATTGATCTTGAAACAAGCGCAACTCCGCAGTTCAGCTATAAAGCTGCTCCGGACAATGCAACTATGTATACAAATTCAGCTTTATATCTGGATACAGATGTTCCTAATACTGTTACTAAGCATGACTGGAGAATGAGTGATGTATTAACTCTTTTAATCAATCTGGAAACAACAAATGAGGACTTGATTATTTTCCATTATTCCGGTCATGGCCTTGATGGAAAAGGAGATCTTATCGGCGGAGTCACAACAGTCGGAAATTCTGGCTATGGTATTCTTGATACACTATCTCCAAGTTCAATTCTGAACATCCTAAACAAGAAAGATGGACTGTTCATCCTATTTATTGATGCATGCTACTCAGGAAACTTCATTGAGAGCGGAGTACTTGCATCTGCAGATCGCTTCAGCGACAGGATTGAGGGAGGAAGAAGCACAAACATCTACACATACTCTTCACTCCTACACACAATTGATCAGTCAATTGACATTATGCTTGGAAACACAACAACTGGCTTTACTAATATTTACGCAATCAGTGCATCTTCATCAAAGCAGTTATCCTATGACGGCTCCAACTCCGGCGGTAAAAACCAAGGGATGTTCGGGGCTTTTTCATATTACTTGCTCCTTGCTCTCGATTATGATGTAGAAAACCTGACTCCGGCAAAGAACTCATCAATGATTTCCTTCTATTCAGTTTATGAAAACCTATGGGAATCATTCTCCCCTGCATTGAAATATGAGCAGACTCCAAGAGCAACGCTGAGCCCAATTGACGTAGTAATAGCTTTCTAATCTACTTTGTCAGATCACGACCTGAACGGATTGCCTCAATCTCATCGCGTAATACAGCAGCCTTTTCAAACTCAAGGTTCTTTGCATATTCAAGCATTTCCTTTTCAAGATCCTTAATGTATTTCTTTCGGTCTTTTTCCTTCAGCAGATTATAACCGGATTTATAAACCTTGATATTCTCCCTGGCAACCTCTTCACTTGTTTCAAGTTCGCGCTCAAGGATGTTCTCAATGTTTTTCTTAATTGTTTTCGGCGTGATATTGTGTTCCTTGTTATAGGCTTCCTGAAGTTCTCTTCTATGTTCTGTTTCTTCTATGGCTTCCTTCATCGCCGGACTGATTTTGTCAGCATACATGATGACCCTGCCATCTGCATTCCTGGCTGCCCTTCCTATTGTCTGAATAAGAGAAGTGCTACTTCTCAAAAAACCAATTTTATCTGCATCCAAGATTGCTACCAATGATACCTCAGGTAAGTCCAGTCCTTCCCTCAAAAGATTAATACCTACAAGTACATCATATCGTCCCGCTCTTAGATCTCTGAGCTTTTCCACCCTCTCTATTGTTTCAATTTCACTATGGAGATAGGCAACTTTCAAATCTAGGTTAAGCAGGTATTCAGTAAGATCCTCACTCATTTTCTTTGTGAGTGTTGTAATCAATACCCTTTCGTTTCTGGATATTGTTTTCTTTATTTCTCCGTAAAGATTCTCCATCTGACCTTCAGTACTTCTTACTTCAATTTTCGGGTCAAGTAATCCTGTCGGCCTTATTACCTGCTCAACAATCTGGATTGATTCAGCCTTCTCCTTAGGACCAGGGGTGGCTGATATATAAAAGCGTTGACCAACAATAGAGTCAAATTCATCATATTTTAGAGGTCTGTTATCCAATGCAGATGGGAGACGGAAACCGTAATTTACAAGGTTTGTTTTTCTAGATCTATCCCCTTCATACATTGCACCGATCTGCGGAACAGTAACATGACTTTCATCAATGAATGTTACAAAATCCTTGGGAAAATAATCCAAAAGAACTGCAGGCCGTTCTCCTGGCGCACGCCCAGTCAAAGGTCTGGAGTAGTTTTCTATCCCTGAACAGAAACCCACTTCCTGCAGCATTTCAAGATCATACTCCACCCTTGTCTTTATTCTTTCAGCCTCAACAAACTTTCCGTTACTCATAAAGTACTGGTAGCGCTCTTCTTTCTCCTGGTTTATAAGCTCAATAGCTTTATCAATCTGACTCTGAGGCATAACAAATTGCTTTGTTGGATAAAGAGTTACGCTCTTTACGCTACTTCTGATTTCTCCAGTGAGTGGATCAAACCAGGAAATCTTTGCAATTTCATCCCAATCGAGCTCAATTCTTAAAGCTGTTTCCAGATAAGCAGGATATATTTCAATATAATCACCGCGGCTACGGTATGTGCCACGGTTTAATACCATATCGTTTCTTTCGTAAAGCATATGCGTCAGCTGAAGAAAGACTTCTTTCTGGTTAAAATGATCTCCGACCCTGAATGTCCAGAGCATATCACGGAGACTTACAGGGTTTCCCAGCCCATATATGCAGGACACTGTAGCAACAACGATAATATCCCTTCTTTCCATCAGGGCAAATGATGCATATAGCCTCAGCCTGTCAATCTCGTCATTGATATCTGTTTCTTTCTCTATATAAAGGTCTTTTCCCGGTACATAAGCTTCAGGCTGGTAATAGTCATATGTTGACACAAAGTAAGTTACTGCATTGTTCGGAAAGAACGTCTTAAATTCCTTGTAAAGCTGTGCAGAAAGGGTTTTGTTATGAGAAAGTATTAGTGTGGGCTTCTGGATTTTCTCAATAAGTTTTGCCATTGTAAAGGTCTTTCCTGAGCCGGTTACACCTTTCAAGGTCTGCGCCTGATCTCCCTCAAGATATCCTTTGTAGAGCTTTTCTACCGCCTCAGCCTGGTCTCCTGCCAGGTCAAAGTCAGAAACGACTTTGAAGGGATGCTCAGAACCCGCCTCGTAGTCTGGAAATATCGCTACCTTAGAATCCACTTTACGTTCTCCTCTGTCTGCTCTACAAGCTCAACACCACTAAGCTTTATCTGGTTTCCGTTTCTAAGTACTGTCAGGTCAACCTTATCACCACTTTTTGTAGAGAATAAAGCTGAAAAATAATCTGAGTAATCTCTTATTCTTTCCCCATTTATTTCAAGAATAACATCCCCTCCAAGATATATGACTGACTGTCCGTACTGAGCTCTCTCAGAACCTCCGCGAAGACCAGAACGATCTGCCTTTCCGGCAGGAAGTACCTGACTGATTAATATTCCTTCATCCACAGGAAGATTAAGGTAGTCTACAATCTGGGGATTAAGCTGAACCGTCAGGGCATCTATCCAGCCACGGTTAATTTTACCTGAAGTTATAAGCTCGTTGCTTACCGATCTTATTGTGTTATTATCGAGTGCAAATGAAACACCCTCTGCCTGCCCGGATGAAGAATAGATTGAGCTAATAAGCCCGATCATTTTACCTTCGCCATCCAGTAAAGGTCCTCCCGAGTTTCCCGGATTAATCATGGCGTCTGTCTGTATGAGATTGGGTATGACATTTCCCGACTGCGTGTAGACGGTTCTGCCAAGTCCTGAAACAAGTCCGCTGGTCAGCGACCACGTATATCCAAACGGGTTTCCAATTGCAAGTGCAGTCTCTCCGACTACCGGATCATCTTCAGCAAATTCAACCGCGTTTAAGGCTTTCAGACCATCGACTTTTATTATTGCTATATCTGATAAAGGATCCACTCCTACTACACGAGCTACCTGACTGTCCCCATTATAGAAATTTACATTCACTCTCTCTGAATCAAGCACAACGTGGCTATTTGTCAGAATATAACCATCAGAGGTAATGATTACTCCGCTCCCCTGTCCGCTGTCAGAAAACTCGGAAAGAATCTTTATCTGGACTACACAGTCTTTACATTTCTCAAACACGCTAATGCGCCTTGCTTCTTCCTGGGTATAACGCCAGGCACCTTTATCATCTCCTGAAGGATAAAGCCTGATTCTGTCACTGGAATAATAGATTTCATCAGGATCAAGGCCTGCTGCTTCAAAAATGGCTTTTTCACCGCCTTCATTGACAATCTCAAGAAGAGCTTTTTTCAGAACTTCCTGTCTGTTACGCTTACTGATATAACTGGTCCAAATCCCTAAAAGGGAAATCACTATAATAGTAACAATCAATAGAAAGGTAATCAGGATAATCTTTTTTGTACTCAGTTTCATATTCAAATCAGGCTCATAGATGGTATATCAATTCTCTTCTTCCATTTGCCCATCGCAAATGGAATCAAAAGAAGAATAAACGCAAGTACATTACTTGTAAACATACTAAACCATAACCCATAGGTTCCGAAGAATTTCGGAAGTATATATGCAAGGGGAACCCTTGAACCCCATAACCTTACAATGTTCGTCCACATGGGGTACTGGGTCTGGCCTCCAGCATTAAATGCACCATTCATAACTGTATAAAAGCCAAAAACGATAATTGAGAATGTTATGACATTAAAGAACTGGACGCCATAATAGATAACCTCATCATCATTGACAAAAAATCGCATTACTTCCTTTCCGAATATCATACATAAAAGCATCCCTGTTCCTATAAATACCCCAATTGTCACAAGTGCAATTCTTGTTACCGATGAAGCCTCTTTCTCATTACCTTCCCCCAATTTCTTTGCGGCAACAACCTGAACCCCCTGAGATATTCCCATTGCAGGCATCTGGAAGAAGTTTGTAATTTTATTGCCGACTCCGAAAGCCGCAATTACAGCAGGGCCAAATGTATTGGTTACTCCCTGTATAACAGCAAAACCCAGGTTTGATATTGCCTGACCAATTGCGGAAGGGAATCCGATAACAATGATTTTCCTAAGAATCGGCCACTCTGGCTTCATGTATCTAAAGCTGACTTTTATTCCTTTTGTCCCGCTGAAAAGTATATATATCCCTATAAGTGCTGAAACTGCCCTGCTGATATTTGTTGCGTGGGCTGCTCCGGCCACTTTCATATCCATGGTGAAGATAAAAATCGGATCCAGGATAAAATTCAATGCCACAGTAACAGCTTGGACAACCAAAGGCGTTATGGAATCTCCAAGCCCCTGCAATGTAGCTCTCAGTATCTGGTCTATGAACATGAAAGGCATTCCATAAAAAGTTAGAGTCATATACTGGACTGTGTAATACATAGTCAGCCCTTCAGGCACATTCATAAGACGGCAAAGTCCAACAGTAATATATCTGCCTACAAGCACAACAATTAGACTCATTATGATATTTATGAAAAAGACCTGACTTGCAAGTTTATCCAGATTCTTACCTTTCTCCTGGGTTCTTCCATACATCTGACTAATCAAAGAAGTTCCAGCTAAAGAAAAACCAGTGCCAAATACTATAAGAAAATTGGTAATATTATTAGTTATGGAGGGGGCTGATACGGCCTCAACTTCCAAAGAACCCAAATAATAGGTGTCAGCCAGGTTATACAGGGACTGCAAAAGGTTTGCAATCATAATAGGAATTGCAACTCGGAATAAATCTTTTGAAAGGCTATGTTTTTCCGATGTTTTTTGCATTAGCTTATTAATAGCATAATTGGAGAATTCTTTCATGGATATTAGCACTCTAAATGAAAAAGCATGGAACGAAGAAGTGAAAAGAAATAACACTTGGACAAACGGTGTATCTTCTGCTGAGATAAAAATGGCAAAGGAGGGAAATATCAAGCTGTGGGTCACTCCGGAAAAAACAGTGCCACTTCCATGGCTGGAAGAGTTTAGAGGAGAAGAAGCCCTTCTTCTTGCTTGTGCGGGTGGCCAACAGACACCGCTGCTTTCATCTTATGGTTATAAGGTAACGAGCATGGATAATTCTGAGTCACAGCTTAATCAAGACAGAATAATGCTTGAACGGTATGATCTTGAAGCAAGTCTTGTAAAAGCAGATATCACAACCCAAAGTTTTGAAAGTTGCAGATACAGTCTCGTGCTTTCAGCAAATGCTTTCAATTTTATTCCCTCCTTAAAATCACTGTACTGTAAAATCTACGATGCACTTAAAGACAATGGGGTTTTTATATTCGGTCTTTTTAATCCTGCCGCCTACCTTTTTGATGAAAAATACATGAAAAGGAAACTAAAAGTAAAATACACTCTCCCCTTCTCTGACGAGAGAAGCAAAAGTCAGAAAGAAAAGGAAAAAATGATTAAAAACAACGATACATTTGAATATTCCCACACTCTTGAAGAAATTATCAGAGATCTTATTGATTCGGGATTTGTTATTGATGGATACTACTCAGACTCCTCACTTTCCCAGGTCCTTGACTCATATCTTTCAGACTCTTGCATGGCGTTCAGGGCCCGTAAGTTAATTAAACAGATCTAAAAACTTTTCAGAAAGTGTACTTTCCTTTTTACTTTCAGGTTTATCAAACTCTACTATGACTCTGTCTTTCATAAGGAGGATTATCTTTACATTGAATTCAGATGCAAGCCTTTCTGCTTCATCAATTCCACCAGCAAACACAGCAGTGGAAAGCCCGTCAGCGAGAGTTGAGCTATCTGTGACAATCGTGGCTGAAAGTAAATCAGTTTCCCATGGATATCCGGTTTCCGGGTTAAGTATGTGATGGTAGATTACACCATCCTCTTCAAAAAACCTTTCATATGAACCGGAGGTAACAACTGTTCCTTCCTCAAGTGAAACTGTAGTGAAATAGTCCTGTGTGTTTTCAGGATCTACTATTCCGACATTCCATTTTTCGCCCTCTTTTTTCTCGCCTAGGATAAGAATGTTCCCACCCAGATTTATAATAGCCTTCTTTACTCCGTTTTCCTTGAAATAGGATTTCAGGGCATCAGCTGCATACCCTTTACCTATTCCGCCCAAATCAAGTCTCATCCCTTCCTTAGTGAGAAAAACTGTTTTGTTCTCCATATCCAGCACAATGTCATCGGGATTCAGAAGAGGAAGGACAACTTCAAGATCTTCCCGTGAAGGAACCTGTGGATTCTCGGAACCTATATTCCAGAGTTTTGTCAAAGCTCCGATAGCGGGATTGAAATATCCATCTGTTTTTCTATATAGTTCCAAGGCAAAACAAATCAGGTTAAATACATCCTCATCAACCTTCACAGCCTCAACTCCTGCTTTTTCGTTAATTGCAGCAATCACAGTCCCCTCTCTGTTGGCAGAGATTTTATTTTCAATTCTGTAGAGCAGGTCAAATGCCCCTGCAATTTTTCTCTGGTCTTCTTTTGAATAGACTGTAAGGGTAACATTTGTTCCCATGGCAATCCTCGAGTCGCTCAAAGGAATATCTTTTCTGCCCTGACATGAAAAATCAAGCAGCAAAGTCAGAATAAGAATAATAATTGAAAAGGATACTCTCTTTGATAGAATAGACACATGTACTCCTTAATCCTGACTGACGTTGATGGAACTTTAATTAAAGATAACCAAACATTATCAAAAAATACAATTAACACTTTGAGAAAAGCAAGAGATAGAGGAGTGCGCATATGTATAGCTTCCGGACGCTATATCCAGGCAATCTCATTTTTCAAACAAGAATTGGGAATTGACGATCTGATACTTTCTGCTATCAACGGGGCACTCATCAAAGACGGAGAAAAAACGCTAAGGAGCGTTACATTACCTGATGATGTGTATTCACTTGCAGCTGAAGCCCTTAATAAGAAGACTAAAAGCTTTCTGGCTTTTGGTGGCGAAAATTATGCTCTTGATGCAACCGATGAGTTTTTCAATAAACAGACCATGATCTGCCGGCAGGAGGGCATACGCATGGAAATCACGGATAAAAGAAAAGTAGAAAAGGCAATCGGGGAAAGTGTATATAAACTTCTTGTAAAAGATACTGACGCAAAACTAATTAAGAAACTTGAAAACAAATTGAAAAAACTTATCGGGGACAAGGCTGAGGTTATGTGTTCTTCCCCATACAATCTTGAGGTACTTCCTCCTAGAATCAACAAGGCTGACACCATATATACTTTGGAAAAGGAACTCGGAATTCCACGCAATGAGATGATTGCTTTCGGAGACTGGGATAATGATATCCGTATGTTAAAAGAAGCTGGATTAGGTATTGCTATGGGAAATGCAAACAGGAAAGTCAAAAAAACTGCAGCTTTCATTACAAGAACCAATGAAGATGATGGCCTATCCTATGCACTTAACATGATTCTAGACTTTGGTTAAGCCTGAAATATAAGCTTTGGTATCTCCCCTCTTTTTCAGCCCGTCAAGGTTCTTAAAGCCCTGATAGGAGCCTAACAAAGTAACGCTTCTTCCGTTTTTGATAAGCTTTCCAAGTGCATTTTTTAGAACCTCCGGATTAGTCATTGTTGTCTCTTCAAGAGATGAATATACTCCGATTTCAGCACCATTAAAAACATCTGCAATCTCAAGCAGTACTTTTGAAATATCCCTATCTGAAAGGAGGGAAGCACTTAAAAGAAGAACATCTATTTCTTTGCCTTTGCACGCTCTCAAAACTTCATTCTTATCCAGGTGTGCTATCGAGGAGCCCATATATGATAGGTAATCATCAACCATTATAGGAGCATTGTAAATGCTAAAATCAGCAACTAAATCGGCTTCGGGATATGCCGCTTTAATAAGAGAAGCTGCATCCCTTGAAAAAGGATCATAGCCAAGTTTTGAATAATAGATGACACTCTCTTCTATTTCCTCATCCAAGAGACGTGCAATCATTCCTTCAAGTGAAAATGAGTAGTACTTCTCCCCGCTTTCCTGAAAGCTTCCATTGAGTGCAATTAGTATTTCCCCGACAGCTAAAACCATACATTCATTATAACAGAAGTTACATAAAGGTTTAAATTTGTTATTCTCTAAAAGTGAATACTTCAAAAACGACATGGATAAAATATCCTGAAGATTTAAATGTTTCCCTGCACACTCTTTCATTTACATCCCAAAACAGGGAAACTGCATTTTTCACCCTGGGAGAAGAAGGAAAAATCGAACTGAGTCTCAAAAAGGATGATGGGGTACAGAATTTTTTTGTTCTTTTCCATACTCCCTATGATTATTTGTATTTCACAAAGAACAAAGTCCAAGGCAGTATGTTTACCGTCAGCTATGAGTTTCCATCTGAATTGGATTTTGACAACATTGTTTTAATAAAGAACAGGGATATTCTGGAGTTTTACAGCGATAATAAGCTCGTAATAAAACTTTCAAATCCGGCCTTCACAGCATCAACATCACTGGGTTTTTCACTAAAAGGCAAAGGAAGTGTTACATACACTGTATTCTAAGCCTGATTTTTGTTAATATTCTTCTACTTGAGTCTTAACTCACCCTTGAAGTGAGAAAGGAGTAAACTATGGCTGAAGAGATTAGAGAAAAGGAAGAAAGGCCATTAAACTTTCTTGAGAAGATTATCGAATCCGACCTTGAAAACGGCAAGGTCAAGGATAACAAGATTGTAACCCGTTTCCCACCGGAACCTAACGGATACCTGCATATAGGGCATATCAAATCAATTTGTATAAATTTCGGACTGGCCCAGAAGTATGGTGGGGTATGTCATTTGAGGATGGATGATACTAATCCGGCCAAAGAAGACAATGAATACATTGACAGTATCAAAGAAGATATCAAGTGGCTTGGTTTTGATTGGGGAGAGCATGAATATTATGCCTCTGACTATTATGATAAACTTTATGAAATTGCACTGGACCTGATTAAGGAAGGAAAGGCATATGTGGATTCCCTCTCTCCTGAAGAGATGAAGGAATACCGTGGCTCTCTGACTGAACCAGGTAAGAACTCCCCTGACCGCGACCGCCCTATTGAAGAGAATCTGGATCTGTTTTTGAGAATGAAAAACGGGGAGTTCCCTGAGGGGAAATACACACTCAGGGCAAAAATCGATATGCAAAGTCCTAATATAAACATGAGGGATCCGGCTTTATACAGAATAAAGTATGCTACTCATCCAAGGACCGGGGATAAATGGTGTATTTATCCTATGTACGATTTTACTCATCCTATTTCAGATGCTATTGAGGGGATTACCCACTCAATCTGTACTCTGGAATTTGAGGACCACCGCCCTGCGTACGATTGGGCAACAAGTATCGATGGGATTGAGGCTACTCCGCATCAGTATGAATTTGCACGTCTTAATATCAACTACTGTCTGATGTCCAAAAGAAGGCTTTTGTATTTGGTAAACAATAATTTTGTAACAGGATGGGATGATCCTAGAATGCCCACTGTTTCCGGAATCAGACGACGTGGTTACTCTCCGGAGGCTATGAAAGATTTTGTCTCTCGCGTAGGTGTTGCAAAAGTTGAAGGTGTTGTTGATTATTCTCTAATGGAGTTCTGTGTGAGAGAAGATTTGAACAAGAGGGCAAAACGTCTCATGGCAGTTCTTGATCCGGTAAAGGTTATAATCGACAATTATCCAGATGATAAAGTCGAATACTTTGACGCTTTGGATAATCCGGAGGATCCCGAGTCCAAAACCCATAAGGTTGCTTTTTCAAAAAACATCTACATTGAAAAAGAAGATTTCATGGAGAATCCTGTAAAAGGGTATCACCGTCTTTATATAGGGAACGAAGTGCGTCTGAAGCACGCCTATTACATTACAGCAACCAGTGTTGATAAAGATGAGAATGGGAACATCGTTGCAATTCACGCAACTTACGACCCAGAAAGCTACGGGGGAACAACAGCGGATGGGAGAAAAGTCAAAGGTACATCACACTGGGTAAGTGCCGACCATGCTCTGGAAGCTGAAGTCAGACAATATGACAAACTTTTCAAGGCTGAGAATCCCGGAGCTGCAAGTGGAAACTATCTGGATGATTTGAATGAAGAGTCCTTGGTTGTAATACCAAAAGCTTACATTGAAGAAGAAGCAAAGAACGCCAAAGTCGGAGACTATCTTCAGTTTATAAGAAACGGATACTACTGTGTTGATAGCAAGGATAGCAAAGAGGACCATATGGTATTCAACCGTACAGTTACTCTCAAAGACAGCTGGGCGAAACAAAAAGCCAAAATGGGAATCAAATAAAATATAAAGCTCATCGTTTGATGAGCTTTTTCTTTTCTAGTGAATAAAAACTTCAACCGGCGCATTCAAGAACCAAATATCGAGGGCAAAAAAGATATTTGCCCCGATGTATGTAACCATGATGAATACTTCACTCGTCTTTTCAATGCCCAGTCCGTTATATGCTATCTTGCTGTCTGAAATACCGAAAAGAACAACACCGGCAATACCTAATGCATAACTGAGATAATTATAACCAGTGAATGCGCTTCCGGCACTTACAGAAAGTGCAAGCACTACTGCTCCGTATATAAGATATTGCAGTATAGGCTTTTTGCTTTTTCTTGCTTTCCACCAAAAATAGGCATATTCAGTTGAGAACACCAAAATGGAGACAAAAAACAGTGGGAGATAGAAGCCGAAACTGAGAAGGTAGTATGCCAGAAGGCAGTGCCCTATTGCAAAACTTCCGCCCCCAAGTCCCACGAATATGTTTTTTCTGCTTCTGAGAAACATAAAAACATCCCCGAGCCAGTAAAAGGCAGCAAATGCATAGATTATCTTTTTATTGATTACAGCAATACCGAACACCCTCTCAAGGCCGACAATCAGGGAAAGGTACAATAACGGAATAATGAATATTTTTGTCACGTCTCCGACAAATGTCCAGTCTTTAGCCCTTGAGTACAGGTGCATAGCTGTATCAATAAACAAAAGAATTAGAAGAGATACGAATACTGCCATATACAGAAAATAATATTCTCTTATGAAAGTGACTATTAATTAGGAACTCGATTATATTTCGGTTATTATAAACTTATGAAATATTTTGCCGATGTCCACTTTCACGTAATGACACTCAAGGAGCCGAACTTTGCATCCTTTATCAATTCGTTTTATTCATCGAATGCCGTCGATTTCCTGCAGTCAAATACTACCGATAATTATCTAATAAGCCATAAGTTTGTAAAGCCAGAAGATCTTCTGGGTCAGATTAGCAACACCCTTACTGCATTTGAACGTCCTATCGGTGAAGTGTTTATCATGATGGAAGATGACCTGAGGGGCAAATTCAGTTCCAAACATAAAAATGACTATGCCCCATCCGATCCGTTTATTAAAGATAATAAACTGAAGATCAGGGCAAATACATATGAGAAGATGATAATGATTCCTCTTTTGATGGATTTTTCCCAAAATCAGAAAAATCTGGATGAAATTTATTATACCTTCCCTGCTATGGACAAAATCTCCCCATATGCAAAAGCAACAATCAAAGGTATGAGGGAATACTATGAGAAACGACCCGACGGATTATTTGAATTCTATCCTTTTATAGGCATAGACCCTGCTTTGCATAGCGCCGATTTTATAAAGCAGTTTTTACAGGAAAACATTAATGTATCAAAAAAGATGCATAAAGATCATACAATTCCCAGAAAGCCTTTTTACGGCTTGAAGTTCTATCCGCCTTTGGGCTTTAATCCATGGCCAAATGACAAAGAAGACCTTGAAAAAACACGCATTGTATATGAATTTGCCGAAGCAAATGAAGTTCCGATTATTACGCATTGCGATGACCAGGGCTTCCGGGGAGTTCCCGGGCATCTTGCATGGAAATATACTGACCCGGCAACATGGAGAACTGTACTTGAAAACTATCCAAAGCTCAAAATTGACTTTGCACACTATGGGAAACAGTATGCAACATCCTCTGGACATGACTTGAAAAGTATCCAGTATAGAATGAAAGGATACCCCGCATCCCCATGGTTCAGAACAATCATTGAGCTTATGGAGGAATTTCCGAATGTCTATGCAGACTTGTCTTTCACTGGCTGTTATCCGGAGTTTTATGTACAGTTCAAAAACTACCTTGAGACCCTTTCGTTAAATGACAGGCATCGCGTGCTCTCACGCACCCTTTTTGGTTCAGACTTTTCTGTAAATCTTTTGAAAATCGAATCTTACACAGAGTACTATTCCATTTTTGCAAACTCAGCACTCTCTGATGAGGAGATTAATGAATTTGCCTCTCTGAACCCACTCAGGTTTCTGGGCTTTAAGTAACTATTCTGAAATCTTTATGAAGCTCAGAATTCCGTTCATAGTGAAGTTTGAATAGTCCCTTCGGAAAACAAGCCTGTTAACAAAGTCACCAAGCTGGATTTCCATCTGGCAGGTAAACGGATCAAAAGAGATGATTTTGCCTGTCTGAAGCTCAGACTTGCCACTTTCAAATCTCTCTCTGATATTCACAGCCCCGTTTTCCGTAAAAGATATTGTCATAGTCTCTATATCACTTGCGGCAACAACAATCCCAGTATTTTCAAAAGGATCAATCTCATCATAGTTATTTAATGCTGCAAACTCTTCCAGTCTAGAGATAATATCGTCAAGATCCAGAGAAAAGCGTGCGCTAAGATATGGTTTTGGATTATCAATAGCGTTTCTCATCAAATAGGAAAGGACAGTATAGCCCTTCTCATCTGCCCAGGCCTTCAAAGCAGCCCATTGGCTCTCAGGCGGTATACATACTGAACTCTGAACCATATACAATACTGTCTTTTCACTGTAGTTATTCTTCATCGCATTTTCATATAAAGCAGCTTTATCGAAAAACTCCAAGTCCGGTTTGTTTTTGAGAACATTGATAATCCTGTTCTGATTATTGGTCACAAAAGCTTCCATCAACGAGCCTTGAAGAGAATAAGCAAATACATTTGTTGCAAGTAGAACCAAAAGGACAGTAAGTATAATCTTTTTTTTCATAGTTTCCTCACCTAGATTGTACAACGATAGTTTCGTTTTTTAAATGCTTAGCTTAATTATCATCGGTATTATCGATTCTTCCTTCCTGCTGTCCGAGCCAATAAGCGGTAGCACTCTCTCTGTTCTTGGTACTCATAAAAGAGTCATACCCGAATGGCTTGGGTTTTGTTTTTTTCTTCTCCCCTTCTTCCCTTCGGCTGACCCTGTCTTTTTTATAGAATCTGCTTGTCTCGTTTTCCCCATCATATCTTTCTTTCTGTCTCTCGGTCCTCTCACCTGACTGTTTCCTGAAGTCTCTTTCACGTATTTGCGCCATTTCATCGCTGTAACGGGAAAATCTTCTATCGTCTTTGTATCTTGATGGTCCTTCTTCCTGATACCCTGAGCGCTCCTTGAAATTTCTTTCCCGAGGTCGTGCCATCTCATCACTGTAGCGTGAAATTCTTCTTTCATCCTCATATCTTGATGGTCTATCTGGATACCGTGGATAACGTCTCTCTGTAATCCCACGGAGATTCCTATTTTCATCGTACCTGTCATTCATTTTAGAAAAACTGTTTCTTGATGTAGGCTTTGGGTACCGCCCTTCTCTTTCACCAGGGCGTAAAGCACGTAAGCTATCCCTTTTTCCCTCATTGAAACTTCTTCTGTCATTCCTTGATGAACCAGAGCGGGGATTACTCACTTTCTGGTCTGTATATTTTCTATTACTCTTTGTCCTTTCCTTATCAGTTGTCCGGTAAGAAACAGGAGAGCTTTCTTCTTCCCAGAAGTTATAGTCTCCTTCATTATTCATATCATCTTTGGAGAAAGCCCTCGGGCCCTTCCTATCCCTTCTGCTTTCTTTTCTCTCAAGCTCTCTCTCATCGTTTTCAAACAGAGTTAAACGTTCTTCATTTTCAAAATCATTCATTTTTCTTTTGCCCCCTGAAAGGCGCATGTTCCCTTTTTTTATTAAGGACCAAACTCTGAGTCCTTTTATCTTTTTTGAAAAACCGAATGCCCTTATATCTTCGGTTATTTCCCTAACAGCAAATCCTGTTTCAACCTGTTTTTTATCAAATGAAAATCCTGATAGATTCTCAGAAAAAACAACCCAGCCTCCATCAGTAAGAATCATGTTTATCATCTGCAGAAAAAACAGATAGTTTTTCTGCACATCAAATGTCTCAGCCTTATGTGAATTGGAAAAAACAGGAGGATCAAATATGACGATATCATATCTTTCCCTACTTTCAACTGCCTTTTTGAGAAAGACCTTTGCATCTTCTGTAATAACATTGTATTTCTTTTCATCAAGGAAACCATTGTTTTTAAGGTTTTTTCTTGCCCAGGAAGAGTAAACATTGGAAAGATCAACGCTCGTTACACTCTCAGCTCCTCCTTTAGCTGCATATACAGAAAAGGAAGCTGTGTATGAAAACAAATTCAGTACCTTTTTGTTTTCGGCATTTTCCATTATCAAAAAACGGGTTTTGGCCTGATCTAGAAAGAGTCCCGTATCCTGGTATTTTTTTAGTTCACAAAGGAAAGAAAGTCCGTTCTCAATAACATTTACTTCAAAGGTCTCATCTTCCTTTTCGTACTGTTCACGTTTCTCTCTTTTTTTCCTCTCCTTGAATATGACATTAGCCTTATCAACATAAAGGAAACGGCTCACTAACCCTGTTATTTCATCAATACCTTCTTTATCAAGTGGCGGATCAGAGAAATCTACTACCCTTGCATATTTTCCATATAGCTCCACAGTAAGAGGGAGCTCTGCTATGTTCCTGTCATATACTCTGGCACAATTTGAATCGTTCTCTTCCATATAATGGCGTGCACAAAGGCCATTACGTTTTAAAAACTTTCCAAAATCTTTTTTCAAGTAGTCTTCCACCCTTTAATATTAACTTTTTAAAAGTTGAGCGTGTAGTCGTTTGTCTATCTGAATTTTTAAGTTACAATTGTTTTATGGAAGAAAACGCTGAGGATTTCCTGCACTCGAGAGAAGAAAGGCTCGGGGCACCGATTGTATATAAAACATACTCAACCTGGTTTGCATCCATTGACGGTGAAGAAAGGGAGCATGGGGTTTTTGTATACTCAGACGGAAAGACTTTGGTTTTGGAAGATTTTGACAGGACACCTACTCTATTCGGAATACCGGTTAAGGCGTTGAAAAGGAATAAATATATAAAGCTTGAAATAAAGCTTCCTGTAAGTGCAATAAAAAGAATCGAAACCGTTACGAGGTATAGTGCCGAAACCTCTCTAAAAAAAGGTGTGGATTTGACAAAAGAACCGAATTTGTTAGAGAAGGCATTAAGAAAACTTGTTACTAAAATAACTATGGATAATGAATCGGTTTATTTCATTGAAATAATTAATAAAGATGAATTCATAAAAACATTTGAAAACTTCAAGGAGGAGAAAAATGGGAGCATTCAAAGCCTATGATATTCGTGGAATCTGGAAAAAGGACTTTGACGAGGATACTGTATACAAAATCGGGTTCTTCCTTCCGTCCCTTTTAAAGACAGATGCAGTTGTAGTAGGGAGAGACGTCAGGACTTCATCCCCGACTATTTTTGAAAACCTTTCGAAAGGTATAACAGATGCTGGGTGCGACGTATGGAATCTCGGTCTTGCAACAACCCCAATGGTTTATTTTGCAACAGCATTCTTAAATGCTGATGCCTCCGTACAGATTACAGCAAGTCATAACCCCGCAGAGTATAACGGTCTGAAAATAAGCAGGACCGGTGCTCTTCCAGTCGGGGGAGAGACTGGTCTTAAGGACCTGGAGAAACTTGTACAAAATGCCCCTGTTAAGGTAGCAGAAAAAAAAGGTGAAATAAGGGATTACTCTTTTGTCAAAGATGATTATGTCAGATATCTGAAGGAATTCGCCAAAGGCCTTGATACTCTTAACATCTCAGTTGATCCTTCAAACGGAATGGCAAACCTCATAATCAAAGATATACTTCCAAATGCTCACTACATTTATGATACATTCGATGGAACATTTCCGAATCATGAGCCAAATCCTCTTGTGGAAGCGAACTGCGAGGCAATAAAACGTTTTACACTTGAGAACAAATCGGACTGTGGTGTCATGTATGACGGAGATGCTGACCGCGTTGTATTTATTGATGATAAAGGCCGCTGGATTCAGCCAGACTATGTTACTGCAATTCTGGGTATCTACTATGCTTCAAAAGGAAGAACGGGAAATGCCCTGGTAGATATCAGAACAAGTAAAAGTACCACTGACTACCTGGAGAATATGGGCTGGAAGGTAACAATATGGAAGGTCGGTCATGCATTTGCAAAACTCAAAATCAGGGAAATCGACGGTGTTTTCGGAGGGGAACTCGCTGGGCATTACTATTTTAAGGATTTCTTTAACTGTGATTCTGGAATCCTTGCATCCCTTCTTGTTCTATCTGTTGTCAAGCGACTAAAAGATGATGGTAAGACCCTTTCTTCCTTGGTTGATGAAATCGTGAGGTATTCAAACAGCAGTGAAATCAACTTCAAGCTTGAAGATAAAGACGGGGCAATTGATGACTTATACAGCTTCTATGTATCAAATGGTAACCCAAGCGCAGTCTACGATTTTGATGGATACAGGATTGAGTATCCCACATGGTGGTTCAATGTCAGAAAATCCAACACTGAACCTTATTTGAGAATCGTCTGTGAAGCCCGTTCAGAGAAGGAGCTGAAAGAAAAAGTTGATGAAATTTCTTCAATAATCAGAAAGCATAAATAGATTATAAAGCGTAACGCAATGCAGTTCTTTCTTCATTCTTGGTATATATGACACATGATGGAGAAAGGACTGTATCCTTATTTATTTCCAGAAGCTCTTTTACAGCATTCATCATTCTTTCATCTTTAATCTTGAGCCCTTCCATATATGCAGTTGCCTTATCAGCCATTGTTGTCAGCAAAGCTTCTTTACAAAGTGGGAAACGCAGGTTCAAGGGGAACATATGAGCATCAATTGCGTTCTCTTCCTTCCAGTTCAGATCATAATCTTTTCTTGCATTATTTAAAGCTCTGCGGGCATGATGAAATCCATGTAGACGATGGGACCCATCTCCTTTTACATGCCAGTCATACTGAAAATAATCATGGAGCAAACAAGCTCTGACTAAACTCTGGAGATCAACCTTCCATCCATGCTTTAAAGCATAGTAAACTGCGTAGTAAGCAACAAAAACCGAGTGCTCATAAACACTGGTCGATCCATGCTGGAGGTTATTCTTGCTTTCCTGCATTTTCTCACTTTTCAGAATTGATGCTCCATAAAGCTTTATATATGACGCACTCAAGTGGGCAAACTTATCTTTATTTATATTTTTCTCAAGTCTATTTCTTCTATTTTTCATGCTTAAATCTTATTCTCTTTATGTGAATTAGTCATAATTATTTTAGAGATTTTCAAAATAATATGCGCAAATTTTGCATGCTAATTCTTTACACTGTAATAAAATGATTAAGAAAATAGAAAAAGAGATAAACAATAGAGAAATAGAAATATACCATAAAGACGAAATACCAGAGCGGGTATTTTACCTTAATAGCTTTGAAAGATACAAAAGCTTTCCTTTTACATCAGTAAGTGATAATAATTCAGCTTTCGTAATTATCAGTGGCCTTGAATGGAACAGGGACTTATCGCCTTGGCCAGAAAAATCTGTTTTCAAAGGCGATGAAGATTTTTCAGGTGGTGCATCCGATTATCTGAAAATACTTGAACAAGAGATAATTCCATTTGCAGAAAAATGCACCGGAAAAAGTAAGGAAAGGATAATCATGGGTTATTCACTTGCAGCTCTTTTTTCTCTGTGGTGTCTGTACAATACCGATTATTTTACTTCATTGATATCCTGCTCTGCCTCAATGTGGTTTCCGGGATTCTTGGATTATGCCAAGTCAAAGGTATTGAAGGCAGATTTGGACTATGCCTATTTCTCCCTTGGCAATAGTGAGGCAAAAACACGGAATGTAATTTTGAAAACAGTAGAAGAAAATACCAGAAAAGTTTATGAGAATTTCATAACAAGAAAAATCCCTTCTGCTTTTGTGCTTAACGAAGGAAATCATTTTGAAGACCCAAAAGGACGAATGGAAAAAGGAATCCTTACATACATTAACTTCATGAATGAATATAAAAAGATTCATTAATTCACTTTAAGGAAAAACTTTTTTCTTTGTAAGATATTACTAATCTATTAACAGAACCTGCTTTCTGCTATAATTCAGACATGAAGAATTCACGCGACGGTTCTTTAAAGGAATTTGTTTATAATTCACTGTATAATGACATTTTAAATGCAAAAATCCTTCCTGGAGAATCACTGACAGAAAAGGAACTCGTCGAGAAATACAATATTTCAAAAAGTCCTATCAGGGAAGCCTTGATTGCACTTGCAAATGAGGGAATCATACGATCAATTCCGCGCTTCGGATATGAAGTAATTACCATCAGCCAGGCAGACATTGCAAAGGCAAAGCAGACAAGAATAATCCTTGAAATGTCTGGCATGAATGAATACTTCAACCTTATTAGTGAACGCGAAGTCAAATATCTAAGAAGCATTATCAATGAGAATAAAGGTACAGAAATCAATCTGATTGAACATTGGGATAAGAACTCCCGCTTTCATATAGCATTGATGGAATGCTATCAGAACAGATTTCTGACAGAATTCTTAACTAAACTCATGGCATTTATGACACGCGGGTATATACAATACCAGTACAACAGACACCAAAACATGCATTTTACCGGAGAGGGAACTGCTCACTCAGAACTTTTGGATGCATTGGAAATGAAAGATAAGAAACTTGCTCTTGCAATTTTAAGTAAAGATATCGGTGCTTTTGAGACTTCTTACTGATTCTCAAGCATCAGATGGAGTATCTCAATATCAGTCTCTCGCATTCCTTCTTTGCCAACCTTGCCGAAAGCCTTGATAGTTGACTCGATATTGCTTGTTACCAGACCATCTCCCGACTCAAAATGAGCACCTTCTTCCATACTCAGCTCCATGGCTAGGACTGCGGCTTCAAGAGAAGATGAAATCTTTGCAGCACAGCTTGCTTTTGCACCATCGCACACAATCCCACCGACCATGGCAAGTGTATTGGATATTGAGTCTGCAATCTGTTTATCAGAACCACCTCTCAGATATGCTATTCCTGCAGCTGCACCAGCCGCTGCAGATACTGCCCCACAGTATGCAGAAAGAGGTCCTATGTATTTCTTCTGATGGATTGCAACCAAGTTGGAAAGACACAATGCCCTGAGAATCTTTTCTTTTCCTACGCCCATACTTTCCCCATACTCTATTACAGGCATTGAAACTGTCAGGCCTTGGTTACCTGAACCTGAATTAATTACTACAGGGAGCGCACAACCACTCATTCTCGCGTCTGAACCGGCAGCAGCTTTTGCCCTTGCCCTTATTCTTACATCGTCCCAGTTATAATGCTTCTGCAATGTTTTTCCAACATTGACACCATAGTTTCCATTAAGACCTTCATTGGAAATACGTGTATTAAAATCAATCTGTCTGAGAAGAGTTTCTTCGACATCTGAGAGGCTCACTGTGTTGGCATAATCGATAATATCTTTAACATTCAGCTCAGAACGGAGTTTATCAAGCTCATCATCAGTTTTACCACTGGCGCTCTTATCTTTTATGAGAGTCCCATTCTTCTTGATTCTGGCTATTTCATCGTGGCACTCAATAAGCGCGGCTTCAGCCGATTCATCACCTTTTTCAACCTTTACGTTAATATAAAGCCCTGCAATACCATCCATAAGGACAACACTTGCATAGTCTGTTTTGACAAGCTCTGCCGTTTCTCTTCTTACATCATCATTTACACTGTTCAATACTTCCAGCTTCTTATTTGGATCTCCGCCCAATGCACCAAGTATTGCAGCCGCCTCAATACCCTTCATCCCATTTGAGTTCGGAACAGTAACACCCTTAACATTCTTAACAATATTTCCGGAGCACTCTACAATTATCCTCTCTGGTCTTTTTCCAAGTATTTTACTTGCAGTTGCTGCCGCAAGCGCAATAGCAACAGGTTCAGTACAACCCAAAGCAGGTTTCAATTCAGATTTCAATATATATGTGTACTTTTCGTTACGTGTCATTTTACAGTTCCTTGTCTATTTCCATAAGAGACTTAACATAAATCTTAAAGCCTTTTCTCATCCTTTCTAAATGTACGGATTCGTTTCTCTGGTGGGCTCTCCCCTGTCCCTGAGGAAAAGGTGGCATCTTGTTTCCTCCCGGGCTTCCCATTCCGAATGGGTAAGCATTTGGCATCACACGTGCATATGTCCCACCTGCCATAATATATGGTTGCATTGCTGTCCCGTACTCTTCATTTGCAATGCTGTTGATTCTTTCAAGCAAAGGAGTAACTTCCCTATGAAAACCATAGGAGCTCTTTTCTATTCTCGAAAAAGGAAGTTTTTTCTGAACCTCTTTACCTACCTCAGCTGGGTCAAGACTGAACGGAAGCCTAGATGAGACTGTGAATCTGACATGATTGTCTTCAGTTTCAGCCTTGGTAAGGACCATCGTTAAGCGTCCTGATTCCTGATCTTCTGTATCAAGACCCAAACCTGTACCATAGAAATCAGGAAACGATTTCATAATAAGCCTAAGGTCATCCTCATCTTCAAGCTTTTTATTGTCATCTAGGTATTTCAATAACTTGATAAGTGCATCTTCCCCTCCCTCTGGGGTAGCCGCATGACGTCCCTTTCCAATAGCAGTAACTGTATTATTACTTCTATCAATAATAATGTCATCAGTATCCTGGAGATCATCTACAGACTGGAGCTTGGCTTCAGCTCTGTCGATTACTCCAACTCCTGATCCGCCATTGATTGAGATTATATTCTTCACTTTGCAGTCAAGTGAAATGCGAAGGCTTGACTTTTCTCCATAGCAGAGAGGAAACCCTGAATCCGGTACCAGAGTCAAATCATTACCGGTTCCTTCCGGATATGCAATAGGATAATCGTCCATACCGATTTCTTCGGCTGAACCAACTAGAATCTTAATGTTGTTTCTTAATTTTATATTGTTTTTTTTAAGGTATCTCAGAGCATATAGAACCGCAATCATTGCACCTTTATTGTCAGTCGTACCACGGCCTACAAGGTGGTCTTCCTTCCTATAAAGCTTAAAAGGATCTTTATCCCATTCACCTTCTGCAGGAACAACATCCCCATGACAGGCAATGGCAATTGTCTTATCACCGTTAAGCCCTTTAAGAAGACCCTCGGTAAATGCATTTCCAATCACGCATGAATCGAGGCCATATCTCTTAAACAAAGAGGACGCAAAACCAAGCATCCTCTTATTCTCTTCACCAAAGGGAGCATCCGGATTTCCCGTTGGCTTAGCAACTGAATGGAAGGATATGTAATCACTTAAATCCTTTATGTATTCACTTTCGTGCTCGTTCCAAAACAGATCTAAGTCTTCCATATCCCTCCTCCAATTGTTTTTACTACTGTAAGATATTTAACTCTGTTGCAGTTTTGACGCCTTTATCGTTCCATTCCTGGCCACCCATAGCTTTGAACTGCTTGATAAATGCATCCCAGTTTTCCTTTGTCAGCTTTCTGTTTCCAGAAGCAAACTCAAGAACTGTCTGCTCATAGTATCTCTGCAAATCACCAGATGGGAGTGGTAACAAGTCTACGCCAGCCTGCTTGATCCATGGCTGTGCTGCCATTTCCCTGAGAGTTTTAAGTGCTGACATTTCCTTTCCGGAAACTGCTGTTGTGTAAGTCGGATATCTTGAAAGGAGCTCTGCTTCTCCCCAGTAGAATGCGAGACCTTTTAACTGCTGTAATGGCTGCATTTCAGCTTTTGTAAAGCCTTTTGCTGGATCAGGGATTCCATCAACTGTCGGAACACCGTTTTCATCTAATGTGAAGTTGACACCTTCTTCACCCCATCCGATTGCATAGTAACCATCACCGCTCATCCATTCCAAGAGTTTGGCAATTGCTGCTTTCTTTTCTGGAGTAACCTTTGCACTTAAACCTACAACACCGTCGTTAACGTTAGTATAAACACCAACTGCTGACTTTCCTTCCGGTCCTACAGGAGGAGCAATAACAATCCACTCACCATCTGGGAAATTCTTATCAAATGGAGCATAGTTGGATTCTGCAGCATATGAAGCGTTCTGCTCTCTCATCATTCCATACTTACCGGCTTTCCAGTTTGCCTTGAACTCATCTTTCTTCTGGCTCAGCCAGTTTGGATCCATTAAGCCTTCGTTAGCCATATTGATAACGAATGCGAGTGCATCGTAGTACTCTGGTTTTAAAATGTTCAATCCTGCATTTTCTTTTGTCAAATCCCAGGTACCAGCAACGCCAAAAGCACCAAAGAATGGATCAAGTCTTCTTCCAAGACCTTCTTCATAAGAGGTGATTTCAATAAATGTACCATATCCATATGTATCGTTTTT
Source organism: uncultured Spirochaetaceae bacterium (assembly GCA_964582905.1). GTDB lineage: Bacteria > Spirochaetota > Spirochaetia > Sphaerochaetales > Sphaerochaetaceae > Ornithospirochaeta. The sequence goes on along the minus strand of CAZOTY010000022.1, from coordinate 1,530 downwards.
GCCATTACCATCTGGATCATCATATGTGAAAGCTCTCATTACTTCCATGTAATCATCCAATGTCACAGGAATATCCAAACCCAGATTATCAAGCCAATCCTTTCTGATTAAAATACCTTCGTTTCTCTTGATATCTCCTGTTGATGGAGCAAAACCGTATACATGGTTGCCAACTGTTGCATAAGCAATTGAATCTTCTGTGTACATTTTTGATGTTCTGTCTGGCATCATAGCAAACATATCTTCAACTGGTGCAAGAAGTCCCTGGTTTGCAAGGTTTACCATAACTGGTCTTCTCATGCTCATCATGTCAGGAAGAGAATCAGCAGCACCAGCAGCATTTAGCTTCATATCTCTGTCCCCAGCAACTGTAGGGAGTGGAGAAAGCTGAAGGTCAATTCCTAAGTCTTTCTTCAAAATGTCATAGACAAACCAATCTGCGGGTGGGCTACCTGCCTCAACGATTGCTGGGTTATACCAGAATGTAATTGTAATCAAATCGTTGTTTTTGGCTGCAGATTTGGAAGTTTCTGCTGTACCCTTACTAAATACGCTTGCTGCCATGAGCAATACGAGTAAAACTGTTAAAAGTTTTTTCATTGTGATTTTTGCCAGAGCTTAGCTCGGGCTTCCTCCTAAGTTATCAGGAAAGATGATTTCTCTTTAACAGTCCTGTTCTGTTTAAAGGAAAGCAGAAATTTCAACCCTGGTTCTGCAACAGTTGAGTTCTCTATTCTTAAAATGCCTCATGGGCAGCATTAATAGCCACTCTCAGTTTCCTTAAATCCTGGTCTGTTCTGATTGTACAGTCAGCTCCCAGTATAAAAGGTGTATCTTTTACTTCCTTGCGAAGGTTTATTACCTCATTTCTTATTTCCTCATCGCTACCATCAACAATGAGACCACTTCTGTTTTCCAAACCACCCATAATCACCTTATTGGGGAATTTTGAAATTCCTTCAGTAAGAGAAATTCCATTCTCATAGACACCCCAATTAAGACAATCAAAATAAGGAGAATACGAAATGAAGCGATCAAAATCCAGATTCTTCTTACAAAGATGCAAGACACTATCCTTATTGTTTCTCCTGATTTCTTTTAAAACCATAATATCAGCTGGTTCTATTAAATCTTCTGCCTCTTCACGGCTCCATGCATCCTTTTCTCCTCCCAGAACGGCATAATAAAAACCATCAACACCAGCTTCTGAAAGAGCATCCACCAAATTGCATAAAGACTCTGCAACCTTCATTGAAGCATCTTTTAGTATTTGGGGATTTTCTCTGTATGACGCAACCTGAATCTTTCTAATTTCATCCAAAGGTCCATATTGTGGTCTCATGGAATGTCCTAGGGAAGCAATAACGCCCTGAATAGTTGCTAAATAGTACTTATTCGGATCCCCCTGATCCATTATCTTTTTTGCGAGTTCAAGCTCACTTTGAACAAAATCAGAATTCCTTCCCTGAACTTTTATTCTCTTGAAATCATCAGCTTTGTATGTCCCAGGATTTGAAGGGAAAGCATTCT
>CAZOTY010000021.1:0-29218 GCA_964582905.1 uncultured Spirochaetaceae bacterium | reverse complement strand
TAAAAAATCCCCCACCCATTAGATTTTTTTGTCCAATAGGAGGGGTTCATATCATATATATACTCTCTTTTTAATAATAAATAGGGGTTAGTTTTGATATTTGCTTTAGGAAAAAATGTAAATTTTTGTGTTAAAAGACACAATTTGCCCCAGTTGCATGGCAAAATATTAATTCAAATGCATGTCCTTAATCATCCATTGTCCAATGTAATAATTATCCAAAGGAATCTGGAATTACTGCACCTTTTTCAAAAAAATGAAAACCTCTTTTGAATAACAGAAATGAGTTTTTGGGAATTCTTAGACCTTAGGCATGGGGAGGTAAAACTAAAAAAATAGTGTGTTATCTTATAAAGGCGTGATTGAAAAAATACATAACTTCGACATTGATACGGCAACTCTTATAAGTGCATTGTTATTTCTAAGTGAAATAAAGAATAAACTTGATGAGAAATAATTTATTATTGATAAAAACCGTTTTAGAGAATTGACTAATTCTTTTTTCGGAACTAAGATTTACCTAGTTTCATTAGAAGTTTTTGGGACCACAAGATGGTCCTATTTTTATGAAAGAAAAAGGATTTAAATGCTGACTAATACGGAAAAGGATAAATCTTTGTATCATGAGGTTGAAAGTCTTGTGGAATCGATAGGACTGAAAACGGTTGAAGTACAGCTTAACCAGTCTGGTAAGCACGTGATACTTCGCATTTTCCTTTATAAAAAAGGAAGTGAGATAACTATCGAAGATCTTGAGAAGTCCTACAATATCCTTTATCCCCGTTTTTCTGTCTTATATCATGACAGGGATTTGGAGATGGAGATTACAAGTCCGGGAATTCAGAGGAATTTCAAGGATATTATGGAGTTTGAAGTTTTTACGGGTAAGACAGTCCGGGTCTATTCAGTTAAGTATTCATCATATATCGTTGGAAAAATTGAGTCTTCTGATGAAAACGGTGTTACCTTAACTGATTACTTGATTGAGGATAAGAAAGAAAAGGGGAGTTCCATTTTCCTGGATTTCCCCGACATTGCAAAAGCAAAGCTAGAAAATACATGGGAGTCTAAAAATGCTTGATTTAACAGATGAAATCAATGAAATGGTCGAAGTAAGAAGGATGAGCGAAGAAAGAGTCCAGTCCCTTATTACTGATATGCTGAAGTCTGCATATAAGAAGAAATTCGGAACCGATGATAATGCAGTTATTAATTTCACAGTAGATGATGCTGGCAGGAAGCTTGTTGAAGTAGCAAGCAAAAGAGAGGTTGTAACAGAAGATAACTGGTATAATCAGGTTACCCAGATTCCACTTGATGAGGCAATTGCCCTTGCTGGTGATGAAGTTGAAGTGGGTGATGAGCTGGAAGTAATTCTTGATCCAAGGACATTTGAATACTCAGCTGTACAGTCAGCTAAGCAGAAAGAACAGGGTGTTGTCAAAGAATACAATACCGATAAGGTTTACGCTGAAGCAAAAGGAATGGAAGGAAAGCTGGTATTCGGTGAAATAAAAAGAAGACTCAGGGAAGGGGACTATATGGTCAACCTCAATTTGGAGGATACAGATGCACTCTTTCCAATCAGAGGCCAGAGTCCGAGAGAAACATATGAGCTTGGCGATAAGCTCAAATTCTACGTGGAAAAAGTTGATAGGGGAACTCCGGAGGAGAGGCGTGGACGCGACGGAAGAATCCAGAAAAAACAGAGAGGTGTCAGAATCCTTCTTTCCAGGTCAAGCAAGGAGTTTGTAAAGGCCCTTTTGGAAAATGAAGTACCTGAACTCTCATCTGAAGAAGTTGAGATTTACAGCATAGCCCGACACGCAGGTGTGAGGACAAAAATTGCAGTTGATACAAGGCGAAGTGATATTGATCCTGTTGGTGCGATAGTCGGAAAGTCCGGTGTGAGGATTCAGACAATTATGACAGAGTGTTCAGGGGAGAAGATTGATGTTATCAGATATAACGAGGATCCTCTTGTATTCATTTCTAATGCCCTGATTCCTGCACAGGTGAAAAAGGTTGTCATGATCAATCCTGCAACAAAACATGTCGTTGCTATAGTGGATGAATCCCAGCAGGGAATTGCAATCGGTCAGGGAGGAATCAATGTCAAGCTTGCAAAAATCCTCTGCGACTGGAACATTGAGGTAAAAACTCAGGCACAGTTTGATGAAATGGCTGAGACACAGCAGATTTACGAGAATTTTGATACACTTTTCAAGCCTGAAGCAGCAGTTATTGAGGACAGGCCGCTTACAAATGAAGAAATCGGAATCGGTCCTGATGAGACACCGATTACTTCCCTTGAAATCCCTGATGAGCTTATCAAGAAACTTCATAATCTTGATATCTGGTCTGTAGAGGAATTCTTCGATTTGTCTGAAGATGAAATTGAAGAAGGAAATATCACAAAAGAAGAGTATGACCTTATTTCATCCTCAGTAAGTTTTGATGAGGAAGAGGAAGACTTTGAATGCCCGATATGCCATGCTACGGTTCCAGCTGGTTCCAATGTATGTCCTAACTGCGGAGCAGAATTCGAGTTTGATTAATTTTTAGGAGAAGACAAGAGTACTTTATGTCAGAAGAAGTAAAGATCGTAAAAAAAGCAAACCTAATTAAAAAGGGAAAGCAGCCGGTAAAAGAGGAAGCCCAGGTAAGCAGTGCAAACTCTGAATCTAAAAATGACCAGCCGGAGATCCCAAGAAACAAAGTCATAATCAAGAAAAAGAAGGTTGCAACTGTCAGGGTAAAATCCACAGAACCTAATAAGGACGATGTCACTCCTATTTCAGGACCTGTGATTATCCATCAGGATAAGCCCCTTGAAACACCGGTTAGGCAAACTGGTCCAAGACAGGCTGGTAATCTCGCAAAAACCCAGCCAAAAGCAGAAGATACTTCAAAGAAGCAGGTGCCTGGCTCCCCAAAAAAAGAAGCAGTAATCAGCGGAAATAATTTTCTGAAGAATGCCGAGGCTCCTTCTAATAACAGGATTCAATCTTCATTGCATACAGGTCCTGTCATTATAAAGCGATCAAATCTGCCACCGGTTCCCGGACAGAAAACAGAAGAGGTAAAAACAAACAAACCCCGTGTTTTCGGTGTTGTAGGTGGCCGTCAGCCGAGGGAAAACCGTGATGGGGCAAAAAATGCCCCAGGTGGGCTCGGCGCCCAGAGGGGTCCCCGTTTCAATGCCGGTGGAAAACCAGGATCTTCTAGGTATGTACCAAAAGCAGGTACAAGCTATACTCCCCCTGAAAGACAGGCAGGAAGTTTCCGTGGAGCTCCGGGAAAACCGGGACAGTCACCATTTGCCCCCAAAGGAACTTTTGGAAAACCCGGAAGTGGCGCAGCTGCTGCTCCGGCAGTTGAACTTAACCAGAAAGGCAAGGGAAGAAATGTCGGGAACGCAAAAAGAAAAGACCATGATTCAAAGTATCAGAAAGATGAGGAGCTGGAATTCCAGTTCCAGAAGAAAAAGGTTGATAACCGACTTGCTAGTGTTCCGAAATCTATCGATATAATGGAGAATATCACCGTTGCAGACCTTGCAAAAAAGATGAATCTGAAGGCCAGCGACATTATCTCCAAACTTTTCAAGATGGGACTAATGGTAACCATCAACCAACAGATTGACCACGAAACAGCAGAGATTATTGCTTCTGAGTATAACTGCCAGGTTCATTTGGTTTCCCTTTATGATGAAACAATTATTGAGCAGGAAGAAGACAGAGAGGAAGATATGGTTCCACGTGCCCCTATTGTCACTATCATGGGCCATGTTGACCATGGTAAGACAAAACTTCTTGATGCAATCAGATCTTCTGATGTTGTCTCAGGGGAATTCGGGGGAATCACTCAGCATATAGGTGCCTACAAAGTCAGTGTACCTGGTAAAGGGGATGTTGTATTTCTGGATACTCCCGGGCATGCTGCATTCTCTTTGATGAGAGCAAGAGGCGCACAGGTAACAGATATTGTTGTTCTTGTCGTAGCTGCCAATGACGGTGTAATGCCTCAGACAAGGGAAGCTATTGACCATGCAAAAGCTGCAAAGGTTCCTATTATAGTTGCAATAAACAAGGTTGACTTACCAGATGCAAATCCAGATAGGGTCATGCAGCAGCTTTCGGATCTTGGCCTTATGCCGGAAGACTGGGGAGGACAGACGCTTTACTGTCAGATTTCAGCTTTGAAGAAGATGGGAATCGATGATCTTCTTGATACAATCCTGCTTCAGGCTGAAATGCTTGAGCTGAGGGCAAACCCAAACTGCAGGGCAGTAGGTAAGGTTCTTGAATCAAGAATCGACCCGGGACGTGGTACTGTTGCAACTGTCATTGTTGAAAAGGGTACGCTCAAGCAGGGAGATTACTATGTTGCAGGAATTTACTCCGGACGTGTAAGGGCGATGTTTGATGATAAGGGAAAGAAGGTACTCAAAGCCGGACCCTCTGATCCTGTGGAAATTATCGGGCTTTCCAACATTCCATCTGCCGGAGATCCATTCCAGGTTACCGAGGATGAGAAACAGGCAAGAAGCATAGCTTCAAAACGCCAGGAACTGGAGAGAATCGGGGAAGGAAGCGGAAAGAACAAAATCACCCTTGAGAATCTCAATGACAAGATTCTTGAAGGGCAGATTACTGACTTCAATGTTGTTATCAAAGGAGATGTACAAGGTTCTGTTGAAGCCCTGCAGGGTGTATTGGAGAAACTTAGTACAAATGAGATCAAGCTTAACGTCCTAAGGGCATCTGCCGGAGCAATAATCGAAAGCGATATCACACTCGCAGCAGCATCGGACGCAGTTGTAATCGGTTTCAATGTAAGACCTACACCCAGAGCCCAGGCTCTTGCTGAACAGGAGAAGGTTGAAATCAAGAAGTACAACGTAATTTATGATGTTGTCGATGATATAAGGGATGCAATGGAAGGAAAACTCTCCCCTGAAATCAAGGAAAATGATATTGGTAAGGTTGAGGTCAGGGAGACATTCAAAGTTCCTAAAGTCGGTCTTATTGCAGGTTGCTATGTACTTGAAGGAAAAGTCAAACGCAACAGCCTCGTAAGGGTAATCAGGGATTCAATCCAGATTAATAAGAACCTTATAAGACTCAGCTCATTAAAGAGATTCAAGGACGATGCAAGGGAAGTCAATGAAGGGTATGAATGCGGTATCGGGCTGGATAACTGGCAGGATCTGCAGATAGGCGATATCCTTGAAATCGTTGAAACAGAAGAAGTGAGAAGAACTCTGGAGGCACCGGTATTATGAGTGAATTTTCACAATCAAGACTCGAGAGCAGGATTTTGGAGGCAGTTTCACGCCTGATTGTGTCAGGCGCGATAAAGAATCACAACCTTTCGACGCTGACAAGTGTTACGAGAGTCGTGCTATCTCCTGATAACAGTCAGGCAAAGATTTATCTCTCCAATCTTTCCGATAACTCAACCCTTGATAAGTCTGTTCAGGCCCTCAATGGTGCATCTGCCTTTATACAAGGGCGAATAGCGCAGCTTTTAAAGACCAAGAACACACCAAAACTATATTTCTATAAGGATAACTCTTACATCGAAGGGGATAGAATTAATACTCTGATTGATGAAGTGGTTAAAAATGGGAAATAAGCTTAGTCTGATTCTGACAGATAAAAAGGAGGGCGAAACCAGTTTTCGCTCTCTTTCTTCTGTAAAAAGGGAGTTCAGGGGAGAAAAAGTTGGACACGCAGGGACCCTCGATAAATTTGCTTCGGGTCTGATGATTGTGCTTGTCGGTTCAGCTACAAAACTGAATCCTGTTTTTTCTTCTTATGATAAAACTTACCTTGCAACAATACAGTTCGGAAAGGAAACAGACACTCTGGATCCGGAAGGTACTGTAATCAGGGAAACTCCATTTCCTGAGAGGGAAAACCTGAAATCCGTTCTTGAAAGATTCATAGGACGCTCAAAACAGGTTCCCCCTGTATACAGCGCTATCCATGTTGATGGAAAACGGGCCTACAGGGAAGCGCGTAAAGGAAATGATGTTATTATTCCTGAGAGGGAGATAAATGTCTCCTCCCTTGATCTTATTGATTATGATGAAAAAAACGGAATGGCGGTCATCAGGACAAGGGTTTCCAAGGGAACTTACATAAGAGCCCTTGCCAGGGACATTGCCAATAAAGCATCATCGTCAGGACACCTGGTGCAACTTAGAAGGGAAAGCATAGGGCCATTTACTCTCTTTGATATAGGAAAGAATACAGAAGAGTTACTTGATAAGACAGGATTGTTCTCGCAAATTGAAATGAATTCAAAGTTCAGAAAGGAAATTGATAACGGCTATATAACAAATAATATGATTCTTTCCGATACAGATAAAAACCGTCCATTTGCGTATATGTATTTTGATAACTGCTTTTATGGAATTGCAGAGAAAGGAGAAAGACCAAGGGTTCTTGTACGTTGTGATGGAAGTTTATGATTTTTTTTCATGCCTCAAAAACGGGTATCTGAGGCACTATAAGGCAGCAATAACAGTCGGAGTATTTGACGGGGTACATAAAGCACATAGAAAAATACTTGATGTTCTTATAGAAAAGAAAAATGAACTTGGTCTTGATAAGGCAATTGCAATCTCATTCAGGACAAATCCAAAGCCAGGCGTAGACGGTGAACTTGATACAATACAGCTCAGGAAAGAGTTTTTGTCACAAACAGGTGTTGACTGCCTTATTCTCATTGACTTTTCTCCTGAATTCAGTAAAATTTCAGCTAGTGAGTTTGTAGGTATGCTCCTTACCATTACAGACGTTGCAACAGTTGTTGTAGGGGAGGATTTCCGTTTTGGCAGTCCTGAAAACAGTGCTGGTGCATCAGACCTGAAAAGGCTTTTCTTGGAAAAAGGAAAGGATATCAAGGTCTTTGTAGTAGGGCAAATTCTTACCGAGGGGGGTGAAAAGATTTCATCAACTCTCTTAAGAAGGCTTGTAAAGAAAGGAAAGCTAAGCGACTATCTGATGCTTTCTGACAGATGCTATACTCTTTATTGTGCTGGACTATCAGTACAGAAGAAAGATGGCACTTTGGTCTTCAGCAAAAAAGAATTTACTCAGATTCTGCCTCCTCTTGGGAGGTACAGGGTGTGTCTTGAAGGGAAAACCGGAGAGAGCAATGCGACTTTGGTTGTTGATAGCGACTCTGTTATTATCAGGAATCTGGAAAATGATATTGCTGAATTCGATAGAATAATTTTTTCGGAGTGAAAACAAATTGATTACTGCAGAGCAGAAAAAGGAAATCATCGTAAAATTCGGCGGATCTGAGAAGAACTCAGGAGAAGCAAAGGTACAGGTTGCATTGTTGACAGCAAGAATCAACGATCTTCAGGGACACTTCAAGGCCAACCCAAAAGACCATGCATCAAGAAGAGGTCTTCTGATGCTGGTAGGTCAGAGAAGAAGACTTTTACGATACATCAAAGACAGAGATATCAATGAATACAGATCTTTGATTGCAGAACTTGGAATCAGAAAGTAATTAAAGCCAGCGTGTCTGGCTTTTTGTCTTTCAATAAAGAACTAAAAAAGAACTAAAAGAAGAAGGTAGAGAAATGGCGAATGTAACAAAAGTTTCAGTTCAGGTAGGTGGCGAGGAGCTGGTATTTGAATCTGGAAGAATTGCAAAACAGGCAAATGGCGCTGTATTTGCAAAACTTGCGGGAAGTGCAGTTGTTGCGACAGTCTGTTGTGGAAATCCACCAGAGGTTGCTCCTGACTTTGTTCCGGTAAGTGTTGAATACAATGAGAAGTATTATGCAGCAGGAAAAATTCCTGGTGGATTTTTAAAAAGAGAAGGCAAACCGAAGGATAAGGAGATTCTGGTCTCACGTTTGATTGACAGACCTATGAGACCTTTGTTTGAGAAGGCTTTTGGAAGGGAGATTCAGATTGTTCCTACAGTTGTTTCCTCAGATATGACAAATACTCCGGATATCATTGCAATCAATGCAGCATCCTGTGCTGTTACAATTTCAGATATCCCGTTTAACGGACCTATTGCAGCTGTAAGGGTTGCAAAAATCGGCAAGGACTTTGTAATCAATCCAAAGTTCCAACAGCTTCCGGAGTGTTCTCTGGACATTGTTGTTGCAGGAACAAGGGATGGAATAACAATGGTAGAAGGCGGGGCAAAGGAAGTTCAGGAAGAAGACATGCTCAATGCAATTGCAGCTGCCCAGCCTGAGATAACAAAAATCTGTGATGCACAGATAAAAATGAGAGAACTTTGCGGGAAGGAAAAACTTCCCCTTATGGAAATTCCTGCTGAGGATCTGACATGGATGGAACCTGTCAAGGAATATGCCTATCCTCTTGAGAAGGAAGCTTCTTTTGTCAAAGGAAAGATGTTACGTTATGAAGCACTTGATAAGGTCCATCAGGATGTATTTGAAAAGTTCTCAGCACTCATTGAGGAAGATGAGGCAAGAAAAGGCCAGATTGTAAAGATGTTTGAGGACATGGAGTACGAAATTCTCCGTTCTTCGATACTTAATGACGGGGTCAGGACTGATGGAAGAAAAGTTACTGAAATCAGACCTATTACATGTGAAGTTGGACTTCTGCCATCAACACATGGATCAGCATTATTTACAAGGGGAGAGACTCAGTCACTTGCGGTTTCAACTCTTGGGACAGTAAATGATGAGCAGCTTTTCGATACAATTGATGGAGAAAAGTCTTATTCAAATTTCATGCTTCACTATAACTTCCCTCCATATTCAGTAGGTGAGACAGGAAGACTTACAACTGGCAGAAGGGAAATAGGTCACGGGCACCTTGCACAGAGAGCTCTTGAAGCAGTTATTCCAGCTAAAGAGAGTTTTCCTTACACAATCCGTGTAGTTTCAGAGATTATGGAATCCAACGGATCATCCTCAATGGCCTCTGTCTGTGGCGGATGCCTTTCATTGATGGATGCAGGTGTCCCGATTTCCTCTCCTGTTGCCGGTATTGCCATGGGGCTTATCACAGAGGGTGCTGACTACAAGAAGTATGTAGTTCTTTCAGACATCCTCGGAGAGGAAGACCATCTTGGAGATATGGACTTCAAGGTTGCAGGAACGAAAAACGGAATCACTGCATTCCAGATGGATATCAAGATTGCCGGTGTTACACCGGAGATTATGAAGAAGGCACTTCAGCAGGCGAAAGAAGGAAGAATGCATATCCTTTCAATCATGGCTGAAACCCTTTCAGGTCCTCGTCCTGAAGTTACAGAAAAGGCTCCGAAGATTATCACAATGAAAATTGATGAAGATAAGATCGGAGCAGTTATCGGAACTGGCGGTAAAACAATCAGAGGTATTGCTGAACAGAGTGGTGCTGAGGTCAATATTGAAGATGACGGAACTGTTATGATCTATGGCAGAAACAAGGCCCAGGCTCTTGAGGCAAAGAGACTTATTGAGGAAATTATAGAAGAACCGGAACCAGGGAAAATCTATCATGGTACAGTAAAGAGGATTCTTGACTTCGGAGCATTTATTGAGTTCCTTCCCGGAAAAGAAGGTTTATGTCATATTTCCAAGCTTGCCAGAACGAGGGTAAAGAATGTTTCTGACGTATTGAAGGTCGGACAGGAAGTTGATGTAAAGATTCTTGATATCGATCGTCAGGGTAGGGTTAATCTCTCATACATTGATGCTCAGCCAGAGGCAGAGAAGAAAGAAACCAAGGAAGAGACAAAATAAGGATTTACCTTGAAGGTACTTGTAAAAGCCGAAAAAGGCGCAAAAATTCCAGTTTTCAAAACAGAAGGAAGTGCAGGAGCTGATGTTTCTGCATTTCTTCCGTTATCTCCGATAACATTGAAAGCAGGGGAAATAGTATCTGTTGCCACAGGACTCAAACTGGAAATTCCCCCGGGTTATGAAATCCAGGTCAGACCTCGCTCCGGTCTGGCATTGAAAAACGGTATAACTGTTCTTAATTCTCCGGGTACAATAGACAGTGATTATAGAGGAGAGGTCAGGATAATTCTTGTTAACCTCTCAAAAAATGATTTTGTAATAAACGACGGAGACAGAATCTGCCAGTTTGTACTTTCCCCTGTAATTAAAACTGAGTATGTACAGACGTCAGAATTAAGTGAAACTGAAAGGAATGAAGGTGGTTTTGGATCTACCGGAGTATAATGAAAAACAGAGCAAACTACAGGCTTCTAAGCGGATACATCTCAAAGGAATTTGCCCAGAATTTTATTGTAGCGTTTCTGTTTTTTTTCAGCATTTTCTTTATTAATTCAATTCTGCTTCTTGTCCAGAGAATACTTTTGAAAAATATAAATATGCGTACCATGCTTGAAATGGTTGCCCTTTCAATGCCACAGTTCCTTGTCTATATTTTTCCATTTGCTACTTTGACTGCAACAAGCATGGTCCTGGGAGACCTTGGCAGCCAAAACGAGCTTCTTGCAATCAGAAGTTGCGGTATTTCCTCTTTTCAGATTTATAAACCGATAATAGTCATATCTGTAGTGATGAGTCTTGTAACATTCTTTTTTGCTGATGTAGTCCATCCATGGTCAAGTGTGATTTATAAAGATAAGCTTGCAACTCTTATGGCTGATATGCCTACCTTTGAACTGGAGTCAAATGGTGTGAATACAGTAGGAAACTATATTCTTTACACCGGTCATACTGAAGGAAATACAATTGAAAACCTTGTTCTCATAAGCAAAGATGAGAGTGACATGAATAAGCTCGTCCTTAGTGAAAGAGGTGAACTGGAGCTTGTGGATCCGAATAACTATGTTTATGCACTTTCTTTGGATAATCCTGAGATTTTTTTAAATGATCCGGATGATATTGCAAGTTATGGTCTTTCGAGCGCAGAAAAAGCCACTTTCTTTCTTGATTTCTCAGAGCAGATTCCTTCTTTGACATCCAACAGCCCGGTAAATCTAACAAGCAGGGAACTTCTAGATTCAATAAAAACCAGGAATATCTCCCAGAAGGAGAGCAGGAACAGTTACTACAGGGATCAGGAGAACAAACTTTTGACACTCAGCAAGAATATAAGGGAATATTCACTGGGAGAAATTTCAGAAGGTGGAATGGATTATGAACTGATGAGTATAAGTTCATACTTTTCAAACAGGGGGAAAAAGCCTACCAATTTTTATGGGCAGTACTATAAGGCTGAGCTTACAAAGAAATTTGTTCTTTCCCTTGCATGTTTCTGTCTGACCTTAATTGCTCTTCCTTTGTCAAATATCAGGGTAAAACATGGGAAGCTTACCGGTTTTGCTATTGCTTTATTACTTGCAGTTGCTTTCTGGTATATGATTTTCGTGGTCCAGCTATTCATTTTTGATATCTCTTCATCCCCGTACTGGCTTATGGCTCTTCCCGATTTGTCATTGCTTTTTATCGGAATTGTCCTCGCTTTATATTTCAGGAAGGCCAGATGATGAAGGTATTGGACCGTTTTATTGTATTCTCAATACTGAAGATTGCTGTAATCACTATATTGATTTTTGCACTCCTTTTGGCTGCTGTTGAACTTTTTGCAAAGATGGACCAGATAATGACAGGACACATTCCGACATCACGTCTTATCGAGTATATACTGCTTTCCATTCCACAGTATCTGATGATGGTGAGTGCCTTATCATTATTGTTTGCAACAACATATTTTCTCTCACAGTTGAGTGCGACAAATGAACTGATTGCCCTTTTAAATGGTGGAATATCAAAGTTCAGGATTTCTCTGCCCATAATAACTGTTGCGATTATCCTCACGCTAGGGGGATTTGTTTACCAGGAGCTACTGCTGAACAAAATCGAGGCTAAGCATGATCAGATGGAAGCGGAGCTTTTTGGCAGATCCTCAACGCAGGATGCAAGAAACATAGTTTTGCAGGATGGAAACGGGTACATAATATACACAAACCATTTTGATGAACTTACAAATACAATTTCATATCCTGTTCTTGTATATACGACAGATGGGAAAATCATGCTCCGCCTTGAAGCTCACCATGGCCAGTATGATGAAGGTGAGTGGAAATTCTATAATGCAAAAGTATATGACCTGGCTGACAAGAATAACATCAGGGCAGAGTGGATGAATGAGTATTCACCGGAAAACTTTAATCTTGAACCCCATCTTTTCAGAACACAGAATACAAACATTGAAACTATGGATGGAAAGAGTGCAAGGGAATTTTTGACAAGGCTTAAGACTGTTGATAAGGCACAGTGGCAGGAAAAAGCTACCGATTATTACAGGGCTCTTACACAGCCTCTGGCAATTCTGGTTCTTATGATAATTTCTGTAACAATGAATTACCGCTTCAAAAAGAATGTACTGCTTTTCTGTATCATTCAGTCATTATCTATAGCAGTAGTGTATTATGTTGCTGACATGGTCTTTTCAATTGCTGCCCATCAGGGAGCCGTATCTCCATACCAGTGTGTTTATATTCCGATTATTGTAACCCTGCTTTTGGCTTGGTGTATTTCTTTCTTGACAAGGAGGATTACCTGATGGGTATCTACCATCTTATACATAAAGATGAAAATTCAAAGGCGAGAGTAGGGTATATTGCTCTTCCTCATGGGAAAGTAAAAACTCCGGCATTCATGCCAGTTGGGACAAATGGGACAGTAAAAGGGATATATCACGATGACATTGAAAAAATCGGATACCGTCTGATCCTTGGCAATACTTATCACCTTTATTTGAGGCCGGGACTTGAAGTGCTTGAAGATTATGGTGGTCTTCATAATTTTTCCTCCTGGAGACATAATATTCTCACAGACAGTGGTGGCTTTCAGGTCTTTTCCCTTTCCAAGCTGAGAAAAATCAAAGATGAAGGTGTTACATTCCAGTCACATATAGATGGATCAAAACATGTTTTCACTCCTGAAAAAGTTGTTAATATCCAACGTATTATCGGCTCTGATATTGCAATGGTTCTGGATGTTTGTACACCTCCGGGGATTGATTACCGTGCAGCAAAGGAAGCCTGGCGTGTAACCAAGGCCTGGGCAGAGCGTTCCATAAATGAAAAGGAAAGACTGAAAGAGTCATTCCCGGGTAACCTTTTCGGTATTGTTCAGGGGAATTTCTATAAAGACCTCAGAAAGGAAAGTGCCCAGACGATCTCAGATATGGACTTTCCGGGCGTTGCAATCGGTGGATTATCAGTCGGGGAAGAGAAGAATATGTTTAACGATTTTGTCTCCTATACTGCCCAATACATCACTGATGAAAAACCCCGCTATGTTATGGGAATAGGATCCCCTGACTATATTCTTTCCTGTGTTGAGAATGGAATTGATATATTTGACTGTGTTCTTGCAACCCGCATGGCCCGTAATGGTGCAGTTTATTCAGATAACGGAGTAGTAACGCTGAAAAAAGCAGTTCATAAGTACAACCACGGGCCAATCCAGGAGGGATGTACATGTACATGCTGTCAGAAATACTCAGTAGGGTATATGCATCATCTGATAAAATGCAATGAAATGCTAGGCGGAATGCTTGCAACAGAGCATAACCTGACTTACCTTTATAATTTCCTTGAAAGAATCAGAGCTTCAATCATGGAAAACAGATTTACTGAATTCAAAAAGTCATACCTGAGAAGCTTTTATGGTAATGAGAATTACATATAAAAAAATGCCTTCAAAAAAGGCATTTGCTTACTAATGTAAAAACAGTTTAATCAGCTTGAGCTTCAAATTTGAATATGGCTGATACCTTATTGGCAAGTCTATTATGTTCTTTTTATCCAGAACAGATTTATAGTGGGTAAAAGTATCAAAACCGGCTTTTCCGTGGTAGCCTCCCATACCAGAGTTACCCACGCCTCCAAACGGCATCTCACTTGTTGCCAGATGAACTATTACATCATTGATGCACCCGCCACCGAAACTGAAGTTTTTCATAAAGCTTTTTGCTTTCTTTACTTTTGATGTGAATACATAAAATGCAAGTGGTGTCGGATGTTGTGAAATTATGTTTTTCACCTCATCAAGGGACTTATAAGGAATTATCGGCATAATAGGACCGAATATTTCTTCCTGCATCACTTTATCCAGCATAGTGACATTTTTCAGTACAGTAGGTCCTATCTTGAGTCTCTCTTCATCAGAGTTTCCGCCATAGGCAATTTTGTTTTCATCAATCAGGGTGAGAATCCTGTCAAAATGCTTTCTATTTATAATTTTTCCATAATCTTCATTGTTAATCGGGTCTTTTCCGAGTTGTTTTTCAATTTCATCAATTACGTACGAAATGAATTCTTCTTCCTGTTCTTCCTTTATCATTACGTAGTCAGGTGCAACACAGGTCTGACCCAGGTTAAGGAATTTTCCGAAAACAAGACGCTTTGCAGCCAGTTTCAAAGGAGCATCATCCATAATAACAACTGGGCTCTTTCCTCCAAGTTCAAGGGTTACCGGAGTCAGGTGTTTGCTTGCTTTCTCCATAACTGTTTTACCTACTGCAACAGAACCGGTAAAGAATATATAGTCAAATTTCTGATCCAGAAGGAATGAGTTTTCCTCCCTTCCACCCAGAATTACAGCAACATATTCTTCATCAAAATTTTCCCTGATGATTTCTGAAAGAAGAGCACTGACATTCGGGGAATAGGCAGATGGCTTTAAGATAGCAGTATTTCCTGCAGCAAGCAAATCTGCAAGTGGTTCAAGCAAAAGAAGAACTGGGTAATTCCATGGACTCATTACAAGAACATTCCCATAGGGGGATGGCATCTGCATTGAAGATGAAAGGAAATTTGCAAGAGGAGTTCTGACTCTTTTTGTCCTCGAATACTTCTTTACATGTTTTTTCATGAATGAAATCTCACTGAGTGTTAGGTTGATTTCACACATATCAGACTCAAAGGCACTCTTTCCGAGATCAGCTTTCAGTGCAATCTCAAGTTTTTCACTGTTTTCCTTTATTGCTGAATAAAGTCTGTCCAAAGCATCAATCCTCTTATTTATAGAGAGAGTTGCCCCGCTTTTGAAATAAGAACGTTGTTTTTCAATTATTTTAAGTACTGCATCTTTTTCCATAATCTACCGGTCCAGAATACTATAATAAATGTTTTCCAGTTCCTTTGCATTCATAAGTACAGGAACAGGGTATAAAGGATTACCTTCGTGGGCTGCAATTTTAGATAATTTGGGAATGTCTTCTTCTTTAAGTTCCTTAATCTTTGTGGGAAGACCGAAGATCTTATTCATATCCTTGATGGCATCAATAAATGCCTTAGCCCCAACTTCTGGCTCAGTTCCTTTTTCTACAAGGCCCGCAACTACAGCAAGCTCATTGAGCTTTTTGTAAACTGACTTTCCATAAAGCTCTAAAACATATGGGAGGATAACTGCATTGGCCAGACCGTGTGGAATATTGTATTCACCTCCAAGGCTATGCGCAACTGCATGTACATAGCCAACGTAGGACCTGGTAAAGGCACATCCAGCGTAATAGGAGGCCTTGAGCATTGCCCTTCTTGCCTCAATATTTTCCGGGTTATTAACGCATGTAACCAGATTTTCAAAAATCAGTTTTACAGCTTTTTTTGCATCACTTTTTGTTTTTCTGTGATTGGATCTTCCGATAAATGATTCAACGGCATGGGTGAGGGCATCCATTCCAGTTGTTGCAGTAATAAACTGGGGAAGGGACAATGTCACTTTTGCTTCAAGGACTGCATACCTCGGGATAAGGGGAAAATCATTTATTGCATATTTGACTCTTGTGTTGCTATCAACGACAACAGAGGCAAGGGTTGCTTCAGTCCCTGTTCCTGCTGTAGTAGGAATAGCAATAAGAAGTGGGATTTTCTTTCTTACTTTCAGAATCCCTTTCATGTTTTTCAGCTTCTTTTTTGGATTTGCAACCAAAGCCCCTACAGCTTTTGCTGTGTCAATTGATGAACCACCACCGAACCCAATAAGAGAATCAGCATTGAAGGTCCTGTAAAGTTCAAGTGCCTTATCAACAATATCTGTTGTAGGATTGGCAACGACACCATGAAACAGTTCATATTCGATGTTTTCTTTTTTCAGTATATTTTCAAGTTCCTCTGTTAATCCAAGTTTGTAGATTCCTTCGTCAGTAATAATCAGAGGTCTTTTCTTATTGTTGGTTCTCAGTATCTCAGGGATTCCCTCAAAACCTTTATCAATCATCACGGGTTCCCTGTATGGAAGTATAGGGTAGGCAATCCAGAAACAACCCTGGAAAATACGGCAATATGCTTTTTCAAAAATATTCATTACAAAATCCTCAGAAGTGTCATAAAAGAATCATGCCAATAATTATAATTTTTGAAAAGTTATTAATGACAAATTTGCAGAATTTGTAATAAAAAATTTCAAAAGCAATAAAAAAACTGTGCTACCTTATGGTTAGCACAGCCTGTATCTTATTTGAAATCCACTTTGCTTATCGTTTTTACCGTATAATCAAAACTGTTTCCGTTGATTTCAAATTTCACTTTGTCTCCGGGTTTCTTTCCGAAAAGCTTACGTCCGATAGGAGCATTGATATCAATGATGTTTTCACTTGGGTTAGATTCCCATCTGCCTAGGAAAGTATAGGTAATATCTTTTTTATTGATATTATCAGCAAGTACGACTTTTGTTCCAAAGCCAATGGTGCTTGGATCGACGTCTTCACTCTTTACGACCTTTACAGTTGCCAACTCAAGCATTAAGTCATTGATTCTTCTTTCAAGTTCTCTTTTATGCTCCTTTGCATATTGATACTCGCTGTTTTCTCGAAGGTCTCCAAGCTCCCTCGCACTCTGTATGTCCTTCAGATTCTGTGGTACCTGTACTTCAGTGAGGTTTTTCAGATCTGCCTGCTTTTTTGAAAGGCTGGAAGGAGTAGTAAAGAAACCGACTTCATCACTTTTAGGTTCATCCTGGACTAATCTTTCTTCCTCTGTGAATGAAAAGTCAGGGAAACGGTTTCTAATAATTTCCTTATACTTGTTCTTTTCAGCAGTCTCAAGACCATTATTGGAAAGAAGAACAGCTTTGATATCAGCAATGGCTTCTTTTCCTGATTTTTTTAGATATTTATCAATTTCCTTATCATCTACAAGGGACTTTCTCAGTGCTTTGTAGTTCTTGATACTTTCCTTGTCAGATGATGTGGCAAGGGCAGAGAGAGCCATAAGCTCAGTCTTGAATAGTCTGTCCCTTGTCAGGTTTGAATTCTGAAGCTGCCTGTCTGTCATAAGTGAACTGTCAAGTGCAAAGAATACAAATGGTGTATAGTAGTTTCTGAAATTGGTTACGACCCTCAAAACATACTGATTGTATAGTTTTGCATCAAGCTTTTTCAGTTCTTTCGGAATTACCTGATTAGGATAGAGAGGGAATATTTCCATCAGAATCTCTGCTGTACGCGTTTTGCTCTCTTCATCTTTTTTTGAATATACATCAACAAATTCGCTGATGAACTTTTTCTTCAAATCTGAACTTGTCAGGGACGCAAAAACACTCTTAAGTTCAAAAAGACTAGGGTTTTCATCTTCAATTACCTTGATAAATAGATTTGCATCCCCTACATTGACACCCTTGGTTTCAGCTATATCCAAAGCCAGGGAAGCAAGGGATTTTGAAATCAAATCAGATTTTGGTGATCTGATTACCTGAAGGAAATCTTCTGCAATTTCATTGAAGGAATCACTGGTGTAATCAATATCCTTGTAGTTCATTGCATCCAGTAGTGCATTAACCTTAAGAGCAAGGTCACTAACAGACTTATATGAATAAAGAACCTTCTCTTCTTTAGTGAGGGGTTGTTCAGCAAGTGTAAAACGTATTGATGCTCCCTGCTCAAGCCTAATATAAGGGTTGTCACGGGAAACTTCCTTCATTTCTTCTGAGATTTTTTTCCACTGTTCTTCAGTAAGGATAGACGGAACTACTTCAAGTTTCATTTCCTTTATTGTTGCGCTGTGCTTGGGAATAGAGTACAGGAGGGTACGTAACAACCAGGTTGCCCCACCGTCTGCAAAAATTTTCTCGACAATTTTCTCTTTAGGTACACCTGTTTTAATGGCTTTGATGTGTTGCGTTGAGATAGCATTATGGGTATCTCTGATTGTTGAAAGGGGAACTTCCTTTATTCCTCCGTTACCGGAGTAACGGATAGTTGCCTTCCCATCCTGTATTTTTGCAATGATTCCGACTTTAATAGGATTGCTCTTTGTAACTACATATGCTTTTTCTACATACTGTATGTCAGAAAGGAAGTTTTCCAATGTCTCAGCCGGTTTCGTACTTTTTTCAATATTGTACTTTTTAATCAGTTCAGAATATCTCGGGTTATCTGAGTATCTTACCTTAAGTGCATCCAAGGTGCTTTTTTTCATTGCCTCAGAAGTAGGGAAAGAAGAAAGCGCACGCTGACAGGTAAGAATAATATCATCAAGATTCTTTCTAAGCGCAGGGGCTTTTGCGCCTGAGGCTTTGAGTTCCTCCCTGACTTTGATCAGATGGGAAAGAAGTGCCTGATATAACTCAAGGCGTACTGTGTTGCCGAATTCTCCGGAAGCAGTTTTCTCATCCTCAATTTTAAGGTTATCAATAAAAGAAAGGAAGAAACCGAAATCCGGTTTTCCGTTTTCCAGAAGTTTATCAAATACTTCCTTCAGCTTCTGACTGTCATCTGTCCTGCTTACTCTTATAAGTGCTCTCTGATAGTAAGCAGCTGCAGCCTTTTTATCTCCGAGTTTTTCAAAATGATCAGCAACCTGAACAATCACATCAGTATCCTGATTGTCTTTTTTTACATACTCTTCATAGTATTCCCACTTTTTTGCTTCATTTCCTTTTTCGGCCTCAACATCTCCAAGAACACGAAGTGCCTTGGCACTTGTTTTTATCTGGGAAGCAACATATTCAGCAGCGTCCCAGTTTCTCACATTGTATAAATCAAGAACCAGATTACTTAAAATCACATTCTGTTCATGTGGGTTATTGATAAGTTTGATCTTGCCTGCAATGTAATTCAGACAAATGAGAGCCTGGTTTTCCGGACTTTTCAAAAGCTTTAAGCATTCATTTCTTAATGAAAGACGTTTTTCATCATTCAGTTTATCAATTTCCTCATCGAGGGCTTTGAACTGTTCAACTTTATAATTGATAGCAGGATTCTTCATTATCCTTTCAGAATTTATGTACTCTTTTATATCCAATGCCATATATCCTCCGATATAAAAATGAAGTTTTATAGAAAAAGAAAGCCGGGCAGGCATTTTGCTGCTCGGTTACTATAAAACTAATATCATTCATTTTATACCACCGGTAGTGAAAAAAATCAAATGAATTAAATTTGTGCAAAGTCTCCGCTTTATGTATTTTCTTTGAAAACAAACATTTATGGGATAAAATTTTACAACTGCAGTTTTTTAAAACAAAAATGGGAATATAAAGGTTTAATTGAATATAAAAAAATGAATCTTTTCTGTATAATCTTAGTATGAGCGGAAAAGATATGCTTTTTTCTCCTTCGATTCTTGCCTCAGATTTCTCTGATCCCAAGGGTGCACTCAGGGAAGTTGAGTTTTCTGGTTGTGATTATGTCCACCTTGATGTCATGGACGGTTCATTTGTACCTAAAATCACATTTGGCAGTCAGTTTGTCAGCGATATCAGAAAATGCAGCGATTTGATTTTTGACACCCATCTGATGGTTAATCACCCTGAAACCTTTATAAAGGATTTCTGTGATGCCGGATCTGATATTGTAACAGTACATGCAGAAGCTACAAGTCACCTTTGGCGATGCCTTGATCTTATTAAAGGAGAGGGAAAGATGGCAGGGGTGGCAATCAATCCGGCTACTTCCATTTCAGTTATTGAGCCTGTGCTTTCTTATATCGACTATCTTCTGGTAATGACTGTAAACCCGGGTTTCGGAGGTCAGAAATTTATCAGAGAGACCGTACCTAAAATAGAAGAGGCAAAAAAACTCAAAGTCAGAAATGACTATAAATACATACTAGCAGTTGATGGGGGAATCTCGGAATCGACTATTGAAGTCGCCTCTGATGCAGGAGCAAATCTTTTTGTAATGGGAACAGCATTTTTCCGCTGCGATGACAAAAAACTTTTCATTGATACTCTGATTGAGAGGTTATCAAATTGATTGCCTTACTTCAGAGAGCTAGAAATGCATCCTGCACTGTAAATGGAAATGTCACAGGGAAAATTGATGACGGTCTCTTGGTTTATTTCTGTGTTGTCAAAGGAGATACATCAAAGGATCTGGAAAGACTTGTAAACAAAATAGTCAATTTTAGGATGTTCGAGGATGGGGACGGAAAAATGAATCTGGCAATAAAGGATACTTCACGTGAAATCCTTTTTATAAGCCAGTTTACACTTTCCTCTGATGTATGGAATGGTAACAGACCTTCTTTTGATTATTCTGAAAAACCTGAGATTGCGGAAAAATACTATTTGAAAGCTATAGATATGTTACGGGATAAAGGAATGAAAGTTGAGTGCGGTGTATTCGGAGCAATGATGGATATTCAGTACGAAAACTATGGTCCTTCATCCTTTATACTTAATACTTCAAACAAATAATAAGGAAAGAATATGGCAAAGATTTCTGAAGTTGATGATGTAAAAAATAAAAGGGAGGCTCTTGAAGTTGCCCGTATGCAGATTGACAAGGAGTTTGGCAAAGGCTCACTTATGAAACTCGGGGAGAACCGGGAAATCCTTGATATTGAGGTAATTCCGTCAGGCTCAATTCTCCTTGATGAAGCTCTGGGAGTAGGGGGGTACCCCAAAGGGAGAATAATTGAAATATATGGTCTTGAGTCATCAGGAAAAACAACCCTTGCACTGCATGCAGTAGCAGAGGCACAACGCCAGGGAGGAATTGCTGCCTTTATTGATGCTGAGCATGCCCTTGATCCAACTTATGCAAAGGCCCTTGGGGTCAATATAGATGAGCTATGGATTTCCCAGCCCGATAACGGAGAACAGGCTCTTGAGATTACAGAACGTCTTGTGCGCTCAGGAGCAATGGACATAATCGTTGTTGACTCTGTTGCAGCTCTTACACCCCAGGCGGAAATAGACGGGGACATGGGAGACTCACATGTTGGTCTTCAGGCCAGGCTGATGTCACAGGCTTTAAGAAAACTTACAGGAATACTTGCTAAATCCAATACAACAATTATCTTCATCAACCAGATAAGGATGAAAATCGGTATAATGTTCGGAAACCCGGAAACTACTACAGGCGGAAATGCACTCAAGTTCTATTCCTCTGTACGAATTGAGGTCAGGAAGGGAGATACAATTGGCAAGAACAGCGATGATATCACCGGCAGCCGTGCAAAAATCAAGATTGTCAAAAACAAGGTAGCTCCACCTTTTAAAAAGGTTGAACTGGACATTATGTTCGGAACAGGAATATCAAAAATCGGATCTCTTCTCGATGCAGCGGTAAAGTATAATCTTATTGAAAAGTCCGGAGCCTGGTTCAGCTATAACGGAGAAAAAATCGGTCAGGGAAGGGATAAGACAATTGAATACCTCAAGGATAATCCGGACCTCAGTGAAGAACTGGAAGTAAAACTCAGGCAGATAATGTTCGAAAAGAATAAAGACGGGAAATAAAAGTGACATTTGACGCGATTCTTGAAAAGAAAGAAGTTAAGAATTTCCATGTTCCAGAGATTCTGACGGACAAGAAAGACTTTGATGGTCCGCTTGACCTTCTTCTTTACCTTATTCAGGAAAACCAGGCAAATGTCTATGATTTACCGATTTCCTTGATTACTGATCAGTTTCTCGAATACATTGAACGCAATGAAGCGGATATAACTGATCTTGCAGACTTCTATAAAACAGGGGCCGATTTGCTTTATATAAAGACAAGGCTCCTTCTGCCGCATGAGACAGAGCTTGATGAGGTCTATGAAGACCCCAGACAGGAACTTGTCGACCGCCTTATCGAGTACCAGAAATACAAAAAGCTTACAGCCCTTCTTACCGGGCAGGATATGAGTGATCACCTTTATATAAACCGGCCGGAGAATTATTTTTCAATTCCGTTTGATGACAAGGAACTTTTTGAAAATGTGAGTATAAATGACCTTGCCTTCACGTTTTCGTCAATTCTGGGCAAAAAGCCACCGACCAAAATATTCAATGTATACAGAGAAGTGACTATCAGTGAAAAAGAAGCACTCATTATGGAACTTCTTGACAGGGAAGAGACAGTGACAATTGAAGAGGCGATACAGGATTTCACCAATCCGCTGCATACGATTTGCACATTCCTTGCTATTCTTGTGCTTGCCAAGAAAAATGTTCTTCTTTTTCTGCAAAAAGTCCCAGACGGAACAATATATCTTTTCCGACGCCCTGATGACTGGTCCAATATTGATCCTGAAATCAATGACAGAATGGCTGAAGAAGAAATAGAAAAAGGGCCAGATGGAAGCAGAAGTGAGATGGACTTCACACTTTTGAATAAAGAGGCTTCCATGGACCTGGATGAACTTATTAAAGAGAAGATTGAACGAATGGAAGATAATGAGAAGATAAATGAGACATTTATCTCAGAGGAAGAGGAGATAGACCTGGATGACGACGATTGATGGTATAAAAGAACTTACAGAGGATGCACGCTTGGTGGAAGTAATACTGTTTCTTGAAAACACACCTCTTTCTTTGGACCAGATTTCATCCCTTACAAAACTTGGAAAGGAGGATGTCCTGGATTCAATTAAAGAGCTTCAGGCGCATAGTAAGGAGAGAAACTCAGGTCTGGCTCTGATTGAAGAAGAGGGCTTTTATTCATTTCAGCCGACTAAGGACCTGTATCCGAGGCTCAAGCAGAGTTATGGAAGGAAAGTCGAAAAAAGACTTAGTAAAGCTGTTCTGGAGGTTCTTTCAATAGTTGCTTATTCTCAGCCCGTTACAAGACAGGAAATCAGGGACATCCGTGGAGTTTATTCTGATAATGCTATTAAGATTTTAAGGGAACGTGATTACATTAAGGTAAATGGAAGGGATGAGGCTCATAAGTGCCTTTTCTGTACAACCCGCAAGTTCTTATATGATTTCAAGCTCAAAAGTATTGCGGAGCTTCCCAAGCTTTCAGAAATCGACCAGAGGAAGTTTTCTGAAAATGTTAATGGAGAGTTATTCTGATGGAAGAAGGAATTATATTTCCGATGCGTCTGCAGGCCTATATGGCAAAAGCCGGTGTCGCATCCAGGAGAAACAGTGAAGTCCTTATACAGGAAGGACGTGTGATGGTAAATAACAAAACTATCCGTGAAATGGGATACAAGGTCAATGAAGACGATATTGTTCAGGTTGACGGAGAGACTATTGAAATCAGTGACAAGAAATACTATATAGCATTGAATAAGCCACGTGGCTATGTCTGCACAAATTACGACCCGAATGAGGACAAGTATGCCAGGGACCTTATCAATATGAGGGACAATAACCTTTTATTCAATGTCGGGCGCCTGGATAAGGATTCAAATGGTCTGATACTTTTCACAAATGACGGGGAATTCGCAAACCGGATGATGCACCCCAAGTATGAGATTGAAAAGGAGTACCTTGTAAAACTGGACAGAAACCTCGATATTGAAGATCTGAACAAAGCGCTTGATGGAATCTATATTGATCTTCCGACCCCTTATAGAATCAAGAGATATGATCTTGTTCCCAGAACAAAACAGTTTGTCAAAGTAACGCTTACCGAGGGAAAAAACAGGGAAATCAGAAAAATATTCTCAGTCCTTGATTATGAGGTGAAGTCCCTTACAAGAATCAGGATAGGGTCCGTTGAACTGGGAGATCTTGAAAGTGGGAGATGGAGGAATCTTACCAAAGATGAGATAAATTCACTCCTTACAGGAAAAAACAATTCAAGGGAAATCAAAGAAAGCAAAATCAGAGGATATAAAAAGAAATGATAGTTGCAATTGACGGACCGGCAGGGTGCGGGAAGAGCACGATAGCAAAACTGCTGGCTAATGAATTAGGTTTTTATTATCTCAATACAGGATCGTTTTACAGAGCATACACATATGCTCAGCTGAAAAAAGGGCTTGATCCGCTTAATAAGGATAGCGTCCTTGACACCGCAAATAATGTTGAAATCACAGTTCAAGACGGAAATATCTGTATTGATGGTGAGAATGTTGAGGATAGTCTTCATACAAAAGAAGTTGATAAATACTGTTCCCAGGTATCAGTGGATCCCAGAATCAGAAACAAAGTAAATGAAAGTGTAAGGAAAATTGCAGAGGGACTGGACATTGTCACAGAGGGAAGGGATACAACAACCGTAATTTTCCCGAATGCAGACTATAAGTTCTATTTTGATGCATCTGCTGAACAAAGGGCTTACCGACGGGTCGGAGAAAGGGAAAATGAAGATTATAACGAAGTATTAAAAGGAATTCTTGCACGCGATAAAAACGATAAGGAAAAACCTTTTGGTGCATTAAAAATGGCAGAAGGAGCCGTTTATATTGACACCTCAAACTTGACTATAAATCAAGTATGTGAGAAAGTTAAAAGTGCTATGCATTTAACTAATTAAGTGCATTCAATTTATGCGCGCAGGAGAATTTAAGAA
This sequence comes from uncultured Spirochaetaceae bacterium, assembly GCA_964582905.1. GTDB lineage: Bacteria > Spirochaetota > Spirochaetia > Sphaerochaetales > Sphaerochaetaceae > Ornithospirochaeta. The sequence continues at coordinate 4,547 of CAZOTY010000021.1, read as the reverse complement.
GTGGAAAATGAAACTCAGATGACTGAAAAGCAATCCTTCTTGCATCAGCATCTTATGTCAATTCCGGAGCTAGAAGTCGGTCAGATCGTAACCGGTACTGTTGTACAGACAAATGACGAAATGGTTTTAGTCGATATTGGCTATAAGTCGGAAGGAAAGATTCCTCTAGATGAATTTATTGAGATGCCAAAGCTAGGGGACAGAGTGGCAGTTAAAATCGTCAGAATTGACGATGGCAGGGGACAGGTAACAGTTTCAAAACGTGGAGCTGAAGCAAGGGAAAAAACAGAAGTCTTGAAAAAGGCTGCTGATGAGAAGACCCCGGTATTAGGAAAGTTTACCAAGGTAATCAAGGGTGGATACGAAGTTGACCTTGGTGCTGATTATAAAGGTTTCTGCCCACTTTCAAAGGCAGATATTGTAAGAGTTGAAGATCCTGACACACTTTTGGGAAAAACTGACTACTTTATTATAGATAAGTTCTATCCTGGCCAGAAATACAAGAGTGTCGTTTCAAGAAGAAGTTATCTTGAAAGAAAGATTAATGAGAACAAGAAAAAGTTCTTTGATACAGTCCAGATCGGAGATATCGTTCAGGGAGAAGTAAAATCATTTTCATCTTTCGGAGCATTTATTGATCTTGGTGGCTTCGATGGTCTTTTGCACATCAATGATATGTCATGGGGACATGTTACAAGACCAAGGGACTTTGTCAAAAAAGGACAGGTTGTTCAGTTAAGACTTATAAATATTGATCTGGTAAACCAGAAGATAAATCTTTCCTTAAAGCATATGGAAGCTGATCCATGGTCAACATTTGAGGAAAAATATCAGGTAGGAGACGTGATCAAGAAACCGGTTACAAAGATTACATCATTCGGTGTTTTCATTGAAATTGAACCTGGTATTGAAGGACTTGCCCATATTTCAGAGCTCAGCTGGACAAAGAGAATCACAAATCCCAAGGAAGTTGTTAACATCGGTGATGTTGTTGAAGCAAAGATTCTGGGCTATGACCTTGATAAGAAGAGGGTTTCATTGGGTCTGAAACAGCTTGAAGAGAATCCGTGGGAAACAATTACCGAAAGATACCCAGTAGGAAAGGTTCTGAAAGCCCCGGTTGTCAAAATTACAAATTCAGGCGCATTTGTTAACCTTGAAGATGGAATTGACGGCTTTTTACATATCGATGACATTTCATGGACAAAGAAAATCAAGTCTATGTCCCAGTTTGCAAAAGAAGGGGATGTCATTGAGGTTGCTGTAAGCAAGGTTGAGCCGGAAAGCAGAAGAATCAAGCTTTCTGTAAAGAATCTTGAAGGAAATCCATGGCAGCAGCTGAAGAAGGATTATCCTAAGTTCTCAACTATAACGGGAACAGTTTCATCTGTAACTGAGTTTGGTGTGTTTGTAAAAGTAGCCGGAGATATTGAGGGCCTGATTAGCAAATTCAACCTTGTCGGTCCTGGTGAGGAGTACAAGGACAGCGTTCTTGATAAATACAAGGATAAGATTGGTGAGCCAATTACTGCAATGGTAATAGACATTAATCCTCAGGCTCAGAAGCTCTCATTGTCAATTAAAGAGATGATCAAGAAGAGCCAGGAATCAGAGATGGCTAAGTACATGGCTGATGACAAAGAGGATGATGGCGACACCTACAATCCTTTTGCAGATATCCTGAAGAAGGAAGAAAAGCCTGCTAAGGCAGAAAAGGCTACTTCTAAGGAAACAAAGGCAAAGACAGCTAAAACGGAAAAGGATGCTAAGGCTGAAAAAGCTCCTGCAAAGGAGGCAAAAGCCAAAGCAGAGAAAGCCGAAAAAGCTGATACAGAAGAAAAACCAAAAAAGAAATAAAGGCAGGGCGGAGTAGTCTCCGCCCATAACATAGGATAGTTATGAGCAAAAAAGATCAGGAAAGTAAGAAACTTACGGCTACTGAGAGAGTTGCAAACTCAACAAATACATGGCTTCAGAAAAATGCCAAATGGCTTGTTATTGGTTGCGGGGTATTGGTAGCTATAGTAATTGCTTTAGTCATTATCTTTACTGTTTTGGATAAATCCGCATACAAGAGATTTGATCAGGTTGTTGCCCTTGATTCCCAGGTAACAGAGTACAAGTTACTAGCAGATGCTGAAAAATCAGCAGCCAGAAGCGAAATAATCAGCGAGGCTGACGCAATAGTTAAAAAAGTTGGTCTCAGTAAGTATGAGGGAGCCAAGGCTGCAATGATCAAGGCAGATATGGAATATGATGCCGGTTCTTTCGAGGAAGCTGCTTCTCTTTATGCAGATGTTGCAAAAAAACAGTCAAAGACATATTTATCGCAGGTTGCGCTTGTAAATCAGGCAGCATGTCTTGAAAGTCTAAACCGCTTAGATGATGCGTTGGCAGTTTATGATGGTTTATGGACAAAATACGGTAAAGACGGCATTTATGGTTCAAGAGCACTTTTCAATGTTGCCAGACTGAATCAGGAATTAGGTAACACTGCTATTGCTAAAGCAACATATGAACAGCTGATGGGTGAGTATTCAACTTCTTCAAGTGAGTATGCAAAACTGGCTGCTGCTATTGTAAATACTTTGTAGCAATATTGAGCTGTTTATTGGAGAGAATAGAGAAGAGATGAGTAGGAGATTCAGAATTATCCTTATCCTTTCTTCTCTTTTTTTTATCTGTTCATGCGGTATTCCGAATCCATATTATGTTGATACCGAAAATGAACCCAAATATTCCTCATCCCTTACGAGTGTTTCTTCATCTCCCTACTATTTTACGATTTCGCAGGAATTCAAAGATGTTTCCAGAAGAGGTGAACCTCAGCTGTATCTGTTTTATACTGTTGAACCTACAGGTTCTTCACTCAGCACATCTCCATATTCCTCTCTGACATCTGGTTTCAATTCCCTCTATAATCAGAATCCCGGTACCAATACCGTGCCTGGAGGTAATGAGCCATATAGCAGGACATCAAGTATCTCAGTTAATAGTGAAAGTACGAGTGTTGAAGTAAAACTATACAGGTTTACTGATTCTACCAATTCTGTTGTTACGAGTTTTGGGCCATCTGTTGCGTCTGATGAAAATGTACTTGCTTCCAGGTTCAATAACCCCTATATGTGGAAAATTGAAGTTCTGAACACGTTTAATGAGGGAAGTTCTGTAGGAAATACCTTCAACATCAAAGTTAATGATATAGAGTTTAATCTCTTCAGGTTTAACAACAATGGTTTTGCTATAAACAATAACAATGATTCATACATAGGAAATGAGATTCCTGAAGTATACAATAACAATCTTCAAAATGAAAAACTCAGAATATGGGCTTTAATTACCACAGGACCGTTTGATAATTATACTGGTGTATACAACTCATATTTAAGGTGCATTGCTGAGTACAGTTCAGATAACAGCTGGTTTACTTATCTTTAAACTAATTAACAATTCAATGATTCTTATTATCTTATGTATGAGGTAAAGAGAATGAATCAGAACAAAATTGTTTATGGATCTTGCTGTGGTGGAAAAGATAAAAACTGTTCATGTCACGGTAAGTATGATGATGAAATCAAAAATATCGAGGAAAGAGAAGCTTATAAGACTTTGAGTGTCAATAAAGAAGCTTATCCTGAAGCATTGAAACTTATTACGAATTTTGCAACAAGTCTGGAAAGACTGAAAGTCGCAAAAGCCAGTTTTGAAAAAGCCAAAGAAGCAGAGAAATTTGTATTATCTGATGCAGTAATAAGACGATATGATGTAATGTTTGCATCCCTGGTTGTTGCATTGAGGGGCTTGATGATTGCAGAGGGATATAATGCAGAACTCCTAAATACATCAGACAGAATACTTCGTGGAGCAATCGAAGCTGGTATCATTGATGACGCAATGGTTTACCAGACTGTCAGATTCAATTTGGTGCTGGAAGAAATGCTCGATGATAAAAAACAATACAGCGAAGTAAATGCAATCTTTGATTTATTAAGCAAGCTTGATGAAATAAACTTGAAGCTTCATGGTGAGCTTAGTGCTGTAAAAACTCAGTTATAATGTTTTCTTGATTTTTAATTGTAAGGGGCCTTCGTGGCCCTATATTTTTCTGATTCTGAATTTCAATAAAATCATTACACAGATTCTTATCTCAGAAATTGAAAAAAAAACAAATAATAAAAATGGATATAATCGATATTCTGACACTTTTGACACAAAACATATACATAGTACTTTCTCAATTTGTGTCAATTTCAATTTAGGTAAAATTCCTCTCTGTAATTACATTTGTAATTGTCAACTTTGGGATTTACTGGATGAGGATGCAGTGATTTATATTTTCAACAATAGAGAAGACATTGTTCAACGTTTCCAGTTATCAGAGTTGAAAGGATTCGATTTCGATTACATTAAGAATTATTTAATAGAATGTAAAGCAAATGCCTTGTATTAGTGGGGTAGTGGTGGTAATGTATATCTATAATTTTATTCCAAACAATTCATGACATGGTACCTGCAGTAATATGTAGGTACTTTTTTTGTTTAGATCC
>CAZOTY010000020.1:0-31358 GCA_964582905.1 uncultured Spirochaetaceae bacterium | reverse complement strand
GGGAGGCTAAAATTATTATCGGAGCACGTTCAGCATTATTTTTACCTTATTCCGATTTAGGGTTGATTGTTATTGATGAAAGTCATGATGCATCTTTTAAGCAAGAAGATGTTGTGAATTATCATGGACGGGATATGGCAGTGGTGCGAGCAAAATGTGAGCGGATACCGCTTGTTTTATCAACAGCGACTCCTGATTTGGAAACGGTTTGCAATGTTGATGACGGAAAATATGACGAAGTCAGATTAAAATCTCGTTTTGCGGCGGCTGAACTTCCGGATATTAAAATTATCGATTTGAAAAAAAATAAGCCGGTAAAGGGTTCGTGGGGAATGTCTTGGTTGTCACCGGTGCTTTGTGAAAAACTTAAAGAGAATTATGAAAAAGGTGAGCAGAGTGTTCTGTTTTTAAATAGACGCGGATATGCGCCGTTGGTTATATGTCGTGATTGCGGATACAGAATCCAATGTCCGAATTGTACAGCCTGGTTGACGGAGCATTTGCGAGCAAATAAGTTGGTTTGTCATCATTGCGGTTATATGATATCAATTCCAAAAGAGTGTCCGGAATGTCATTCCGAAAATGGTCTGACGGCTTGCGGCCCCGGGGTTGAGAGGATTGCCGAAGAAGTTAAATATCGTTTTCCATTAGCCAAAACGAGAGTGTTGTCATCTGACTTTGTTACTAATTTTAAAGAAGTCAGACAAGTTATTAAGGATATGGAAGAAGGTAAAATTGATATTTTAATCGGAACGCAGATTTTAGCCAAAGGACATCATTTTCCCGAGTTGACATTGGTAGGAATCGTTGATGCCGATTTAGGGTTAATGGGAAGTGATTTGCGTGCGGCGGAGCGGACATATCAATTGTTGTCGCAGGTAGCCGGTCGAGCCGGACGCGGTAATAAAAAAGGTGAAGTTTATTTGCAGACACTTTATCCTGAAAATGCTGTATTGGCTTCTTTGGTTAGCGGAAACGCCGAAGAATTTTATCAATTGGAAAAACAAACACGACGGATTTTAAAAATGCCTCCGTTTGGTAAGTTGGCCGCGGTTATTATATCGGGTGAACGCAAAGATGAAGTCGAGAGGCCATTGACTAGATCATCAATAATCTCCTCAACGATATCTGACCTTTCTGGAATGTAATAATTCGTAGATTCGCTCTCAAGAACCTCGGAAATATGGGCATCTGTCGGACTAATGGTAACAGTATAAAGAACAATATCATGGTCTATCCGGACTGAGGTTTGGATTTTAAAACCTGACTGTGTAATTAAGTCATTAGAAATGCTGATTTCATACAAATCATATCCCCTTCTCCAGTTCTCTTTTGCAGGATAGGACACGAATTCTCCCGTCTCAGGGAAAAAGACATCACCATTAAAAGCATTAACCACGGCGACTCCATTAGAAGATTCAACTGTTCTATAGCAACCTGTCAGTAATACAACCACAGAAATTGATAATAAGATAATTTTACGCACTAAAATCCTCTGTTTTGTGCAAATTCTAGACTGTACCTCGTTCTTTTACAAGAGTGTACATATTCAGTCTGTTTTTTTACGCTCAATGATATTTCTCAAGCTATAATCTCACTATTCTCTTTTTTTTTAACCACAAGAGATCCGTTATCTGCAATATCTAAGGCAAAGCAGTTTCCCTATTCCTCCCTCCCCCTGAATAAAGGTAACATCCCTATTTAAAACAAAGCATTTTTCCTTGTATTCAGAGAAAAACCCTCAGTATGAAGGCTTAAAAGTGCTTTAGAAACTTTCCTTATTACAACACAAGATTTTACATTTTTTCCTAAAGACAGATATTAATGAAACTAGGTAACTCTTAGTTCCGAAAAAAGAATTAGTCAATTCTCTAAAACAGTTTTTATCAATAATAAATTATTTTTCATCAAGTTTATTCTTTATTTCACTTAGAAATAACAATGCACTTATAGGTGTTGCCGTATCAATGTCGAAGTTATGTATTTTTTCAATGATTTCATCATTAATATTATTCTCTTCACCCTCATTCTGAAACAGTGTGGTCTGATTGAATGCATAGGAGCTGAAACTTTCAAAATGGCCTTTTAAAAAATCCTTTGCCTCTTTTATTACTTCCTTTGGAAGTCCTGCAAGTTTTGCAACATGAATACCATATGAACTGTCAGTCGTGCCTTGTGCAACTTTTCTGAGAAAGATAATCTCCCCTTTATCTTCCTTAACAAGCATATGAAGCATCTGTACGTTTCCAATATCCAGTTCTGTAAGTTCATGATAGTGAGTTGAAAAAAGTGTTATACAATTCAGTTTTATTAGATATTGCATTATTCCATATGCAATACTCATTCCGTCTTCGGTAGATGTGCCTCTGCCAATTTCATCCATAATAACAAGGCTTTTTGGTGTTGCAGAACGCAGAATATGTGAGGATTCGCTCATCTCTACAAGGAATGTTGATTCTCCCTGTGCAAGATTATCTGAAGCTCCAACACGGCAGAATATCTTATCAGTAAGCGGAATCCTGGCAGACTTTGCAGGAACATAATAACCTGAGTGTGCAAGAATTGTTATAAGGGCAATCTGGCGCAGATATGTACTTTTTCCAGCCATATTCGGACCTGTAATAAGGCTGAAGCGGGACTTTCCAGAAGAGAACGGATTTGATACAAAACTGTTTTTTCCAATAAAGCGCTCCACAACCGGATGACGGCCCCCTTCTATCTCAAGAGAGTCATCTTCAATTATTTCAGGCCTTGTATAGTTTTCCTCATCAGCAAGAACTGCACCCGATGAAAGGTAGTCAAGCTTAGTCAGAATCTTTGCCATTTTATCAAACTCTAGATAAAGACTCTCCCCTTCTTTCAGTAAAGAAGAGAAAATCTGTTTCTCCAAAGATGCTGCCCTCTCTTCTGCGGTGTTGATTTCATCTGAAATAGCCACCAGCTCAGGGCTTGTGAATCTTTCACCATTAACCAGGGTCTGCCTTCTGGTGAAATAAGAGGGAACTTTTGCTTTCTGCCCATTCGGCACTTCAATATAGTTTCCTATGATTCTGTTATTGCCTATTTTAATTATCGTAATTCCCGTTTCTTTTTTTACCTTTTCCAGATACTCATCAAGTATGGTTGCAGAATGGCTGATTCTGTAGCGAAGCTCATCAAGCTCCCTATCATACCCATCAAGGATAATCGTTCCCCTGTTATTTATGTTTGTACATTCCGGATTTATGGCTCTATTTACTAAAACAGCAAAATCAACAAGGGATGATATATCAACTTCTTTCTCTTCAAGCAGGGAAAGAAACCTGTTATCAGATGAAAGGATTGATGAAAAAGATGTAATCGCATGGGAAAGCGCTATGAAATCTCTGGGATTCAGTCGTTTGAGACTTGCTTTTACAGCAAGACGTTCAACATCCCTTACATCTTTCAGGTCATCTCTGACTTTATTAAGCAAATCCCGGTTATCCAGAAGAAATGAAATCCACTCAAGTCTTGAGTTTATCTTTCCAATATCAGTCAGTGGATGAAGAAGTGCAAATTTAAGATACCTGGATCCTGAAGGAGTAAGGGTTCTGTTTACTGCAGAAAAAAGAGATGTATTCTTGTCCTGATTCATCGACTCTGAAATTTCCAGGTTTCTTACTGTTGCATCATTCATTTCAAGGTATGTTTCATCTTCAATTCTTTCTATTGCCCTGAGTTGGGGGAGCTCAGTCTTTGACATATCATACAGGTAGGAAAGCAATGAACCTACAGCAGTTAGAATAGGATCCCTTTCTGAAATTCCATTGAGGCGGAGGGCATTCTGGGAAAACTGCTTTTCCAGCATCTTTTTTCCGTCCTTGACAGAAAAATACCATTTTGGGAGCTTTGTCACCAAGGCAGTATTCCTGTCAATCACATTCCTGAAAACTTTGTCTGAATAATAGCAATCATCCTCAACAAGTATTTCCTTCGGCCTTACTGTTACAAGTACACTTTCAAGAGAGGAAAAAGACTCGTCACGCCTGATGCTCCTTATATAAAACTCCCCTGTTGAAATATCAGCCCAGCTCAGGTAAATCTTTGTTTTATCCAGTTTTACAGCCAATACATAGGATGAGGAAAAAATATCAAGAAAATCATCATCGATAACAGTAGCAGGTGTAATTATCTGTGTAACTTTTCTTACTGCGATATCCCTGCTGCCCGGTTCTACAAACTGCTCGCATATTGCAATCTTTTTTCCGTAGTCCAGAAGGCGCTTGAGGTAATTCTTAACAGCATGGTGTGGAATCCCGCACATTTTTTCCTTTCCACGGTGAGTGAGCGTCAAATTAAGAAGCTTGGAAATCTCTTCTGCATCATCTGAGAACATTTCATAGAAATCACCCAAACGGAAGAAAAGCACCTTATCCTGGTGCTCTCTTTTGATTTCATAATACTGCCTCATCATCGGCGTCTGTGTTTCATTCATATCAGTACAGGGATGTTGTAATTGCCAGTACAAGTGACATACCGGACCCTGGTCTGTTTTCAAAGCCCAGAATAGGTCCATCCTGCCACTTCCATAATCTTTCACCGTTGTCGTTAAGAAGCGTTGCATTCTTCACAATATACAGTCCCAGAGGGAAGCCCGGAATCTGCATCTTTATGCCGAATCCAGCCCCGAAATACCAGTCGATATTATTGAAGTTGTCCAGCTGGGAAAGATATTTAGTAACTCCAGTTGCTGAAATAAATCCTTCAAGGGCAACAACCTGATAAACAAGCGGGAATGTCAGTTCTATCTGGTTATGCCAGAGGAAAGACAAATCATTTACAATCGGGGAACCACGGCCGATATTCATTCCGTCAATGTAGAGCATTTCATACTGGGTTGCTCCAAGTTGCGGTTCATACCAGCCCCATCCACCTTTTTCCGTATTGTTCCAGTACTGGGGAAGCATGAAATTCACCTGGCTGCTTACTGAAAGGACGAGTCCTTTTTTCTGCCCTTCATCGTTGGTATAGCTATAAAGTGAATGATAAGCTGCCGCATTAAGACCAAGTCGGTTATAGTTGGACAATCCGAAGAGGATACCTCCTGCGTATGTATAGCTCAATGAGACTATATAGCCTCTTGTTGTATTCTCCTTGAGGTCCCTGCCGTCCCAGGAAAGACTGAGACTAAGTCTGTTGGAGAACTGCCATTTTTCATTGTAACGCTGAATGAGAAGTTCATATGGGTCATAATTGTTCTTATCATAAACAGCGTGGTTAAGTCCGATAGAAACACCACCAGAGAGGGCAAGGGATCCCGGATTCCATACAAATGTATAGCCTGTATTGTACCCCAGTGCGATTCTCCAGTAGTCATAATCCATAAGATATCTTTCAGCAGGATAAACTTTCTGGGAATACCATGAATATGGGTTATCATATCCTAACGGGAAAGTTTCCTCGTCATTGTCTCTGCCGTCATAATAGTCTGAAGCAGGGTTTTTCTGAAGCTGACCAGACCTTACGGCCCTCTCAACTGTAATTGATACACCGTTTGACCATCTCTTGTCCTTTACCCATCCGTCAGAAAGACCTAATGATACATTCTGTGTCGTGGGAGAAAGGGTTGTTGATACTGACAATGCCCTGCCTGTACCTGCAAGGTTTTTGTCTGACCACTGCAGGAATCCGGAGACAGGAAACCCATCCACGTTTCCGCCAAATGTCGCACCGAACTGGAGTTCCATCTGGTTTCCTTCTTCAACAATGAATTCAACAATAACCCCGTTTGATGTCTGAGCCGGGTAAAGATCTGCCCTGATACCCTTCAATAATCCTGTATTCATCAGGTTCTGCTGGCTCTTTATGTAATCAGCCCTGCTAAAAACATCTCCGACCTTCATAGAAAGTTCACGTTCAAATACATATGGCTTTGTTTTGGTAAGACCGGTGATGACTATTTCCTCAATTATTGACTGCTCACCTTCTGTTATATTTATGTCATAGCTGATTGTATGGTTTTCTTCATCCCTGATTTCATTTGGCATGATAAGGGCTCTGATAAAGCCATTATCAAAATAAAGTGATGATATATTCTGAAGCGTTGTGGAAATCTTCTCGATATTGAATGATTCACCAGGTTTGACTGTTATACATGCTTCAATCTGATCGGGTGTAAATACAGTATTGCCCTTGACACTGAGGTTACCCAGGCGCCACATCTCCCCTTCATCAATTACAAAGGTAACATTAAGATAAGTTATATCCTCATTGACTTCCCCTGTATCCTCCAGAATTACATCTGTTATATCAGCATCCGGATAACCTTTTGTTGCATAGTATGTCAGAATAGCTGATTTATCCTGCTCAATGTTCGTATCTTCAAAGTTTCCAGAATTGAAAAATGATTTTGCTTTAGTAGTAAGAAGCTTTTTAAGTTCTTTTGCAGTGACACCCTTGATTCCATCAAAAACTATATTCCTGATCTTGTACTGCATTCCTTCATTGATATTGAAAATGAGTGTCATTTGGTTCAATTCTTCATTTTCAGTGTATTGGGAATCCACAACAACATCCCTGTATCCTTTCTCCAGGTAAAGGTTTTTAATTATTTCCGAATTCGTCAGAAGATCAGAGGGCTGGAAAAAGTCTCCGCTCTGTACACTCAGGGCATCTTCAATAGTCCTTATCCTTATCTTGTCATTTCCATTTATCTGAATCTCGCTGATATATGGGTTTTCATGAATGTCGAATGAGAGAATCAGATTGTCATATTCATCGATTATTGCTTCGCAGGTAAACCAGCTCATCCATTCCTGGGAATAAAGTGTATCTGATATTATCTGATATACTTCATCTGAGAAACGTTCCCCCAAGAACTCCTGCAATAACGAGTTTAGAGTCCTCTCTTTGACGTTTATCAGCCCGTTATATTCAAAAGCTGTTATTTCCTTATTCTCATATGGAACATCATCTGAAGCAAAAACCGGAACAGCAATAAGCAATAATAGCAACAAAACCAAAAACGGCTTATACAATTTCTTCATAAAAACCTCAGTTGAATTCTAACAGAAAACATTTAAAACCTCAATTGAGAACAATCTTATGCCTAAAGCGGATAAATTCAGGTAAATACTTTTATTACAATAAATTAGATTTCTAACATGATATGTAGTTTTTCTGTATTTATCAGAAAATGATACGTCTTGTGAAGGATATACCATAGTTTTCGAAAATGCTGTATGCCGTCAGGTTCAGCGGCTGGGTAAAGAATGTTATGGTACAAATAGGTGCATTCCACTCAATAGATATCTCAGTGTCAAGTATCAAATCATCTGCAATAAAAGAGAAACCGGAACTCTTGTCGTTTATACTCCTTTCTGCTGCAAGATGAAGCATAACCTGGAAATACCACTCTGGTGTAAGGTATTTTCCCATGTAAAGTGTTGTTCCGTCCAAATACCTTGCCATTGGTGAAAGATTATTGTCTATTGAAGTATCCCAGAGTGTCACAGTATCTGTCAGGACATTTGCAAGAATATTTGTATGAAGGGAGAAGGTATCAAGTGAGAGACCGGATTTCACACTGGAATCGATTGAACCAAATCTGGTGTTGATAATTCCCATACGTGAAAGGAAGTCAACGCTAGTTGCCGCAAGAGATACAACATTTCCCACAAGGTTGGTATTGTCTCCGGTTGAAATGATTGCCTGTCCAAGTATACTCATGATTTCATTTAGATCCTTGCTTGGTGAGGACTCAAATACAGGGGATATGTTATCAAGTGTTGCATCCTGAAGAACCAGATAAATATCTACTTTCTCACCTTCAGAATCAAACGTCCTGAGCCTTGCCCTCAGGCTGACTACCGGGTCCATGACACCCGAACTTCCATCACGCAGATTGACACTTCCGCTTGTTATATAGAAATTCTTCTGGAAATAATAGAACTCACCGGAACGTATCATCAACTCTCCGTCAGTATACAATTCACCAGTTGGTTCCATTACAAAACGGAATGTCTGGTTATCTGCAAGATTTGCCCTCAGAATAGGAGCACTGCCCAATGGATATATTGCCTGTACATTTTTTCTGAGTGTGATATTCATATCAACTGCAACAGCCATTTCACTTACCCACCAGTCAGGAAGCGGATACATACCTACAGAAAGTACTGCATCATCAACAGTTACATCTCCGCGGTTATAACATACTCCTCCGATAAACTCTATTGCATAGTGTCCACTGACCTTCCCGGTTATATCCATATTCGAAGCCGTTATCGGAACACGGAAATCAACTTCCTCTCCGTCATTGATATAAACGTCAACACTCCATGAATCAAAGGACATCCCTTCATCAAAAAACAAACCAAGTGAGATTTTCGCATTTGTCCTGTTATGGGTTGATTTATTAATAATCGTTGCATTTACAAGATTTGCATTTATTTAATTATCCCAGATCACAAACTTGGCATTATGTAGAATTACGGTCTGGTTTGTAAGCCAGAAAAGATCCATTGCTGCATATTCACAGTACAATTCACCAAATACATCCAGACCTGCCTCATTGAATACTATGTTTACTACACCGGTAAGATTTGATGGGTTATAGAACTTTACAACTGGCTTACTGAAAAATATATTCGTGAACTCGACTGCAAGACCGTCTATTGTTACTGTAAGATTTGGCCCATAGAAATTCTTGAAGTTTCCTTTTATTCCGGCACTGATAAGAGGATCGGCAGCAATATAGAAATCCATATCCCCGGATGAAATATCAACATATCCGTTGAGGAATTCACCGCTGAAATCAATTTTTCCGTTATTGTAAATACCAACAAATGAAGCCTTCGGTATTTCAAGCTCCGAGGCATAATTGAAGTTTTTTACCTCAGCCTGGAATTCAAGACCGTTTGCCTTGCTTCTGACAAGATTCTCAAGAAGCAGCAAAAGGGTATCCTCCCCCTCTGTCTCTGCGGAAACTGCCATATTAAAGTGAATACTCAAATCTTCGCCCGCTTCGTTTTTCCTGTTATAGTCAATGGCAACTTCCTGAATTTCAAATCGACCGGTTTTGGAAACGAGTGAAATTTCAGGAGAAGAAATCTGCATTAGGTCGTTGGAATAGACAACATCTGAGAGTATGATCCTGTCATCGTCAATAAGAATTGATGTTTCTACAATTCTCAGGTCATTTGCACTGTCTAATGCCTGAGCTTGGATTTTTCCTGAGAATGTGAACTCATCAAGTGTAAGCGCATCACCGTTCAGGTTGATATTTGCCTCAAAGCCATCAAAACCAAACCGTTCAAGGTTTATATGCTCTCCTCTGAGACCTCCGATATAACGGTCATTGTATCTTATGACAGAACCATAAATCCTTTCGTTATCACCATCGGTGAAATTCAATGCAAATGAATTAGGCTGGAAATCAAGAAGCATAGAACCTGTTATATCTTTCTGGTTGAAAGATGATATTACTATATTCTCTACATATAGCTCATCATTGTTTCCTACGAGATTAAATTTTATCGTAGGTGTATTTGGAAGCATTTCGATATTGGCAATTTCAAAACTAGGGATATCCAAAGTGAAACTCTGGTTTGCAAAGTCAAATGTGAAGTCTACCCTGCTGTTATTGATTCTTGTAGGTGCAAGAACTCCACTGCTTGAAAGTGGCAGATTGTTTATCCTGATGCTGAAATCAAGAATTTCCTTCCAGGAAGCATTTATATTCATGTATGTGCTAGTCCCGACAAGCTGCTTTTCCTCTAGGTTGATACTCAGATCAAGAGGATACTGGTTACCTCCGATTTCAGAATATACGTCAGAGACAATTCTTTTTTCCTCGGCAAAATTCACGACACCTTTAATATATGTGTTATCAAAACGTGGCAATGTTGCCAAAAATGAATATTCCTTGTAGGCGGAAAGATCAAAACTGAACTCGAATGTATTAAGCTTGTTGTCGTTGAATCCGTAAAGCCGGAATATACCTGTAGGAAGATAATCGTCAAAGTTGATTTTTCCGCTGAATTCAATATCGAAAATCTCTGATGAAAAATACAAATTACTGATTTCGAATTCCCTTTCTTCCAGTTCAGCTTCAAACTCAATATCTGCAGAAAAATCACTTCTGTTGAAGTGAATGTCATCAATACGGATTGCTGAGTCTATTGGCCCGGTAAGTTTCAGCTTTGCCTTTTCATTCTTATCAAAGGAGAACCCAAATGAACCAGTAATGGCTGTCCTATCGCTGATATATGAACTGAATGCCGGAACATAATTGTTGATAAATGGCCTGAGAGTGTCCAAAAGGAAGTCCTTGCTTTGCAGACTGCCTCTGATATTGTCCTGCTGAAGAAGAAGCGCAAGGGAAAAACTGTTGTCTCCTGCAGATATCAGATTAAGTGTCAGGTCTTCAAGGTTACCAAGTGCCGAAAGGCGAAGCGAATTAGAACTGTTTTTATACTTGATCTGGTCGACAACCAATCTGATATTCTGCAGTGTGTTGTTTCCGTACCGGAAAGTAAGATTCATATCTGCACCAGCATCATCCAGTTCTGCATCACTGCTTTTCAGATACAAATGGGGAGATGAAAAGCTGACATCAATGAAGTTTGTTGAATAGCTGATGCCTAGACTTACATTCTCAATTCCTACCTCATTTATGAATGACGAAGTAATGGTGCCAGGAAGCTGAGTATAAATGTTTTCTGTGCTCAGATAAACTTCTTTGGTATCAAAATTGAAAATTGAATCAACTTTTGGTGAGTAAGCGAGAATTACAGAATCCTTTCTGACATCAAATCCGTTAAGGCTCAGTGCAACACTGTTAAGTTTTGAAAAACCAAGGCTGACAGATGAAAGCCTTACATTCATGCCTTTATATTCAATTACCGGCTTGGAAAGCTGGATATCTCCGCTTCCCCTGTATGAATTAAGAGTTAGAGAATCAAGGTCAGCACTGAAAACCTGGTTTCTGGCACTTATACTGTTTATCTCGGAAAACACAGTCAGATCATTGAAAGAGAATGATGACTCATTAATCCCACTGATACGGAGGGAAAATGACTTGAATGCAGCTTCATTACCGGCAAAAGACCCACCGGTATTACCAAAAGACAGATTCAGAACCAAGTTTGATGTGTAATACCCGTTGAGAGAAACATCCTCCGCAATGATGTTTATATCATCCATATCTACATGGACTTCAGGCATCTGGTAGTCAAATGTCAGATCAGGAAATCCTTTATTCCAATAAAGACTCAGCTTTGTATCATCTGCCTTTATAAGATTCTCAACCTCAAGGGAAAGCGAATCTATGGCAACCCTGAATGCATAGTCATAAAGGATTGAAGGAAGAGTGAGTTCATAATCCTGGTCGATAAGCTGACGTATTGAATCAAGTGAGAACTCACTGCCATGCTCGGCAGAAATAGGGTCATTTTCAGATTCAGGTAAGAATTCTTTCAGCATCTCCTCACTGATAAAGACTTTCCCGTTATGAAACTTTATCTCCAGCGGATTGTCTTTTGCCACAAAGTATCCCAGAAACTGGAAAAGCCCAGTTCCCACAGTAATCCTGTCAAAGGAAAGGAAGTCTTTCCCCCGATAGGTAAGACTGAGCTCGTTAATCACTATCTGATGCTGAAGGTTTCTTGAGACATTCTTGAATGAAACACCGATATCTGAATTGGCTTCATTCAAGGTTGTAAAAAGACGTTGGGTAATCAGGAGTGTCGGACTGGTCATATCAAGCGACGAAATAATGAAGACCGAAACAAGTGCAAAGACCAGCAGGATTCCTATAGTGATTATTGCAGTTGTAAAATCTGAATGGTATTTCATTATTCCTGTTTGTCCGCAAAACTAGTCTTAGTTTAACATGTTAGTTTTGTATCTCAAATAAGATATAGCCCTTAAATTTCTATAATTGATATTAATAAAAGAATCAGAATCCGGTTTGACCTTTGACTTATATTACGTTTTTTCTAAAATAAAAACGGGAAGATTATGGATAATTTTATTGTATTTGAGGGCCTTGATGGAGCCGGAACAACAACTCAGGCAAAAAGACTGAAAGAAAATATCGAAAAGCTTGGAAGAAGTGTCTATCTTACACATGAACCGACAGATAATCCCATTGGGCGCCTTGTAAGACAGGTTTTGCAACACAAGGTCAGAACAACACCACGCGCCCTTGCACTGCTTTATTCTGCAGACAGGGATGACCACCTTTACAATGCAGAGTATGGAATTATCGATAAAATCAGAAACGGGGAAATTGTGATTTCTGACAGGTATTTTTATTCTTCCCTTACTTATCAGAAAGCTGGCGGTGTTGATCAGGCCTTCCTTGAAGACATCAATGCTTTTCCTTCCCCTGAAGCAGTTATATTCCTTGATACGCCTGTTGAGGAATGTCTGAGGAGAATTGAAAAGCGCGGAGAAGAAAAAGAGCTTTTTGATGAGATGGAATACCTGAGCAAAGTTCGTTCAGGATACATTGAGATTTTCAGCAAAATGAAAGAGACAGAACTTTTGACACTTGACGGAAGGCTAAATCCTGATGTACTTGAGCAAAGGATACTGGCTTTCATTACTGAAAAAGTACTATCTGATTAGCATTGCATCTCCGTAACTGAAAAACCTGTACTCATTTTCTATCGCGTGTTTATAGGCATTCAGTATTTTTTCCCTTCCTGCAAGTGCAGAAACAAGCATCAGGAGGGTCGACTCAGGCGTATGGAAGTTAGTAAAAAGACTGTCAATGAACTTGAAGCGGTAACCTGGAGTTATAAATATTGATGTGTCCCCTTTCAGGGTAACCAATCTGCCATCCTCGTTACTTGCACTTTCAAGGGTTCTCAGCGACGTGGTACCTACTGAAAGGATTTTCTTTCCATCTGCTTTGGCCTTATTCAGGCTCTCAGCAACCAAAGGAACAATTTCATAACTTTCCGTATGCATGTTATGATCTTCTATGTTTTCACTTCTGACAGGAAGAAATGTCCCCATTCCAACATGAAGTGTTACTTCATATATTCCTATTCCGTCATCCCTCAGCGAAGAAAGCAACTCAGATGTAAAATGAAGCCCAGCAGTTGGAGAGGCTACACTGCCCTCTTTTTTTGCATAGACGGTCTGGTACCTGGTTTCATCCCTAAAATTATCTTCCCTTTTTATATATGGAGGCAGTGGGACATGACCACAAAGGGTAAAAAAACTCTCGTCTACAGGAGAAGAAAACTCAATATTCCTCAGCTGATCTCCGCACTCGGAAACGATAGTTGCCTTTCTGTACTCCATACCATCAAGAGTGTAGAATGTAAATGTCTTGCCTATTTTCTGCTTTTTGGCCTTGCTTACCATGCAACGCCATGTGGAATCAGGATTCTTGCTGAGAAAGAGAAACTCCACCCGTCCTCCGTTATCACTATAGGCAAAAACACGGGCTTTCCTGACTTTTGAATTATTGAGAACCATTACATACTCATCAGAAAGTATTGAAGGCAAATCACTTATTCTTCTGTCCTCATACTTACCTGAAATCCTATCCAAAAGAAGAAGCCTGTCATTACCTCTGGCCTCAGCCGGATTCTGGGCAATTAACGATTCAGGAAGATCAAAGTAAAAATCCCTGGTTTTCATTTTTCCTCTTAAGTTTCAAAGCCTGATAGGCTTTATCTGTTGCCATTCTTCCCCTGTTGGTACGCTTGAGATAACCTTGTCTCATAAGATATGGCTCATAATAAATTTCTATGGAGTCAGATGCATCATTGATCGATGCCGAAAGAGCTTCAAGCCCTACAGGTCCGCCATTATAAACGTTGATGATTGTCTCAAGAATTGTCCTATCAGTCTTATCAAGCCCATTTTCGTCAATACCGAGTTTTCCAAGCCCTATCTCAACCATCTGGTTATTTATCTCTCCGTCCCCCAGTACCTCTGCAATATCCCTGATTCTTCTGAGAATCCTGTTTGCAATTCTCGGCGTTCCCCTTGAACACTGAGCAATTCTCATAATTGCCTGATCTGTAATCCTGGTCCTGAGAATTTTTGCAGAACGTCTTATAATCAGGGTAAGCTCCTCCGGGGAGTATAAATCAATTTTTATAGGTATTCCGAATCTGTTTTCAAGTGGTTTTGAAACTCCTCCGGTCCTTGTGGTAGCTCCAATGAGGGTAAAAGGTTCAAGATCAACTCTCATGGTTCTTGCAGCAGGTCCCTGCCCGATTACCCAGTCAATCTTATAGTCCTCCATAGCAATATACAGCGTTTCTTCCATACTTTTTTTCAAACCATGGATTTCATCTATAAACAGGATGGAACCTCTCGAAAGGCCTGTAAGGATTCCCACAAGATCCTTCGTCTTATCCAGGGCAGTTGCACTTGTAAGCTTTATTTCCGAACCCATTTCATTTGCAATAATTGAAGCAAGTGTTGTTTTTCCAAGTCCGGGAGGTCCCTGCAGAAATATGTGATCGAGAGCTTCTCCCCTCTTCTTTGCCGCTTCAATATATATTTTCAGGTTATCTTTAAGTTCCCTCTGCCCCTGGAAATCCTCAAGAAACCTCGGTCGCAGAAGATTCTCCTGTACATCCTGACTCTCATCAAAAGAAGGCTCAAGGGTTCTCATCTCATCGTCAATGGAAGCCTCTATCTCGTTTCCTTCAATAATCATGAATTGAGCCTCCTGAATATAATATTGAAAATATAGTCGAGAATTCTGTCATCACTGAGTTTTCCAATCTCATTTTTGTTTTCACTGAGAATCTTATCCAGCTCAGAAGTGACGAATTTCCTGTCGTACCCTGCTTCAGTAAAAGATCTTACACAATCATCATACAGTCTCTTGTCAATAATAGTGTTTTTACTGCTTTTTTCCGGTTTTTCTTCATTTTCGTCTGAAAGTTCAGTAATCAGTACATTCCTCAGTTCAAGGATAATTTTCTGTGCTGTCTTTGCACCCAGTCCGGGAACCTTTGAAAGCCGTTTTACATCACTTTTATCCAACGCCATAAGAAAATCATTAAGGGAAATACCTGAAATAATCTTCATTGCACCCTTCGGTCCTATTCCAGATACATTTATCAGCTCATTGAATACGGTTCTCTCCCTTTCATCAGAAAAACCGAAAAGTGACATGCTGTCCTCACGGTGCATCAATACAGAAAGAACCCTTACTTCCCTTTCCCCACTATCCAAAATGCTCTGGATATGTGATGAACAGAATGAAGATATCTCCAGATAATACTCAAGGCCAGAGTGTGTAAGTATTATTACATTGTTGCTTTCAAGTTTGACAACACGCCCGTTGACTGCGTTAATCATAGTTTAATTTTATTATCAAAAACAAAGTGAGAGCAATAGCATATACAGTCAGCAAGAGCGTCTGCCGCATGGTCCGGCTTTGGTATTTCCTTGAGCTTGAGTATTTGACGCACCATAGTCTGAACCTGTATTTTTTCTGCACCGCCAAGCCCTGTTACTGCCATCTTGATTTCTCTTGGAGAGTACAGGAATGTATCAATCTCCATCTCTGCCATCTTATGGAGTATTGCACCTATCACTTTTGCAACCGGGATAGCCGACGATATATTCTTTGTAAAGAAAATATCCTCCATGGAACAGACCTCAGCATTGTACTTCTTTGCAAGGTATCCGATATCCTCTGCAATTGTATATACTCTCTTCTGCAGATTTTCTTTTGGCGATGTCTTTATTACTCCATAAGAAACAGGCTGGTAGGAACTCTTCCCGTCAAAGGAAACTATCCCCCAGCCTGTACTTTCAAGTCCCGGATCAATTCCGAGTATTCTCATCAGTTCTCAGCGACAAATCCATCAGGTAATTCAAGGTTTGTTGATACCTGCTGAACATCATCAAGTTCTTCAAGACGGTCAACAATCTTAAGAACCTTGTTTGCTTTTTCAGAGTCGAGCGTCACTGTCTGGTCAGCTATGCGCTGAACATCGGCAGACTCCTGTTCAAAGCCGGCAGCCTGCATGGCTTCAAGAACTGTTGCAAAGTCTGCCTGACTTGTAGTGACCTCAATGACATCGTCACTGGACTCAACATCCTCGGCACCGTTTTCAAGGGCTACCTCAAAAATCTGATCTTCTGTATATTTTTCGGCGCTATATGTGATAACACCCTTGGTCTGGAACATATAGGATACACATCCTGTTGCACCCAGGGAACCACCAAGTTTTGTAAGTGTTGAACGCACATCAGCTGCTGTTCTATTCTTATTGTCCGTCAAAGTATCGACAATGATAGCAACTCCACCTGGAGCATATCCCTCGTAAACAAGCTCAAAATAATTTGTGCCTGCACCTTCTCCAGAAGCTTTCTTGATGGCTCTGTCGATATTGTCCTTAGGCATGTTCTCAGCCTTTGCCTTTAAGATAGCAGTACGGAGAGCTGCGTTTGAAGCCGGATCTGTACCACCCTGCTTTGCTGCTACTGTAATTTCCTTGATTAATTTTGTAAATTTCTGTCCACGCTTTGCGTCGGCAATGCCTTTAGCATGTTTGATAGTTGCCCATTTTGAATGGCCTGACATAAAAACCTCTTCTTTATTTTGAATCAAGGAAAATTTACCATAGCAGTTTATTGAGTGTCAATTTGCTTGAATTATTTTTATACTGCCTCAGTTTCGTGTTTAAAACCCTAATGGAAAAAGAATTAAAAGATCTTTTATAAAACAGATGCAAGTTCAAGGATAACAGTATCAAGGAGAAGAAATCCTCCCTCACTAAGGGCAAAGGACGCTTTGTTATTCCGGTACAGTAAAGGATCAAGACGTTTTATTGTATTTTTGAAAACTTCATCAAAATCTTTATTGAAACGTAATTTGAATTCACTTTTATTTATTCCGTCCTTGGTTCTGAGTTTTACAATCAGATACTCCTCAAGTTCTTCCACTCTGGTCAATGGTGTGAATACAAGATTACCTGATTCAAGAAATTGCCTCAGATTTTTTCCGTTTCTTGCTGAGTATGTGACTCCATTATAAATCAGGCTTGACTCGGCTGCCGGTCCAAGTCCGATATAAGGCTCCAGATCCCAGTAAACCTGATTGTGAATAGATCTTTTTCCGTTTTTTGCGAAGCTTGATATTTCATAATGCTCAAAACCAAGATCCCTCAATTTGTTCCATGATTTTTCCAAAAATTCAATCTGCTTGTCTTCACTGAGCTCATTTGCTCTTTTATACAAAGGAGTATTCTCCTCAAATGTGAGATTATATAGTGAAATATGCCCGGCACCATTTTCTGAGAGGATTCTTATATCTTCAATTGTGTCCTCCGGACTGGAAAAAGGAACAGATGTAATCAGATCTCCGTTGAAATTGATTCCGCTTTCTCTAATAATGGACAGTGCATTCAAATTGGTTTTTCTCGTTCCGTTTCTTCCGATTATCTTCAGGTTTTCACTGTTGAAGCTCTGAAAGCCAACTGAAAGTCTTACATTGTATTTCATTAAGAGCCTGAGCAGGTTTATATCAATATTTTCAGGATTGCTCTCAACTGTCAGTTCCTTGCTCCTCCCGTTTTCAAGGGTGCTTTCAATTATTGCTTCAAGATTGTCTCTCTGGAGTATTCCAGGATTCCCTCCACCTATAAAAACCGTATGGTATGGTTTTTGGTAGACAGCATTCAGTTTACTGATTTCCTGTCTGAGTCTTGTTACATATTTATCTTCAGTATTTTCCCTGGAAAAAGCTGATAGAGAGCTTTCTGAATAGAAAGCACAGTAATCACACTTTCTGCTGCAGTACGGGATATGGATATAAAGAGACAGATTCCTGTTTTTGTCTAAAGGGAACATTACTTGTTAACGAGTGAACCGATTCTGTTCAATGGCCAGAATCGTCCGATAACCCTTCCATTGATGCTTGTTTCTGCAACTGGTCCGAAATATCTTCCGTCATAGCTGTTGTCCCTGTTATCACCAAGAGGAAGGATATAGTCCTCAGGTACATAAATACCGTTCTGGTATTTTGCTTTATCACTTCGAACTGTCATATCAGATGGGTCAAATGAAGCTTTTGTTTCAGAATAAACCTTATTAAACTCATAAGAATCAAATACATAATCATACTCAGAATCACTGAGTGTATTGAGATAGGTGTCTATAATACGCTGCGACGGACTCTGGTTTATCTCCTGATATGCAGTGATAATGGCTGCGGCTTCCAGCCCGGGATAAAGGTTTGCATCCACAGATCTGTTTGGCCCTTTGGAAAGATCCAAATCATTCCTGATTGCTTCTTCGGGAACAAATGAAGTAGTTCCATTAAGCTTAATCTCTGCATTTCCGTTTTCAAACTTTACAATGTCACCCGGAAAGCCAACTGCTCTCTTTACATACAAACGCTCTGCAGGGGTTCCATCCGCATTCTTGTCTATATTGACCATAGTTAGGGTTCCCATATAGATAATCTGGGAAAGAACATCAAAAAACGGTCCTTTGGAATCATACTCGGGATTATAGAAAGTAATGATATTGTCACGCTCGACGCGGCGTACTTTATTGCCAACTTTCTTTCCGGCCGGATACAGCTCAACTCCGTAAGCATCTTTATTGACTATGACCCTGTCACCGACAAGAAGAGTGCTGACCATCGAAGGGGATGGAATTACAAACAGCTGGAACAAGTACTGATTAATGATTATTACCCAAAAAATTGCAAATATTAAGGCATCAATCCAGGACCAAATCTCACCTAGAACCGTTCTGCCCTTTGCTTTCTGAGTAAGCTTTTTTGCTTTGCGCCGGGTCAGATACCTGCTTGTTGAATTCTCTAAAAAGGTGAGAAATTTATCCATGAAACTACGTTACTTATTTTCCCTTTTGTTGACAAGGATTTTAATTGCTTTTAACTTGAGTGTGTGAAAAAAACTGCAAAAGAGCTCGTTGAAGTTGAACCAGTAGTATTGAAAAGCTTTTTCGGTGTACGTGCCGGTTACTGGATTATGGGACTAGGGATTCTTATTATACTGCTTGCCTTCTTCTTACTCCTACTTCTTCCTGGTATTGTCACTAAAAAAGCATATGTGCGATTCAATATCAGTCTTAATAATGTTGCAATATATGATGACGGCAGATACCTTGGCTCGAGTAACGGGAGCGTCTACTCTGTAAAAAACGGTGTCCATACTTTCTCTTTCTATTATGGGGATATAAAACTCGGTGAAGTAACACAGATAGTCAGGAAAAATGTCTTTGCTTCCCTTTTTTACAGGAAAATAAATGATATTGATTTTGATATTATTCCAGATAGTGAACTGAAAAATCAGGTTGTGGAAAATTTTGCAAAAAACGTTGCCTCTTTCTCCAAAGTCATCGATTTCGATTATTCATATCCGGCTCCACCACTTTTCAGCTCTTTTGCAGAAGACTGTGTAAATCTTGGTATTGATGAAATAAGTGATATATGGCTTTACGGGGCATCACATATCACAAGTCAGGCTTTTTTCGAAAACTATAAAAAAGGACTGGAAATCCTGGACAATTCGGAAATCAGTTGTTCATCTGATACTTTAGAAAGGCTCTGGCCACTTGTTGAAGAAATGTTCAGCAATGAAAAAACCGAAATAGCAGGATTCAAGGCCGAAAAAAAGGTTGCTCCTGTAAAAAACGGAAGCTTTTATACTTATCCTGAAGGCCGCATTTCCATGGGAACAAGCATTACGATGGGATATCCAGAGGTAAACTTTTATCCGATGCTTCTTTCTGTTCCGTCATTTTCAATCGGTGAAAAGCTTGTAAGTGAATATGAATATGCACTTTTTGTTGAAGAGAATCCAGAATGGTCATTGTCAAACATTGACCAGCTGATAGCTGAAGGACTTGTTGACAGTAACTATCTTAAGAATATGCTTATCAATTCAAGACTGAACAGGACCAATGTCCCCATAAGGTCTGTAAGTTATTATGCCGCACTTGCATATATTGACTGGCTTAATGGCAAAGACAGTGCTTATATCTATTCACTTCCAGATGAACCAGAGTGGCAACTGGCAGCAAATTCATCAAATGCGTCCTATGCCTCATCACTGAATTATTCCCAATATGTGGAAAATGAACCCGTCGGACTTCGTGGTCAGGCCTGGGAATATACCTCTGATAGCTATATTCCACTCTACAGATTAATCGGATATGAAGAAAGCAAAAGGCTTGAAAACCTCTTTCCTTACGATGGAGTAATTATCAAAGGTGGCAGTTATCTTAATAAACCGGGGGACGTTACAGTAAATTCTGTCGGCGTCATTGACAAAAATGAAACTAGCGAATTCGTTTCATTCAGAATAGTAAGAAATGAGCGTTAAACTTATACAGAAAAACAAAAAAGCATATTTCAACTATGAAATCCTTGAGGAACTTGAGGTCGGTATCAAGCTTGAAGGAACAGAAGTAAAATCCATACGTGACGGAAAATGCTCATTTTCAGATAGCTACGTAGTCATAGATAAGAACAATGAACTCAACCTGATTGGTTTTCTGATTCAGCCTTACTCACATGGCAATATTTTTAACCATGTAACTGACAGAAAACGTTACCTTCTTGCCCATAAACAGGAAATCAAGAAATTCCGCCGTAAAGTCAATGAAAGAGGATTCACGATTGTCCCTCTGGAAATATATTTCAAGGATAACCTGATAAAAATGAAGATTGCCCTTGCTCGTGGTAAAAACGTAAGAGACAAGAAAGAGGCCATCAAAGACCGTGACCAGAAGATTGCTGCACGCCGTGAACTCCGGGATTTAAACAAATTCTAGTATTTGCTTGTATTAAGAGTGAAGAGGAAGGCACTCTGACCGCGCAGGACCATCAAATTCAGGTTTTCAGCCATTTCCCTTACTGGCATCTTGAAGTCTGATTTGACCCATTGCCCGATACAGGCAACTATCCCACCCTGCACAAAGAAATACAGAAGCTCAGCTTTCTCTTTAGGAATATGCAACTCCTTATTCCAGTTTTCAACAGCAGAAGGAAGTGCCATATATACAATCTTGTTTAAAATTTCCTTATCACCGTTATCACTAAGAAGGATTGATGTGATTTCCTTGTTTTTCTTAACAACGTCCAAAACTGAAATCAGAAGATCTGTAACATTCTGGGTGGTTTTCTCACTTATGTTCAGCTGATTGTAAATATCTGCTATGAAATTGCTTTCAATCTCATCAATCAAAGCCTCCACACTCTCATAATGGGAGTAGAACGTATTACGGTTGACCTCTGCTTTCTTGCAAAGTTCAGAAATGGAAATTGATCTGAGCTTTTTTCTTGAAGCCATCTGAAAAAGTGCCTTTGCCAGACGATCCCTTGTTTTAACGATCCTTACATCTTCTTTTTTATTCATTTCTTTACTACAAATAAGTTTATTTTTTTTTACAATATTAATCAAATGGCTAAGTGTATGCATAAAAAAAATTAATTTGTTTTTTTGTATTTCTTATGCACTGCATAAGTGTTAAAACAGTATTAGATTTTAGGGGAAACTTATGGACGTCCATGCTCTTTCACAGAAAATACTAGATGAAACAAAAAAAATAATTGTTGGAAAAGATGAAAAGATAAAGCTTATTGTAATGGCTCTCCTTTCTAAGGGAAATGTCTTACTTGATGATCTTCCAGGCTCAGGAAAGACTACTCTTGTAAAAACAATAGCAATTGCTACTGGTTGCAGTTTTGGAAGAATCCAATTTGTTTCAGATATGCTTCCTTCTGATATCATAGGAATGCAGATATACAACCAGAAAACAGGCGACTTTGAACTGAGAAAGGGGCCTGTAATGACCAATATTCTTCTGGCAGACGAAATTAACCGTGCTATTCCAAGAACACAGTCGGCGCTTCTTGAAGCCATGGAGGAAGGTCAGGTCACTATTGATAACCAAAGTTTTACGCTGCCGGCACCGTTTATTGTTCTTGCCACTGAGAACCCAGTTGAAAGTGAAAGTACTTTCAAACTTCCGGTTGCACAGATGGACCGTTTTCTTGTCTCCTTCTCTCTGGGCTACCTAGAGGAGAATGATGAAATAGAAATGCTCAAGAAAGTTGGAAACGGAACTCCTTTTGAAAATGTTAAAGCTGTTACAGATGGCAGGCAAATAATTGAAGCCCAGGAATTCTGCAAAACAGTATTTGTTTCAGATGCTGTAAGCAGATATATTGTAAAGATCGTTAACAGAACCAGAAATGAGGAACGCCTGAAAATGGGCGCCAGTCCCAGAGCATCCCGTTCATTGTACCAGGCAGGAAAGGCATGGGCTGCAATGGATGGCAGGGATTTTGTTACTCCTGATGATATAAAATTCCTTGCTCCTTATGTTCTTGAACACAGGATGCTTCTTGAGAACAGCTCCCAATACTCAGGAGCTACCTTGAAGGGAATCATTGAAGAAATACTTGAAGAAATACCGGTAGAAGAAAGTATAAAAGATAATGAATAGTCATCATTCAGGAGACAAATCGAGTATTCTCACTAGTCTCCCATTCATTGTTTTATTTGGGGCCTTTGGTATATATGCTGCTTTTAGGGGGAGTACTGTGTTTGCTTTGCCTCTGCTGATACTTTTTGCCCTTACATTAATATCTAGGCTCTGGACTTATCTTTGCTCACACTCACTTTCTGCAAATCTGAGACTAAGAAACAGGGAGATTTTCCCAGGTGAAAGTACAGATATTGAAATACTTCTTGAAAACAGGAAGATTTTTCCTATTCCCTATATAAGCCTGTACATGCCTCTTTCCAAAAAGCTTTCACTTATTCCGGAGTATTCAAGGGATGTCAACGGATATGAAAAGGATGAACTTTTAAAGCTGAATGCTTCAATAAAAACTGTAGGTGAAAAGAATCTCGGACGCCTGCTATGGTATGAAAAAACAAAATATAAAATAAGACTATCAGGCAAAAGACGCGGAATAACGTCACTTAGTTCCTGGACTATAAATACCGGAGCAGGTTTCGGACTTTCGGAAAACAATACAAGATTCGGTGACAATATAAATGTCGTTGTATATCCTGAAATAACAGATATCAATATAAGGCCATTTCTGAAAAACTTATGGAACAGTGCTGTAGGTCCAAAAGGAGTTATGGAAGACCTTACTGTAATAAGATCAACAAGGGATTACCAGAATACCGACAATTACAAACACATCAATTGGAGACTCCTTGCCAGAGGGCAGAACCTAACAGTGAATACATACGAGGATATCCTGCCAAACGGAATTCATATCCTGCTAGATGGAGAAAGCTTTTCTGGTCCACAATACAAAGAAAAAGAACTGGAAGAGACATTAAGCATAATCTCCTCGATAATGTTGCGTCTCGAGGAAAAAAGGGTACGTGTCTATTTGAGTCTTCCTAAATCACTAAAAAGAAGTGCCCTTACAATTGCGCCTGAAGAAGGGACTAGAAAGGCTCTGTATGAGATGGCAACATATGATGTTCAGGAACTTGAGATTGACAAAGCAGGGACTGCTGTTATCGAAAAGAGATCAGAGTTTAACCTGAATGCCATAATTTCCACAAGTTACCTTGTAGGACACTTCTATTATTTCACCTATGACTCCTCAGTCTATGACCAGAAACTTCTCGGCTCTTTTGAAAGTGATAAAACAACTATCATAAGTTGTATCAAAAAGGATAATGATGATTTATATGAGGTAATCAGCCTTGACTCCCTTAAGCTGAAAAGGAGGGAAAATGAATAAGGAATCATTGCTATCAGGCCTGACAATCAGCCTGATAATTTCCACCTCTTTATATACATTCTATGCAATGATTGCTACCTGCCCTATCATTTCATATTATCCTTTTGCCCTTATACCATTCAGCGCCATAATGGTTTTTCTCAATGCACTTTTCCTGAAAAAGGAAAGGAAAATTGGATCAATCATCATATATAACCTGGCTTTCTCCTTTCTGGCTTCTTGCGGACTCTTTGTAACAAGAATTCATGAATGGGGGGCACTGAAGCTGGGTCTTGGGGTAGTTGCTTTTATATCAATTAGTTTTTATACCACAAAATTCTCACTCAAGAACATTCCGTACAGAAGCGTACTAAGGAGCTTTGACTGTTCTGTTATTTATCTTCTTATAGTATTTGTATACCTGACAATCAATGCATATCCGATGGAAACATCATATCCACAGATTGCAGTTACTTTATATGCATTCTTTTCACTCATACTCATAAAGAGTCTTGAAGGTGGAAGCAAAAAGAGCATTTCACTGACGATAATCGGTATGCTCCTTCTTTTAGCTGCAATATTCATATCTATCACCGGTGCCCCCTATATCGGCGCAGGAATATCGTATTTGTGGCAGTTCCTGCTCTTTATAGGAAGAAAAATAGTCCAGTTTGTCCTTTTCCTGATTTCCCTTTTTCCTAAAAAAAGACGATATATCCAGGAGGACCTGATACCCACCGTATCTGATTCTGTTTTCCGACTCAACCGTCCGGTATATGGGACACTCAATGAAAACACCCTTGCTATCATAACAATCTCAGTTATCTCTCTTATCGCTGCAGTAATAATCTTTTTATTCCTAAAAAACATGACGGTAAGGGGAAGGAATAAAAATAAAAAACTGCGCAGACAGAAAATGAACCAAATATCATTTAAGGATGCCCTGAGGATTTTTCTTGATGAAATCAGATCACGAAGAAGGAAAAATAGGTTTATCAGAAAGAACTTCGATAATCCAATAGGATTCTATTTCTTTGTTGAAAAACGGTTTAAGATCAGCCCAAAAAGGAAAAAAGATGCAGAAACCCCGAAGGAATTCATAACACGTATTTCTGAAATATCAAGAATGAATGATATGAAAGATGAATATGTTATAGTGGAAAAGAAAGTTTCATCATATTTCTACTCTTCCCTCCCGTCCATACCTGAAAATGAAAGTTTCATCCCCATAATGCGGTCAAGACTTTTAAAAGAACTCCGACTGGAAAAGAAAGCAAAACTGAAAGCAAGAATGAAAGAAATATTCAGGTTTAGATTCAAGAAAGCGAAGAACACCGCTTAAATGGAGAAAAGAATTAACTTATTGAAAATTGCAATTATGCATAAAGTTTTCGCACAATTCCAACAAAAAAATAATTCCTTATATTACAAGGAATTATTAATGGAGGTGGGGAGAGTTGAACTTTAATCACGCCTCCCAAAATTCCTCAATTATTCTTTTCGCCTACTATAATTTTGAATTATTTTAGTCAGAATATGAAATTACTGCAATTAGTTGTTTCAATTATTGTTATTTTGTTTCAATGTCTAACATAAAATGTAACTAATTTTCAGTGGAACAAACTGGCACTATTTGGAACAAAATAACATCTTCATTTTTTTCGCTTTTCTCAGAAAAAATATAGACATGGAAGACAATAATGATTCAATTTTCATTTCTAGGTTACCAGAAGGGATTCTAATTCAAATGCTAATTCCTTATGAAAAATTTAATAGTCAAACTAACCATACTAAGTTTTTGAAAGATACTTCTCTTAGTCCCACCTTAGTAAAAAAGTTAAGAGCTAATGGAATCATTACTGTTTTAGATTGTGCCTTAAATTTAAAAAGAATTAAGTCTATTCCTGGGATTGGCCCAAACAGCTTAGACAAGATAAAAAACGCAATTAATGACACGAATAATGAATAAGCGTGAAAGAACATATACGCATAAATGCATATAAAGATATAAGGAAAAAGTGGGTTAAGAGAGGAAATGCTAATAGATAAGGAGCTCGATTTAAATACCTTTTTCAATAATTACTCAGCTGATATTGCATTAGAAAATGAGATTGATCTTATCTGTGAAGATGATATAGGTCGTACTAATAAAACTCTAACTTTTTGCGAACATACACCTTTGGTCTTTCGAGCTTTAGGAATAAAAGACTTACCCATTGAAATATATGTAGATAAATTGGCAAGAGGTCTCTTTAAATCTGAAGAAGAAAAACACGGCCATAGCAATAGTATAAATAAGGATCTTGTTAAAATGGTTGTAAAAGTACTTGGAGATCCAATTGCTATATTTGATTCTGCAACAGTGCAAAACAGCATCGTTTCCTTATATGGCATTGAAGATAAAAAGGGGAAACTGATAATGCTAAGTATTTCTTTGAATAAGGAAAAGAATAACAGACTAGTTGTAAATCTTATTACAAGTATTTATGGAAAAGACTCAAAATCAAGCTATCAAAATTGGCTTAATCAAAAGTTATTAAGGTACGTTGATGACAAAAAAATAAAGGAGCTGTCTGTTAGGCTCCAATTGCCATCAGCGAGCATCCTTTACACCAATAAAGTACTAACAAAAACGCTTCTTGTCAATAAATTAAAAACATACTTAATTCCTAATATCGTTAGTACAACAGAATTAAATAGAAAAGAAAAACATAGGTAAGCAATAGGAGAAGAAATGAAAACATTATGCATTATTAACCAAAAAGGAGGCGTTGGAAAAACGACAACCTCAATAATGTTAGCATTGGGATTATCAATGAGAGGCTATCGAGTTTTAGTTTTAGACTCAGACCCTCAATGTAATCTATCAAGCTTTTTTAAAATTGATACTGAAGAAGCGCGTTTCTCACTTTCACTCCGAGATTTATATTTAGAAAACAAAATTTCATATAATTCTGTCATATACCAAATAGAAAAGAATCTTAGCATAATACCTTGTTCCCTAACCTTTGCAGATGCAGACAGAGTTCTTAACAGGTACAATGCCCATAAAATCCTTAAAAATAAGCTACTTGCTTTAAATGATGATTTTGATTTTTGCATTATAGACTCTCCCCCATCACTAGGGATGTTATCTTTAAATAATTTAGTAGCATCAGATGAAATAGTTATCCCTGTTAATGCAAGTGCATTTTCGATTCAAGGGCTATCAAACTTAAATCAGATCATTAAAGAAATAAAAACCGACGATAACCCAGAATTGAATATTGCTGGAATTCTGTTTACTAAATGGAACGGACGAACCAATATAAGTAGAGATTCTGCTGCAGCTTTATTAGATATTGCAAAAGAGATGCAGACGACAATTTTTACCTCAAGAATTAGACAGAATGTAGCTATAGAAAATAGCCAAGCTGAAAATAAGAATCTATTCATTACAAACCCAAAATCTAATGGAGCCGAAGATTACAATGCCTTTATCAACGAATTATTAAATAAATTAAATAAATAAGAGGAGAATATATGAGCAAAAATTCTTTATTAAGTAACTTCAAAAACTCAAGGATTTCTAACGATGAAAAGCAGAAAGAACCAAAAAAGAAATTAAACACGGTCCTTACTGAAGAGAACTACCAATACTTATCAATGAAGCAACTTTATATGAAAGAAAGGTATGTCTATATAGCTGATATTCTCAATGAACTCGTTGAAAAAGACAGAGCTGAAAATCCAGAGCTTGAAGCAATAATGCAGCAGACTCTCAGAGGAGCTGGGAATAAATAATGCTCATTCCTGGTGAAAAAACTTGAATAACATATAGGAGAAATATTTAGTTGTGCTTACATTGTGCAAGATAAAAAGGGGGCGCAAGCAGTTTTTCATTAATTCTTTTTGTTAAAAAGAATTATTACGCAAGCGTAATTCATGCTTTTTGATTGATATGTAAGCGACAATATGTTCGGTAATTTTATGAAAAAAAATTTCACTATCAGATTAGAAGAAAGCGAAATTATTAAGCTCGAAAAGTTCGCAAAGACCAGAAAAATTACTCCTGGAGAAATGGGTAGAGAAATCATATCGAGCTTCTTAAACAATCAAGAAAAAATCGATTCTGTAGTAAGAGAAACTCATGAAGAAGTACTACAACTTGAATCGATGATTAGTGTTCAAACATCTTGGATGGCTGAAGTATTCTCTACCATGCTTGGAAGATCATACAAACCTTTCAAAGAATTAACTGAAGAGGAAAAAAAGGTTTATTCAAACAGGAAAGCACAGTTCATTCGTCAGATAAAGCAGCTTTTGAGTAATGAGGTAGCTACCTTTTCCGAAAAAGAATCAATCTGGGGAACAGTATCTATATCTGATATAGAGGAAAAAAGAATAAAAGGCTGAATAAAAAAAGAGGTAACGAATGGAACAACTTTTTGAATGTTCAAACAAAGAACTAATCAGTTATGGAAAGGAAATAATTAAAGTTATTCAGTTATTTGCAACTGAAAATTCCATTAATAATTTACAAAAAACAGAAATGCTAGATATTTGTAAGATTCCCACTGTTCTTAGATTCTTAGGAATACCTTCTGGAACAATTAAGATTAGCCCAAAATACGTCGGGCATATTATAGGTATTAGCTCTGATAAAACCGGATATAATTCAGGATCCTTACATAATATTTCATTAGCTGAATTATCAAATTTGCCTAGAATTTTAAATAATCCTGATGCAGTATTCAGATCAAATACCCACCCGAATGAATCAATAATCTTATGCAAAAAAATTCAGGAACGAAAATATCCTGTATTAGTAGCTTTGAAGATTAATATCAGTTCTGCATTATCGAGCTCAAATGTTGTATTGAGCTTTTATGAAAAAGATTCAAATTCTAATCAATTCTTCAGTGATTTGTTATCTTTTGGTTTTTGTTTATATGTCAGGGACTGGGAATTTATGGAGAAGTTTACAAAAAAAACTGAAGCGGGAGTGAGAGATCGCACACCGGGTCCAATTCCCGCAGGCGCAGTCACCTGTACCGCTTCTTCAAATTCTAAGGTACTTACTAAAAATGATATTGTCAACCAATATAAATGCAACAGCGAACAGGTGTTAGTCATTGTAAAAAGCATATTTACTTTAAATGAATTAATGAAAAGAAATTTAGAGGAATTGGGATATAACACTAAAATCATAGATGTCACTAAACCAATTGATGAAAGTCTTTATAAAAATAGAAGTTTGAGTTTTGCAGTCGGTAGATATGAAGATGTAAAAAATTTAGATTTAAAGAATACTCAATTAGATTTTAAAAAATTTCATCTTGAGAAAATAGGAATGACTGAGAGTTTTATGCCTACTCCAATTTTCGCACAAAAGCTTCCAACTCTTGCAGAAATGCGACAGAGAAAAGAAATCATTAAAGGAAAACAAAGATGACATTAATTGGGCTAAATGAACGTTTAGTTTTGTTACGAAGTAAATACCTTATCAAAGATGAAAAGATAAAGACTTCTTGGACCGGAGCTACATCTTCTGAGTTTTTCAAAACAAATAAAAAAGTAATAACAAACCTGATAAACGAGCATCCAAAATATGAACTGGAAAACAATGTAAATATTTTGGCAGGGTTATCTCATAAAGATGAAATTCCATTATTAAAAGAGTTCTACCAAGCAAGAATACTTGCTGATGTGCTTAAATCTCCGGTTACCCTACTTCCCAGAAATGCAAATCATTTCTTTTCTAGGTTCTTTGGCGTAACACTTACAAAAGGTTCAATGACAGATGGAATAGCTATATTAGCCAATGGTCAATACTTTTCTGAATTTAAAAGAATAAGAATAAAAAACTTCAATAAAGAAACAAGGGATGCTTTTAAATCTGATTTACCGTTTATAGCTCTTCATAAAGCATTTTTCAGAAATAAAGATGAAGAATTTGCATTTTTTGATAGAAAAAATTCTTTGAATAATACCGAAAACAAACCATGTTTATTTCTTAATTTAGAAACGGCAAGATTTTTTGGAAAAAAATTGAGGCCATTTCAGGCCTCCTTCTGGCTTCCTGGGGATCAGCCAGGATCCTGCGAAAATGCTGAAATCTCTGTCCCAGCACCGCCATTCAAAGAATACTACCCTGACGCATCAGTCGTCAACATCAAAGCCTTAAAGGAAGTTGATAATGACACTCTTCTTACACAAAAATTTCCACATTTGTTTAATGTCTTTGTCTGGACAGAAGAAAAAGATCTTAAAAAAGGGAGGTGAAAACAGGTGAAATTAATTATTGCAGAAAAACCATCAGTCGGCAGAACAATCGCTGAAGCTTTGGGTTGTAAAAACCAAAAGGAAGGTTATATTGGAGGTACAAATTGTTTAATCTCCTGGGGATTTGGTCACTTAGTAGAACTTGCACCAGCTGAGTATTATAATCCAGCTTTAAAAGAGTGGAA
This sequence comes from uncultured Spirochaetaceae bacterium, assembly GCA_964582905.1. Taxonomy (GTDB): domain Bacteria; phylum Spirochaetota; class Spirochaetia; order Sphaerochaetales; family Sphaerochaetaceae; genus Ornithospirochaeta. The sequence goes on along the minus strand of CAZOTY010000020.1, from coordinate 1,229 downwards.
TCTCCGCACTCTTCCTATCCTACCACGCAGATATGAATACTTAATAAAGGAGGATGGGAAAAAGCAGTTTTCTATTATAAAAAATCTTATTAATTCTCCAGAAGTATCTCTCGTAATTGCTGCAACTGATGCTGATAGAGAAGGAGAACTGATATTTCGACTGATATATGAAAAATCAGGATCCACAAAACCTGTAAAACGACTTTGGTTATCCTCGATGGAAAAGAATGAGATTATTTCAGGGATGAATAAGCTATCAGATATAGACCTATTTAATAATCTGTACATAGCTGCAAAATGTAGACAACAAGCGGATTGGCTCTTTGGAATAAACTTTACTCGTGCTATGACAAAAGCTTACGGAGCATTATTACCAATTGGAAGAGTTATGACGCCTACCCTTGGTTTGATTGTTGAACGAGATTTAGAAATAAAGCATTTTAAAAAGGAAAAATTCTACTCCGTCGTTATAGATATAGGTTTTAAACTTCAAAGCAACAGATTCAAAACTAAGGAGGAGGCCGAAACAGTTGCAATTGATACAAAAGGCAGCATGGTTAAAATTATTGATAAAAGTTCGAAACCGTTTAAGCAGAATCCACCACATTTATTTGATTTGACTTCTCTTCAAAGAGAAGCAAATAAGGTTTTTGGGTATGCATCTGATCAGATCCTTAATGCGCTCCAGGAATTATATGAAAAAGCAATCATTACCTATCCAAGAACAGAATCGAAATTCATTTCCTCTGAAGCTAAGAAAAATTTTGATTTCATATTGGGATTTTCTTTCTCTTTTTTGAGACTGCAAAAAACTGGCAATGAGGATACAAGTAAAGTAGTTTCTGACGAGAAAGTAATCTCCCACCCCGCAATCATAATCACTTCACGATTTGCTAAGTCTCCTGAAGTTTATTATTCTCTAGATGAAATACATAAAAATATACTTTCTTTAATTCTATTTCGTATGGTTGAGGCAGTTCAGATTCCGTACGAATACGAAGAAACTACTATATCTGCAGCCTGTGAAAAGAAACATAACCTGTTTCAGTATAAAGGGAAGAAATCCATCAGAAATGGCTGGAAAGAATTTGAATCAGTTTTTTATAAAAGAAATAATAAAGATGGTTTTACTAAAAAAACTGCCAACTCTAAAATTCCCAATATTTTCATAAACACTGAATTACCTCAAGTATGTGATCCAGTTATAGAAGAAGGAGAAACTTCTTCTC
>CAZOTY010000019.1:0-34164 GCA_964582905.1 uncultured Spirochaetaceae bacterium | reverse complement strand
TATGAATACTTTTTTCTTTGTGGAAAAAGAATTGAATTTGTCTTTTTTCCTTAGCAGAGCCAATTCTGCTTCCAAAGCTTCAATTTTTTTGTCTTTTTCAGATTTTGCCATAAATAAATTGTATGTTTGATTACTTTCTTAAGAAACAAAAAAAAATTTTAGGATAAATATTTACCCGATCTGATTCAGGTTTTTAGGATTTCATTATTTTTTACTAATAATAATAAGCAAAAATTAAAAATTTTAGTGATTTATTAATTTTTCGTAAAAGTTCAATTTTTATTAACCAAAATTACGAAATTTGCAATAGTCCATATTATGACTATTGCATTATTGTTGATTTGGTTCAATAATAACTTGTTATCAGAATAACAGTTAATCAAGCAATAAATAAAAGACATAATTAAGGATAGGATATGGAAAAAAAGTACGTTTATTTTTTTGGTGATGGAAAGGCTGAAGGGAAGGCCGATATGAAGAATCTTCTGGGTGGAAAAGGTGCCAACCTGGCAGATATGACAAGTATCGGCCTTCCTGTTCCTCCGGGTTTTACAATCACAACAGAGGCATGTGCATATTTTGATGAGCATAAAGGTGCTTATCCTCAGGGTATGAAGGAAGAGGTCCTTAAAAACCTTGATAAGCTTGAAAAGCTCATGGGAGCAAAACTCGGGGACAAGAAGAATCCACTTCTTGTATCAGTAAGATCAGGGGCCGCCCAGTCAATGCCTGGAATGATGGATACTGTTCTGAACCTCGGTCTTAACCCTGATTCACTCCAGGGACTTGTTGATAAGACCGGAAATGAACGCTTCGCATGGGACAGTTACAGAAGGTTTATCCAGATGTTCGGAGATGTTGTCATGGGGGTCCCTCATTCAAAGTTTGAAGATGCACTGCAGCTGGTAAAAGATGAACACGGAAAAGTTTTCGATAACGAACTTTCTGTCGAAGATATAAAGGAAGTAGTTAAACGCTACAAGATTATTTACAAACGTTATACTGGTGAGGAATTCCCTGTCGATCCACAGGTACAGCTTTTCAAGGCAATTGATGCAGTTTTCAGATCATGGAACAACGAAAGGGCAATCAAGTACAGAATGATGAATGATATCAGGGGCTTACTGGGAACAGCAGTAAATGTCCAGTCAATGGTATTCGGCAATATGGGTGAAACCAGCGGAACCGGTGTTGCCTTTACCCGTGATCCTTCAACCGGGGAAAACAAATTCTTCGGTGAGTATTTGATGAATGCTCAGGGGGAGGATGTTGTTGCCGGAATAAGAACACCTCAGCCTATTGAAACAATGAAAGGCGTAAACTCCAAGGCGTATGACCAGCTTTGTGATATCAGGGAAAAACTTGAAAAGCATTATAAGGATATGCAGGACCTGGAGTTCACAATCCAGGAAGGCAGACTTTATATGCTCCAGACACGTAACGGAAAGAGAACAATATTCTCATGGCTCAGAAGTCAGGTGGAAATGGTGGAAGCTGGGCTTATTGATAAAAGGACAGCTGTATCCCGCGTTCCTGCAAGTGAGTTCTCAAAACTGTTTGCCCCGATTCTCGATCAGAAAGAAATCAAGGATAATTCAATCAAGCCAGACACAAAAGGACTTAATGCATCCCCCGGTGGTGCCTGCGGAATGATATATTTTACTGCCCATGAGGCAGAAGCCGCCGCAAAAGAAGGAAAGGATGTCCTTCTTGTAAGAGTAGAGACATCTCCTGAAGATATTGGTGGTATGGCAGTTTCAAAGGGTATTATTACATGCCGTGGAGGTATGACAAGCCATGCTGCTGTTGTAGCGCGCGGAATGGGATGTCCATGTGTTTCAGGATGTGGGGAAATTACAGTTGATTCAGCAAAGAAAACTCTTACTGTCAATGGAAAGGTTCTTCAGGAAGGAGACTTCATGTCAATTGATGGATTTACTGGAAATGTCTATGCAAGAAGAATCCCTGTAAAGCCAAGTGAAATCATGCAGGTTCTTGATGGCTCAATGAGAGAAAGTGAATCAACATTGTTCCAGAACTATAAGAAATTCATGGGCTACGTCAATGAAATCAAACGTATGGCAATAAGGACAAATGCTGATTCCCCGAAAGATGCCAAAATAGCAATAATGCTTGGGGCTGAGGGAATAGGACTTTGCAGGACAGAGCACATGTTCTTCGGTGGAAACAGGATTCTTTCCATGAGAAAAATGATCCTTGCTGAGAATACAAAGCAGAGAGAGAAAGCACTATCTGAACTCCTTCCTATGCAGAGAAGTGATTTTGAAGGTATGTTCATGGCTATGGAGGGCCGACCTGTCATAATCAGGTTGCTTGATCCACCACTACATGAATTCCTTCCTAACGACCATACTTCCCGCCATGAGACAGCACTGCAGCTTGGTATATCAGCTGAAGAAATTGCCCTGAAGATAAACAAGCTCCATGAGTTTAACCCTATGCTTGGTTTCCGTGGTTGCCGCCTGGCTGTAGTTTATCCTGAAATCCTGAGAATGCAGGTCAGGGCTATTATGGAAGCTGCAATAAACGTAAAGAAAAAAGGTTATGATGTTAACCCCGAAATCATGATTCCTCTTGTTGGTATCTATAAGGAATTTGTCTTCTGCAAGAAACATGCTGTAGAAGAAATATCAAAAGTATTTGATGAAAAGAACTTACGTATTCCTTACGAGATAGGAACCATGATTGAGGTTCCAAGAGCCGCAATAACAGCTGATGAAATTGCAAAGTATGCAGATTTCTTCTCATTCGGAACCAATGATCTTACCCAGATGACATGTGGTTTCTCCAGAGATGATGCAGCATCTTTCCTCAGCCATTATGTAAATGATCCGGATAAGGGCTTCTATGATTATGATCCGTTTGCAACAATTGATGTTGACGGTGTTGGTAAGCTTATCAAGATGGCAGTGGAGAAGGGCCGAAGCGTCAAGAAGAATATGACAATGGGTATCTGCGGTGAACACGGCGGAGATCCCAAATCAATTGCATTCTGTAACTCCATAGGACTGAATTATGTTTCATGTTCCCCGTTCAGAGTTCCGATTGCACGTCTTGCAGCGGCTCAGGCTGAGATTGAACAGAGTAAATAATGAATGCCCTTCGGGGCATTTTTTATGCAACAGATATAATTGTTTTCCTTCTGGATAAAATGTAACTAATTTATGTCTGATTGACTTAAATCGGTTTAATAAATTTTTGGGAGGACTATATGAATATTTATGATTTTACAGTTAGAACCAGGGATGGTAAGGATATTTCTCTTGCAGAATATAAAGGCAAGGTACTGCTTGTAGTCAATACAGCAACCGGATGTGGTTTTACACCCCAGTATAAAGACCTTGAAAAACTATATGAAGCTTACAAAAATGATGGCTTTGAAATTCTTGACTTTCCATGTAACCAGTTCGGTGAGCAGGCGCCGGGTTCTGATGAAGAGATTCACTCATTCTGTACTCTGAAATATGGTACAACCTTTCCACAGTTTGCAAAGGTAGATGTACTCGGAGACACCCAGATTCCGCTTTACAGGTGGCTTGAAGAAAACAGTGAATTTGAAGGATTTAAAGGAGCTTCTGGTATGGTAGTTTCTGCTGTAGTCAAAAAAAATGACAAGGACTATAAAAACAATAGTAGAATCAAGTGGAACTTTACAAAATTCCTTATCAACCGGGAGGGAAATTTGGTAAAACGCTTTGAGCCAACTGTATCAATGAAGGAAGTACGTAAAGAAGTTGAAGCACTTTTGAAAAAGTGACAGAATGTTCAGCCGGGCTTTGTTTTTAATTTATCCGGATGAAAAACAAACTGGATGTCCGATACCTTATAAGGTAGGAATCATCATGTTTGTAGAGAGGAGAACAAAATGGACTTAAAAGAAGCAATTGAAAAAAGACATTCAGTGAGGACATATCTTGATAAACCAATTGAGGGAGAAATTCTTGGTAAACTGAGAGCTGCAATAAGTGAGTGTAACCGTGAAGGCAATTTGCATATCCAGCTTATTACTGATGAGCCTAAGGCATTTGATTGTTTCCTTGCCCATTACGGAAGATTCAGGGGAGTCAGGAATTATATTGCTCTTGTAGGGAAAGACAGTGATGACTTTGAAGAAAAAATCGGATATTTCGGAGAAAAACTGGTGCTATATGCCCAAAGCCTTGGTCTTAATACATGCTGGGTTTATCTGACTTATAAAAAAGTCAAAAATGCCTACGTTGTCGATAAAGGTGAAAAACTTGGGCTTGTAATAGCACTCGGGTACGGAGAAACACAAGGTCAGAGTCATAAGAGCAAGCCTTATTCCTCAGTTACATCAGCGTCAAGTGCGCCTTCATGGTATAAAAGGGGAATTGATGCAGCTCTTCTTGCACCAACTGCAATGAATCAGCAGAAATTCCGGTTTTCACTTGACGGAAATAAAGTCAGAGTAGATACTCCTTCTGGTATGTGCACAAGGATAGATCTTGGCATAGTAAAATGTCATTTTGAAATAGGAGCCGGAAAAGAGAATTTTGAATGGGCGTGAGAAATGACAGACCAGACTGAAAAATCTGCTGTAAAGGAATAATAATTATGTCTTCATTAATTGCTTATTTTTCCCGAACCGGAGAAAACTATTTCGGGGGATGCTACAGATATATTGATAAAGGAAACACAGAGATAGTTGCCGGTATCATAGAAAAAACCACCGGGTCTGATTTGTTCAGGATAGAACCGTTTATCCCATATTCTGAAAAATACAGCGTTTGCATAAAAGAAGCACAGGATGACCTTATAAAAAATGCAAGGCCGGAAATCATCGGCTGTCCAAAGTCAATTGATAAATACGACACAATCTATCTGGGCTATCCGATATACTGGGGAACTATGCCAATGGCATGTTTTACTTTTCTGGAGAGTTTTGATTTCTCAGGAAAAGTAATTATGCCCTTTTCAACCCATGAAGGCAGCAGTCTGGGGCACAGCGTGGAGGATATCAGAAAAACATGTCCTTCTGCAAAAGTCGGAAAAGGTATTGCAATTCCGGGTTCAGAGGCAAATAACGCAGGAAGTCGTATTGCATCGTGGATTGAAAGTCAGGCTTAAAAACAACAATGGAAATCAGATCATCAGCATTATTTCTTTTAGTAATTCTTTCTTTTCTTTTCCCATCATGCCGTAGTTCCTTCTACACCAAAGATGAATGGATTGAAATACTTGAAACAGGTATTATCAAAAATCTTGAGGAATTTACTGATGGGGAGGATGTCCAGTTTTTTTATGACTTTGATCCTCCCAAATATAAGGGACTTCTTGAAATAGCTGACGGTATTCCCACATTGGATAAGAATTCAGACTTTGAGAATGCCAAAATCCTTATGGAATTTTTGTCTCCCAGAATGAAACACACTCCGGTTCTGAAAGAAGAGGCCGGAAGTACAGCAGAGGATTATTACAGGTATTCAGTGCTTGGTAAAAACGGAATCAACTGCCGGGCAAAATCACAGATATTCAATGAACTTGCACTTGCAAACGGTATACATTCACGTAAGGTATGGCTAATCAGTGAGTCAGTGTATGACAACGAATGTCATGTCGTGAATGAAATATGGGATGGAAAACTGAATAAGTGGATTATGCTTGATGTAACCAATTCCTCTTACTGGGTGGATGAATATGGAAACCTGCTTTCGGTATTGGAGATACGAAAGAAAGCAGGTAACCGTGAATTCATAACACCGGTTGTTACAGGGGACAATCTGGAAAACCTTGAAAAGACACTAAAAAAGAATTATCAGCTTTATCTGTATATCCTCAAGAATCTTGCTTATATTGAAGCATTTTCAGTTCAGTCAAATGGTGAAGAAGGAGAAGTCTATCTTCTGAAACCAAAGAATCTTTCTGGATTGAAGAATGATTTCAAAATAGTTTCACCATCAGCATTTACCAGAAGTCCTTAACCTTGGTTTTGAATTAGGGCCATTTGGTATTACTTTCTGAATGGATATGGAAAATACTAAATGGAATAATCTTTTTCTTGTACTTATTGTTTCTGTACTGACAGTTTTTCTTTCTGCCTGTACATCAGAAATATATGGTTATACACCAAGTGAACTTGATCCTGATTATTCCAATTCATTTAGTAAGGATTCATCTCCGGAGAATTTCAGGGCAGAATCGTTTTACTCATCTGAAGAGATTCCCCTTACCTGGGAGAGTGTACGTGGAGCAAAGTCATATCAGATTGAAAGAGAAGAAAACGGAACATTCACAGTAATCGGTACAACCAATAAACCAAGCTATACAGATAGAATTGATAAAGAAGTTATCAGCAATGGTTCAACTTCCTTTACTTACAGAGTGGCGGCCCTGTCAGCAAGTGGGGTAAAAAGCAAATACTCAAAAGCTGCTACAGCATCCCTTTTATATGCTCCGGTGATTTCTGTAAGTAAAGGGGACGAGGAATACAAGGGAAAAATACTCGTATCGTGGAAGGAGATAGAAGGGGTAGAAGATTATATCGTTTACTGTATCCCTGAAAACCAAAGTTCTGCAGATGGACCGGAGGATGTCAGTCTTCAGGATAGTTCAATAAAATTCACTTCATACAAGGTTGATGGTAAAAACGAGTATTTATATACCCCGGTGGAAAAGACAGGAAGTGAGGAGATTTACTACTTCTGTGTTGTTTCTGTTTCTCCTTATGTTGATTCAAATCTGTCACCTGCATCAAATTTTGCTTCCGGCTATGCTCTTAGTGAAAATGCCCCTGACGGAGTTTCTAATCTGGTTGCTGATCAAGGCGTGACAAATAATCCGGAAAATGGAATTAAAGTAAGTTTCAGGGCACCAAAAACTGACGAAAACCTGAGTTACGTTATATACAGGTCCGCAGATGGTGAGGAGAATGACATTTCTTCCACACCAATTAGTATCAATAACGGAATTTCATCGTTTATTGATACTGACGGTCTGAAACTGGGTAAGGTCTATACGTATTCAGTTATTCCTGCAATAACAATTGACGGAAATAAGATACTCGGACCAAGCAGTGAGGCAGAAGGCTTCATTCTCTCTCCTCCGGATGAAGTAAGTTTCACTACACTTGAAGCATCAGGGGAAAACTATGCAATTTCAATCAGTTTTACCAAGCCGGCAGGTCTTGATGGCTCTGATTACTCAGTTGTTGTTTATGGTGGAAGAACTGCAGGGCAGCCGGAGTCATACAATATAATGAATTCTTCGTACACTCAGCTTCTTTCTCTAAAAGACAGTATGAAGGAAATAGCGACACTGGACAGTGATACTCTGGCTTTGGATGACGGGACCTTCACATACAGGATAGAGGGAAGTGAATATAATGCTTTCAGAATTGCTATAAAAAAGGGGAGTGTTATTTCAGTGCCATCCGGAACTGTTGCATACTTTTCAGGTCTCAATCCCAGAAACCTGACAGCTTCAAACAATTACTGGGAAAGCAGTCTTATTGAAAATGAGTATGGTTTCTATCCGGTTCTTATTGATTTTGAGATTAATAATTTTGAAAGTGCTGATTCCTCATGGTATTCACTTGTTCTGAAGAACGGAGATGAAGAGCTTAGTATACCTTCACTTGATAACACAAATATTGAAATCAAAGATACATCATCATCTGTAATGGGAGTAAAAAACACATACACACTCACTTATTCCGATATCTTCGGCAATGAGATATCTGAACCACTGAAAGCCACAGGGTATTCATCAATAACCAACAACAAACTGGTTGCATACTGGGAATGTTTTGCATTCAAACCTTGGGAGCATCAGAATATATGGCCTAACCAGGCTTGGGCAAAATCTGCAATCTACAAGAAAATAAATGCAGCAGGAATGTCATCGCTATCAAACGGAATAACCGAAACCGCCCAAAGCATTGTTGGTGTTGGAACCGGAAGTGTCAAATATGTTGCAAAAGTCAGTTCTTCCCTGGGAGGGGACGTGACAATTTCATACAATGATTTTTCTGAAGTTGACTACATGGCAACTACCGGAGGCTTCCATATGGATGTCTCGATGAGTCAGAGCGGAACAGTAAATGGTGTTCCCAACCTGAAAATCAGCGGAATGTATCCTGCGACTGTCTCTTTCAATCAGAATCAAATCAGGGTTTCAAAAGGAAAATTCTCCGGTTTCTACACAATTGAGCAGGAAGCCAGAGGGAACATTTCAGAGTCAGTAGCTCCAAACCAGGAGATTTAGATATTGTTTTCATAAACTTATTTTGATAATTTCTACTTATGAAGAGGATTGTCACAGCATTAAAGGCATTTGTCATAGGATCTTTGATGCTGATTCCGGGAGTATCTGGTGGAGCAGTGGCAATTGTATTTGATGAGTACGATAACCTTGTAGATGCAGTTCCCGGCCTATTCAGGCGTAAAACATTCATACATTCTTTGGTTTATCTTCTGGTATTTGCCCTTGGGGGTCTTCTCGGAGTTTTCCTGATGAGTCCTGTGGTAAGTAAAATCTATGAAATATATCCCATTCAGATGATGTATTTCATAATTGGAACCATAATTGCCACAGTCCCCCTTATTATCAGGAAATCAGCTATGAATAGGAAAAACTGGTATTATATCCTTTTTGTTGCTCTGGGCGCACTTATTGTCTATGCAGTAGGCAGAATACCGGAAGGACTAATTGCTCCTTCTGAAAGCATGGATTTCAAGACATTCTGTTTCCAGTTTTTATCCGGGATTCTGATTTCGGTAGGTTTTGTTCTTCCCGGAGTTTCAATTTCATTTCTTCTGGTTATACTGGGAATATATCCTTTAGTCATTGGAGCAATTTCAGACTTGAATATCCTCCCTCTATTGCCTATTGCCCTTGGTATGGCTTTTGGCGTGGTTGCTACAACAAGCTGTTTAAAATGGGCACTGGAAAAAAAGCCGGAGGTATCTTACACAGTTATTTTGGGATTTCTCCTGTTTTCCGGTTTTTCTCTTATTCCCCGGGATGGTTACAGCGCAGCCGTGATAATCACTTCAGCTGTTTCATTTATTCTGGGCTTGGTCTCAGTATTTGCTTTGTCCTGGCATGAGCTAAGAAAAAAAAATCAATAAAAGTATTAAAAAATCCAATAAAACAGCCTTGCACTTTACACTTGAAATAGACAAATTTTGGTCAAATTGTTCGTTAACTAACAAAAAAAACCGGTTTTGTTCGATAACTATATACTATTAAAGTCATATAAGAAATAATCAACTTGAGAATAAAAATATTCCTCCTGGAGGGTTAAGTGAACAGGTTGAAAACATTTGCGCTTATTTTCGGAGTTACGCTTTTATGCTTTGGCTGTACTGTAACACCTGAAGAAACCTATAAAACAACATTAAGTGCTATTCAAAACTCTGTTGATGTTCCTGATGAGTTGGAAATTATCAATGAACATGGGAGTAATTCAATATATCTCTCATGGGCACCGGTAAAGGGCGCAACTTACTACAAAGTCGAATATCAGACAGTAGTTGATTATATTTCCGGCAAGGATATGAATTTTGACTATACCATATATCCTGAATACCGTCTGGAAATTCCGGAATCAGCAAAGAATGACAAAAGATATCTGTTCCGTGTTACCTCCGGCTTTAAAAATTCAAATGGTGTGAATGTTGAGTCCGGTACAACGGATTTATATGAGGGTGCTGTTGTTAACAGTCTTACAGTCAGTGCCGTTCCGCTCAACAATAATCTCACTTTTTATCCAAGCTATGAAAAAATCAATTCTATCCTTAACAAGAAAAGCAACATAGTTGAGCCCGTTGTGGAGTACTATGATGGTAATTTCATGGAACTGGAATTGGATGACGATATGAAACTTGTCAATGGAAGCATTGATATAGGTTCAGCAGAAGACAGGGATTTTACTGCTGCCCTGTTTATTGACGGAAGCCTTATTACAAAAACACTAGTGAATGTGAAAACTGATGTTGATTACCAGCCAAGGAACCTCGTTAGCCTAGATTGTGAGTCAAATCTGGAAGAGGGTGTAAAACTCAGTTGGGTTTCTTATGGACTGAATAAGGGTCTCAATACAGAGACAACCAGTGAAGATCAGAGTTTTGAACTGTATTTCAGGATAAATAGGAAAAAAACAACTGATTACTCATACTCATGCATAGCAGAATTTAAGGCTTCCTCTCTGTCTGACAGCTATCACGACAATAGTGCAATGGAAGAAACATGTATGCTTCCGACCTATCAGTTTACTTATACAGACGCCAGCGCTGAACCTCATATAGATTATGATTATCAGGTAGTGTCTTCATACGTATGTCCCTCATTTAAAATTGATGAGGATATAAACGGAGTCAGAAGTGTAAAAAGCGTACATGTTTCTGACAGAAATGTTTCTTCTTTTATAACTTCCGGTCTTTATGAAGATGCCCAAAACGGAATAAGGGAAGTAAATGTCGGTCTTGCCTGGTCAGTTTACCATGAACTGCCGGATAATTACCGTTTTGTGATTTCAAGAATCAATACATTCGGAGATAGCACAGCAGTTGCAGATGACAGCAGTTATATACAAGTTGATAACCAGAGCAGGAGTTTTGTTGTCGGCAGGGACGAAAGATCATTTACCGATACTGTTTCAATGAAGCTGACAGACGTGAAAGCCTATCAGTTCCAGTACTCAATATCTCTTTGGAAGGTCAGCGATGAGGGAGAATTATCTGCTTTGTCAGATTCGGGCATAATTGCCAGAACTGAGGAGGGTAGCCAGGCCCTTGTTACACTTTCAAACAACTTCAATATTAACTTTCTGAAAAATGACTCTTTGTCTGTTACCGGTTCAGGTATGGAAGACGGAGAGAAACCAATGGCCGGGAAGATTGCTTTGAATTGGGAATACAATGACAGTTTAGATGTTGAACTTGAAGACGGACAGCTATTCCAGATTAATAAAGATCTTTTATCTGTTGAAATATGCAGGGCAAATGAAAACGGCCATTTTATAAAGATTTCTGAAGTTCCATATGGAAAAAACAGCTTTATTGATATGAATCTCGGTGACGGGGAAACATATACATACAGAATCAATCCTGTCTACAAAGATGAAGAGAGCGACTTTTTCGGTCAGTATCCGGCTTTGAGCCCGGTTGATGGCAGAACACTCAGTGCTTTGGGAAGTTTTGATGCAGAGGATAACAAGAGCCCTGATAGAATCAGCATATCATGGTCAAATGTTGAAGGAGCCAGCGGTTACCGCCTTTATTATAAGGAAAAAGGAACAAATCTGGAAAAACATACAGACCTTGAAGAATATATGACAGAAGTCATATTTGACAGTAGCTTTGAGTCCGATTTATTCGGTAAAACATATGAATTTTCCATTGCAGTCATTGATGAAAATGGTGATGAGACATCCAGAAGCAGAAAAGAAGAAGCAAGAACATTCTCCGGTGCGAATGTGAGTGTTACCAATTCAAGCGATTTTGTAAAGCTTACTTGGGATCCGGTGTTCGGGGCAACAAGCTACCAGATAAATGTTTATCCGTCTGCTGAGAGTCAGGATGCAATTATCGAAGCAACTGTTTTTGACGGTTCAGAACTGAAGTATACGCTTTTCTACAGTTCTCAGGATCTGAAAAACTATGCTCTTACCAAAGGAACAGAAAACAGTCCGTTCCCATATCTTTCAAAAGAATACTATTTTTCTGTAACACCTTTATTCGGTTCAGAAAAACCACACTCTTCATTGGTTAAAAGACAGTCGGGTAAGTGGATTTTACCTCCTACAAATATTATTGCAGATAAAGCAATGTACAAAGATCTTGTTTATCTTTCGTGGACTGCTGTAGAAGGAGCTGATGGGTATGTTCTCTACAGAAGACAGAATGAAGAGGCGCCATGGGAAGAGTTTGATTATGTAATCAGTACTTCTTCACCTGGCCAGACACAGAAATACAGATTATTCAATCCTGCTTCCGAGTATTACTATTCTGTTGCAAGCAGCGACGAAAATGGCATAGTAGGACCTATCCAAAATGCGTTTGATACTGTTGGTAACCAGAAAACAAATTATGGCTATGCCCTCATGCAACCTGGAAAAACATCCGTGACAGATCTCGGAAACGGGTTTGCTGCAGTTTCATTTGAAAAAGTTCTGGGAGCCGATAACTACATCATAGAAATCGGGGAAAGAGCTTCAAACAGCATGAAGACCTATAAATTCCCGGTAAGCCAGATTGAAGCTTCCAGTTTTGACGGGAACTACAAAGATGGTGCAATCTCCAACGTCGGGAAGCGGGTGACTGTTTATGTAAGCATTCCTTCAATTACAAATAATCTGTTCCTTAATTCGTCAATTTATTCCAATAACTCAAAAGGTTATTACGGTGAAAATACAAACAGCAGTTCAGCAAATGCCCTGACTATGTACAGCAATATCCAGCCCAAGGATATCCTGAATGTCTTTATGTATTGCTTTGATGAATTAGTTTGTGAAGCAGATGTGAACTTCAAAAATGACTGGTGGCCGGGAATAACCCCGAGTTACTATCCTGCTGTTTATGAATCATATCAGTTCAGGACAGCGGGAAAGACAGACGGAAGTCAGTCATCATATCTGAAACTCAATAACTACTTTTATAATGGGCTTACGCTATCATCTTCTGAGCTGACATTTGCTACACCGACTGGCGGGGCAGCAGGGTATCTTGGAACTGATAAGATTTATACGATATCAAAGGGAACACTTGTAATTTCACCGGCATATGGACTCAATCAGATTACAATAACTTTCAATAATTTCAACTTCTATAACCTGAGCGGAAGCGTAACTGTTACAGGACTTATAGATCAGAATGGTAATCCGATTAATGCAACTATCACTGAATTCAGCGGAATTCATGCAGCGAGGTATTTTTAATATGAAGAAGTTAGTTTTATTATCAGTTTTACTGTTGTTATTATGCCTCACATCATGTAATTCGGAATTGCTGATGAATAACGGTGAAATCGTGAATACAAATAACAGCCAGAATACCGGTTTCGGAAACGTCAATAACAGTATTTCATTCAGCTATGCAGCTCCCGAGAATGTCACTGCATCGACTTCCTACTTTCAGAATAAGATTGTTGTAAGATGGAAGGGGGTCGAAGGTGCTGATTATTATTCAATTGAAAAGGCATCACACCTTACAGAGGAACCAGACGAAACAACAATATGGAACAGAATCCCAAGAGCCGTGAATAAAACAACATTTGAGGATACTGACTCTCTTGAGCCATCAGTCTATTACTCATACAGGATTACTGCCCATACTTTAGATGGATTTGAAGGTGATGTAAGTGAATATGCTACCGGAACAATTCTTGCTTCCCCTGTTTCTTTTGATGCATCAAAAGGCAGCGATACAAACTATATATACCTTTCGTGGGAACAGATGCCGAATGTTTATTCCTACAATATCTATAAATCAACATACGATAATACAACCGGCCAGGATAATGAATTCCTCAAAGAGGTTTCAACAAATTCAAATCAGCTTGTTAATATGACAACATACAGGGTATCCGAAGAAGAGAAGGGTAAGGAACTGTATTTTGTTATAAGGTCAGTAGGAGAAACAGGAGAGATTGCCTCCTCAAGTAATCCGAGACTTGGTTACACAAGAGTACTTGGTGCACCTATGAAACCTGCAGTCAGTTCCATAACAAAAGGTACTGATAGCAAGGCTATTACTATTGAGTTTGAAGCCGGGGCAGGTGACGATTTGGGAATTGTAATCACAAGGTCCCTTAACGGAGGATCTGAAGTAACAGTCTATTCCACAGATAATGCAAATGGAAATATCGCTGCTATTGAGGCACTTGGTGAAGGAAAGTATCTTGTCAGGGATGCTTCGGTGAGCGCAAATACAAATTATACTTATTCAATCTACACCTATAACAGCATCGGAAAATCTGAAGCAGTGACAGCAAATGGGTATCTTCTTTCTTCTGTAAGGGATATTCAGCTGGCTCCTGTCAGAGATGGGGAAAAGCTTGGTTACCAGATAAAGGGAAACTGGCAAATCGGTTATGATGATGAGGAAAGAATCAGCAGTGGTACTCAGTTCAGGTACAGGCTCCATTTGTTGTATAAGAACATGGATGAGGAAGAAAAGGTTCTAAGTGAGAATGAATTTTTTGGTTCTGAAGTGCTTTTCTTCCCGGTAAAGGAAAATCCTACTCCTGAGGATGAAAAGAAAGAAATCCAGAGAGTTGATATTGCTGTTCAGGCATATGACAAGTACTCGGGGGAATTAGTTGCATCCTCTGCAATGGTTTCTTCAAATGTCATTTCAAAGCTCTCAACCCCGGTTTCCAACCTGATGATTATTTCCAATGCTGAGCCACTGGAAGGGGACACCCCAAACAGTTACGGAATCTATCCACTTAATATCAGATGGTCTTCTGACAGTGACAGGGATGGGGGAGTGAATGACGGTGTATTTACGCTTATTAAAACCGGCAGTGACGGAAGCCAAGAGAGAATTGTCCTCAATCCTTCCAATTATCAGAAAGATGGAAACAGCTATCTTTATAAGGACACAGGAATAACAAATCCGTTGGTCGTCTATTCTTATATGTTCGATACAACAGATGAATTAGGAAGAACACTGGGACAGATTCAGAAAAAAGATAACTGTTATCCAACAATCACACTTTCAACCCTGGCTGATCTTTTTGGTTCATTGTCCCTTAAACCATGGGATTTACCTAAATATGTTCCTAATGAATACAAGGCATATTGGAAGAATTCAAGGATAGCAACATTAATCGGATATGGTAACTCATCTTCACTTTCAACACAGACAAAGGCACTTGAAGCGGCAAGTGACAAGGATCACTTCAGAGGTGGAACAATTTACTACAATGCAAAACTTGAGGGTGTAAACGGTAGCATTATTTTTGAATATAAGGATTTCGGTGAATCTGAATATTTTTATTCAACTGGAAACTATTCAATGCTCGTAAGTGCCAGTGGAGACGGTAGTTGTACGACGAATACAAACGGATTCACACTGTACGGAAACTTCCCAGGAAGAATTGGTCTTGAGGAGATTGTAATCAAGAGTAAAGGCTTTAGCGGCAATTACAATGTATCATTGACGAGAAATAAGGCAGATGGGTCAGGAACTGTGACCGTTACTGAAAAGGTGCAGTCAAAATAATGACAAAAAAAATAAAAATTCTGTTGTGCTTGTTTATTGTGGTTTCAGCTTTCTTACTGACATCATGTGATGAGGTTGATGCAGTCAAATCTGTAATTCCGAAGTTTTCCATGTCACTTCCGAATGTTTTCAGTGGTGCCTATGTTATATATCCTGAAAACAGTGAAAGCTCAGGGAATACAGGTTTTACCGAAGCATACTTTTTCAACAGCAAGGATAGTACCTTTGATTATTCTGATGCATCAAGTTTTTCTTCGGGAAATGTATTCAGCTATAAATATACTACTTTTACAACAACTGAATGTACTGGTGTTATAACGCTGGAGTTTGTAAACGGGCAGAAAAAAACTTTAAGCTTTGTTTGGAGAGCAACCGCACTTCGTGGTCCTGAGAATCTTACATTAGGCTCTGTGGTTTATGAATATGATGGCAGAATTGACAGTATAGAGGGAAATGAATAATGAAAAAGACCTTACTCATTGTCCTGCTTTTATGTGTTTTTGCCTCAGCAGTATTCTGTGAGGATAATACTAGCGACCATATTTCTACTGACGAAAGTTCAGTGACAGTATCAACTGAAAACAAAAACAGCAAAAACACTTTCTATGAAGTTTTCAATTATGCTGGTGATACCTATGAAAATGAATTCAGCCAACCGTATTTTTCTTCGGACATTCATCTTTCATTTATAACACATGCATATCTGGAGACTATGATGCTTCATGGATATCCTACAGTTGGTGGTGCGGTGGATATTGGTATCGGAATAGATACAATAGATATAACAGCATATATGCGCTATCACCATGTATTCCGCCCACTTGGATCAAATACTGGAGCCCTTGTAAGTGGTGAGGAATTTGGTGAAGTAGGTCTTTCTATGCGGGTAAAGATCTATGAACTAGGCCGTTTCAATATACGTCTTGGAGTAAGCACAGGATGGTATCAGCAGTGGCTGATGTACGCCTTCAATGAAGGAACATACAATCTTGTCAATAATGGTATGATAATCCGACCTGAAGCATCAATTGGATTCAGGTTTATAAGAAACTGGTCAATGAGTATCGGATTTTTCTATCAGTCACCGGTTTATCCCACATACTCTGGTTATGAGGCGTGGGGTTGGTACGTAAAGTTAATCTAATAAGAGAGAAATCGTTTTTTAGGAAAAGTTTCAGCCGAGTGAGAGAATCGAACTCTCGACCTACTCTTTACGAGAGAGTCGCTCTACCCCTGAGCTAACCCGGCGCTATAATAATTAGACACCAAAATAAGAAACAAGTGAATAATAAAATGAATACTTACTTTGAAAGTTTATTTCTTTAAAGTAAACTTAGGTAATGGATCAGAAAGAAATAAAGGCAAATGAATTTGAAATAGAAAAAAACTTTCTGAGGCCTTTTGTTCTCCTGTTTTCTGAAGAAGAAAGCAGCAAAAACAAGAATATAATCGGTCAGACCCTGTCCAAAGAAGTGTACGATTATATTTATGGCACACCACTGAGAGCCTCATTAATAAATTTTTTTGATATCTATGACATTGAAGATCCTTTTGATAATCTTACTGAGGAAGACCTAGACTATTTGTTTCTGGAGATTTGTAACTGAAAATGATAATTCTTGGTATTGAAACCAGCTGTGATGAATGCTCTGCAGCAATAGTCAAAGATGGCAGGGAGATTCTAAGTAACGTAATTGCAACACAGATAGAACTGCATAAACCTTATCAGGGGGTTGTACCGGAGCTTGCTTCCAGGCTACACACTGAATGGATTGAACAGGTTGTAAAAGCTGCAATAGGAAAGGCCGGACTGACTAACAATGATATCGATGCTGTAGCAGTAACTGCACGCCCGGGCTTACTGGGCTCACTTCTTGTAGGTGTGAACTTTGCAAAGGCTTTCAGTTATGCCCTCGGTATTCCACTTATCGGAATTGACCATATCAGAGCCCATTTATACGCATCCCAGATAGAAACACCGCTTGAATATCCCTATCTTGGAGTTCTGGTATCTGGTGGGCATACAGTTATCTGCCAGGTGAATGATTTTGATGATATAAATGTTCTGGGAACTACTGTTGATGATGCAATCAGGGAGGCTTTTGATAAGGTTGCCAAGCACTATGAGCTTGGTTTTCCCGGAGGGGTTGCAATAGATAACCTGGCAAAAAACGGGGACCCTAATGCATTTCTTTTTCCGGGACCTTCCTTAAAAGAAGAACACCGGTACGATGTATCATATTCAGGGCTCAAGACTGCTGTAATCAACCAGCTAGATAAGTTCAGAAACGGAACGAGTGAAATAACAAAGGAAAACATAGCAGCATCCTTTCAGAGACAGGCTGTGAACATTCTGATGAAAAGGGTAAAGAAGGCACTGAAAGACACTGATTTAAAACGTGTTGCTGCCGGAGGTGGAGTTGCTGCTAACAGTTTATTACGTTCTGAACTTAAAGGCCTTGAAAACAATGGGATCAAACTTGAATTTCCAGCCTTGTGGTTGCTTCCGGATAATGGAGCCATGGTTGCAGGGTTGGCTTATGAATACCTGAAACGGGGAATTACCGATAATTTAAAACTTACGGCAAATTCAAGAGTACAGGCCTTCAAGGCATTTTAGGTAATTTTTTGTCTTATATTGAATTATCAATGATATTCTGTTAAACTTGGCTAAGGTCAAGAAAGTAAAGAAGCGTAAGATACTTGACACTAAAGCCCAAGAAATGTAACTTAGACTAGTCATTGGGATGTAGTGTAATGGTAACACTGCAGATTCTGGTTCTGCCTTTGGGGGTTCGAATCCCTCCATCCCAGTCGGTCCCTTCGTCTAACGGTTAGGACGGGAGATTCTCAGTCTCTAAATAGCGGTTCGATTCCGCTAGGGACTATAGGCAGCTTGAAGCTGCCTTTTTTTCTTGTTTAGGAGTAATCGATGATTAGTGCAAATAACATTTCCTTGAGCTATGGAACACAGGTACTGTTTAAGGATGTTAACATAAAGTTCACCCCAGGTAACTGCTATGGAATTATCGGTGCAAACGGTGCCGGTAAATCAACATTTCTGAAAATCCTTTCCGGAGAACTTGAGGCGGATGGCGGAACTGTTGTCATCACTCCTGGAGAAAGAATGACTGTACTGCGTCAGGATCACTTTGCCTTTAACAAATACAGAGTAATAGATACAGTAATCATGGGCTTTGAAAAGCTTTATAGCGTTATGCAGGAAAGAGATGCTATTTATTCAAAGGAAGATTTTACTGAAGAAGATGGTATCAAGGCAGCAGAGCTTGAAGGTGAATTTGCAGAGCTAGGTGGCTGGGAAGCAGAGGCCAATGCAGCACAGATGCTCGACGGCCTTGGAATTCCAGTTGAGCTGCATGAGAAGCTGATGGAAGAAATTGAGGATAATCTCAAAGTCCGTGTTCTCCTTGCACAGGCTCTGTTCGGAAATCCTGATATCCTTCTTCTTGATGAGCCAACAAACCACCTTGATCTTGAGTCTATCCACTGGCTTGAGGATTACCTTGAAAACTTCAACAACACAGTTATTGTAGTAAGCCATGACAGACACTTTCTAAATACCGTTTGTACTCATATCTGTGATATTGACTATGGTAAAATCCAGCTTTATGTCGGAAACTATGATTTCTGGTATATGTCCAGCCAGCTTGCTGCAAAACAGCTTAAAGATGAAAAGAAGAGAAGGGAAGACAAGATTGCGGAACTCAAAGAGTTTATCCAGCGCTTTTCTTCCAATGTTGCAAAAGCCAAGCAGGCAACCAGCAGGAAAAAGCTTATTGATAAGCTTACTATTGATGACATCAAGCCTTCATCCCGCCGTTTCCCATATGTTGCATTCAAACCTAACAGGGAAATAGGTAAGAACTGTCTGGAAATCAAGAATCTTACCAAGGTTATTGATGGTGTTAAGGTACTGGATAATCTCTCTATTACAGTAAATCCCGGTGACAAGATTGCTTTTGTCGGTCCTAACCACTATGCAAAGACAGTGCTTTTCCAGATTCTCTCTGGTGAGATGGAGGCCGATGAAGGCTCATATACATGGGGTGTAACAACGTCCCTTTCATATTTTCCGAAGGACAATTCAAAAATGTTCGGTTCAGAGAGTATGACCGATTATCTCCAGCAGTTCTCAACCGAGGATGATGATACTTTTGTACGTTCATTTCTGGGAAGGATGCTTTTTTCCGGAGATGAGGCACTCAAAAGCTGTTCCGTTCTTTCAGGGGGAGAAAGAGTAAGGGTCGTCCTTGCAAAGATGATGCTCGAGGGCGCAAACTGTATGATTTTCGATGAACCGACTTCCCACCTGGATCTGGAATCAATCCAGGCTCTGAATGACGGATTAATTAACTTCAAGGGAATGCTTCTTTTCAATTCACATGACCATCAGTTTGTATCTTCAATTGCAAACAGGATAATTGAATTTACCCCGGACGGTATAATTGACAAGATGGAAGGATTTGAGGATTACCTCAATGACAGCAATGTCAAAGAGAAAAGAGATAAAGCCTATAAGAATGTCAAAGGAGTCATTCTCTTATAATGCTTGCTGTTATAGATATCGGAAATACCAACATAGTTTTTGCATTTGTAGATAATGGCAAGTGGATACACACCTTCAGGATATTTACCGATAACAAGAAAACAAGTGACGAATACTTTGTGATTTTTTCATCCCTTATTGAGAAGTCGGAAATTGACATTAAAAAAATCGAAAGAGTGGTTATATCCTCGGTTGTTCCGTTTCTGACAAGGTCGATTGAAAAAAATGCATACGCTCTTTTTGGTAAAGTTCCTCTTGTAATCTCAAAGGATGTCAACACCGGTCTTGTAAAAGAAAGCATTCCTTCTGAGCTTGGATCTGACTTGCTTTGCAATGCAGCATACGCTCATTTTTCCCATCCTGATAAGAATGTCATGGTTGTGGATTTCGGAACAGCCCTGACATTTACCACTGTAAACAGAAACGGAGAGATTCTCGGAGTCGCGATTGCGCCCGGCCTTATAACTGCAGTGAATTCGCTTTTCGGATCTACTGCACAGCTTCCTCAGGTAGAGCTTAAGATACCAAAAACATCTCTTGGAAGAGACAGCCAGCAGTCAATCAGGAGCGGTATAATGTTTGGCTGGGCAGGAATGGTAGAATCAATGATTATAAGGACAGAGCAGGAGACTGAAAGCAAACTTTATGTAATAGCAACAGGAGGTCTTTCAAAGACAATTTCCCCATTGATCGGAAGAATTGACCATGTGGATCCGTTGCATACATTAAAAGGACTAGGACTTATTGCAAACCTTAATTAGTCATCTTCTTCCCTAATAATACCATCCTCAAGAATGAGTATTTCCTCTCCGTTTTCTTTCCTGCATTCAAGTGACGTTGAAAATGAACCGACAGGGATATTAAGGCTTACAAGTGAGTCTGTTGCCCTACTCAGATCAAGAATACCTTCGGGCCGTGGTCCTCCGAGAGTTACGGAGATTGTCCTTTCATTATCCCATGGATTATAATCAAAATACTCAATTTGCGAAGCGGCCGAGGTTTCATCAGTCAGGCTTATGCTGCTGAGTTTTCCTGCATTCCTGTCCTGTTGCAGATACATTCTGAAAAGCTCAATAACTTCATCCTCAGCCGTGATGTTTTCAATAACGCCATCTTTGAATGACAGTGTCATATGGTTTACTATAACACCGAAAAGATTGATTGGCCGTGTCAGTGTAATAAAACCATTCACTGATTCACTTTTGATTGCACGGAAAACAGATGAAGAATAAAGTGACGGAATAAAAGTTCTTCCTTTTGCTGTGGAATCTGTCAGACATGCAAATTCACTTTCTTCAAGAAACTCAAAAGACAAGTCAGTTCCATTCTCGTCCCGCAGAACCCCGCTCTTAAGCTTTAACCTATTGAGCTTGTTCCTGGTATATACGTTTATTTCCTCACGTTCTTTTGCAATATCAATATAGTTGTCCTCCAGTGAGAACAATTCATTGAGAAGGGCAAGCGTTGTTTCAGTATCACCGTCTTCAAGCAGCATACTACCCCAGTCATCATTCGGAATTGGAGCCACAGCATATGATACTGATGCTTTTCTGTCCTCAAGTGGTTCAGAAAGCAAGTGGAATTCCTGCAGCTCCTTTGCACTCAGAACTCCAGAAACATCAGTTTTCAGACACGGTCTGTTACTTGTCAGATGTAAAAGAAGTGTTGGGCTTTTTTCAAGCTTGAAATCAGTTTCAGCTTCTTCTGTTGCAATTATCTTGCCATTTTCAAGTAGCTGGATATAAACACCGTTTCCGCTGATTGCTTTGGCCTCACGGCTAATAATGTGTGCAAAGTATGAGTTGTCTTCTTCTGTAAAAATTGTCAGCTGGTCACCTGCTTCAATTTTCAGCGCTGAGCGTAAAATAAGGTCCGCATAGAATTCTAATATGGTATCCATACCTAAATAATAAGCTTAAATCATTTTTAGGCAATAAGCCGTTTTTTCTGCCAGTTACCTTTTTTATAGAAGTAGAGTGAAATAAGGGTTCCGATTGACCATCCAACCGGCCATCCGAGCCAGATTCCCAGGCTGCGCTGAAGAAGAAGTGAGAAAACAATTGAGAGAGCAACGCGAAGAAATAAATCTGCCAGGGTTGAAATCATAAACGGAACCATATCCCCTGAACCACGGAGCACTCCGTCAGTAATCATCTTTATCATTATGACAGAGTAGAAAGGGGAAGCAATTTTCAGAAACTCCATACCACTCTCTATTACCGCCGTCTCTTCTTTGAGTACAAATAACCTCATAATCAGGGAACCGCCGAAGAAGTAAAGAACAGATACTGTGAGGGTAAAGAACAAAGTGAGGATGATACCTTCTTTTCTACCTTTAAGAACACGGTCAATTTTTCTTGCTCCGATGTTCTGGGCAGAAAATGAACTTACTCCATTACTGATTGTCCCGATTGAAGTGATAACCAGGTTGTTGAGCTTTATCGATGCAGCATATCCGGCCATGACAACCGGACCGAATCCGTTAATCACACTCTGGATTATTATGTTTCCAATAGACACAGAGCCCTGTTGTATAGTTGAAGGACCTGCAATATATATGATTTTCTTAAGAATATCCGATGAGAAGATTTCTGCTTTTATCCCTGATGTTACTTTTCTCAGTCTCAGCATCAAAGCAGAGAATGCAAGAACCGCGCTTATTCCCTGGCAAAGGAATGTTGCCCAGGCAACTCCTGCAACACCCATATTGAATTTGGCAACAAAAAGTATATCAACAAGAATATTTCCAGTTGAAGATAATGCAAGGAAGATAAATGGAGTTCTGCTGTCTCCCATTGCAGAGAATATTGCTGTTGATATGTTATATATAAACATGAAAATCAGGCCGTACGCGTAAATGTCAATGTAAAGCTTGCTTTCCGCAAAAACTTCCTTGGGAGTTCTGATAAGGGTAAGCATTCCATCCATAAAAACCAGACTAAGAGCAGTAAGGAGAAATGTAAGAATCAAGGTGAAAATGTACGTTGTCGTTATACTCGTTTTCATATTCTTATAGTCTTTGGCTCCGAAATACTGGCTTACAATTACAGTTACGCCCATATTCAGACCGGAAGCGAACGCAAGGAAAATAAGTGTAAGTTCATAACTGTTACCTACAGCAGCAAGTGCATTGGAAGATATAAAACGACCAGCAACCAGGCTGTCAGCGATGTTATACAGTTGCTGGAAGAGCATTGAGCCTAATAGGGGAAGTGTATAGCTGAAAAGGACTTTCCTTTCATTCCCCACAGTTAAATCTTTGTTCACAGAATGAGTTTATTTTTTTAAGGGAAATTTTTAAACAATATTTTCGAAAAAAACATATAGCAAAGGGTTTAAAATCGTATTATCGTTTTTTCTGATATAAATGAAAAAGAGGTTTGTATGAAGCAATTCAGAAATACTTTGTTACTGTTTCTTTCTGTTATCCTGGTCTTTATCAGCTGCGATTCTTCATTCTTTGATAAAGTTTCTGGCGGAGTCAAAACAGTCCTTTCATATACTCAGCTCAATGATAATTCAGTTGAGGTGGAAACACTGAAATCCAAAGATAAAACGGTTGTCGCCAGCATTCCTTCTGTATTTAATGGATTTACTGTCGTTGGAATCGGAAAAGAAGCTTTTGCAGAGAGCAGAAAGCTTGAAATGGTATATCTTCCCGATTCAGTGGAATATATTTCAGAAGGAGCTTTCAGAAACTGCATAAATCTCATTGAAATCGGTATGCCTGAAACTTTAAGCAGGATTGATGACAGTTGCTTCTCAGGATGTGAGAAAATAACGAAAATCACACTTCCAGAGGAACTTGAAACAATAGGTGAAAACGTTTTCTCTGGTTGTACAAGCCTTGAAAGAATTGAAGTTCATTCATCTCAGATCCAGGAAAAACTCAAAACAGAATATCCGGAAATTGATGTCGTATTGATTGAGCCACAGGAAAGTTGACAGTAAAAGCCCTAGGGCTTTTTTTTATAACTAAATTAAACCAATGAGAAATAATGTGATTTTAATTCTCTTTCAATTTTTACTCAATGAATAAAACATTGTGCCAAAACATACGTTGACAATTACAGATGTTGGCTTTAGGCTTATTACACTGCATAATTTAGTTTTAGATATAAAAATTAAAACTTTTTCCGGATATTTTGTTTAATCCCATTTTCTGTCTATTGGAGAAAAGCTTTGAAATTTTTTTCACAATATAAAGGTCTAAATAAAAACTTATATATTATTTCTCTAACAGTTTTGATTAACTGTATGGGTGGATTTGTATCTGTTTTTCTTTCCTTATATTTGAGTGTTACGCTAAGTATTGAACCTGAAATTACCGGATTATTAGTCTCATTATATGGACTTGTATACATTCCAGGTCTAATTATTGGAGGCAAAATAGCAGATAAATTTGGTAGAAAAAGAATAATGGTGATTAGTCAGATAATAATGGGATGTTGCTTAATTGTTTCAGGTTTCTTTATTCATTCATACATATCAATATTATTTATTTTATTTGCAAATTTTGCAGATGGAATAACTGATCCTGCAAGAAATGCCATGGAAGGAGATTTGACTACACCGGATAATCGTCAAGCAGCATTTAGTCTGATTTACCAATGCATGAATATTGGCGTTGCAATAGGTCCAGTTATGGCCGGTTTCTTGTTTAGTTCTCATCCTCAGTGGCTATTTTGGGGAAATGGATGTGCTTTATTGTTTTCTATTTCTATTGTTTATGCTTTTGTCCCAGAGAGTATTCCAAAAGATGATAAAAAGAACAAATACTTAATAAAAGAGGCTCCAGTAGAAGGGAATATGCTTGATGCAATAAAAGCAAGACCCCAATTGATTATTTTTGGATTTGGATCTTTATTAACCGCATTGGCTTATAAGGGTATCTCATTTGTCATTCCTATTCAGTTACAAACATTATTTTCTAATGATGGTTCCAGGATATTTGGATTACTTGCTTCTCTAAATGCTATGTTGGTTATTTTCATAAATCCATTTATGTTGACAATTAACAGAAGAGTTCGTCCCATCATTAACATTTTGATTGCTTCAATAGTATACATGGTAAGCTTTAGCCTTTTTGGTTTTGCTGAAAAAGTCTTCCAGTTTTATTTGATAACAGTTTGTTATACTCTTGGGGAAATGACATTCAACAATAATGTTAATGCTTATCAATTCGACAATATACCGGTGAACTTCCGGGGCCGTTTCAATTCCATAATGCCGTTATTTAAAATGAGTGGAAGGATGGTAGGACCGCTTATCGGTGGACTATTACTATCCTCTGTTTCTTTTAAAACTTTTTGGCTAATAGATGGAAGTATAATGTTCATTGCAACATTACTGTTTCTTATTCTTATTATTAAATTTGAAAGAAAGAATGTCCTCAAAAAAGAGAACCCTAACTATAGTTCTTAATTAAGCAACCCAATAATCAGTACTTTGTAATTATGTTGTATAGAAATTGACAAGTTTTCTCCTTTTAAGTATTCTTTTGTATGTTCGCGGCTGTGGTATAATGGCTATTACCTCAGCCTTCCAAGCTGAAGATGCGGGTTCGATTCCCGTCGGCCGCTTATAATCCGCAGAGTGCGGATTTTTTATTTACAGTGCGGAGGGAAAACAAATGGGTGAGCGTGGGGAAGTGTATTCTTCAAGATTAGTTAAAGATGACAGGACTTATTTTTTCAATGTTAAGGAGAATATTTACGGAGACCTCTATCTGAATATTGTTGAGTCCCGTCCTACAGACACTGAAGGCAGATTCCTCCGCCAGTCGGTTATTGTCTATCAGGAGGACCTTGGAGAGTTTCTCAAAGAGTTACAGAAATCAGTTGACTATGTGAAGATGAATGGAACAAGAAAGAGGGTGAGTTTCTCCAGGAGAAACAAAGAAGACTAGAAAAGTGTGGGTTGTTTCGGATCCCCATCGTCTTTATAAAGCTTGAATGACAAGCGGTGGATCGGTGTAATGCCGATTTTTTTTATTGCCTCATAATGTTCTTTTGTCGGGTATCCGAAGTGATGTTCAAAACCGTATCCCGGATAGAACTTTGCATATGATCTCATTATTCTGTCCCTCTCATTTTTGGCAAGTATTGAGGCTGCCATTATTGCAGGAACTTTACTGTCACCTTTGACAACAGCATTTACAGGAATACATACAGATGGTGTCTTGTTCCCATCTACAAGAAGGAGGTCAATCTTTCCATCCATTTTGCTGTATACTTCAGCAAAAGATTTTTCCATACCCAGTAAGCTTGCCTGAAGGATATTTATCCTGTCGATTGTAATATGATCAATGACAGAAACAGCATAGGAAAGGGCTTTTTCCTTAATAAGGACTTCTGCCTCCAGCCTTTTTGCTTCATTCATTTTCTTTGAGTCATTCAGTACAGAGAATGGAAAGTCATCAGGCAATACAACTGTGGCAGCGACTACAGGCCCTGCAAGGGGTCCACGTCCGGCTTCATCTGAGCCGGCAATTATCAATCCCTCAGGTTCTGAAAACAGCTCATCTTTTACCTTTCCAGTATTTTTCATATAATCATTTTAGAGAGGTAAACAGTGTTTTTAAAGTCCCTTGAGATTAATGGTTTTAAGTCTTTTGCAGATAAAACCCACATTGATTTTTCTGATGGAATTACCTCTCTTCTCGGTCCAAACGGGTGCGGAAAGAGCAATATTGTTGACTCAATAAAATGGGTATTGGGAGAACAGAGCACCAAGAGTATCAGAGCTTCAAATATGCAGGAAGTCATATTCAACGGTACAGATAAGCGTAAGCCGTTGCCAATGGCTGAGGTGAGTCTGACAATTGATAATGAAGAACATCACCTGCAGACAGATGTACCTGAAATTGTAATAAAAAGAAGAATCTTCCGTACAGGAGAATCAGAGTATTATCTTAATAACCAGCGTTGTCTTTTGAAGAATATCAAGGAACTGTTTATGGATACCGGAGTAGGAAAGTCAGCCTATTCGATTCTTGAACAGGGAAAGATTGACCAGATTCTTTCCAATAAACCAGAAGACCGGCGCTATATTTTTGAAGAAGCAGCAGGAATTTCCCGCTTCAAGCAGAAAACAATTGAAGCACAGAACAAAATTGACAGGAGCAATGAAAACATTGCCCAGCTTATGATTACGTTCAATGAAACAAAAAAGACCTACGAAAAAACAAGGGCTCAGGCTGCAAAAGCATTGGAATGGGAGAGGCTGAGAGATGAGGCTTTTGAAACGGAAGTTGACTTGCGCCTTGTGCGGCTCAAAACATTCCAGCTACTGAAAGATGACCGGTTAAAAAAGATTGAAGCTTCTGAGAAGATTGTCAGGGAATGTAATGAGAAACTTGAACTGTTCAATGAAGATATCGGTTTTTCTACAGATGAACTGGATCAGATAAGGGAGAAAATACAGAGGCTTGAAGTAAGCATCGGGTCTGCCGATACAAAGATTGCAGCAAATGAGAATATGCTTACTAACCTTGAAGACAACTACAGAAACTACCTTGCTGACCTGAAAAACAGTGAAGAAAAGCTTAATGACCTGAATAAGGATTATTTACGTTTCCTTAATCTGAAAGAAGAGACAGAAGCGGATTTAGGCGAAACGATTGAACTCCTGGAAGAGAGGGAGGAGCAGCTTGAGTATGCTGAAGGTGAGATTTTACGTTTCCGTAAGCTCATAAAGGAAGAAAATGAATTGATAGAGAGCCTTGAGAAGAAAAACTCTTCTCTTGATTCACTTCTTCTGACACTGAGCGTAAAACTTAAAAGCGTTGTTGATGAACTTGTAAGAACAATTGACTGTACATCATCCACTGAATACTCACAAAAAAGAAGGGACAGTGCAGAAAACGACTTTATAATGTCACTCGGGAGAGCAGATTCTATTGTTTCTTCCTGTCTGGGTTTCCTCTCATCTATTCCAAGCAATCAGGATTACCCCAGGGAACTACTTGAAAAGGAACTGAAGAAACTGGAAAGCGAACTTGATACAGCACTGACTCTTTTTGATACCTATAAGACCAGTATTCCCCCTGTTGTGGATATACTTCTTGATCCCGAAGGAATAATGGGAGAAAAAAGGGAAATTGAAGGGCAGGAAAAACGACTCAGAGATGAAATTGAGCTTAACAGGATACGTGTCAGGGACGGAAGGAACAATATCCAGAAATGGGATAATGATATTATTTCACTTCAGGCATCAATAACAACCTTGAACAATTCAATCGGAAACCTGAAAGCCACAAAGGAAAATCAGGAAAACAATATAAGGGAATATCTGAAAAGCCTCACTGATGCACAGTTCAAAATCAGGGATGAAGAGGAAATCCAGATAATGCGTCAGACCAGGGTAAATGAGATTTCCTCTAAAATAAAGGCTCTTGATGAAGAGCAGTTATCCCTTAAGGAAAACCTGAGGAATTTGACTGAGGAGAGACACTCGGAAATAGAGAAGATGAACTCCAAAAATGCACTCCTTAGCAAACAGAGAGGAGAAAGGGACCGCCTGGAGAATCTCCGTAATCAGGAAAACAGCAATATCAATTCACAGAAAGCATTTATACAATACACTGATTCAGATATAAATGGCCTTTTCAATGCTTTTTTTGAGAAGTATTCAAGAAATCTTTCTGAGTTCACTGAGCGTCTGGATGATGATCTTCCTGATGAAATCTTTCTTGAAAGGAAACTTGAGGATCTCAATAAGAAAATGCAGTCGATGGGAAATATCAACTACATGGCAAAAGATGAGTTTGACCAGGCAGAAGATCAGTACAAGTTTCTTGAAAAACAGCTCAATGACTTTGAAAAAACCAAAGAAGGTCTTGTGGAAGTCCTTAAAGAAATAACAGAAAAGAGTGAGGCACTCTTTCTGGAAAGCTATAAGAAAATCTCTGAAAATTTCCAGGCTATGTTCCGACGTCTGTTTAATGGTGGAAAAGCCGAGCTGAAACTTACAGATGAAGAAAATGTCCTTTCCAGTGGTATTGAGATATTCGCCCAGCCCCCTGGAAAGGGTATGGCAAACCTTTCACTCCTTTCAGGGGGCGAAAGAAGTATGACAGCAGTTGCCCTTCTGTTTGCTACCTATCAGGTCAAACCATCACCGTTCTGTATTCTTGACGAAATTGATGCGGCTCTCGACGACAGGAATATCGGTTATTTCCTGGATGTTCTCAAGGACTTTGCCAGAGATAGCCAGTTTATAATAATTACTCACAATATCCATACAGTAACCGGTGGAAACAGTATGCTTGGTGTCTCTCAGATGGAAGCAGGCGTATCAAGTGCAGTTAGTTACAAAATTGCTTCAATCAAGGGAGAACCGGTAATATTGAACGAAAGTGAGGAACAGATTGAGTTCGACAGCGAGGGAAGAGCTAAAAATTAGAAATCGATTGACTTATAAACTTATATTATTTATAAATATAACGTTGCCTCTGGGACAAAAAACTTAATATGTTTGACAGTATTACTAGTAAATTTTCATCTGCTTTCAAGACCCTGTCAGGAAAGGGAAGAATCTCTGAAAAGAATATCAGAGATGCTGTTGAGCAAATCAAAGAGGCACTTTTGGACGCTGATGTCAATTTGCGTGTTGTCAGACGTTTTGTAAATTCAACAACGGAAGAGGCTCTCGGAGAGAAAGTCCTTTCTTCTGTTGATCCCGGACAGCAGTTTACCAAGATAGTCTATGATAAGATGGTTCAGCTTCTTGGAGGTAGTGAAGAAGAGACAAAGCTGCGTCTAAAGGGAAAAGATACAACAAGTATTATCCTGATGATGGGTCTTCAGGGCTCTGGTAAAACAACGGCAACTCATAAGCTTGCATACAGACTTAAAAAAGATGGCAGGAAAGTAATGCTTGTTGCTGCGGACCTTGTTCGTCCGGCAGCTATACAGCAGCTTCAGATTCTTGGTGAGAAAGTCGGTGTCCCGGTCTTTACAATACCCGGGGAAAAGGACCCTGTAAAAGTTGCGTCAGAAGCTGTAAAAAAAGCAAGGCATGATTTATTTGATACTGTAATTATTGATACTTCAGGACGAATGCATCTGGATGAATCCCTTATGAAGGAAATCCAGGACATAAACAAGGCAGTACGTCCCGATGAAACTCTCTTTGTTGCTGATGCAATGACCGGACAGAGTGCAGTTGAGATTGCCAAGGAATTTGAAGAGAAAGTCGGAATATCAGGTGTTATTCTTACAAAGTTTGATTCTGATACCCGTGGCGGAGCCGCCCTCTCATTAAGAAGTGTTGTTGGAAAACCCATTAAATTCATTGGTACCGGGGAAAAGATGGAAGACATTGAAGTTTTCCATCCGGAACGAATTGCCTCCCGTATTCTTGGTATGGGAGATGTGGTCTCCCTTGTTGAAAAAGCTCAGGAGGCTTTTGATGAAAAGGAGGCCGAGCGTCTTCAGAAAAAGATGGAGAAAAATACTTTTGATCTCCAGGATTATCTCGATCAGCTCGAGCAGATGAATAAAATGGGTACACCTGATAAAATCCTCTCAATGCTTCCTGGTATGGGGAATGTGAATACTGACGATATAAACTTCAAGGAACTTGAACGCAGTAAGGCCATAATAAAAAGTATGACCAGGTTTGAGAAGGAGAATTACAGGGTAATAGGACCATCTAGAAGAAAAAGGATTGCCCGTGGCTCGGGAACCAGTGTCGCAGATGTGAATAAACTTCTGAAGACATTTGAGAAAACCAAGCTTATGATGAAGAAGATGGTAAGCAATAAGAAATTTCAAGCTAATATACTGAAAAGTTTCGGTATGTAGCTTTCGTGTAGTATAAGGAGAATTACTGTGAGTACAACAATGAGACTTAAGAGAATCGGAAGCAAGAAAAGACCTTACTACAGAATTGTAGTTCAGGACACGAAGATTGCAACACGCTCCAAGACAATCGATGAAGTTGGTAGCTACCGACCTGTTGAGAGCGAGAACCAGCTGACATTAGATGAAGCTAAGGTCAAATCCTGGATTGCAAAGGGTGTTATTGTCAGCCCGACTGTAAAGAATTTACTTAACTCCAAAGGCATCACATTAGACCGCAAACAGGCTTAACCTGGAGGCGTAGATGGAAAAGGAATTAGTATTATTTATGGTCAAGAACCTCGTGGATCATCCTGATGAGGTAAGTGTCAACGTTATCAATGGTGAAAAATCCACTATCCTTGAGTTGCACGTTGCTCCGGATGATGTTGGAAAGGTTATAGGGAAGCAGGGGAGAATAGCCAAAGCTATCCGAACAGTTTTATCTGCATCCGCAACCAAGGGTGGGAAAAGAGCTACCCTGGAGATTCTTGAGTAATGGAAGCAAAGCTCCTTTCGAGTGCTAGAATCGGAAAAACACATGGCCTGGATGGAAGCCTTAATCTTTATAGCCTCTCAGGTGAAACAAGGCATTTGAAAAAACTAAAGGAATGTGTTTTGTCTTTCCCTTCTGGACAGGAAAGGAGCCTTGTTGTTTCTTCAGTCAGGGAAAGCGGGGGAAATCTCTATATAAAATTCGAAGGTTATGATTGCCCGGAAAAAGCCAAAGTACTATCCGGTGCTATTATAAAAATCAGACGTGAAGATGCGCCTCCTTTGAAGAAAGGTGAGTATTATATCGCTGATTTATATGACATGGATGTCATGGACATACAGGGAAACATATTAGGGCATATAAAAGAAACCCGTGAAGGTGGGCAGGCGCTCCTGCTCGAAATTGAAAGCCTTGCTGATGATAAAGTTTACCTGGTTCCACTTCTTGATGTTTATATAAGCAATGTTGATGTCAAGAATAACAGACTGACTTTGCTCATGCCGGAACTCCTCAAACAATGAAAATAACGATTTTCACACTTTTTCCTCAGATGGTTGAACCATTTTTCCAATCATCGATAATGAAAAGGGCTGTAGAAAAAGGCCTTATTCAGTACGAAATAATCAATTTCAGGGATTTTGCTGAAGGCGTACATCAGAAAACAGATGACTTGCCTTTTGGCGGTGGAGCAGGGCTTGTTCTGATGCCTGATCCGCTTTTCAAAGCACTTGAAAGCGTTGGGGCAAGAGGAAAAAGGGTAATTTTCCCCACACCATCTGGAAGGCTTTTCAATCAGGGGATAGCCAAAGAGTTATCTTGTGAAAAGGAACTTATATTCATCTGCGGTCACTATGAAGGTCTTGATCAGAGGGTCATAGATGAGTTTGTAACAGATGAACTTTCAATAGGAGACTATGTTCTTTCTGCCGGCGAAACTTCAACGCAGGTTATAATTGATGCTGTATACCGTCTTTTGAAAGGGGTAATCAAACAGGAGAGTCTTAAAGAAGAGAGTTTTACTGACGGTTTACTCGAATATCCTCAGTATACACGGCCCAGATCCTATTGCTTTAAAGACGTTCCTGAAGTATTATTGAATGGTGATTTTCCCCATATTACCGAATGGAGAGAATTCCAGAGGCTGGAAAAAACACTGCTCAACCGGCCGGATCTGCTCAGAAATGCCTCTCTCAGCATTAAAGAGCGACAGAAATTATTGAAAATTTTAAGAAAGGATTTTTGAAAATGGATATCATTAAGGCAATCGAAGCAAAGCAGATCAAACAAGATGCAGAGAATTTTAACGTTGGTGATACTGTAAAGGTATATTTCCAGATTATTGAAGGTACTAACCAGAGAGTTCAGGTATTCGAAGGTATTGTCATTGCAAAAAATAATTCTGGCATATCAAGGACATTTACAGTAAGAAAGATTAGCTACGGAGTCGGAGTTGAAAGGATCTTCCCGTTAAACAGCCCCAGAATCGAAAAGATTGAGGTTGTCAGAAAGGGTAAGGTCAGAAGAGCCAAGCTTTATTATCTCAGAGACAGAGTTGGCAAGTCAGCTAAAGTCAAGGAGCTTATCGTCAAAAAGAACGCTTAGTTCTCGCCGGGCCGTTGGCCCTTTTTTTTATACCTCAATTTTATTAATATTGTAGTATGACAAATTCCAAAAGAAATCAGCGTTACTCTAAGCATAACAGCAATAATTATTCCTCCCAGGAACGTGCGCTGAAAAAGTCTAAGAAGGAAGGCAAAAAAAAGCAGGATAATGCAGGTTTCTCAACTCTTTCTCAGGTTGCAGGTCTTCCTAAAAGGAAAGAGCATCATTCTAATATTCCTGTAAATGAGCCCAAAATAATAAATGAACCTGTTCCAAGCTGCCAGATATGCAAAGAGCCAATTCAGAATATATGCCAGTCTATTATGACACCTGAAGGAAACAGTGTTCATTTTGACTGCGTCCTGTCTGTTTTGAACGATCAGTATTCTCCCAAGGAAAATCAGAAGATTTCCTATATCGGCTCAGGAAAGTTCGGATTATGCGAAAAAAATGAAGAGGGTAAGTGGTCAATTATTGAAACCATTCAGTATGAATCAAATGAAACACACAGGAAAATGATTGAGTACGTGGAGAGTCTGAGAATTGATTAGAAAAGCATTGTTCCCCGGTTCATTTGATCCACCCACTGTAGGACATGTAGATATTGTAAAAAGAGCGCTCAGGATTTTTGATGAGGTTACTCTTCTTATAGCTATTAATCCTGAAAAGAAGTCTCTTTTTTCTTTGGATGAAAAACTGGGCATGCTTGAAGAAATCTTTTCAGATGATAAAAGAGTCAAAGTTGCATCTTTTTGCGGTCTTACGGCTGAATTTGCCCGTCTTAACGATATTCCGGTCATCATCAGGGGCGTGAGGGCACAGGATGATTTCAATTATGAATTTGAAATGGCCATGAACAACAGATATCTTAACAAAGAACTGGATGTTATATTCATTCCAACGGACCAGAGGTACTTCCTAATCCGTTCATCACAGATTAAGGAATTTGCTTCCCATGGGGCATCGGTAAGCGGAATGGTTCCCGAAATTGTCGAGAAAATGCTTACTGGAAAATACAGAAAATAACCTAAAGCGCAAAAGTTTCTTTTTCCACGGGAATAATGCCGAATACACTTTCTTCCCTGATTCTTTCCCTCTCACCTTTATCTTCAGGAAGATGGACCAGGTACAAACACTTTACACCAAGTTTTTCTGCAAGTGCTTTTGCATCCTTTCCTGATTGATGACCCTTTTTTACAAGAACATCTTCGCCTTCAAAAAGGCCCGATGCCTCAGTAATAAGAACATCAGCTCTACTTATGCTTACATCTGCATCTGGACGGGTATCGCTTGTATAAACAAGAGTCTTTCCATTTTCCCCGATAATAAGGCCATATGAGCTATCTGTGTGGTTTGTTTTGAAAATCCTTATTCTGAGATTGCCCAGAGATATATCGGAAGCTTTTTTAACAAAAATATCAAACATTCCTCCTTTCTCCCTCAGGG
>CAZOTY010000018.1:0-35020 GCA_964582905.1 uncultured Spirochaetaceae bacterium | reverse complement strand
CTATAAGCTCCACCAAGCCCATCCCTTTCACCCCAGAGGGAGAAAAATGATAAACCGCTATAGCTTATTATGCCTCCCGCCAGATTTCCGTTTTTCTTCCACATATCTGCAGATGGTATGAGAGAAGATGATGAATAAGGATTTTGAAGAGTCCTAATCAGTCCTTTCCTGTCAATTTCACCCCATTCCAGAAATGGGGAAGCAAACGACCCCCTGCCGTTTGAAACCTCAAATGACAGGTTTCCATTCTCCAATACAAAACAGTCTGGTTCCAATTCAAGACTGAATGGAAAAAGCGGCAGCTGAAAAACAGCCATCAGCAGAAGAAACAAAGAAACCCTTCTCACATGAATTTATGTCCTTTTATTCAGATTCTTCCGATCTCACGATGGTCTTAATTATCAAAAAATGTATTTCAATCATTGTTAAAAACATTTAGGGACGAGTATAATGTCTTTATCACTATTTAGGAGACATATAATGGTAATACTTACACTCAACTGTGGAT
The DNA here is from genome assembly GCA_964582905.1 of uncultured Spirochaetaceae bacterium. Lineage (GTDB taxonomy): Bacteria > Spirochaetota > Spirochaetia > Sphaerochaetales > Sphaerochaetaceae > Ornithospirochaeta. The sequence goes on along the minus strand of CAZOTY010000018.1, from coordinate 34,512 downwards.
CATCCAGTGCAAAATACCAAGTTTATGACTGGGATCAGAAAGAAGTTTTAACAGTTGGTATCGTAGAAAGAATCGGACTTGAAGAATCAACAATCGAACAGAAAACTAATGGGAAAGAGGTATTCCAGGCTAAGTTCTCCTCTCCCACTCACCTTGAAGCAATAGAACTTATTCTGAAAATGCTTACAGATGAAAAATATGGCTGCATCAAATCCCTTGATGAAATCGGGGCGGTTGGACACCGTGTCCTCACTGGAGGAGAGCTTTTCAAAAAATCCATGCTTGTCACAGACGAGGTACTCAAGGAACTCAAGACACTCATTCCACTCGGACCACTTCATATGCCACCAAATATCCTGGGAATCGAAGTTGCAAAACGCCTGATGCCTGGAGTGCCACAGACAATGACACTTGATACGGCTTGGCATCAGACAATGCCTGAAGAAGCATATATGTATGCACTTCCAATGGAATGGTATAAAGAGAATAACGTAAGACGATACGGCTATCATGGAACAAGCCATCTGTATTGTGCAAAGCGTGCTGCAGTTCTTCTGGGTAAAAAGAATGAAGATACAAACGTGATTATCATGCATATCGGAAATGGTGCTTCTGCATGTGCTGTAAAAAACGGTATCAGTATCGATACGTCAATGGGACTTACACCTCTTGAGGGCCTTGTAATGGGAACACGCTCGGGTGATATGGATCCTGCTATAATTCCGTATGTATGCCAGAAGAGAAACATTTCTGTCCAGGATATGGATAACATACTCAACAAGAAAGCAGGTCTTGTCGGAATCTGCGGTAAATCTGACAGAAGAGATGTCAGTGCCCTGGCAGAAAGCGGTGATAAAAATGCTGAGCTGGCTATCAAGATGGAGTGCCACAGAATCAGAAAGTATATCGGTGCATACGCAGCTCTGCTTGGCAGGGTTGATGCTATTGTTTTCACTGCAGGTGTCGGTGAGATGGGCGAACATATCAGACTGGGATCCCTTGAGGGCCTTGAGGAACTCGGCATCAAAATTGATCCGGAGAAAAATGATCTTTCACATTGCAGGAACGCAGAAACATGTATCAGTTCTGATGACAGCAAGGTAAAAATCTTCGTCATTCCTACAGACGAGGAACTGGTAATGACTGAAGATGCTCATGCAATAATGGAAGGAAAATACGACGTTCATACCAATTTCCATTACATTTTTGAAGATCCGGACTATGTGAATAAGGCGAGAGCTAGAGGGCTTAAGGAGAATCTGAAAAAGAATCCGAAACTTGAGACAATAATTGCTCTTCCTCCAAAGAATGCAAGCTGTTCACTAAAAGACAGATCATGTTAAAAACAGTATTAAAATGGCGGTGACCCCGCCATTTTTTTTGGGAAAAAATGTTTGCAAAAAGCATTTTATAGTGTGGATGAATCTGAATTATACTCAGTTCTGGAAAGGTTCAACGTCCCTTATTTAAGGACTTATCAGGAACTTGTAATAAAGACATTTATAGAGAACGAGGAAAACAGGATCAAATCAAACTTCCTTGTCTGTCTCCCTACAGGAAGCGGAAAGAGCCTTTGCTTCATGCTTCCTGCATATCTTATTAAACGACCTGTCATTATCGTCTATCCACTACTCTCTTTGATGAATGACCAGAAAAAGCGCTTTGATCAGGTTGGAATTGGATGCGAGGTAGTTAAAGGGGGAATGGAAAAAGAGGAACGGAATGCTGCTCTCGGAAATATTGTTTCAGGCACATCCCGTGTCCTTATAACAAATATAGAGATGCTGACCTATTTGATATCAACTCCGTTTAAAGAGAAAATTAATAAACTGCATCCCACCCTTGTTCTTGATGAAGCCCATACAATAATTACATGGGGAGAAAGTTTCAGAGAATGCTATAAAAACACTTCCTCTGTCATCAAAGCCATCAAACCATTCAATATCCTTGCATTCACAGCAACAATGGACAGAAAAATCAGAAATGGAATTATAGACGAAGTCTTTGATGGGAGAACCCCCTATATTGTCCACTCATCCACAGACAGAGAAAACATTTACTATCACTCATGCCGTTCACTTAACAAAAGGGAGGACGTGAAAAAGATTATTTCGAACAAAGACATGAGACCTGCTATTATTTTTGCCTCTTCCAGAAATGAAGCCGAAAAACTCTGCATGGAACTTAAAGGCGATTTTGATATCCGTTTTTACCACGCAGGACTTGATAAAGAGCAGAGACTTCAGACTGAAAGATGGTTTTTTTCAAGTGACGATGGGCTTCTCGCTGCTACAAATGCCTTCGGTATGGGTGTTGATAAGAAAAATATAAGAACTGTCATCCATATTGCACTGCCAAGAGATGCATCTTCATATTTGCAGGAAGCAGGCAGAGGGGGACGCGACGGAAGTAGGAGTGACAGTTATGTGCTTTACCACCCTGATGAAAAGTCTCCTCTTGAAGAAATCTTCAAAACCAATATATGCATAAGGAAAAACCTTTTGAAGCTGATGAATGAGGAGAGCCTCGGAGAAGAGAGATGTCTTTCATGCAATCACTGCATAAAAGAAACATTTATATCTGCAGGAGAGACTGAAATACTTTCTTATATAAAATCACATCCTTTCTGCAAAAAAGAGAACATCTCCTATTATCTGTCAAAATCGTTTTTTACTAAAAAAAGATACAAGCTTACAGGATGGACTGAAAAAGAGGTAAATGCAGCAGTTGGTATACTGATTAATGAAGGAAAAATAGTCGACGTATATTCACACCTTTTAAAAAAGAGAAAAAATGGTAGAAGAAAAAATAATTGAGTTTATCATTTAGACATGGACGAAGAATTCTTTTCCTCCCTATACGGCAAGAGAGCAGACTTTGATAGAATCCGGGAGAGGTACACCTCTCTTATCGATAAACACAAACTCCTTTTTAATCGTAATGCTACCCTTTTATTCTCCTCTTCAGGAAGGGCAGAAATAATCGGTAATCACACCGATCATAACAATGGTCTTGTTATTGCATCCTCAATCAACCTTGATACTATAGCCTGCGTAAGTATCAGGGATGATGACAAGATCGTATTCTTCTCACCGGTTTCTCATACCGTCACGATAAATCTAAATGAGACTGCAAAAAGGGAAAATGAAGAAGGAAAAACCGCATCCCTCATCAGGGGAATACTTTTTTTCATGAAGGAAAAAGGGGCCAGTCTGAAAGGTCTTAATATAAATATCGACAGTACTGTTCCTATTGGCTCAGGATTATCATCATCTGCTTCGCTTGAAAATCTGATAACGGGAATTTTGAATTCACTCTTTTTCGATAACAGACTTTCGCTTAAGGAAATAGCCAGAATCGGAGAAAGAAGCGAAAGCATTTACTTTAATAAAGCATCAGGACTTCTCGATCAGAGTGCGTCAGCTGAAAAAGGAATGTCATTCATGGATTTTGAGAACCCTGAGGATGTAAAGATTGAGACTATAAGCACATCCATTGAGGATCTGGGACTTTCGATGATTGTTACAAACGTAGGGGAATGTCATTCTGATATGTCAGACCTGTATTCTCAGATTCCTGATGAAATGAGGAAAGTCGCAAGTGAATTTGGCAAGAATAACCTGAGAGAAGTAAAAGAGGAGGATTTTGTTAAAAACATTCCATCGCTCAGGAAAAAACTGAATAATGACAGGGCCATACTTCGGGCCATGCATTATTTTGAAGAAAACAAACGTGTTATAAAGGCAAAAAAAGCCCTCTCCGAGAGGAACATAACGGAGTTCATCACACTGATTAACGAATCAGGATTAAGTAGCGAACTCCTTCTTGATAATCTGCAGATACCGGGAGAACATAACAAAGAAGGTCTGAAACTCGCTTTAAACCTTTCACGCGATTTTCTGAAAGGCCAAGGCGGGGTGCGTGTCCACGGAGGAGGTTTCGGTGGCTCAATTATTGCATTTGTCCCCTCAAAATTAGTTGAAAAATATCAGTTATTTATGGAAAGTATTTATGGAAGGGAAAATATTTTCCACTTGTCAGACAGAAAACTCCCCCTTACACAGGTTGAAATTTTATCGGTGATTGATGAGAAACAATAAAGAGTATAACAACAAAGTCAATGGGATTACTGAAGGCATTATATGGAAGCAGATACTCGCCTTCTTCTTCCCTATCCTTGCTGGAACCTTTTTCCAAATGCTCTACAATACTGTCGATGCAATTATTGTGGGCCAGTTTTTGGGAAAGGAAGCTCTTGCTGCAGTCGGTGGCGGAACCGGCACAATGATTAACCTTATAATCGGATTCTTTACCGGGGTTTCCTCAGGAGCAACAGTTGTTATTTCCCAGTTCTACGGTGCCAAAGAAGATGAAAGAACAAAAAAGGCCCTGCATACTTCCATGATGCTGGCTATTGTTGGAGGAATACTGATAAGTATTCTGGGCTACATATTTACTGTACCGCTTCTGCGCCTGATAAAAACTCCGGAGGATATCCTTCCTCTTGCAACAACATACCTGCATATATATTTTGCCGGTGCTCTCACAATTGTACTTTATAACATTACAGCCGGAATCTTCCGTGCTGTCGGTGATAGCAGACACCCGTTTTATTTTCTGATTATAGGATCGGTAGTAAACATTGTTCTGGATATATTCTTTGTTGCGACACTTAAAATGGGAGTCGGTGGAGCTGCATGGGCAACCATCGCTTCCCAGTTTACGTCTGCTATACTTGCAATAATCTGGCTGAGAAGAAGAAAAGACAGTTGCAAGCTTTCCATACGGCACCTGGCATTCACTCCCAGTATCCTCAATAAGATTCTTGTTATCGGACTTCCTGCCGGAATCCAGTCAATCATGTATAACATATCAAATATGATTATTCAGACAAGGGTAAACTCACTTGGTACGAATTCAGCTGCAGCTTGGGCCGCCTATGGAAAACTTGATGCGGTTTTCTGGATGATAATAAACGCATTCGGAATCTCTATCACAACTTTTGTCGGACAAAACTATGGGGCAGGAAAAATCGACAGAGCAAAGAAAGGAGTTAGGGAAGTTTTTCTTATGTCCCTTATTGCCACTCTCTTTCTGGAACTCTTGTATATCTGTTTCGGAAGATATGGCTATATGATATTTGTCACAGATTCGAATGTAATTGATATCGGGATGCAGATTATGTACACAGTTGCCCCGTCTTTTATCTGTTACATATCAATCGAGATTCTCTCCGGAGCCTGCCGTGGAGCCGGAAAGGCCATTGTTCCTACCCTCTTTACAGTTATCGGAATCTGTGGTTTCAGAGCAACATGGCTCTCCTTCAAAAGCCTTTCTTCTTCAATTAAAATGATTATGCTTTGTTATCCTTTGTCATGGACTCTTGTCTCCGTTCTGTTTTTCATATATTACAGATTCGGAAATATTTACCAGAGAAGGGATACTGGCCTTGAAGGAAACAAAAGGCACTTCCTGTCAAAAGCTGAACTGGAAGAAAAAAAGATGGCAGATGCTGCAACTGAACTTGAAATTGATGAGAGTGAAGCACCATAAAAAAAGGAGCCGGAGCTCCTTTATATTCAATTAAACAGTTTATGATAGTCCTTATCAATTTCAACTTTTGATTTCGGCTTTGTTCTCAGTGAGAACAGATTCTCCGGTTCAGCAATTACCTTACCGATTAGAGGTTCAACAATAGTCTCGAATTTAGCAGGATGCGCTGTTGATACAATGATTGTAGGTTCATCTTTGAGAATTTCATTCTCGACATGGTAAGCACAAGCTGTATGAGGACAGATAATATAGTTCTCACTTTCAAAAGCATCCAAAATAGAATCCTTTATTTCCTCATCACTTACCGAGTAAGCCTGCACATTTTCCTTGAATTCATCAAAGTCAGGATATAAATCGAAAAGACGCTCAATATTGGATGGAGCACCGACATCCATAGCATTTGCAAGTGTCCTGACACTGGAGCGTGGAATATACTCTCCTGTTCTCAAAAAATCCGGAATTGTCTTATTTGCGTTCACTGCAAGTACGATTCTTTTAATAGGAGCACCCATCAGCTTTGCCCAGAATGCCCCTGTTGAGTTTCCGACATTTCCAGAGGGAATAACAAAAGTTGCTTCCTTGTTATATTTGTCCTTGAAAAGAATTGAAGCGTATACATAGTATGCCATCTGAGGAAGAAGACGACCCAGGTTGATTGAGTTGGCACTGCTGAGTCCCGAGAGCTCGGGGTCCCTGAAAGCTTCTTTTACCATCTTCTGACAGTCATCAAAAGAACCATCAACCTCAAAAGCCTCAACATTGTTTCCCCAAGATGTAAGCTGTGCTTCCTGACGTCTTGTTACCCTGCCTTTAGGGAACAGGACCTTTACCGAAAGGTTATCTCTCTTATGGAAGGCAGATGCAACTGCTCCACCTGTGTCTCCGCTTGTTGCAACGAGAATACAAAGCTCTTCGCCTCTTTTTTTCAAAAGACGCTCAAGACAGAAAGCAAGAAATCTTGCCCCATAATCCTTGAAAGCTGAAGTCGGTCCGTAGAAAAGTTCCATGACCTCCTTTTCTTCCTTTCTTACATGAAATCCAATCGGAAAATTAAAGGCATTATTGCAAATGTCCTCGAGTTCATCTTCCAGTTCATCCCCGACAAAATAAGGCCTGATTGCCTGATACATTGCAGAGCTGAATCCGTTTTCGATATTTATATCGCCCAAAGCTGGAATCTCTTCAGGAACAAAAAGTCCCCCATTATCGGCAAGGCCCTTGAGCATGGCTTCACTTGCAGTATATTTCTTTCCGTTTTTATCTCTGGTGGAAACAAAGTACATTTTCATTCTCCTATTTATATTTTAGATCCTAAATACGCAGATAGTCTAAGTATATCAGCAAATACACCAGCTGCAGTAACTTCTGGTCCCGCACCTGGTCCTTTTATTACAAGGGGTTGTTCGTGATAGCGGGACGTTGTGAATGCGATAACGTTGTCAGTACCCTTTGCCTGACTGAATGGATGATCCACAGGGTACATTTCCAGTGCAACTGAGCATACTCCGTTATCGACCTTTCCTACATAACGGAGCCTCATATTCTTTTTCTCCGCTTCCTTATACAGGGCTAGCATTCTTTCATCCATCTCACTGAGGCGCCCGATGAACTCTTCTTTTGAGAGTGCCTTCAGATTCTCAGGAACAAGGGACTCGACTTTAAACTCACCGATTTCTGCATCAAAACCCAGTTCCCTTGCAAGAATAACAGTCTTTCTGGCAACATCCATTCCAGATAAGTCATCCCTCGGATCAGGTTCCGTAAACCCAAGTTCCTTTGCTTTGAGTACCAAGGTGCTGAATGGCACTGTACCATCATACTCACTGAAAAGCCATGCAAGGGTACCACTTACCATACCTTCGATTTTTTCAATATGATCCCCGGTTTCCCTAAGGTCTTTTAAGGTATTGATAATCGGAAGTCCGGCTCCGACTGTGGTTTCATAATAGAACTTCTTACCGGTTTTCCTTGAAGATTCAAGAAGTTCCTTATAATAGTCAATCGGTCCGGATGAGGCCTTCTTATTAGGCGTGATAATATTGAATCCCCTTTCAATAAGACTCTTATATTGCATTGCTCTATCCAAAGATGAAGTACAGTCAACAAGAACCCAATGAGGATAATAAGACGCCATGATATGGTTCAAGAATACTTCTTCATTATACGCTACACCGTATTTCTCCAAATCTTCCTTCCATGTTTTCAAATTTATTCCGTCTTCAGAAAGAAGCATCTTCTTTGAAGTTGCAATACCACGGATCCTGATATCCAGATCAAACTCCTTTCTGAGCCTTTCCCGTTCCTTTCCAATCTGGTTCAAAAGCGTCCCACCGATATTGCCCGGTCCGAAAAGTCCGATTGAAAGCGTCTGCTCTGACATAAAGAATGTTGCATGGAGAGCTCTGAGTGCCTTTGTCGAGTCATTGGAAGCAATGACCGCGGAAATATTCATTTCACTGGAGCCTTGGGCAATTGCACGGATATTAACCCCGGCCCTTGCAAGGGATGAGAAAAACATACCAGCAACACCAACCCTTCCGTTCATATTCTCACCAACAACTGCAAGGATTGACAGTTCGTTCTGTGCCTCTATTGAGGAGATTGAGCCTTTTTCAATCTCTTTGGCAAATTCGCGTCTGATTGTTCTAGTTGCAGCGTTTGCCTGAGCCTGGGGAACAGCAAGACAGATTGAGTATTCGCTTGAGGCCTGAGAAATGAATATTACTGAAATCTCCTCATTCCTCAATGCAGTGAAAAGTCTGGAAGAAACACCCGGCACCCCACTCATTCCAGAGCCTTCAACATTTATAAGTGAAACATTCTTTACAACAGAGAATGCTTTTGCTGGATTCTTGCTTTCGTACTCTATGGCACTGATTTCAGTTCCCTCATTTTTAATGTCTCCCCAATACCTCAGAGAAATCTCAAGCCCTGAAGAAGATGCCGGCTGGAATGACTGAGGATGAATAATAGGAGCACCGAAGAATGAGAGTTCGGTAGCCTCTGAATATGTCAGATGCCTGATTACCTTACTAGAGGGAACATCCTTCCTGCTTGCAGTACATAAAAGCGATTTATTGTTCCAGAATGTTATAGGGCACTTAAATTCCTGGGCAATAAGGGAAGCAGTATATTCTGCCTCTCCTTCTGTCTGTCTGCTCCTTCCAGAAGCATCCTCAAAGTGCGGAGCCTGCTTCAGTTTTCCGTACACAAAGAAAACACCTTTATGTAAATCGAACCTATGAGAGAGAATATCATCAACATTAAAGTATGAAGCATCAATTCCGGCTTCCTTGAACCTGGCAGTGAGCAGGCATGAAAGGAATACACTTGTCAGATAATCAAAATAAGACGATGCCAGACTGTCAGCAGAACCAAGGATCCATACAGCTTTGAGAATATCCTCAATTTCAGAAAACGACTTATTGATAAGGATTGTGACTTCCTCACTGTTCTCCCTTTTCAGAACCGACGTAGCCAGCTCATTCCAGCCTGCCTGGCTTTTTTCCAAGCGTGACCAAAGCCGTTCTTCCCTTTTTGCTGCATCCCTGATAAGGTTCTGAAGGCTGAGTTCAGGGGCCTTAACAGGTGAAAGCACGAAAAAGCTAACTTCTTCCTTGTTGCTTTCATAAAGTTCAAGAAGTTTCTTTACTCCTTGCTGCGTTGAAACCATCGTGCCCTCTAGGGCGTGTACTCTCATATCCAATTTACTACCCATTGATTAAAAAAGCCCCCAAAACGGGAGCCTCTGTTATATAAGCCAAAGCTTAGATTACTTTCTGGACTTTTCCGCTTCTTAAGCATCGAGTACAGACCTTAATAGTTCTAGGAGTTCCATCTATAAGTGCCTTTACACTTACTACGTTTGGTCTGAAAACTCTCTTTGTTGTAACGCCGATGTGCTGACCAACACCACCCTTTTTCTTAGCTTGTCCTTTGCGAGGTACAACTGAACCGCTGACTGTTCCTTTACCGCAAATATCGCATCTTCTCGCCATGACTATATCCACCTTAATAATTATAATCTAATCAAAAACTGCCCGTATTTCTCATCACAAAGAGACAGTAACACCGGACACAACGCTTAAAATAGTACTCAAACTCTTAAATATTGTAAATAGATAGAATTAAAAAGTTAATCAAAAAGAGCGTTGTCATTTTTACCCGGCTTCTATTCTATCAGGGTCTTTATTCCCTTTCCAATAATTGTTGTTCTGTTTACATATTTATATCTTTTGACATTTTTAGGAACTATTACATGAGCAAGTCCTACATAGCCGACTGCCTGGAATACAGTTTTCTCTCCAATCGGAGTGAAAATATTGGCCTCTATCGAGTAACTGCTCTCATTAACTGATCCATCATCAGAAAGATTTGTAATAGCTTTGTATGTGAACATATCACCTGTCAGGTGTATTCCGATTCTGAAAGTTGAACTTCGAGTCAGATTGATTCTGAAGCCAGTATCCATATCCAGACCTAAAACAACATTGAAAGTATTCAAAAGGGACGTCTCATTATTGGTAAGTGAACTGTAGTTCTCAATTACAAAGGAAAATCCGGTTCCGGCATACCACATAAGCTCATCGGAAACAAGGCGCCTGAAAGATGGTCCGATAGTAAAGGAAATTGAATAGTCCCTTCTCAGGTTTGCCATATTCAATGGTTTTGTCTTTCCGTTTTCCTTCTCGGTTGTAGGATTCCCGTCTGCAGAAATTGAATCATTTGTTGCTCCCTTTGTTTCCTCCCCCGATGAAGATGATGTAGTTGTTGATGCATCGTCCGGAATCTCCACAGATTCAGATGGTCTTATTACAGGTGGTGTTATTTCTTCCGGAGGAGTTGCAGAATCGTGAAGAGCCCCGTTAGCATTGCTATCCATAGCACCCCCTGGCAGAAAAGAGGAGTTTAGAAAAGGACTTTCAACATAATCATTGAAACTCTGGTAACCATCAAGGATATTGAAGATGGTTTGATAAGGTGTTTGTACACCGAACCTTAAATACAAGCCCGAATTGGAGGTCCTACCGATAAAGCCGTACCCAGTATAGTCAACACCGAACTTTTCAGAATTAGCAATCGCTACGCTGTCTTCAATAGTCCTGTAAAATGTAAAATCATAGGTAGGAAAGATATCGGCATACAAAACACCATTAATCAAAAATAAGCAAAAGATAAACAATAATAGTGATTTCTTAGAAAATGAGTTAATTCCCCTGGGAAATTCAGGGGTAATTGGCATAGAAAAAGAGCACACTAATTTGTTAATCACATTAGAACTCTTCCAAGTCTGCCTAAAATTTCAACCCCTGCAAACCCGGTTAATTTCTAATCTACTTTTAAACTAAAAAAAATGATATTGCAACCCAAGAATCCCAAATAATGAAAAAAACCAGAATTATATTTTCAATGTTGTTCTTAGAGCTTGGATTTTGAAAGCATATGGGTGTTTTCAGGCAAAAAAAAATGCACCTAGGTGCATTAGTCGGGACGAAAGGACTCGAACCTTCGATATTCTGGTCCCAAACCAGACGCCATAGCCGCTAGGCGACGTCCCGAAAACCATAAGAAAGTTTCTATTATTTATGTAGTTTGGTCAATACTGCATTATTTTTCTTTTTTTCCGAGACGCATTTTTTCTTAAAAGATATTTCCCATTACTGTATACTTTTCCACATGGATAAAAGAAAAGAGGAAATCTATCATCTTCTTGACAGTAAATACCCTGAAGAAATCTCATTTCTGGAAAGCGATGATGAGTTTGAATTCCTGATTAAAGTCATGCTTTCTGCAAGCAGTACAGATAAAAGGGCTGAGCTTTCTTCATCCCTTCTGTTTGCTTCGTATCCTACAGTCTCAGAGCTTGCTCAAGCTGACGAGAAAGATATTGAAAAGCTCATACATAGTTCCGGACTGGGAAAGACAAAAAGCCATAATATAAAGAAAGTTGCTGAGTTTGTCGCCCAAAACGGATCTTTGCCCTCAACATTTGAAGAGCTTATTAAACTTCCGGGAGTCGGGGAAAAGACTGCCAGCTGTTATTTGGCACATGTATACAATGAGCCTGCAGTTATCGCAGATACCCACTTTGTCAGGGTTGCAAACCGCCTCGGTCTGACAAGTTCAACTGACAGACTAAAAAGTTTCAATGAAATAAGGAAAACATTTCCCAAAGAATACTGGACAAGGCTTTCTATGACAGTGAATCTGCATGGTCGCACTCTTTGCCGTCCTAAACCAAAATGCAACGAGTGTTTTTTATCTTCTATCTGCAAATTTTCAAAGGACGCTCAGAAATAACAGAAAAGGAATTTTCAGAGAATTCTACCAGCATCAGTGACTTTACTCTGAAGGTGAACGATTCGGTAACTTTAGTACTCTCTCTGGCGATAAATAGTCCTGGCTTATCGATTTTGGCAATTTCATTCAAGAGTGGCGTCTGGGATTCAAGCAGATAAAGGCCGTTCCACTCTGCAAGATTCCCCCCGAATGAAAACACTCCGTCCTTAATATCAATTTTTCTGTCAAACTCCCCTTCTCCGAGAACAATTGCTGGTGGGAAAGAGTAAACAGTGTATATTCCGGTTCTTCTGTAAAGGTCGGTAAGGTACTTTCTGAAAGACAGTCTGTCCCGTTCATTGATAGATAAAGCGAGGGTCCTCATTTCTCTTATGTTTATAAATCTCCAATCTATAACTTTATACGTCTTTTAATTGTAGAAACAGGCAAAACAGGTGTAAAGCATCGATTTTATCCAAATACCTTGAATTATTTGCGAAAATTAAATAGAGTATCTTTTGATAAATGGGCGCCCTTAGCTCATCTGGATAGAGCAACTGCCTTCTAAGCAGTAGGTAACAAGTTCGATTCTTGTAGGGCGTATATAAGAATTATTTATTATATTGTATGAAATTACAATATAAAATCTGTGCGTGTTATTTCATTTTTTTGCAGGTTGAGATTGAACGATGGATTCAACTTTGGTTCAGTTATGGTTCAACTTTAGTTCAACTTTTTTCCTGTAAAAGACTTTGAAACTGATTTTTCAGAAATATTGGAAAACGCACAAAAATGTATAAAAACGAAAATTACTACACAATCTACAAAAGAAAAAACAATAAGAATGGTATTACTTATGGCTATTACTGCTATAACAAGGAAGGCAAGAGAGTTCACCGCTCAACTGGGTGCAAGAGACGCTCTGAAGCCATTGAGGTAATCAACGAGAGAATTAAGAACGGAACCTTAGTTTATCCTCTTGGCTTTATAGGTATTAAGCTTGCTCATGAGGATATAAAGAATATAACACTGGAAGAATTCTGTAAGCCTTTTTATATTGAAGGAACATGTCCCCTGCTGAAGGAGGAGAAAGCCAGAGGCAAAAAAATTACACAGGAATACATAAGAACATCAAGGAAGAACCTTGATAAGCACATTCTTCCATACCTGGGAGAGTATCCAATCAAAAGTCTTTCTTATTCTCTATTATCTGAATGGCTTATTAATTTGCCCACTGTAGCTAGGATAAAAGGGACCACTGCCAATAACGCCCTGAAGGTTCTTAGAAATGTATTGGAATATGCCAGACTCCATGATCTCTTGGATAAAAACGTTGCTGCAGATGTTAAACCGATAATTGAAAAAGACAACTCCTATGCATGTTTTACCCACGAACAAATAATAAAACTTTTCAATACCCCATGGGATAACAGAATTGCATATGTTGCGTGTCTTCTTGCAGCCTCCACTGGCATGAGAATGGGAGAAATCAGAGCCCTGCAAATGAATCAGGTAAAACCTGACCGTATTATAATCAATGCATCATACTCTGACAGAGAAGGAAGAAAATGTACAAAAAGTGGAAAGCCAAGAGAAGTTCCTATCACTCAACATCTTTATAAGGAAATTCAAATTATCACTTATGGAAGAAAACTTGCTCCGGATTCTTACATATTTTGGGTAAAAGGCAATAATCCAGTTTGTGAAGTATTTATTCTTAAAGAACTGTATAAGAACCTTGCCAAGTGTAAGATTCCTAAAGAAACGGACGGATCCAAACTGTGCTTTCATTCATTTCGTCATTACTTTAATACCAGGCTTGTCGCAACTAACGCATCTGGAGAACTCACAAGATCTATTATAGGGCATGCCTCAAGTGCAATGACTGACCGATATACTCATCTGAGGGCTGAAGATATGTATATTGTAAACAAACTACAGGAAAGCTTATTAAGACAATGAAATTTGGACTAGCCATACAATCAGGCTAGTCCAACTTGCTTTTACGAAAGGGTATTATCAAAACTCCCAGCCTATAGTTGCAGTAGCTGAAAAATTATCCAAATTAAAATCTAGAAAACCATTTTTAAAAGAGCCAATCATATAATTAGTCCCAACAGACACTAAAAGTCCATGGTTGAGTTTTACTCCAAGGTTTCCGGTTACACCCCAAATCGGATCATAATCTTTAAACCCCATCAACCCACCAACATTGACAAAAAACTTAGGTCGTATTTTTTCATGAACCAATGCGCCCTGAGCAAAAGCCAAAGCATCCGCCTGACTTCCATTTTCCTCAGAAAGAATAGCTATATCAGCTTTGAGCGTGGCATTCTCTGCTGCCACAATTGGAAATAATTCCTCTATAGTTTCCAAATCTGATATAAGCTGATCATATTCATCCGCATTGACCATATAAGTACGCTCTTTTTTATTCTTTGTTTCCTGTACTGCCGGAAGAATTCTCTCTGAGCTTTCTGGCTCGCTCTGAAGCAATTCTGATTTTATTTCCTGCAAGTTCTCTGACACTATCTCCAGCTGCTGAGTTTCCAAGTATTGTAACCCGTCCTGAGTCTGGTTCGTCTTTTTTAGATTGCTCTTTACCCCTGGAAAAGCCGAGACAGAAAAGCAAAGCACCAATAATACTGCCAATAAAATACTTAGTCTTTTTTTGCACATTTATTAATCTCCTCTTCAATGATTGTTTTAATATAAACAGAACCACTATCTGCAATGTCGCTATACCCTGCTGCCCTAGCCTGATTAACTGTAAAATAATTGCTACCATTAGGGCACAATGGTCTATTTACGTCGAGGTCAGATTTTAACTTGTCGCCAATCAAACGATAACGAAGATTTGCTTCAAGCCTCTTTATTGCCTCTTCCGGTGTTTCTCCATACTTTTCTTTAAAGGTTAATTTTGAAAATGGATTGGTATTCTTTACAGTAAATGCAATAAGAAGAAGTGCCATACATAAAGCACATAACAACTTGAATAAGAACCAACTTGTGGTAAGTACCATGCCAAAAAAACAAAGTATAGCAGCGCCAAAATAGACTGAAAAAGCTATTTCTTTAGACTTCAATTTGTCCCTAACTGCCAGTGTTATCACATTTGTTAAATCATAAGCCAGGAATCCAGCAACAATGGCGTAACCCGTGGATAGGATATTCTTCTCATGCAGAAAAAAGAATACGAAAAAGGTTACTAAGGTAATTCCCGATCCCACTGAATAGCTGATAATTGTAGCTAGTTTGTTCGATAGTTTATTCAATTTTCTTCTCCTTTACAGATACAACTTTCTTGGTTACTGAATGCACTAAGTCATAGCCATAACAACTAATCATGGTTATAGCCAATCCATTTCCAATTCCATATTTAAGGATTCCCAATACGAATCCCCTCCACCCCTCATAGGAGCATTCTGCACACCCAAAAAGTGAACACACAAAAAATGAAAGGATAAAGATAATAACTGGCATCGGTGGCAGCCATTTTGGCAGGCTAAAACGCTTCAGGCACTGCCCTGCCAGTATCATGACAAGTACCCATGGTAATAAGGATGCGTCAATAAAATTGATGAAATTCATATATGAATCCTCCACTAGTGTATAAAAAAGGTAATAATTGTTATCGCTGTTCCAACAATTCCAATTACACTTGCTAAAGTTGTAATAGCACTTTTTATTGCCATAGATGCGCTATTGCTCTCAGACATTTTTTTGTCTAAAACGATAAGCTTCTCATTCATTCCGTCTAACTTGTTATTAAGCCTTTCAATCATAATGTCATGACCATCAACCCTATGCTGAATGGACTTCATCCGACTTTCACATTCAGAGACAGACTTTGTTAATTCATGTACCTTCTTACTTGTTTCAGAAGCCATCTGCAGAGCCGTTGATGAGTTTTTTTCAGCCTCGATTATCTTCTGTAATACTTCTTTTTCATCCACTTCTTAAGTTTAAAACCTGCATGTATTGAGAAAAATGTTAGTAGTTCAGTAAGTGAACAACTTAAAGGAAATCAATAAACTTTTTTATGCTTTATTCCAGAAGTTTTAGGATGTTCAATTTATCGATTTTTTTCTTAAAGAACTATCAATAACTATTCAATAAAAGTGGTTAAGTACTAGCATCTTCATAAAAAATAGCCACTTGGTGGCTATAGAAATATAATGTTAGTAATGCAACTTCAATTAAATAACCAAAAATTGTAGGCGATTATTTAACGTAACAACCCCAGAATGATATATGCCTTCAATATCAACATAATCGCTTGAACCTGCAACAAATGTGTAGTCTTCAAAAATAGTGGAAAGGATTAAATCTTCTTGACCTTCAACGTTCTTGATTGAAAGTGAATAAGCTTGCCCCCTTGTAAGATTTAACTCTTTCTGAAATGAACCTGATATTTCAATAAAAAGTTTGCCTGTAGTAATTGTAAAAGAAGTAATATTGTTTTCATAAATTACCTCTTTCTGATTGATTTTGTTGATTTTTAAATTTCCGATATTCATATTTTTCTCCTTTTTTATCCTGTGTAAACTCTTCCCTGATTTAGATAATCAGCAGTAATAAAATCATGACTTCGCGGACTTGCAGCTATTAGTTCACTTTCACTGCCTAATGCACATGGGCTAACTGAAAGCATAAATAAAAGGTTCCCTTTTACATTATTTGTTTTACATGGGTATATAGTTAAACTCGGTGTATTATTATGGTCATTTATTCTTAGATAATAAGCTCCAAGTCCAAAAGAGTTCCAAGATATTGTTTTGGTTCCAGAAGCTGTATCCGATTTAGCTTTTTGCACCCAAGAACCATTTTCTAACCTGTACAGATACAATATCTTCTGGTTCCCCGTCGATGTGCTATTACTCTGTGTCATCATGTGGGTCCCTGAATCCCTTGTACAATACCAATAAGCATACCTATTTGACCATGACCATCCAGCGTGCCCCCAAGAATAAGAACGACTAATATTTCCATTGGTAGTATTCAATTCGCTTGCTGTTATTAACTGTCCACTAACAAAACTCATTAATTTGCTACCGCTCCCCACACTTTATAAACTGTGCCTGAGTTATTAACATTTCCATAAAAATCATTGGCCCTGACTTGGTTATAGACACAACCTTCTTTTCCTATGTTATATACACCATTAATCTTTGGTATAACGTCGGCTGTCTCAATTCGTTTTTCCTCTGCAATTGAATATAAATTAAGCTCGACATAATCATAGAGTGTGTTTCTATCAATAAGTATTTCTTTTGCACCTGAGTCTTTAAAAACAGCTGTCTGACTAGTCAATACCAAAGAAACTATGTTGTTGAAAGTAGTATTATTCAGCTTTATGTAATTGCTTTGAGCAGAATTAAAACGTATTGTTTTTTCTGCTTCACCGAATTTTTCTATTAAGAAATCTATTACATCATAACTGAAAACTTTGGTCACATGATCAGCTGAATCATAAATCAGGATGTCATCCTCATTTGTTTTGAGTATTGTAGGTTGAGTAGACTGTTTCCTCCATCCACTGAAATCATTTTCCTCTTTATAACTAGCTTGAAGGTAATACTTACCGTTCTCATTTTCTACAAGAACTGCTACCCCTTTTTCTTTTTTGGGGTAATTTGGTTGGTATATGAGACCGATACCATAAATTGTAGCAGAACCTTTGTAATATACAGTCTCATCCCATGACGCATCTTCTCCTTCGTCATTAGTTTCATTATGTGTTACTGTTCCTGAGTATATTGAAGTTCTTAAAACTATGTTGCAGGTATTATCGCTTGTCCTCTCCATTTCCAAGTTTGCGTGATCAAAAACTGATCCTGCCCCGATAACACAGGTAACAGCATAAATATTGTTTAATATATCATCTATATTGGAAACTGTTCCTATAACTACGGCAGTACTTTTGCCATTGTTTTCTTTAGTCGCAGCCAGAGAACAAGTACAATTTAAGGGATCGCCTAAAGCTCTTATAGCATCATAATTCAAATAAGGAGTTCCATCGTGAGCATAGGTTTTTATTTCACAACTGGCAGTTTGGGAACCCCACCATGCCCAAGATTTTCCCCATACCCCAATATGTTCACCAGGAAGTAACCAGCCTCTGAAGCTTGAGCCTTTACTTTGTTCAGCTTCTGAATGTTTAAGATAAATATAACAAGAGTTCATGTTCCCAGAGAGGCTACAAGAAGCTTCTACATAAATTGGTTTATCGGAATCATTTCGAAGTTGTTTGATAATATCATGTGAGTTTCCTGCACTAACAGTTCTAGAACTAGTGTATTTTTTTCCAATTGATATGCTTTCAGACCCTCCATATCCAATGCCATTGCTAGTTAATATTGATGGCGTAGGTACTCCTTCTGTAACACAAATTCTATTAACTTGAAGACCACTAAAAGTTCCAAAAATAGAATTTGGAGAATAATGCATCCCATTGGTACTTAACGCTTGATAAACACTAGACTGCCAATAAGCATCGCTCTCTATTTCCTCTATTGCATTATTCCCTGTTTGGGTTTCAAGCGTTGTAAGTGCTTCATGATCAATTGCATTTGCTGAAAGTTTTCCGGTAATTGATATGTTCTTTATATAACCTGTCCCATCATTATTTAAGCACCATGCTGAAGAACCGTCTTTGCTTGTAGCCTTGATTGTTTTTGAAGAAATATCAAAACCTTCGCCATTTTCATCTTTAGCATCTAATTGGTTTATGCTTATCTTGCCTGAAACGTTTGCACTCTTTACAGTTATAGAATTGGCAATAATGGTATTTGATACCAGGTTTTTTATTGTCTGGAAGGCTTCTCCTTCTGCTCCTTCAACAGTCGTTGCAAGTATTTCGTTCATAGCTCCAATAGAATTTGATGGAGAATTATCGACACTCCATTTTTTCAATGCGTAAGAGTAAGAATAAATACTGCCGCTGTTTAGAGTTCCGTCAACATTATCATCTGTAGTTGTAATTCCATTGTATAAAACATAGTCATTATCTGCATAATAGCCTGAAGCCCTAAATGCATTTTTTGCATTTATATTTGTTACCATACCACAATACATAGGCGCAGGCATTTCTTCATAATTATTTGAAACTGTGAAACTTGTAATTATCTTATTGGTACCATCATTAATTGAAACAGAAATCCTGATTTCTTTTGCTTTCTTCTCCGCTTCTGATAATGAAGAGACAAGTATCCGTTTCCTGTTTTCACCAGCATCTTCTAAAATGGATGTTCTATCAGTACCTTCTATGTCCACAGTCCAAACTGGTATGTTACTGGTGTTATTAAGAAGTTCAATAACAACTTCATCATTAATACTCTTTTCATACCAGGTATAATAGAAGTTCGAATACTTAGAAATAATAATTGCCTTGAAATTGATGTTTGAGGATTCTGCTCGTGAAACAACTAGCTGGATTTCCCTTTTATATACCATTCCATCATTAACAGCAGATACTTCTATTGTATTAATTCCTTGTTTTAAGTCAGATTTATTGCATTTCTGATTTGTACCACTTCCTGCTAGTGTAGCTCCATTAAGTTTCCAAACTGGAATACAGTTATGATCTGTTAGAAGCGTTCCATCTGCAAAGAAGTTTATCTCTTCATCCTCAGCTTCTTGGAAGAATGCTGTCTTACTTGCTCTTAGAGTCAGCAATGATCTATCATCAGTTTTTTCTGTATTATTATTGCCTTCTACAATAATTTCGCTCACTTCAACATCGCCAGCACCTTCTGCTGAATAACTATATAACCCCGTATTGAAGTCTTTTGTCTTAGAAATAATTCTGACTATCTGGGAAACTCCGGAGACTTCATTCTCAACAAATGTATAAACACCCCCTACCTCAAGGTCTTCCATAGTATAAAACTGATATTTATAGATAGCAGTCTTATTCCTCCAATCTATAGTCTCAGCTAAAGCGCGGGCTCTTTCCATTGTCAAAACATACTTACTTTGATATTTAGTCGGATTAACTCCTCCAACTTTATAAACAAATTCTGAATTGTACTTATAGACAACAGTACCATAAACCTCTAGGTTATGAGTCCATGTCTTTCCAAACCCTGAATTGAACTGTCCTGAAAAATAGTAGTAGCAAATACCGCCTTCATTATCATAGGAATCGCAATTCTTTTGACTTATTGTTATTCCCTTTTCGTCATCGATCCAACAGTTCAACCGTGGATTCTTAACATATAGAATAGTGCGATTCTCTTTGTTCAAGGCATCCCAAGTACAGGTCCTGCTAGTAGGAACAGAACCATTTATATGTTCTGAACTTGAATAAAAGTAACCGTTTTGCCATAGTGCCCAGTTGGTTCCCATCTTATATGGTTTTGTGTATGTCTCTTTATGTAAAAGCTCATCTGCCTCTTGGTATTCACCGTAGCTTACTTCCAGGCCATCGTCTTGAATATCATCAGCAGATACACTGACTTTGTTTTTTAATTTTGGGATGTCTTTTAATGGTTTTCTCTCATTCGTTTTTATTATTTTCAATTTTCCCGGAGAAAACACATAATCAAGATTGTATTCAAACAACAGAGTCTCAAAGCTATCGTTAAAGTATGATCCCGCATCCAGTGAAAAGTACTGAATTATCTCATCTTCTAATTCCGGTATCTCCAAATCAACATACTGATCAATTTTGATTCGTTGAAGAAGTGACTTTATAAGATTTTTCAAAGTCATATTAATAAAAACTTCAGCAGTAATCATACTATCAGCAAAATTACTGGAAAACTTTAAATCACCTAAGTCAGAGTAGATATATTTATTCATAAGTGAAGAATAATCATCAATCTGAATAGAAATTGGTTCCTCATAGTTATTCACTACAGATCGTCTTTTATAGTTTCTTACAACTCCTTCGAAGATGGTTACATCTCCATCAATGACTTTGGCAAAGATATTATCCTGATTTGCAGAAAAAAGCTTTTGTCCTAATAAACTGGACTTAACAGAAATCTGCCATGACTGAGTAGCATGTTTTCCTTTTTCACCTACTCTAAATGTCGGATTAAACCCCGTTTCCAAAACTTGGAATAATGAGGGATTATTCTCACCTGGTAGTGCTATACTTAACTGAATCATGCAAACCTCCAATTCGGTAATACTCCGTCTCTCTGCAGGCGTTGAATGGAACCATACACATTTGTAGCCAGATCTTCACTTGAATAGTTATTATCAATATGGACGTGAATATGTATTTCTCCATTTGACTTACCAGATAAACCCGCTTTCTGTAGATTGGACTCATTTAGTGGTAAAACCATTTCTTTGCTACCACCTTCTCCAAGCAATGCATGTGTTGGCTTAGTAATAATTCCTCCCATTGCCATTGGTGTAAATTGCTGAGTTGAGATAGTTGCTATCTGAGTCGCTATTGTAGCAGCAGAAAGTCCTGTCAGAATTCCTGCCATGATTGGTTTCCCTCCATTATTTGCCCAGATATTAGTAATAGCCATTGCTCCATTAATAAGAGCCTGTGCAATGCTATTTGCTTTATTTGCATCAAAGGCTTTTTTCTCAAGCTCCGATTTCTTCTTCTGGAGCTCCTCCTCTTTTTTAGCAGCCTCTTCTGCAGCACTTTTCTGTTCACTGTATAAATCAAGGTTTGCCTGATTATATTCTTCAAGTGATATAAGGCCCTCGTCATATAAATGAGCTAGAGAATCCTTCTGCAAGTCTTGTTTCTTTTCCAAATCTGAAAGATATGAATCCCATTCAGCCTGAGCCTTCTCAATCAGTGCTGAAACTTCACTTATCTGGTTTTCTATAATTGTTGTATAGAGACCAGTAACAGATTCTCCGAGCTGCTGTGCGTAGCCCACTACCTGATTTATAGCTTCATTCCATTCTTTAAATGAATTTTTATTATCATCTACTGCACCTTTTACAGATTCCAATTCTTTTTCCAAAGAAATAAGAACTTCTTCAAGGATTAAGTATTCTGAAGTACCCTCTTCCAAACTAAAGAGCTTGGATTTTACTTCGTTGATTTCTGCTTCCTTTTCTGCTATTTGCTCAGTAACAGATAAAGTCGCGTATTTATTAATAAGATCTTTTGCTGTAATTTCAGCACTTTCTTTAGCACTTGCTTCTATATACTCACTAACTTCTTCTACAGCGGTTAATGCTTTTAACTGTTTTTGATACTCTGACAGAATTTCTTCTAAATATATTTTATTCTCTCCGTTGGCACTAGAGAGAAGTCTCTGAATCTCAAGTATTGCAGCTTCTTTTTCAGCGATTTGGGATGAGACTGAAAGGTTTTTATTTTTTTCAACATAGGCTTGAATCTCTAACTGTAAGGCTTTTTCTTGAGCTTCTTTTTCCGCTTTTTCATCTTCAAAACTTTGTAATGTACTATTTTTTGCAGAAGATGCAACAGCTACATGTTCTCTTTTAGCATCATCAGCAGTTGCACTGTATGACTGGCTTTTAGTCTTTGCCGCATCCATTCTTTTTTCCAACTCTTGAACAGCAGCTTCAACTTGTTTTCTTTCTACTTTCCACTCTGGGTTTATCTGGAGAGCTCTAGCATATGTCTCTTCTACATTACCTTCAGGGTTAAATCTCTCATACTCATTTCTCCAGTCCATGTATCTACTTGAGGAAATAATTGAGGTTAATTCCTCATCTGAAAAATCAACTATTTTTCTACCATGAGTTTCGCCACTCAAATAGTCATCAACAACATTTTGCTTTTCTTTGTTTCTAGAAAGCCAATTAGCAAAATCACTAACTTTCTTTAAGCTAAAATAAATAGCATCGATAGCAGGAGAAATAACATTTAGTAAACCATTTCCGAGGTGCTCCTTGATATCTGTCCACATGTTTTTTATCTGGGTAAGCTTTCCTGTGTCGGTTTCTGCAATAGCTTGGGCAACTCCTCCATACGAAGAAGCTACTGCAGCTAGCACAACAGACTGAGCTTCATACAGTTTATTAGATTCTTGAAGTTGTATGATTTCTTCTTTCTGCGCATCAGTGAACTGGATATTCATACCAGTCAATGCTTCGAGATTATCTTTAGGTGAAGTTAATACTTTAGCCAGTTCTTGAGCAGCGGAAGTAGCATCAGTTCCCATTGCTGCAGCTAAATCAAGTGTGGCTGAAATAGCTCCTGGCAGAGCTTCTTTAGAAACTTTCTGAGTAGAAACAAATAGTTTCTCAACCTCTAGTATAGTTTCATCTCCATAAGTTGTAACTCCCTGGAAAGATGTGGCAAGTGATTTGAGCTCTAAAACGCTCATACCAACAGAATTTCCAGTTGCTTTTAATGTTGCTTGGAGACTTGTCTCAGCTTTTTCCTGAGCAGAATAGCTTTCAACTAATTCTTTTCCAGCTTTTACCGCAAGTGATACTGCTTTTGAACCTACTTGATATATTGCTACTATGCTACTTGTTATTGCCCCCAATTTTTCTAATGACGACATAGTTGATTGGGTACTGACTTCAAGCGTAGTTGCAGCCGATGTTGTTGCTTTAATACTTCTTTCAAGTTTCGAGAGTTTTGTACTTGCTAATTGAGCATTATTCCCTAGTTGGGACACAACACCTCCTACCGACTTAAGACTACTAATCGCACTATCAGCATTGGTTTGAACTTTAATTGTAAGATTTGAATCTGCCATAAAACTTCCTTTTTATGACAGGAGTGAAAACAAAAAAATTAGAATAGTGTAAAAATACCTATAATAATGAGAAGGACCAGAATTAAAAAAGGCAAAGACAACACAAAAAGAAACTTATTGCGTAACCTATCAAACTCTTTTTGCTCTTCTGGCGATTTCGGATAACTCTTTATGAAAATCATCATTTTACTATCTATTCTACTCTCGAGTTTAGTATACTATTTTTCTTTCCCCTGTCAAATTAATCTTGGATGATATGCATCATCTATAGGCTTCAATAGCTCAACTATTTCAACCAATTTATTAGGATTATTCCCCCATGAACCATAAGGGAATCCCATTATTCTGTACCTCAGATAGAATCGCACAGCGTCATTTGCAACTTCGCTTTTCAAGGCCTTTTCTATCAGATAGATACTTACCTTATCAATGAACTTGAAATTAACAGTCCTGTCCTCACCTTTTGCAGTAAAAGTATAGTCATAATCCTCGCTCAAAGCTGAGAACAGGACTTTAATCAGTTTTTTTCTTCAGGCGTAAACATTGCAGCTTTGATTATTGCTGAAGCTACTTCCCTAATTAACGGATACGTTCCAGGTAAATTAACAACTTCAGAAGGAAA
Organism: uncultured Spirochaetaceae bacterium; assembly: GCA_964582905.1. Classification (GTDB taxonomy): domain Bacteria; phylum Spirochaetota; class Spirochaetia; order Sphaerochaetales; family Sphaerochaetaceae; genus Ornithospirochaeta. The sequence continues at coordinate 10,395 of CAZOTY010000018.1, read as the reverse complement.
AGCTTCATTCAGGTTTTCATAATCTTTGCTTTCAATTTTCGTTACGAAGTTTTTGAAAACAGCTGTATCATTTGCCTTTTCAAGTATCATTTTCTCTGTTTCAATAGCATTTGGAACCTTGAAGGAGACGGTTACGTCTCCTCCCTTAAGGTTAACGGTCAAAGAATCGTCAAGCATTAGGTTCATTTAAGTCTGACTCCTCTCCTGTCTCCAATTCTCCACTTCCCTGGAAGTTTGCTGATAATGTCACTTTATCTGCATAAGGTACGCCGAAATCACATCCTGTCAAAACAATTGTACCTTTCACGATTAATCCACTACTAAGTTTGACAATAATTTTTACAGTATCTGCAGCTTGAGCAATATAAGAGTCAACAATAGCTTTCTGTGCTAAATCGCCATACACAAGAGTTCCTGAAAGAGATCCTGACCATCCTTTAGGTCCGGCTAAATACTCCCTCCACTGGTTCCCGATTCCTGACACTTCTACAGCATCTCTAGAAACATTAATCGATACATTATCAATGTATCCCATCACTTTTCCACCAATTAAGATTTTTCCATCTTTTCCGACCATTGGTTTTGCATTGTTCGTAGCCATTTATTTTCCTCCATTAATAGCTTCTTTTTATTTCTATTACCAGATTCCCAAACTTTGGAATCAGAGTATTAAACTTCTCCTCCGGCATTTTCATACACGAATCCTCCAATATCTACATCACAAATAAGAGTTGTAGATATCACGAGAATTCCGCTTTTTACAGCAATCTGGATATCCGATCCTGACTTTGTATTCAAACAGGCTTCTCCTAAATGCCAATCACTTCTTATTGAATCCTCCAGAATGTCCGACCAGATATTTCCCAGTTCATCCAAAAAGGTTTCATCCTCTGCTTTTATAGCAATCCCAACAGAAAGGGAGAAAGTGGTCGTGTAAATATCTTTGAGGTTTTTCTTATCAACAGATAACAAAACAGCAGGATATTCATCCATGGAATAAAGATCTGTACTATGCCCCTTCTTCCAACTAACAATATCTTTTACTTTTATGCTTCCTGCCCGACTGGAAAAAGCGGCCTTCAAGTATGTTTCCACTGCAGTTAAGAATTCCTCTGTAGAGTTCCTCATCTTCTTCCTCCAATAGTTTTCAAGTCTTATCAAGGAGTCTCTGGTACACCTTTATATGCCGAAGCATTGCATTCAGTTTTCCTCGGTTAGGAATCCTGCTGAATTCATACTTTATTTTCGAGACTCCTTTTAAACTTCTTCTATAGCAGTAGTTCGCAAAACGAACTACTTAATCTCCCTCATCACCAAAAACATAATCTATACACAAAACCGGGCGCCTCTTGGGGATTTCGCCGGACTTGGAATATAAGGCTCGCTTTAAACATGCTTCGGAAATTCCCGTATCACGGCTTGCCTCTGTAATTGATTCATATCGCGTAGTCTTATTTCTGGAAATGATCAAAACGGCAATAGCTTTTCCTTTTCCCATAAAGACTCTGTTACGACTCCTCAAAAAATTAAAGAAGAGCATTCCAAGAAACTCAGATACTCCATAGCCAACTGGCTAAAACCAGTATTGATCAACAATGAAAATTTTTCAACTTAATTCTTTATATAATAAGAAATTATCTCAAAAACTCACAGCAACGCTTAGCAACGCACAGAAACGGATTTGCTACTTTTTACTTTGAGAAAAAAAAAGAAAACTAACAAAAAATGTGATAACTTTCATGTATTTATACAGAAAAAAGTCACATTTTAAACATTAAGTAGGTTGATTAAGGAGTACTGTTACTTCTCAAAGGCTAATATTTTCTCTTTCTTGTATTTGATAGAAGAAAATGTCCACAAAATTTTTTACAGTCTTCCGAATTATCTTTTTTTCTTTTTCTTTTTTTCTTTCCTTTTCCTCTTCCTCTGCCAACATTTTGCTATCCATTTGCTATAGCAATTTGATAGCATTTGCTATTCATTTGCTATTTCTTTCTGAGTGCCATCTAATCTCGGATCCAGTCTTACCAGCTTTTGTTCTTTTTTCTCTAACTTCTTCCCTGGCAAGTAAATCTCTAACTCGTCTATTACTCCAGAACATAATTCCATCACTTTCAAAAAGTCCAATATTTACAAGGAAGTCAAAAATTCTCTCAAATTTTTTCTGTGACATTTTGAAATATCTTTTCCGTATTTTTTCCAAATCATCACAAAAAATCTTGAAGCACCACTCAGGATAATTATTAAAAATTGGCAGAAAAATCAAATAAACACCTATTCCCTCTTCTTTAAATTCATCAAATAGATCCATGATTTTAGGATCAGACATGAAATCTTCATCTAGCTTGATAAATGTTGAATATTTGTTGATTCTGCTCATTCTTTTCCTCTTTTATATCCAGATCCTAGAAAATCTCCATTGATTTCGAAGCTTTCTCTTCAGATTCAATACTTTTCATCTGTCTTTCGAGTTTCCTTTTCTGGCTATTTAAGAGAATTACTTTGTAAAAATAATATTTGTATCGGAATCTCATTCAAGTTTTCTCTTTTTCAAGGCTAAAAGTTTTGCCTCATTAAATAATTCACAATTAAAAAGTCTTAACTTTTGACTTAGGTCTGCCTATGAAGGACGTTTAATAGTAATTAATTTCATCAAGAATCTTATACTTCTAAGTACATCGGTATATCTTGTTTTCGGTAAGATTAATGAAGAATCTATTATATATCTATGATTTATTGAAATTTTAGATCGTTACATAGCACATAACTTTCACTCCATGCACAATTATTAAAATAGTGAGTAAGGGACAGTTTTTCTTTTCTCAGCTTTCTCATAGTATTGAGTTCGATAACCCGAAAACCGAATGGTAAAAACGCAGAACTTTACCTCCTTAGGCTCTCCCGAAGGAGAGCTTTCAAATAATTCAACTAGAGAGCGTTACTCCTACAAATTTTGTGCATGTTATTTGTTGACTAGAGAGAGTCACTCATCTTGATTTTTGTCTTTTTCTTTTTTGGGGACTTTAAACTGTTCAAGCCAAGCATCAACTTCATCTCTGTCCCAAAGGTCTCTCCGACCAGATGAAGTAATTGAATACTTTACAGGAGGGATCTCATTTCTTCCTCTGGATTTTGCACATCTGAATGCCTGAGGTGTCATCCTAAGATATTTAGCAGTCTCTAGCTGTGTCATTAACTCCATTTTGTTCCTCCCTGGATTTTTTTAACTCGTTTTTGATTAACTGCCCTAACCAACCCTGAAATGTCATCCCTTTTGTCTTTGCCAAATATTTAGCCTCTTCTTTCTCTTGCTTCTGAATCTGTACTTTGATATTCATAGGTAATCTTTTTCAATCCTTAATACAAATTTAAATCATCTTTAAATTACCTATCAACCTTTTATTATACTTTTTGGTAACTTTTTACAAACTTGGTATATAATTAAAGCATGCGAGAGAATGACCCATATTATTTTTGGAATCAGATAGATAAAGCAAATAGCAACCAGACTTTAAAGAGCTTATGCGAAAGAGCTGGTTTGAACTATTCAAATATAAAGAACCAACGTTCTCTGAATCGTCTTCCCAAACTCGAAGATGCCCATGCGTTATCCCGAGAGTTAGGAGTTACTTTGGAGTATCTATTAACCGGAGTTGAAACCCAGAATCTGAGTCCAGAAGCGAGGGAGGTGGAAAGCTCACCTGAACTCAGAGCATTAGTGCGAGCAGTATTACGTGACAAGTCTCTTATTCAAATTATATCCGCAATTGTAGAAAGCTCAGAAGCGCATATTGGCTAATTATTATTTTGAATAATTAGCACATCAATGTTTCTATCATTTTACTTAAGATTGAATAAAATATTTGAATATAAAGCGTTAAAATCTTGTGAATTTGACCTGTGAAATCTCCATAAAAGTGTCAAAGATTATCTGAAACCGTTACTCAAAAACGTTTAATAATGGCAACTTTCCGTCAGGTTGTTTGTATTGTTTAACAACTAGATTTTCCTCATTGTTTGAACTAAATCATTCAGAATTTTAAGTGAATTATTTATGACTATGCATAAAATGAAACTACTGGGTTTATAGTGCCCTAATACATCATAATTTTCTATGGATATAAAAGAGAATTCTGCTTCTTAGTTTAACTTCGCTCATCTACAAATCTAATCTTAGTTTTTCTGCTCAGAGCCTCAATAAAATAATTGCTATTAGTTAAATCTAAGGTTCAATTTTGGTATCAGAAATACACTTTTTTTTAGGAAAATTAAAAAAATCTCGAAAACAATAAGGCACTTTCTAAAACGTTTAAAAACATATTATTGATTAAGATAATTTCATATAGTATAGTAAGTTATAAAGTTAAATAACACACTCAGAAACATCTAAAAACTGATTTTTCAAAGAGTCAAAACGGAATCATCTGGATAGAGCAACTGCCTTCTAAGCAGTAGGTAACAAGTTCGATTCTTGTAGGGTGTGTAAAATAAATCATCGTACTAAGACAAAAACATAACCATGGTTTTTGTTTGACCATGGTTAATTTCCCACATATGTTTCAATCGAAACAAAGTAAAGCAGATTCAAATCCAAAACAGTCTGTTTAAGTTACCTTATAAGACCTGATTTTCCAGTTTTCCGTTTTTAATATAATCTGCAATATTGTTGAGTGTGACTTCTGCGATATTATGAAGTGCTTCTTTGGTAAGATAAGCCTGGTGACCTGTTACAAGTACATTAGGCATTGAAATAAGTCGTGCCAAGGTATCATCATCAACACCATTCAGACTATTATCTTCAAAGAATACTCCGCCTTCTTCCTCATATACATCCAAAGCGGCCCCACCGATTTTCCTTTCCTTAAGGCCATTTAGTAAATCATCGCTCCTGATTAAAGCCCCACGGGAGGTGTTAATGATATATACCCCCTTCTTCATCAGGTTAATTGAATCAAGATCGATAATATGTATATTCTCACGGGTAAGCGGGCAATGGAGTGATATTATATCTGACTGCATAAACAGTTCTTCAAGACTGACATAAGTAGCACCTTCTATCTCCTGCGGATAAGGATCATAACACAGAACTTTCATTCCGAATCCTTTTGCTATTTCAATAAAGCATTTACCGATTTTTCCTGTACCTATTACCCCAACTGTTTTGCCATAAAGATCAAAACCTTCAAGGCCATTAAGACTGAAATTGAATTCCCTTGTCCTTACATATGCATGCTGGAGTTTTCTGTCAAGTGTAAGAAGCATTGCAAAAGCAGCCTCCGCAACAGCGTGCGGTGAATATGCCGGAACCCTGACAACAGGGAGATTGAGAGCTTTTGCTACCTTAAGGTCAACATTGTTATATCCTGCACACCTGAGGGCTATAAGCTTAACTCCGTCTGCCTTGATTCTTTCAAGTGTTGCTTTTGATAAATCATCATTTACAAATGGAACAACTACATCAAAACCATTGGCAAGAGAAGCAGTGTCCTCCATAAGACGGGACTCAAAATAAGTAATTTTAAACTCTCCGTTATTAAGATTATCAAATGACTGTCTGTCATATGGTTTGGTGTCAAAAAGTGCTATTTTAATCATTATTCCTCCTCTATAGAAAATACTAACAAATAACAAAAGCGGCAAAATATGGTATGCTGAAAAAGGAGGAACAAATGAACGTAATTCTTAAAAACGGTGATACCAAGATGACTATTTCGACCCTTGGTGCTGAACCACAGAGCCTTGTTTATGACAAAAGAGAATATTTATGGGATGGAAACAAGGAATTCTGGTTCAGAAGGGCTCCTCTTCTCTTTCCGATGATAGGGCCGACAAAAGACGATAAAATAAAAGCCGGGGGTAAATACTATTTGATGCCAGGTAACGGTTTTGCCCGGGATACAGAGTTTACACTTGTAGAACAAAGTGATGATACTGCAACATTTGTACTTGAAGACACACCTGAGTCAAAAGAGAAATATTATCCTTACGGTTTTATCCTTACAGTCACTTACACTTTATTGCCAAATGGGTACACAGCAAAAGCCAATATCAAGGCCAAGGATGATTTGTATTACACATTCGGATGGCACCCTGCGTTCTCCCTCGATATCAACGGCGAAGGATGCAAGCTTGATACTTATTCTGTATCTTTTGAGAAGGAAGAACACCTTAATAAGAAAAGTGCAGTGGGCGGGGTTTTTGTTTATACAGATGATTTTATTGTGGGAGACAGCCTGGACCTGAACAGAAATCTGACTGACTTCGGTGCTATAATCTTGGATAATGTTAACAGCGATGAAGTTACTCTCACATCCTCAGAGGGCGAACACGGTGTCACTGTGACTATGGGAGATATGAATACCCTTACACTATGGACACCTGCCGGAAAACATGCTCAGTTTATTTGTGTGGAACCAATGCTCAGTTTCGGAGATAAAGAAAGGGATGAAAACATTGAAAACATGAAGGAAACGAAACTGCTCAAAAAAGGAGAGGACATAACTTACGAAAATACATTCACTGTTTTCTAGCCGTTACAGAAAAGCCTGATTTTTCGGGCTTTTCTGTCAGTTAGTAAATGAGAAAATGATTGTAGGAGCAAAATCGTTCCATGTTCCGATATCGGCGCTAAGTCCGAAAACGATGTTGAAATTCTCCCACTCCCCTTTCAGGAAAAGCTGGGCTTCCCCTGACTTGAAGTCATAATACAGAAGCTTGTGATTTGGCTGAGAGTATCCAAATCCTATAGACAGTGAGGCTTTGGGGAGAAACTGGAATTTCAGGTCAAACTTGAGACTTACCTCATCAACTACTGACTTGGTATGGAAACCTTTAAGAGTATAGCTTGCCCTGGGATAAACCAAATTAAGATCCCCTTTCTTGTTGAATTTGTTTCCGTTGACCGCAATACTGGCAGAAGAAGATGATGCTATTACATCCCATGAAGCATTGATCATGCCATTTTTCAAATTGAGGATATTCTCCACGTAAGCGCCGAATGAGAAATTGTTTGTATAAAAAAGAAGCCCTGCTCCGAAACCGAAACGCTCGGAATTGTATGCTTCATCAAATGAACTGAGCCATGCATTCTGGAAGACTCCGGCAAGAGTGCTTATTGTCTTGCTGTCTCTTACCATTGAGTTGCCACCACGGATATTTACACCCATTGAGAAATATGGGAAAGCATAACCTGCATCAATTGAAATATCGATATTAGAATAGATATCAAAAACAGGATCAATTCCGCCAGACTCAAAATGCCTGTCAGTGAAAGATGTTCCGATAAAAGCTGACAGTGATATGTATTTACTCAGAAATGAGAGCCTTGTTTCCTGTATCTGGTTCTGGACATACCCGAGGCTTTCGAGACGGAACACATCTCCGTTAAGGTTATCATAAACATAAACCCCAACATCAAAAGTAACAGCGTCTTCGATAAGAGGAAGGGATGCCGGATTCACATATGAGTCCTGAACACTGGAGTAATAGGCAACGGAACTGAACGGGGATCTTTTCTGGTTTACAAGGTTATAGATTCCGGTCTCTACAGCAAGAAGGGACGGTATGAAAAGCAAAAGAAAAACTAAGAAGAGACCGATTCTTTTTCGCATTTGTTTAATATTAGCAGAAATACAAAAAATATGAATGCTTGGAGCTTTTTTTGCTATTATTACTGAGTGGGAAACGTATTCTTTCATATAGACTTGGATGCATTTTTTGCATCTGTCGAAATTCTGGATCATCCGGAATATAAAGGAAAACCTTTAATCATCGGAACTCCTGGTCCTCGCCATGTAGCCTCAACTTGTTCATACGAAGCACGCCAGTACGGAATTCATTCGGCTATGAGCATGAGTGAAGCACTCCGACTATGTCCAAGTGCTATATGCGTTAACGGTCACTATGAACGGTACAGCCAGAAAAGCAAGGAAGTCATGAGTATAATCAAAGACTTTGCACCCGGTTTTCTGCAGGTTTCTATTGATGAGGCATTTCTTGATTTAACGGGTATGGAAAGAATCTATCCCCTTCCCGGGAAAGCAGCAAAACTTCTCAAGAAAAAAATATTCGACAAAACAAGGCTCACTGTATCTATCGGAGTTTCCACCTCCCGCTTTATCAGCAAGATGGCCTCCGACTATCATAAACCGGACGGGCTTACAATAGTTCCACCAGGTATGGAAGAACAGTTTGTGGATAAAGTGGGGCTAAAAAAACTCTGGGGAATAGGAAAATCGTCTTATGACCATCTAGTTGCATCGGGATTGAATACAACCCAGGTTATAAGAAAACAGAGTCTTGAGGCTCTGCAATCGAGGCTCGGTGACTCTTCTGCCCTCTATTTATACAATGCTGTCAGAGGAATTGATCCAGGCATCTTCCAAGGTGAAGTCAAAAGCCATTCGATCAGTACAGAAAGCACATACTCCCCTGACATATTTGATATAAATGTACTTCAGGAATACCTTTTGCAAATGAGTCTTGATTTGGCTTTCAGGGCATTTGAGGAAAAATCAGTTGCAAAAACTGTGACACTGAAACTGCGATACGGAGATTTCACAACCACAACAATACAGGAAACACCTAACTATGGAATTTATTCATCTGATGATATTTTCCAGATAGCAAAAAAACTCCTTTCAAAAAAGTACAAAGGTGGAGGTATACGTCTTCTAGGCCTTGCTTTGGGAAATCTTTACCATGGGGAAGAAATTGAACAGACAGAACTTTTTGCAGAAGTCAGCGAGAAAAAAAGGAAACTCGAAAAAGTTGTATACAACCTCAATAAGAAAGGGGGCATTGTTACAAAAGCCACCTTGTTAAACAAAGGCAAAAACAAGGATGAGGACAGCAAGTAATATCCTGTAAATACCAAATGCTGTAAAGTCGTGTTTTTTGACAAAGCCTATAAGTACTTTTATTGAAATAACGGAGACAGCAAAAGAAACGATTGTTCCAAAGGCGATAAAAATCCACTCATCTCTTACTACATATTTAAAATACTTGAAAAACCGCAGAAGTGAGGCTCCAGCCATAACAGGGATGGCCATGAAAAAACTGAATTTTGCAGCAAGTTCCCTGGAAAACCCCATAATAAGACCACCGAGTATTGTTGATCCAGAACGCGATGTACCGGGAATTATAGCCAAGGCCTGGAAGCATCCGATTTTGAATGCCTGAAAATAAGAAACCTCATCTGTCTTGCTATATTTCGGTTCAATTTTCTTTACCTTTATCCTCTTCTCAACAATGATGTACAGTATGCCGTAAACAAAAAGAGCTGCAGCAATTACATAGCTTGTTTCGAACTTTTCCATGTAGTTATCAAGAACAAGGCCCAAAACAGCAGCAGGAATACACCCTATTATTATCTTTAACCACAATTTCAGACTGCCTTTTGTTTCATTTATATCACGTTTGAATGGCCAGAGAACATTGAAGTACACTATTACGACAGCTAATACTGACCCGAGCTGGATTAAGACCAAAAACAGCTTCATAGCCTCATCTGAAAGTGATACGTGCAACAACTTATCAAAAAGCAGAAGATGCGCTGTTGAGGAGATAGGCAGCCATTCTGTGAAGCCCTGGACTATTCCGAGAATAAAAGCTTTGACAATCTCAGCACCCATACTGTTATTATTGCAAAAAGAACAAACCGTTAAAAGCGTATGGTTGGAAACTTGACCTGAAAATGGTAAATTTGACATATGCTGAATGTTTGTCTTTTTGAGCCTGAAATACCTCAAAACACAGGAAACATTGCAAGAACCTGTGCCGCAACCGGGGCGAGACTGCACTTAGTGCATCCACTCGGCTTTGATATTTCGGAAAAAGCCGTCAGACATGCAGGACTTGATTACTGGAAAGACGTTGAAATAATTGAGTATAAGAATACTTCTGAATTTCTGAGCCTTCATAAAAATGATATTCTTTTCTTTTTGTCAACAAAAGGAAGAAAGGTTTATTCAGATGTAGAGTATAAGGACATAGAGGACATTTATCTGGTTTTTGGAAAAGAATCGCGGGGAATAGAAGAAGAAATTCTTGTCATGCATCCTGATACTACCCTCCGTATCCCAATGCTCAATGATACAAGAAGCCTGAATCTGTCTAATAGTGTGGCTATTGCCCTATATGAAGTAATAAGGCAGAAAAACTTTGACTTGTTTAACAAAGCAGGTGAACTTCACCGCCTGAAATGGGAGAAATAATATGGAAAAGATTAAAGTTGCAGTTCTGGGTGGTGGCAATATGGGGGCATCCATTTGCCAGGGGATACTGAATAAAACAGAAAACGATATTACTGTCTGTGACAGCAACCTTAGCCAGATTTCACGATTTGAAGGAAAGTGTGAGCTTATCTGTGACTATCATGAAATAAAGAGTCCGGAT